>CANSUS010000021.1 GCA_947650155.1 uncultured Lachnospiraceae bacterium
GTATTGATTTTTCAAGGAGCAAATCCCATTTTTAATGTGGGAAGTTTGAGTTATGATACTTTTGCCTGCTCCTATGTGGAAATCCACAGTGCCAAACTCTCCGACATGACCGCCGGGCAGCAGATCGCACTTTATACGAACAGCCTGCAGATGACGGACGAACTGATCTCCAAATATGTACCCTGTCATGTATTGTCATTGGATACCAGACATTTTTGTATTTTGTTTTTTTTAGACGGAGAGAAAAATGCCGATCATAAAAATGTCATTAAAAGAGCATTAGAACAGGTCTCTTCCATACTGTTTAATTACTATAGCGTAACAGTCTGTGCCTCTGTCGGCTCTACCGTTAACGAACCGCTGCAGGCCGCTTCCTCCTATCAGGACGCCAAACAGATTTTTTCACAGATATCCTGTGAAAAACCCATTTTGTTTTTCGAGGATGTACCGGAAAATGAACCGCTTAAAAATGTTTTTAACCTTTCCCTTTTTAAAGAAGATATCCGAAAAGCCTATGCAGAATATGATGAAAAGGCGCTCTTCGATATTTTTAGCTCCATTATGGAATTGTTTGAAAGCGAACCTGCGCATTATGTACAGGCGCTGGACGCCGCCGGAAATATCCTGTATCTTTCCCTTTCTCTTTTAAACGACGGAGAACAGATTGTCTCTCGCATATTTGAAGGAAGAAGAGGCGGATATCGTTCTTTATATGAACTGACCAATGTGGAACAGATTCTCGAATGGATGGGAATCCTGCGCGACGGGCTGTGCGAGAGTTTTTCCACTTATAATAAAGATTATAAAAATCATATTGTCGTTAATGTAAAAAAATATATTTCCGAACATATTGGCGAAAAACTCACTTTAAATAAAGCAGCCGAAGTTTTTAATATCAGTCCCAATTACTTAAGCGTACTGTTTTCCAAATATAATGATATTGGTTTTACCGATTACATCAATCAGAGTAAAGTGGAAACCGCAAAAGAAATGATGGCTGACGGAGATTATAAAATTTATGAAATCTCCGATACTTTAGGATTTGAAAGCGCTTTTTATTTCAGCCGTGTATTTAAAAAAGTAACCGGGGTCTCGCCAAGAGACTGTATGAATAAGAATTCACAAATGTATTTCAGTCAGGAGGTTGTTATGTTTTTTGAAATTGCAAGTAATTACAACCACACTTTATCTCCTTTTCTGCCATACGCTTCCATCTCGGACAGAGAAGCATGGAAAGGGCTCTCAGAGGATTTTAGAAATGCTTCCCTGCGTTTAGGGGAAAGCTTTTTAAACTTTGATTTTCCCAGTATGTCCGCTGTGGATTTTATGGACTTTATGCGCACGGGAAACCGGACGCGCTACGAAGATAAGTTTTTTCACAAAAGACATGCTTTAAACGCGCTTGTTCTTGCAGAATGCATAGAGGATCAGGGGAGGTTTATGGATGACATTATCAACGGCATTTTCTCTCTGTGTGAAGAAAGCGCCTGGCAGTTACCACCCCATAATTCCTATAAGCGGGACGAGCCGCAGCTGCTGCTTCCGGACAGTACAGCGCCTGTTTTGGATCTGTTTGCCTGTGAAACCGGCGCTGTTTTAGGCACCGTTTACTATCTTTTAAAAGAAAGGCTGGATGCGGTCAGTCCTTTTATCACAAAACGAATTCTGCACGAACTCGATGATCGCATTTTTACCCCTTATATCCACGCGCATTTCTGGTGGATGGGAAACGGCACGGAACCGATGAATAACTGGACGATCTGGTGTACCCAGAATGTTCTCCTCTCCGTCTTTTTAACGACGACAGATACGGATCTGCAAAAACAGGTTTTTCTGAAAGCCTGTCAAAGTACGGATTATTTTCTTGCAGAATATGGCGAGGACGGATGCTGTGACGAAGGCGCCCAGTATTACCGCCATGCCGGGCTGTGTCTGTTCCTTGTAATGGAAATATTAAACGGTGTCACAAACGGAAGTTTTGCCTCCCTTTATCAGGAGCCCAAAATACGAAATATTGCTTCTTATATCCTGAATGTACATATCGGTGGGAAATATTATGTAAACTTTGCGGACTGCTCTCCGGTTGCAGGAAGAAGCGGCGTACGGGAATTTTTATTTGCTGAGCGGATACGCAATGAAGAAATGATGCGTTTTGCCGCCAGGGATTTTTGTGAGGGAGGGATGGACTCTCTGCTTTTGCCAAAGGAAAACAACCTGTATTATCGTCTGCAAAGCGGTTTTACGGCAGCGCGTATTATGCAATATTCCGATGACTGTCCGGAAAACCTGAAGCACCCAGATATCTATTATCAAAGCGTAGGGTTGTTCCTGGTAAGAGACTCCTCTTTATGTCTTGCCGTAAAAGCGGGAGATAACGCCGACAGTCACAATCACAATGATACGGGAAGCTTTACGGTATACAAGAACAACAGGCCGCTTTTCATTGACATAGGGGTGGAAAGCTATACGAAAAAAACCTTTTCCGCCAGCCGTTACGAGATATGGACAATGCAGTCTGCCTACCACAATCTTCCGACTGTAAACGGCTTTATGCAAAAAGACGGAGCAGCATACCGTGCCAAAAACATAACACACCGGATCGGAGAGGAATTAAGCGAAATCTGCATGGATATTGCCGACGCATACCCAAAAGAAGCGGGACTTTGCTTTTATAAAAGGAAGGCTTGTCTGATCAAAGGCAGTGAAATCCTCATTCATGACTGCTTTGCTTTTTTGTATGCGGGTTCTTCTTCCGAAAAAACAGAAGCAGAGAACACAGTAATCTTAAGCCTTATGACCTATGAAAAACCAGTGTCCGCTTCTCCTGTCCGGGAAGAAAATCATGTACGGCTTAAAATAGGAGATCTTGGAGCGCTTGACGCCGAAAATGCCAAACTGCTTCAAATAGAAGAAATTCCTGTTACCGACGCCAGACTGAGGACTGCATGGGAACATGAAATATACCGGATATTACTTTGCGCCACAGATGCCCAAATAAAACTGCATATTACATAAACCGGAAGAAAATACGACAGGATGCAAAAGCTCACATTTTTCGACATTTTTCATAAAATATAATAAACAATAAAAAGAAGGAATTTTGTTTATGTATTTGTTTTTTGGCATTCTTTTTCTCATTCTCCTTTTCTTTTTCTGCATAAACCACTGGCGAAGGAAAAAGATCATCCGCAAAGTATGCGCGATGTGCATGAACGAGAAGTGTGAACTGTTAGACGAACTGCTCTCTCCTTTTGGCTATGCTTATGTGCCCTCGCAGGATATTTTTACTTCCCGCATAGATGCGTGGCAACGGGATCTGGGATATTGCGCGCTCTACGACAAAGCCGCTTCCCGCCTGAACATGGTCTTTGATTCCCTTCCTGTCTATTTTGATTATCAGAACCGCACATGGATGATTGAATTTTGGAAAGGCCAGTACGGAATTAATACCGGATGTGAGATCGGCGTCTACTATGCCGACCGGATTCTGGAAGAGAAAGAATACAAACACACTTTATTCCAGTGCGTATCTAAGGAAGATATGCCGAAGCTGTCCTTTACCTTTTACAGAAAAGAGCAGACCATCGCCAAACTATGTGCAAGACACTGGTGGCTGACCGCTTTTAAAACAGGATGCTTTTCTTCTCCTGCTGATTTATGTCTGCATGCCTGCGTGGCCTTTCCCAACCGGGAAATGGCAAGAGCTTTTGCTGCCGGGCTTATGAATGCCGGTTATGATCCTGAGGATATCTGTGTCTGCGCTCAGACAGTCAGCTTTCATTTTGGCAGATGCAAGTCTCCCTGCGGTTTTTTCCACAGGCTGCGAATCCGGCTTGCCCAGTGCCTCAACCGCTTTTGGTGCCGCGTTTACTGTTATGTGACCAGACCTTTCTGTCTGTCGGTAGACAGAATCCTGTATTTGTATTTCTATCTTCCTGCTGTCTTCAGAAAAACGCTCCGCATCAGAAAATACAAAAGACGCTGGCGGAAAAAACATTAGAAAACCTGCGGCGCTTATGCTTTCCGGCATAAGTGCTGTATACATAAATTCTATATAAAATATAGCAAAACAAGGAGGACATTATGATTTTTGAACCCAAGAACTTAAACTATGATCTGAGCCCTTACACCGGACTGACAAGAGACAGCTGGATAGAAGCCGGAAAATACCTGTTAAGCGGCATTTTTTCCCATATCCAGAACCCGGACATGCCTGTCGTGATGCCAAGAACTGAAACAGAAGTAACCTATCCGCACAAAAATGCCACAGGAAAGCCGCTGCAATTAGAAGAAATGGCACAAAAATTTGAAGGTCTTGCCCGTTCCTTTTTAGTAGCGGCGCCTTTGATTCATATAGAACCCGATATGCAGATCTGCGGATACACAATCAGAGAATATTACAGAAAACAGGTTCTTTTCGCCTGTACAAAGGGTCATCCGAATTTCGTGGGATATTATGAAGATCTGCAGGAACTGACGGATCATGCAGATCCTTTCCGTACTTTTCAGCAGACTGTAGAAACCTGCGCCTTTGTAATCTGCCTGAAAAACTGCCGTGAAGAAATATGGGATACTTATACGAAAGAAGAGCAGAATATCGTAGCAGAATTTTTGTTAAGCTACGCCCACGCTTCCACCGTCCCGCAAAACTGGCGGCTTTTTAATATGCTGGTTATGGCTTTTTTACAAAAAGAGGGTTACCCTGTAGATACGGATATCATGCGGGAACATGCGCAGGCAATTTTAAATTACTATGCCGGCGACGGCTGGTATCGCGACGGGCATTCTTTTGATTATTATTCCTGCTGGGCGTTCAACGTATATGCGCCAATCTGGAATGAATGGTACGGCTATGAACACGAACCATACATAGCGGAAATGTTTGAGCACAATTCCAACAAACTGATGGAAACTTACGGAGACTTTTTTGACCGGGACGGACATACCAATATGTGGGGACGAAGCAATGTTTACCGCAATGCCGCCACCAGTCCTTTTGACGGCAATTTCCTTCTAAAACATCCTTTGGCAGATCCGGGGCTTTCCAGAAGAATTGCTTCCGGTTCTCTGCTGCAATTTATGACCAGAGATGATTTTTTAAAAAATGGGATTCCCACAATGGGATTTTACGGACAATTCACGCCGCTTGTGCAGGGATACTCCTGTGCGGAGTCTGTATTCTGGCTGGGTAAGGCTTTTCTCTGTCTCCATCTTCCTGCAGACCATCCCTTCTGGACGGAAAAGGAAAATAATGGAAGCTGGAAAAGCTTAGAAGAAAAGGAAGTGAAAGAAACGATTCTTAACGGTCCTGCACTCTGCTTTACCAACCATAACGCGAACGGAGAAACCGTTCTGCGTACCGGAAAAGTGGTGAAAAACTGTGGAGACGAGCATGGAATGTGGAACTATTCCAAGCTAAGCTATAACAGTAAATACCCCTGGGAATCCGCTCCTTCCAAAGAAGTGGAATCCATGCAGTATGTGTTAAAAGATATCACCAGAGGGAACATCGAAAAGTGTAATGTTACTTTATGGCATGGCGCAAAGGAAGGCGTCCTTTACCGCAGGCAGTTTTTTGATTATGCCCTTACAAAAGAGACTCATTGGATGCAGACACTCAATCTTGCCGACTTTCCTGTGGAATATGGTATTTTACGCGCAGATAAACTGCGCCTTTACCGCAGTCCCATTACGCTTACTCTGGGCGCTTATGGTTTTCCCGATAACGGCACCGAAATCATACAAAAAGAAAAGGACGCTGCCAAAACCGTCATTTTAAAGGGACATGACCATATTGGACAGGAAAAGCAGCTCGCCATGACAATTTATGACGGGTGGGATACAATAGAAATACTGTATAGTACAAATACAAACCCCGATTCCGAAAAATCTGTTGTAGTATATGCAAAAACCGAAAGACATAAACTTTACGGCTATGAACCCTTTCTCCTGATTTCACAGGTGATAACCAAAGAATCGCTGGAAGACTTTACGGAAGAGGAACTGTTCCCAATTGCAGATGTTATTTATACAGATCCTGAAAAGCGCGGCGGATATGGCCCCGTTACGATTTTATTGAAAAACGGGGAAAAGAAGCGGATTGTTTTTGAAGGAATGGAAGGGAATCTGCAGATATAACAAAAAGGACGAGGCGTATCTTAAAAGATCCACTTCGTCTTTTTCTCTACAATTTTAACGTATAGTCACTATAGTCCAGCGAAAAGTTAGGATTATAATAAGGATCGCCCGCTTCCAGTTCCGTCTTCCATTTCTCCCTGAAACGTTCCGATTCTTTATCATAACGTTTCGCGCTTTCCCCGCTCAGATCATCGCCTCTGGATGCCGACTCATAATGATAAAGCTCCGCAAAAGGAGTAAAAATATTTAATAACCCGCGTTTTCTTAACCGCAGGCAAAAATCCACATCATTCAATGCCACTGCAAACTCTTCCTCTAACCCGCCAAGTTCTTCATAAAGACTTTTTCTTACAAGCAGGCACGCCCCTGTCACCGCGGAAACATCCTGCGCATAAAAAAGCCGTCCCATGTAGCCAAAATTATTTTTATCCACCCTGTAATGCGTATGCCCTGCGGTCCGGTGTGCACCGAGTCCAATCACAATACCCGCATGCTGTATTGTCTGATCTGCATAATAAAGTTTGGCGCCCACTGCTCCTACATCCTGCCTCTGCGCAAACATCAACAGTTCTTCCATCCAATTAATCGTAATGACCTCCGTGTCATTATTTAATAACAACAGATATTCTCCGTTCGCTTTCTTCGCGCCAAAGTTATTGATCTTAGAGTAGTTAAATTCGCCCTCGTACTTTTCTATTCGTATTTCCTTATGCTGTTTTAATTCCTCATAGCAGGAAAAGGTTTCCGGCTCAGTACTGTTATTTTCAATAATAATAATCTCATAATTATCATAAGTGGACTTCTCTAATATAGAAGAAACACACCTTTTTAAATCTGAAACATGATCTTTATTGGGTATTAATATGGAAATCTTTGGATCTGATAACAGTTGGTATTTAATTCTGAAGATCGTCTCGCATGCCTTGGTACTGCTGATTTCAAAATTTTCAAACCCGCACGTTCTCAGATGCTCGCCAATTGCGCCTTTCGCCGCATCAATGGCATAACTTTTCGCACCGATGTCCGATGCCACGCTTCCTTTATGGGACCGCCAATAATAGAGCAATTTAGGCACATGTACCACATTCTTTGCTTTAGCGGTCAGTCTTAAAATCATATCATGATCCTGACTTCCGTCATATTGTACCCGGAAAAGCTCCATGCCTTCTAACAGTTTTCGGTCAAAAACACTGAAATGGCAGATATAGTTATTGGCTCTTAAATTGTCCAAAGAAAAATCAGGCTTAAAATGCAGGGTTATCATATGGTCGATATTGTTCCCCTTAAAGGTGGCCTCATCACAGTAAATATAATCTGCATTCTTTTCACAGATTGCCTTCATATATTCATACAGCACACTGGGATGCAGCACATCATCATGGTCAAAGAGTCCGATGAAATCCCCTGTCGACATTTCATAACATCTGTTTGTATTTCCTGAAATCTTCTCGTTTCTTTCTAATTTTTTATATTTGATCCTGCCGTCCTTTTTCGCATAAGCGAGACACATCTGCTCCACATATGCATGTTCCTGATCCGAGCCGTCTGCAAGACAGAGTTCCCAGTTTCCATAAGTCTGGTTTTGTACGGATTCCACCATATCTTTCAGAAACTTCTTCGGCGTATTATAAAGCGGCACGAGAATACTGAATTTGATATCTTTGGAAAAATGCGTTTCCGACTCCGCTTTCCTTCCTGCCGCATCAGGAAAACCTGCCGTTCCGTGCTGCAGCCTTGCTCTTCTTTCAATTCCTTTGCTTCTTAATTTCCTGGCAAATCCCCGGGGACTTCCGTAACGCGCAATTCGTTCTTTTGTCCTCAAAAGGAAATGAATTACCACCCTTGCCGGCTTGGAAAGCTTCCAGAGTGTTCCGCCTTTGATCCGCGCTATCTGTTCGTTCAGCCGTTTTTCTTCTTCCAGGGAATCCGCCAGTTTTCCCGCAAGCATCCGGCTTTTTTTCTTCTCTTCTTCATAAGCTCTTTTATAATACTCTAATTCCGTATTTTCTACCTGTCTGTCCTCACCCATATTACATTCATCCTTATATTTCTATTCTTTCTTCCAGCATCCGATAGTACATCTGATCCGTCAGCATGTCTTCATAAAGCACTCCGATCCTGTAGGAATTTCCCTGCAGCGCCTTAAGCTCAAATCTTGCCACCATGCCTGAAAGCGCAATCCGCTTTTCTTTCCAAACTCCTTTTCCTACATCAATTTTCCCCATATCTTCATATAATTTTTCCACATCTTCCCGCAGGCAGGGCATGATCTCCGTTGTATATATTTTTCTTCCTTCTGTTTCTTCCAGAATCAGGCTTCGCTTATAGTGACAGTTATCCGCCCCTCTTAACACCGACCAGCCTGTGATCTTTATTATGACGCTGTCCGGCTTTTTCAGCATAGAGACTGCCGCCGTATCTTCCCCTTCCTCCAGCATACACACCTGGTCTATGTGAATTTCCAACTGTTTTTCCCGCAGCATTTTGGCATTCTTTTTCAAACTTCTTTCTGTCAAAGGTTTTTTTATCTCATCCTTTTGATATTCAAAAGAAGGACTGCACCGGTACTCCGGCGCATTTTGAATCAGCCACGGACTATAATAGGGGTCCGTCCCCTCATAATCAGGATACTTCCGATAAAGTCTTTTTCTTTCTTTCAAAAGCCTCCCGGCTTTCTCCTTGTCTTTTTCATCCAGCCCTCTGCTTAAGGACTCATGATGGAGCAGTACCGCATCATTTCGCAGCACATTTCGATAACCTTTTTTATGAAGTCTGAAACAAAACTCTACATCATTATAAGCAATCGGCATCGTCTCGTCCATTCCCCCAAGCTTATCATAAATCTCTTTTCTTATCATCATGCAGGCGCCTGTTACCGCAAGCAGATCAAAGGTAAAATAATTTCTTCCGTCATAATACATTTTGTCATCAGGAAAGGAAACCAGTTTATGGGCAGGTCCAATGGAAAGATTGGTAATTCCTGCATGTTGTATCAGAAGTCCGTCAGGATACCAGAGTTTTGCTCCCACTGCTCCAACGCCGGAAACAGAAGCCTGTCCCGCCATTCTTTTCATATAGCCGCTCTCTATTACTTCTACATCATCATTTAATAACAGTAGGTATTCTCCGCTTGCAGCTTTTGCACCCAAGTTACACATGGCAGAAAAGTTAAAATCCATTGGTTCACATAGATAGCGAAAATCATATTTTCTGCTGAGTTCCTCTGATTTTATGCGATTTGTTTCATAACTCCCGTTATCCACTACAATGATTTCATAATCGGGATAATCCGTTTTCTCCCGGATGGACTTGATACACTTTTCCAAAACTTCAGGATGATCCTTCGACAAAATGATAACAGACACTCTTTTCTGCGTTTCATAACACACCCCGTATATACCTGGAACATTGCCCTCTTCTAATTTTCCTTTATATCCCCGGCGCATCAGGCAGTCTTTCTTTATTTTTTCAAACTTCTTCTCATATCCCCAAATTCCGCTTACAGATTCCTTATAAATATCATACGTTTTTTTATTTTCATCTTTCTGTGCTTCTTTATGGAACAGTACTTCATCCAGTACGGCAATTCGTTCCTTTTCCTCTCCTCTCAGACTCTCCTGGGCTTTCAGTACAAAATCATAGACATTCTCCTGCCAGTCCTCCCCCTGCAGCCATGTAATATTTTGAAACGTCTCCCTTCTGACCGCAAATACATTTCCGAAGTAAAAGAAGGAAAGCAGAGTTTCCGGCGAAAAGGAGGGCTTAAACCACGGATTTTCCCTTACCGCGTCCCGCTCCGCATTTTTTCTGATCTCATCCTCTGCCGCATAAACCATAACCGACTGTAAATTCTTATCAAAAAAGTGATCGATTCGGCTTAACGCATTGTCGCTCAGCCTGCCCTTTCCCGATACAAATAAAATATAGGGTTTTTCTGTTTGTTTTAAAGAAAAACTTTCTTTACATTCTTCCATAATAACAACTTCTGTCCGGCTCTCACTTTCTATGATGCTGCATTTTGCCATCATATTTTCCCGGATTTCATCCACAGTCTGTTTCGTCTGTATGGCGCCTTCCTGTTCGTTAATCCAATACTGATAAGGATACTTCTGATATAGTACATTTCTTTCATACTGCTTTACGCTGACAGAATTTTCAGCGCACACAGTATCCCTGACATGGCCGCCCCTTCCTTGGTTTAATTTAGACGGAATCCTTTTTATATTATGTAAAAGACGCACTACGGGATTTCCCGCAATGCGCTCATATTTTTCTCGTAATTGAATAACAGCCTGTTCTTCTGAAGCAGCCTGTGAAGCTAACTGTATATTTCGGCTCTTTTCTATCAGATATGCCTGCTTATAGTAACCTGTGTAATCACATCTCTCCAAATTCTGTCCGCCTTTCTTAAATCTCACACCAGTCTGCCAACAATGCTTTCCGGTAATGCCGCTACATTCATAGATATCTCTAGTACATTATCTTCTCCAACCGGTATATGTTTAAAGTAAAATGTAAAGTTCGGATCTTCTTTCGCAAATGCCATGACACCGTCTTTTATAATCTTCCCGTTCGTGGAAAATTTACCCCAGCCATGAAGCGGAAGCTTCTGTCCGTTCCAAAGGGCGGTTTCCACTGTAACCAGACAGGGCCCATGATCGGGATCGATGCGCACCGC
Organism: uncultured Lachnospiraceae bacterium; assembly: GCA_947650155.1. Classification (GTDB taxonomy): domain Bacteria; phylum Bacillota; class Clostridia; order Lachnospirales; family Lachnospiraceae; genus RGIG3002. The sequence goes on from CANSUS010000021.1 coordinate 10,817, forward strand.
CTTGATTTCCTCCGAAAAATGCAGCTCAAAAGTAATATTTTCCCTTCCTTTTCCGGCTGTCTTCCTGATTGCACCTTTTCTTTCATTTAACATAAAAGAATTTTCTTCTGAAAATCCGCTGCCATTGTCTTCATAGATCTGCACCAGATTCACATTGGTCTCTTCTACCTTCTCCAGATTCAATCCTAAAGGATTGAGTACCGGATTCCCGATCAGGTTACGCAAAAGTCCCATACTCATTCGTTCTCCTGCGATCTTTGCCTGAATCTCCTTCTCTCTCTCTGTTACATGATACCGCTCTCTTGCAGAAACCGGAAATACTCCTGAAAGGATTCTCTCCTCCACCTGTTTTCTTTTTGCCGCGCCGAGCGTATAGCAGTAGAGCGCACGATAAGCCACTTCCCTGACAGGGATTTCTTCTTGAAACGTCCATTCATAATCAATGACGGTCCAAAGATTTTCATCCACAAGAATATTGGAAAAAATCAGGTCATAATCCGTAATACCCGCGCCCTCATGATAACTGATCCGCCTTACATACTCACCGAACAGTTTATCGATTCCTTCAAAATCTTTTCGATCCAGCAATTCGTCAAACATCTCCTCGAGAGTACGTCCTTCAGCAAATTCAAAAGAAAGGGAACCCTCCGGCGTCCTCATGCACCGATTGATGGAAAGTTCGCCGCCTTCATATTTTTTATGCAAAAGTTCATACGCTTCTTCCATCGACTGGACATGTGCCTGCGCCTTCGGCGTACATGCGGTTTTTTCCACAATCCATGTAATGTCTCTTCCCCCGCCCAAGACGCCTCCCAGCATACCGGCCCGCTCCATTCCGCTTTTTGCCAGCCGGATATCTGTATGGATTGCAAACTCCGGCGCCCTGTCATTAGAATATTTGGAAAACTTGATATTAAGCGGTTTCCCTACGACAAGAAGAAAGGAATTTGAATAGTCAGGAAATACTCCTTCCTTAATAGTCGTGTCAAAAACATTCTTTTCATCAAATAAAAGCAGTCTGCTCCTGTCAAAGTTACGGATATTTGTACATAATTCTCCTAACCGCGGCAGGTACTCATCCGAATAAATACTTGTCATGAATTTATAATCAGGATAGGGATAATAAAAACTATACCGGTCACAGTGATTTGCCTTGCAGATCTTTTCCAGTCCCCTTTTGGTAAAGGTTCGCACACCGGTATCTTCAGGATAATCCTCCAGCCCGCTGAAATAGAGACCCTGATGATCTTCCCGGCATCCCGCCCAGTATTTTAACCCAAATTTATTTTCAATGGCAATAATCAGCCTGCCTTCTGTTCCGTCCCCCTTTAAATGTTTCAGCAAAATCTCCATAAAGCGTTCATATGGATGCTCTGTTTCTATATATCCTTTGGCATATTCAAAAACCCCTACCAGAAAAATATAATCAAAGTCTGTATCCATCACTTTCTCAATATCCTGAAAGTTACCAACATGGATCGTCACATTATCGTTTTCCAGATTTCTGTAGGCGTTGATCAGGCTCCGCTTCTTAGACAAATCGATGCAGGTAACGCTTCCCGCCTTTCTCGCCAGTGCGCCCGTAATTGCACCGCATCCGCTCCCCACCTCCAAGACCTTCATCTCTTTGTTGATCGGAAGCCAGTCCACGATGTTTTCTCTGAGCGGCGATAAATGATACAATATGGGCCAGCTGCCTTTTTCTTCAATAATGCGCGGAAATTCCTCCCTGCCGTATTTTTTGACAATTTCCAATATTTCATCTTCCACTTCACCATCGCTATACAAATCTTCCCCCGAATAAAATTCGTAATCCAGCGTGATGTTTCCGATCTTCTCTTGCATATTCCTGTCCCCTTTTATCTGTATTTCTATTATAATCCCTGTTTTTGCCGGGAGATATTCTCTACTTTTACTTTAGAGTTCATATCAAAATAACCGACTGTATCTTTGTCCGATATGACTGTGATATTCAGCGCATCATATAATCTGTGGTATACCACAAATTCATCCTCTTCATATCCTGTCAAACCAAAAGAAACCAGATATTCTCCTCCCTGAAGCTCCATTTTCTGTGTAAAAGAAATATCTTTTTCCTCTCCTGCCCTTACCGGCTCTAAAAATGCTTTTTCCACCATCGAATTTGTGCCCGTAATTTCCACACCTTTTATATTCTTTATCGTAAAGGCAAAAATTGGCGAAGGCAGATCTTTTTCAAATCTTACCTTCATATGAATCGTAAAACTGCTGCCCTTCATAACCGCTGTTGTCCGCAGTCCCTTTTCATCACACATGTATATTTCGGTAATCATTGCTTCTTTGCTTCCATATTCCAAAAGATCAGGATTTTGTCCCTGTTTACTTTCTTTGGCTGCAATGCCTTGTGCCGCTTTTTTAATCTGCTCATCTTCCAAAAGACTGTTTTCTTCTTCCGGCACTTCATACTGTCCTACAAGCACTCTTTTGTAGGCATCTATCATTTCCTTTGGCTCTCCCTCTCCCAGTTTACTTCCTTTATTCAAAAGCACTACTCTGTCGCAATATTTACTGATGCTGCTCAAATCATGGCTTACAAAAACAATCGTTTTTCCCATCTGCTTAAACTCTTCAAATTTATGGTAACACTTTGCCTGAAAAAAAACATCCCCCACTGACAAAGCTTCATCCACAATCAATATTTCCGGTTCTATATTAATGGCAACCGCAAAAGCAAGCCTGACAAACATACCGCTGGAATATGTTTTTACCGGTTGATACACATAATCCCCGATATCTGCAAATTCCAAAATATCTTTCAGTTTTTCATCTATTTCCTTTTCGGAAAAACCGATCATAGTACCGTTTAAATATATATTTTCGATTCCATTGTATTCCATATTAAAACCGGCGCCAAGTTCTAACAGTGCAGAAATACGTCCGTTTACTTCCACCTGTCCTTCTGTCGGACTCACAACTCCCGTAATAATCTTTAAGATCGTAGATTTTCCGGAACCGTTCGTCCCGATGATTCCAATGGCCTCTCCCTGTCTGACAGTTAAATTCACACCGTTTAAAGCATAATGTTCCCGGTGCTTTTTCTTATGTCCAAATCCAAGAGCTTCTTTCAGCCTGTCTGAAGGTTTGTCATACAACTTATATACTTTTTTCAGATCCGTTACCCGAATGGCAATCTGTTTCTCTTCCATTTCTCCTGCCCCTCTTTTTACATGACATCCGCAAAATGTACTTTCAGCCGTTTAAATAAAATCGCTCCGATCACAAACAAAAGTACAGTTACAATCCAAAAATACGTAGTAGAATAGAAGTGTTCAAAAAACCACTCTTTTTCAAAAACAGCGCTGCGATATCCGTTTACAATATAAGTTACAGGGTTTAATTTAAATAACTTCTGATATTCCCCTGCTTTTGAAATATTCCACATAATCGGCGTTGCCCACATACCGATCTGTAAAGCAATACTGATGATCTGCTGCAGATCCCGGAAAAACACCACAACCGCACAGGTACTGTAACTCAAAGCCAGTACAAACAGAAACGTACACAGACTATAGTATAACACCTGTAATGTATAAACAGATGGAACATAACCATATGCTATGGAAAGAAGCAGTAAAATCCCCAGAAAAAAAATATGGATAAATGTTGCTGCAATCACCTTAATAATTGGCAGAATGCTGATCTTAAACACAACCTTCTTCACCAGATAATTGTACTCTAAAAGAGCCATTGTACCGTTATTTAATCCCTCTGAAAAGAAAAACCAGGGTACTAATCCTGCCGTCAGATAAAGCACATATGGCACTTCTATACCCTCTGTCAGAAATTCACTCCTGTTACCAAACACTTTTTCAAACACAAGCCAATACATAACAACCGTTACTACCGGCTGCACCATTGCCCATACCATACCTAAGTAAGATCCCGCATACCGCTTTTTGAAATCGTTTTTGGCAAGTTTCCAGATCAGTCTTCTGTTTTGGTAAAGTTCAATCGGAAGCACCGTAATCTTATCATAAAAATATGCAAATATTCCACAGGAAGCCGCAATGACAAGGCAGGCTATTATTTTCTTCACCATTTCTTCACTTTGGTCAGCTCTGGGATTGTGATGAAGCACGATCACCGCTGCCATAACAATTCCTGCAAGAACAAACAGCAAAATCCCATTTTTTTTACTGATGTGTTTTTTATTCATTCTTAAGGTACTCCTTAATACCACCCCATTTTTTGTCTTTCTCAGAAAGAATCAGTTCCATTCCTTCCGGAATCGGCCATTTTACACCAATTTCTTCATCCGCATAGAAAAGTCCGCCTTCATCGTTCGGATGATAAAAATCAGTACATTTATAAGCAAATTCAGCATAATCGGATAATACCAGAAATCCATGTGCAAAGTTCTTTGGAATAAAAAATTGTTTCTTATTCTCTTCAGACAGCAGAACGCCATGCCACTTTCCAAAGGTTTTAGAGCCCTTTCGTAAATCTACGGCGACATCATAAACCTCCCCTTTCAATACTCTTACTAACTTGTCCTGGGGATAATTGATCTGAAAATGAAGCCCTCTGAGTACCCCTTTTTTTGATGCCGACTGATTATCCTGTACAAAAACCTGGTCAATCCCCGCCTCCTTATAATCATTATAATTATAAGTTTCCATAAAGTATCCTCTTTCGTCACCAAAGACTGCCGGCGTGATTACCTTTAACCCTTCTATCTCACAAGTTTCGACTGTAATCTTTCCCATATCCTTTCCCATCCCTTTCTTCTATTTCGTTTATTCCAAATAGCTGAGATTAATATCCACTCTGCCTTCAATTCCGTCAATACTGCCATTAGAACTGTACTGCCACATCTGGTAATATCCCTGATACAGCGGTGTTTCTCTATATTCGGCAAGCCATATCACGTCCTGTTCCAATTGATCCGAGAGCAGATTATTGTTAAACCAGTTACGGCTTGCATACACGCCCGCCTTATAACCTGCGTTTTTTATTGTCGTACAGAACGCCCGGCAGACCAGCGTTCTCTCCGCCTGTCCAAGCTGATCCGCACGCCCGTTTCCTCCGGCTCCCTCTGTATCAATAAAAACAGGGTAAGTAAGATTATAATCGCTGCACAGCTTAATAACCATACTTGCCTCTTCTACGGCTTCTACTTCATTCACTGCCTGGGTAAAGAAATATACCCCCACCGGAATGTCGGATGCAATCGCGCCTCTGATATTCTTTTCAAAGTAAGGATCTTCTACCAGCGCGCCTGTGGAAGATCCACGATATCCGACACGTATGATCGCATATTCCACACCGGCCTGCTTTACTTTGTCCCAGTCAATTTCTCCATTCCATTTGGAAACGTCAATGCCAAACTTCGCATTTCCGTCCCTTCTTATGGACGTCATTTCCGTCTGATCCGCATCCTCGGCAGCGCCGTTTACAGAAGTATCCTCCAGCGCCGCATTGATTTCTTCCTCCGTCTTTATTAAAATAGAAATATCATCAATCGCCACATACTCTACTTTATCTTTTACTTTTACCTTCGTCGGATTCTCCGGCACCTTATATCCGCTTATCTTATTTAAGGAAACGTCATAATCTCCCGGCTTTAAATCGGCAATATAAACAATACCGTCCTGATCCAGATCCTTATACTCTCCTTCACCGGCAATTGTAATATAAAAACTTTCACCTTCCACAGGATCGCCGGCATAGTTTACAACCTGCACACGCAGATCCTGTTCCACGCTTGTAACCAAAATGGACAGGCGGTTTTCATCCCCCTTCGGCCTGTATCTGTCCAGAATAGACTGACTGTTAAAAAATGTCTCGTCCTCCATAAAAGCAGACAAGTCGTCTCCAATCTGTCCGGAAACCCGGTTCACCTGCGCCCCCTGCCATTCGCTCTGCATGCTTTCCGCCTGCTGCGTTTCCTCTTCTTTCAAAAACCGTCTTTCCACAATGTCCATATTCATAAAAACTACGATACCCATAATCATAACGATCATGACAAACATAATAAAGACGGCCATATGTTTTACTTTAGAGTCCATTTGCAACCTCAACTAAATATTTTCCGTAATTTGTCTTCATTAAAGGCTCTGCCAGCGCCATAAGCTGTTCCTTTGTAATGAAGCCTCTCTTAAATGCAATCTCTTCGATGCAGGAAATATACAGCCCCTGCCTTTTTTGGAACGCCGCCACAAAGTCCGCCGCGTCCAGAAGGGAATCATGATTTCCCGTATCCAGCCATGCGAATCCACGTCCCAGTGTTTCCACCTGTAACATTCCCCTCTTCAGATATTCATTATTGACACTCGTGATCTCAATTTCCCCTCTTGCAGAAGGTTTCACATTTTTGGCAATCTCCACCACATCATTGTCATAAAAATACAAACCGGGCACTGCATAATTACTCTTCGGTTTTTCCGGTTTTTCTTCGATGGAAAGCGCTTTTCCATTTTCATCAAATTCCACTACACCATACTCTCTCGGGTCCCGCACATAATAACCGAATATCGTAGCGCCGCTTGTCCTTGACGCCACATTTTTAAGTACTTTGGAAAAACTCTGACCATAAAAAATATTATCGCCCAAAATCAGCGCCACATTGTCATCTCCAATAAACTTTTCCCCGATAATAAATGCATCTGCAAGCCCTCTCGGTTCCTCCTGAACAGCATACTGCATCCTGAGTCCAAGCTGTTCTCCTGTTCCAAGCAGTTCCTCAAATACAGGGAGATCCCTCGGAGTGGAAATAACCAAAATATCCTGTATTCCCGCTAACATCAGAATAGAAAGCGGATAATAGATCATCGGTTTGTCATAAACCGGCATGATCTGCTTTGAAATCGCTTTTGTTAATGGATATAATCTGGTTCCTGAACCTCCCGCCAAAATAATTCCTTTCATATTAAATAACCATGCTCCTTTCTCACACTGCTTTCGTTTCCCTATCATTCCATCTGAAAAACACACCGAATGGGAACAACTAAAATCAGCTGTTCCCATTGGTAAATTATTTTACTTATACATTTCTTCATAATACTTCTGATAATCGCCGCTTGTTACATTCTTCATCCATTCTTCATGCTCGAAAAACCATTTGATGGTCAGTCTGATACCGTCTTTAAACATTGTCTCCGGTTCCCATCCGATCTCTTTTTTGATCTTATCCGGCGCAATGGCATATCTCCTGTCATGTCCCTTTCTGTCCTCGACATAAGTGATCAGATCCCTGCTTACTACAGCTTTTCTCGGATCATTTTCAGGCAACATCTCCTGCAAAGTATCTAAAATAATATGAATGATTTCAATATTCTGTTTTTCATTGTGTCCGCCGATATTATAAGTTTCAAAAAGACGGCCCTTTTCCTGTACCATATCGATCGCCTTGGCATGATCTTCCACATACAGCCAGTCGCGTACATTTTTCCCATCGCCGTACACAGGCAGTTTTTTACCCTGAAGTGCATTATTAATAATCAGTGGAATCAATTTTTCCGGGAACTGGTACGGTCCGTAATTATTGGAACAATTTGTAATGTTTGCCGGAAATTTATAGGTATCCATATAGGATTTTACCAGCATGTCCGAACTCGCCTTGCTTGCTGAATACGGACTGTGCGGTGCATAAGGCGTGGTCTCATAAAAGTATTCTCCGTCGTTTTCAAGCGAACCATATACTTCGTCCGTAGAAACATGCAGAAATTTCTTTCCTTCTTTGAAACTGCCGTCCGGCTTTTCCCATGCTGCTTTTGCACAGTTTAACATCACTGCCGTGCCAAGTACATTCGTCTGCACAAAGACTTCCGGATTGCGTATGCTCCTGTCTACATGGCTTTCCGCTGCAAAGTGCACCACTCTGTCAATGTCATTTTGCGTAAAAATCTTACTGACAGCCTCTTTATCACAAATATCTGCTTTTACAAAAGTATAATTGTCCCGTCCTTCCACTTCTTTTAAATTTTCCAGATTTCCCGCATACGTGAGCGCATCCACATTGATAATGCGTATCTCATCACCATATTTTTTAAACATGTAATGAATGTAATTAGAGCCGATAAATCCGGCGCCTCCCGTTACTAAATAAGTTCTCATAAGCTCTCCAATCTTTTTTCATTATTTTGTGCTTTAATAGCCCATATAACTCAAATTCATATCCACATTGCCCTTTATTCCGGGTACGCTTCCTTTAGAAGAATACTGCCACATCTGATATTTGCCGCCATAAGATACCGTTGCTGCGTACTGGGCAAGCCAGATTTTATAAGAGGAACCAAGACTTCCCACATTGATTTTACTGGTCAGCCATGTCTTATTTGCATAGATGCCCGTTGCATAACCTGAATTTGCAATCGTCTGACAAAATGCATTACATACTGCAGTTCTGGTGTCGGCACTGATACTGTCGGCACGCCCGCCGCTTGGTTCCACATCCAGAAACACCGGATAAGAAATATTATACCCACTTATCAGGCTTAGAACCATAGAGGCTTCCTCTACTGCTTCCACTTCATTTACTGCCTGGGTAAAGAAATAAACTCCCACTTTCAATCCTGATGATGTGGCGCCTTTTATATTTGCCCTGAAGGTCGGGTCTTCAATCAAAGCGCCGGTCGAAGACCCCCTGTATCCGCATCGTATGATTACATAATTGACGCCGGCATTTTTCACAGCGTTCCAGTCAATTGTTCCGTTCCACTTGGATACATCAATTCCAAGAACGCCCGAACTTGTTACAAGCGCACCCGTAGAAGCGTCAAAATTATAAGTTGCTCCCTGAATAACCTGCGTCCCGGTTACCACATTCCCGTTTGCATCATAATAGTATACACTGCCGTCAATAGTCTGCCAGCCTGTATATTTATAAGTAGCGGATTTAATATAAAATTTATCATATTTATAGTAATCTGCATAGACTGCTGCCACATATTCTCCGGCTTCATTTTTGATATATACCTGATTGCCCTGATTATCTTTCAGCGCAGTGGCTGTATCGTTTGCTGCATTATTGACAGCGGTTACTGTTACCTGACAGCTTGCGCTGACGCCGTTTGCCGTTGCCGTTATCGTCGCCGTTCCCGCTTTTATACCGGTTACGGTGCCGTTTAACGCAACCGTTGCCACTGACGCATCGGAGCTTGCCCATACTACTGTTTTATCTGTTCCCACCACAGCTGCAGAAAGGGTGGTGCTCTCCCCTGCTTTTATAGACACCGCAGCGGGAGAAATAGTTGTACTGACAGCGGTTACTGTTACCGAACAGGCAGCCGTCATTCCTTCTGCGGAAGTTGCAATAATTCTTGTCGTCCCCGCTCCCGCACCGGTCACTGTTCCATTTCCGTCTACCGCTGCTACTGCCGGATTCTCACTTGTCCATGTCACTGCACAGGATGCGGTAAGCGTATCCGTCTTTCCCATTTCAATCGTTATACTGCTTTTATTCAGCGTTACTGGCTGCGGTGTTACTGGCGATGTAGTTGGCTGCGTCTCCGGCGGTGTGGTCGGCTGTGTTTCCGGCGGTGTGGTCGGCTGCGTCTCTGGCGGCGTAGTTGGCTGCGTTTCCGGCGGTGTAGTTGGCTGCGTCTCTGGCGGCGTGGTCGGCTGCGTTTCCGGCTGGGTCTCTGACGGTGTGGTCGGCTGCGTTTCTGGCTGGGTCTCTGACGGTATGGCAGTACTTGACAATCTCATAAAAGTATCCATATGAAACAATCCCGAAACGGTCGCCGGATCTGTAATCGTCGTTTTATTTATTTCTTTATAACTGCCATCGCCGTTTTCCGTTTTGGTACTTTCCACAAAAGCGACTGTATCCTTATTTGCAGACTCTACTACTGTCTCCTGTACTTTTGTATCCTCTACGGATGCATTTACTTCCGCTTCCGTTTTGATCTCATCAACTACGTCTACTTTTTTATACTCGATCTTGTCTTTTACTGTAATCTGTTGTGCATCCGTCAAAACTGCATATTCCTTATACTCTTCGTCTGCAAGTTTTATCATGCTGATACTGTATTTTCCCGCCGCAAGCCCGCTTTGATAAATGATGCCGTCCATGTCCTCATCTTTCAGCGTATACGTTTTTTTATCTGCATCTGTTACTTCTATTTCAAACGGTACGCTTGCAATCAGCTTGGATGTCTTTTTATTGATAAATTTTATCTTCAAATCCTGCTGGATAGAAGAAAGATTCATAACAACTTCTATGGACCCTTCCTCCACTTCCTCTGCCACGTCTTCCGATGGCTGTGTTTGTGGTTCTTCCACGATCTGCGCTGCTTCCTGTTTTGCCTTTGTCGCATCCGCAACAGCAACCAACGCACTTTCACCTATCACCCCGTCCAGATCAGTCCCCAGTTCGGCAAACGCCTCCACCTGTCCGGCGCTGATCTGCGCGCTCGCAAACATACTTCCCGCTACAATGGCAAATACAAGCACAAGCACTCCTGTCCCCGCAATCAGGCGGTCCATTGTATTCATATTGCTTAAAAATGAAATCATTCTGGAAAAAACAGTTTCTTTTTTACGTCTTCGTCCTGTTTTTACTTTATTTTTATAAAAATTCTCTTCCTCGTCTACAGACTCATAATATACTTCATCATCCAGATTTTCCCATTCCTCTTCATAATACATATCGTCATCATATTCTTCTGATTCATAATACGATTCGTCCTCTATTTCGTCCAGTTCATAGTACTCTTCACCCGGTTCGGCTTCTTCTGACTCGTAATACGCCTCGTCCTCTTCTGACTCCTCCAATTTGTAATACTCTTTCTCGTCTTCTGTTTCTTCTAATTCAAAGTATTCTTCTTCCGGCTCTGTTTCTTCTGTTTCGTAATATGCCTCGTCCTCCTCTGACTCTTCCAATTCGTAATACTCTTCCTCGTCTTCTGTTTCTTCTAATTCTTCTAATTCAAAGTATTCTTCTTCCGGCTCTGTTTCTTCTGCTTCATAATGTACCTCGTCCTCTTCCTCATCTTCTATCTCTTCCAGTTCAAGATACTCCTCATCGGCTTCCTCTTCTAACTCATAATACTCTAATTCATCTCCTGCTTCTTCAAATTCGCCATATTCTGACTCTTCCGCTTCCCGATATCCTTCATCCAAATCCATGATCTCAAAATCATCTTCGGTATATTCATTCCACTCTTCCTTGTTCCTTGCGAAAAACTTTTTCATGCCTAAAGCTATACTCCCTTCTGAGATTTTCCATCTATCAAGACAATAGTTGACTTAAATTCTGCATTCCCTTTATTTATGTCAACCACCTTTCTATCAACATTTTTGTAACATTATATCATCAATACAGATAACGTTCAAGAAAATTTGCCCTTTTTCCATCCTTTTTCGCAACTTTGTACCTCACATTGACGAATTTTGTCGATGAATTACGATAGCCAATCTGTTGACTTTTTTCGATATTGATGTAACAATTTAATCATGTTAGATAACATAATATCGCTAAGCCAGACAAAAGGGGTGTCAAATATGCTTTATATGCATTATTGTAAGAATTGCCAACGCGTACATTTACTAAACGGTCATAAGCAGCTTTGTCCAAAATGTGATGAATCACTCACAGAACTTCGTATTCCATATATGGATTATGTAAACATGGATATACAGGAACGTGAGGCATTTCGTGAAAAGTGTGCAGATGAACAGCAGCTTGCGTCCTTAAGTACCACTTATCGTATGTTTAAATACAGCAAATGGTATAAAGAAACTTTAAAGAAAGAAGAAGTTAATCTTAATTAATTCTAAAAATACAATGATCTTATAGATTTTTCATCATTTTTTTAGTAGAATAATCCATATATTACATAATCTTATGGAGGACATCTATGAAAAATTTAAAAGATACAAAGATAAATCCCCATCTTGTTATATGGAGCATGATTGGGATTCTCTTTCTTATCGTTGTCATAAGACTGATCATTTGGAATATAGGAACGAAATCTGATTTCGATCCGGACAACATCAGCGATGATTTTGATACAGAAGCACTGGATACTATTTATAAGGTAAACACTGCCAAAATTGAAGGTTTTGTGGATGACGGTGTTACTACTGTACTTATAATAGGTAATGATCCCATTACTGATAAATCCGGCGATGGAAGCATTTCCTCTCTTGTTGCAGATAAGACGCAGGCACAAGTATACAGTGCAGGTTTTGCAGGCACTTGTCTTGCCGCAATGAACAGTGTTTATTCCGATGAATATGCTGCAGATGCTTTCAGTCTTTTTTATCTGACAAAAGCAATATGTGATAACGATTACTCTCTTCAGGACAACCTGTTAAATTCCGGCGCTGTTTCTGCTGATTATGCTTCCTCAATTGACGTATTAAAAAATTTGGATTATTCCAAAGTAGATGTACTTGTATTTTTCTATGATGCAAACGATTATCTGCAAAGAAGAAACCTTTATGACGATAATAATCCTTTGAATACAGGCACTTATACCGGCGCGCTGCGTGCTTCCGCCAGACAGATTGCAGAAAAGTACCCGCATATCCGTATCATTTTGATGTCTCCGTATTTTGCCAGCATTGTGGACGAATCCGGAAATTATTTAAGCGGAGATACTACCAATCTTGGCTGCGGTGTAATACCAAATTATTTACAATTTAGTATTGACGTTGGAAACGAATGTCTGTTTACAGTAATCGATAATTATTATGGAACCATTAACGAGGACATTGCTTCCGAATATCTGACAGATCATATCCATCTGAATGATAAGGGAAGAGAAGCAATTGCAGTCAGGCTTGCAGAAACAATCGGAATCCCCGAATAAACACAAATGGCTTTGAGCAGTTACTGCCCAAAGCCATATTCCTTTTCTCAAAACTGATAATATTCTTTAAACCACTCCACAAATTTTCCAATTCCTTCTATTATTGAAGTATCCGGCTTAAACTCAAAATCTTTCATAAGTTCAGAAACATCTGCATACGTACGGTATACATCCCCCGGCTGCATGGGAAGATATTCTTTATCCGCCTCTTTTCCAAGCTGCCTCTCCAGTTCACCGATAAAGTCCATCAGCTTTACCGGCTCATGATTCCCAATGTTGTAGATCTTATATTTTGCTCCGTTTTCATCTGCTCCAGGCGGATTGCACAATATATTAACAACTCCTTTGACTACATCGTCTATATAAGTAAAGTCACGATACATATCGCCATTATTATAAATCTGGATTTTTTCTCTTTTCATAATCTTCATGGCAAATTTATAATATGCCATATCCGGTCTTCCAAAAGGACCATAGACCGTAAAGAAACGAAGTCCTGTAACGGGAATTCCATACAGTTTGCTGTAAGCATGGGCCATAAGCTCATTGGATTTTTTTGTCGCCGCATACAGACTGACCGGAGCATCTACCATGTCTTCTGTAGAAAAAGGAATTTTTTTATTACTTCCATAAACAGAGCTGGAGGACGCAAAAACAAGATGTTCTACAGGATAATGCCTGCATGCTTCTAAAATATGAAAAAATCCCATCACATTGGACTGCATATAAACATCAGGATTATCAATACTGTAACGTACCCCTGCCTGCGCCCCTAAATGAATCACAATATCCGGCTTAAAGCTTTCAAAAAGAGAAAAAACCTGTTCCTTGTCTGCAAGATCCGCCTTTTTAAAAAGATACCCACTCTTTCCTTCCAGCTCGCGAATTCTTGCCTTTTTCAATTCTACGTCATAGTAGTCATTCATATTGTCAAATCCGAACACAGAAGCGCCCAATTCCAAAAGACGCATCGAAAGATGAAATCCTATAAATCCTGCACCCCCGGTAATCATATACCGTTTATTTTTATCAAACTGCATAACAACCCCATTCCTTCCAAACATATTCGCTCATTCACTTTTGCTTCCATCCGATACACATTTTATTCACACTTAGCGTCCCTGTAAATATGATATCCATTTACCGTCTCTACTAATTCAAAATCATAATTTTCCATCGGTTCTGTAAATTTCTTGTTCACTGATAAAATCACATATTCACACCAGGAATTGCGTACCGACTCTACAAGTTCCTCTGTCTGTATTTTAGAGGCTTCCATAAGGTCTTTTAAAGGATATTCAAACTCCCACCTGTCTACAAGCGCCTCTCTTCCGTAAGGCATACAGATCACATCCGAATATTGTCTCACATAATGAATCAGCTCTGATGGAAATACAGCCCAGACACGGTCTTTATCGCTTTCTTCATCCGGAAGAATCACATCGCACACATTGATCACCACCTGGGGAATATGATAACCATTTTCTGCTTTTGTAATATTGGGATTTTTGTATACATATGTGCCTGTATAAATGACAAGCACACACATCACTGCAACGCCTACCCATACATACTCTTCAAATAGTTTTACTCCCGCATAAGCAATAATAATTCCCATAGGCAGAAGCCATAAAATACGATAATACGTCTCACTGTCCAGTCCTAACAGGTCAAACATTACCTTAAAAGGCGGAAAAGAAAACAGCAGCATGATCGTAATTGGTGCAATGACTAATACCGTTCTGATCTGCTTTCTTTTTTCCGTAAAGACCAGATACAATAAAGACGCCAGAAACAGATAAAAAACGAATCCATTACCAATATAATTTTTATAAAATTGTATAATAACATCGAGATTATCAGACAACAACTCCATATGAATGCTCCATTCACCTTTTTTACTTCATTCCAATATAAAGAAGTGTAAACACAATACACGGGATACAGGAAATCACAAATTTCCACAGAACTTTGACACTGCGGTTTCTGACTGCAAGCAAACATCCGGTTACGCCAATCAGAATTGCCATAAGGAATACCCCCAGAGCTGTGGAAAAAGCAGCCGTAATATTCGCGCACAGCAAAAGCGCCCATAATCCGGGATTTCTTCTCTCTTCTGTTTCCTCTTCAAACAGCCACAATATCAGTGCAAGCGTGATAACCAGCACGAAATTGGCGAAAAAAGACTTCCCCTGCCATGTCCGCATCACAAAAAACGTCTCCTTTGTATAAATAGAAACATTTCCAAATATCTGTAACATACCAATAATAATCAAAAAAGCAGGAATAAAACGCTTTTTTTCTGAGAAAAGCCTTTTAGCCACTAAATAATAAGCCAGATAAGTTAAGGGTACAAAAATAAAAGGCAGAATCAGATGCGACAAAATCGTAGCATGTATTCCGCTCATTTTTGACACAAAAGCAATCCAGAGAGGCAGCGCCGCAATGGCATGACGAATATCCAGTGACGTCCCAAACCCGTTATATGGAATATAACCGTACATGGAGTCCCTGTTCACCGCTGTGACCGACTGTGCCACATAATAGGCGTCATCTCCGTCAAATACTGCCAGCGTAAATGCCTGGTACAACTGAAAGCCTGCCAATATAAGAAACAGCGCCCATAAACAAACTGCCTGCACATCCGGCTGAAAGCCTTCCGAAAAATCCCATGCAGATATACCGAAAGCTCCCAGTATCCGCCGCAAAATCCCTTCCTCTTCCATTGCCGCTTTTACCGCAAAAACAATTCCTGCTGCTGCCGTCAGAATCAATACAACTACAATACACCTTACCGCAGTTGTAAACTTCCATCCGAGAAGTACCATAGGCAGCGTAAGCAGTTCAAAAATGGAAAACATGGCAAGATAGCCGGAGGCCATAATCATACCGCATGTCCTAAGCCGCTTTTGGATCAATGCACAGGGGATGCACCCAATCGCGAAAGGTATGATAATAAACCATAATAATAATTGTATAAATTCCAATAATAATTCCAGCATGATTCATCCTTACCTATCTGCCAATACTGTAGTATTCCACACCGGCATCCTTCATTTCCAAAACAGGATATACATTACGCCCGTCGTAAACTAACGGAGTTTTCATATTTTCTTTAAACACAGACGGAGATAACTGTCTGATCTGCTGCCACTCCGTAAAAACAAAACATATATTGGCGTCTTTCAACGCCTTCTCAGGCGAATCCACATAAGTAATCGTCCCTTTTTCCACCTGTCCTTCCGGAAATTTCTTTTTAAAGTTTTCCTCTGCCACAGGATCAAAGGCAGCAACGTCCGCCCCCTGTTCCAACAGGCATTTTACATTGTCAAGAGCAGGCGCTTCCCGCAAGTCGTCTGTCCCGGGTTTAAAGGCAAGTCCCAGTACTGCCACCCTCAATCCCTGAAAGGTAATCATGCGTTCGCTTGCTTTCTCAAATAACCGCATCTTCTGTCTTGTATTGACTTCTACCGCTGCCTCTACTGTCCGAAGCGTATATCCGTTTTTCTGCGCCAGATATTTAAGCGCTTTTGTGTCCTTCGGAAAGCAGCTTCCGCCATAGCCGATTCCGGCATTTAAAAAATTCGCGCCGATTCTTGCATCATAGCTCATTCCTTTTGCCACATCCTGAATATCTGCCCCTACCAGTTCACACAGATTCGCAATATCATTCATATAAGAAATTTTCAAAGCAAGAAAATCATTGCAGGCATACTTTATCATTTCTGCGGAACGCCTGTTCACAGATACAATCGGAATATGAAAAGGCTCGTATATTGCCTTCAGTTTTGCCTCCGCCTTTTCACTTTCCGTTCCGATAATAAAACGCGCTGCATGCAGCGTATCATGGACGGCTGAACCCTGTGCTAAAAATTCCGGATTGGATGCTACTTCAATCTTAACGTCATGCACAAGAAAATCCTTTATAAACTGTTCCACTTTATCATTCGTCCCAACCGGCACTGTAGATTTGACTACAACAAGACAGTCTCTTTCGACCGATTCTGCAATCTGCCTGGATACTGTTGCAATATAAGACAGATTTGCGCTTCCGTCCGGCATTTCCGGCGTACCCACACCGATAAAAATCGCCTCCGAATCCTTATACGCGTTCTGATAGTCCGTTGTATAGTGAAGCCTGCCCGCTGCAAAATTTTTCTGCATCAGTTCTTCCAAACCTTCCTCATAAATCGGCGAAACACCGCTTTCCATTAATTTTACTTTCTTTTCATCCACATCCACACAGGTCACATCATGTCCCACTTCCGCAAGGCATACACCCGTGACAAGACCCACATATCCTGTTCCTGCAACCGTAATTCTCATTTGCTTTTCTTTCCTTTCCTGCAGCTTTATTCTCCTGTTTTCTTACCTTCTATGAAAATCTTTCTTGAAATAAAATTATATACCATCACAATACCGGTAGCAATGATTTTTCCTGCCTGCTTTGCAATCCCGATATCAAAAGTCTCCTGCAGCATCATACTATGCAGGTAAACCCCGTCTACACATGCCAGAATAATAAGTTCGTTAATTCCCAGTCCGATTACGCTCAAAATGCAGAAAGTAACAAATTCCTTTTTCTTATCCGCCCCCTCTTTTCTGGAAAACACAAACTTCATACTCATCAGATAGTTAAAAATCAGAGAAATGGTAAAACCAAAAAAGTTCGCAATCAGATAATGGATGTTTAAAACATTTGCAAACAACACAAAAATTCCATAATCGATTAAAAAAGCAAGTACGCCTACAACTCCAAACCTGAGAATCTGATTTATTAATTTATTCATTGATCATTCCTTTCTCCTTTGTACCCCTCTTTTTCCTTATCCATTCCCAACCGGACCGTAAGAGAAGATACCCGCACATATAAAACAACGGCATATTATAAATCATATATCTTGTCTGGCAGAATATCACTGCCGATACCGCCATCACATTCACTACACACGACGCAGCCGTAAAGAGAAAAAGAATATTTTCTTTGCTTTGAAATCCTTTTTTCCTCAAATTTACAATTGCAAGCGCCACCATAATACTATACGCAATTATGGCATAAATTACAAGAAATCTTTGTAACTTTGCCACAGTTATCACAAATCCTGCCAAAACATTATCTACAAACACTTTGATTATTTCCCATTTTACTTCCGGTAAAAGGCTTTGGGTAAGCACAGCCATGATATGATCTATCCGGGCCTCCTTTTCCACTTCGCTTCCCTGCATGGAAGCTTCCACATGGTTTCTGATCATGGGCCACATCGTATCGATCTGTATATGATCATAATGATCCGTAAAATGAGACACTCTCGCCAGCCAGCCTTTCCCTGCACTGTGTCCCAAATAACCATTCTCGTCACAACAATCATAAATATCTAAAAACAGCTGTCTGATCTCCCCGTCTTCTATCCGTCCGGCATCTTCTTTTTCCGAACCGTAAAAAACCACGGTCAAAAGGAACCTGTCATCACTGGAATGGCGTATATTTTCTCCTCTTAGTATATAATTATATCCCCGGTCTGCAGCAGAAACCAGAAACAGTACCGCCGCCGTATAAACTCCTGCCCGCAGCACTGCCTGCTTAATTGTCTGTTTTCCCAGTTCTTTAAACAAGATCGCTGCAACAATTAATATCAGAGTTATCAGCATCTGTTTTCTCGCACAAATCAAAATAACAGACAATACCGCCGATACTGCCAGAGATTTTTTTCTTTCTTTATGAAAGCAATATTCCAGCAAATATCTCAGAAACAATAAAAAAAGCGGAATACATACCCCTTCTGACAAAATACTGTTGGAATACATGGCCGAACGTTTTGCGGCAAACCGACAGAGCAGGGATACAAACAAAGGAACACAAAAAAGAATCACGGCATCTATCCTATTTCTGTCAAATTCTTTCGTCAAAAATACGGCAAGGCTCCATGCCGAAACAGCGGAAAGCATTCCCTGTCCCAATACCGCCGCCAAAAGGTACGCTTCCCCGTCCCCAAAAATCCTGCGGAAAAACGCAAGGTAAAGAGGATAAAAGGGTTCTCTTGCCAGACTCATACTGATATAACTTGGTGAGTCCACACAGATCACAGCCCCGTCAAGCCAGGTAAAAAAACCATAAAAAAGAATACCGGTTAGCAGTAATATCCATTGAAATTTCTGATCGCTCAGCCGCCCTTTCCTCTCCATATACCAACTCCCGTTAACAATAATAAATAAAAATTCCTAAAAGTATAAATACAGTCCCAAGAAACTTTTTTTTCGTAAACTTTTCCTTAAAAATAAATAAACCGAACAACATCACTAGCACAAAACCAAACGATTCAATAATCGGTCCATTTTTATATTCCATTCCCCGAAAGGCAAAGATGGTAAGCAGCATGGAGATTCCTGTCAGCCCATATCCGCCTATTACATAAGGATTCAAATACTCCTTTAAAAATCCTCCATGCTCCTTTAAAGCGCTTTTTTTTAACAAAATTTGAGAAATGGATGCCAGCATGACAGAACAGACATAAATCCCAAAATAGATATTTAATTCCATTTGCCCTTTTCTCCTTCAGCCCTGTCCGCCACAGACACCTCTGTATCCTCCGGCGTCCCTTCACTGGTGATTAACACGGTCCCTATGATAACGAAAATACAGCCAATCACGTTAAAAAACGTAATTTTATTTTGGAAAAACACGACTGCCCAAAGAAGCGACCACAAAAGATACATTTCCCGGTTTGCATAAGCAACAGTCAGCTCCGTCTTTTTCATTACCTGCTGCCAGACCATCGCATATAAAAACAGTACTAATAGTTCCATGCCTGTAAAAAAGCAGAAAGAGAGACTGAATAATTTCTCTCCTGATGCCAGCTTCGCAAATATACTTGCAAAGGTATAAATCAATACTACAATTTGAAGCTTAACAATCGTCTTTACCTTTTCCGCCACAGATATTCACCTTTTCCTTTATCACATACTGGGGACTGTTGTTAATACAAATATAAATCCGCCCGATATATTCCCCGATCAGCCCCAGCATCAGCATAATCATACCGCCGATAAATACAATCAGCGATACTAAAGAACTCCATCCAAGAACCATATTCGGGTCCACCAGTTTACGAATGATAGTTACAAACCCAAAAATAAAACCTGCCAGCGCACACATACATCCAACAATGGTTGCAGCCCGGAGCGGTTTGATGGAGAAGGCAGTAAAACCATTGAACCACAGACCAAGCAGTTTTCCTATTGTATATCCCGAATGTCCATACTCACGCTCTCTATGGTCAATCGCCACATTTTTAATATTTTTTGTTGCCCGGCAGATTAACCCCGGAATATACGGGTATGCATTTTCATAACGCAGCATTTCCTCCACAACAAAGCGATGCATACAAAAATAACTTGTATTAATAATATCTTTAGGCATTCCCACCATTTCCACTGCCATAATCTGATTCACTTTACTTCCGATATTCCTGAATTTATTGTGCATCTTATTCGGATAGTATGCCATTGCCACATCCGTTCCGGACGCCGCTTCGTCAATAAGGCGATAGGCCTCATCCACCGGCGTCTGCCCGTCGTCATCCAAAGATACGATCAGTTCTCCGCTGCACTGTCTGTATCCTGCAAGCAGCGCCGCATGCTGCCCAAAATTCCTGGAAAGGCAGATTCCTTTAATTTTCCCGTCTTTCCTGCAAAGTTCTTTGATCTTTTCCCAAACCTGATCGGGAGAGCAGTCATTCACTAAAATGATCTCATAATCGTCCTGTTCCCTGATATTTTCTCTGATTCCCGACACCACATGTTCTATCGTATGTTCCGAACCATAGCAGGGTATGACAAATGAAATCTTCCTCATCACCCTCACCCATCCTTTCTTTCCTCATTTTTCCATAAAGTTTCGGTATAAGACCTCTTTAAGCCTCCGGTTTCTTTCCTCATCTTCATGGTCAAACCGGTCTATGTCCGCCGCAAGGCTTTCCCTGTCATAAGCAAAGGAACAAATCTCCCACTTCTTTGTCCCGGTATCAAACAAAACATACGAGGTTCCTTTTCCATCTCTTTGCTGACCGGCGCTTCCGGGATTGATGAGTATCGTCTTTCCAAAACGCTTCACCAGTTTATGATGGGTATGTCCGCAAAATACATAATCATATTTTTCAAACAGGGCAATCTCGTTCCTGTCCGTAATTTCTGTATCCGGGTAGATCCTGTCATTTAAAAAATTTCTTGGCGAACCATGAAAAAAACCAAGCAAAAGTCCATCTGTTTCCAGTTCATAAAACTCCGGCAGGCTCCGCAGAAAATCCTCGTTTTCTTTACTGATTCCTTTTTCCAGCCTTTGATAAGAGTTACCGTAACGGCCAATCAGCTGCCCGGATTCCCTCTTTTTCTCCAAAAGTTCTAAAAGCATTCTGTCATGATTCCCCAAAATACAGGGAAAACCCAGCTTTCTCATTTGGGTAATAATACGGTCTCCATCATAATAATATCCTGCAAAATCACCGCCAAAAATAATCTGTTCCGGTTTCTTTTTCTTCATTTCTTCTATAAAGGCGTCAAAAGCATATCCGTTTCCATGAATATCTGAAAAAAAACAAAGCTTCATTTTCTACCGTTACCGCCTGTCCCTAAATTTTCTGTTTCAAAATGATAGGATTCTAAGCTTTTTAAAAACATATCTTTTTTTAGATCCTCTATCGGATTTCCTGTCACATAAAATTCATTTGTATAGCGGCAGGCAATTCCTTCCCTTACCTGAAAGCAGTCTTCAATCGGCTCTTCTAATATATACTCTTTCACCATTGCCTCCACATCCCTGAATCCAAAATGTGCCCGCATCGGTGTGGTCCCTGAAAATCGTACATTTAATTCAAAACAGACCGCCTCGCCGTTTTCATTCATGCGCATCTGGATATTGAGCGGTCCCCTTGGCGCCAAAGCCCTGCAAATGCGTTCCGCCTCTCTTTGTACCGCATCCTCTTTCACAACTTGTGCCACCGCTGTAGAGCCATCCGCCAGCTTTCTGTGCATCACGATAGTCCCTCTTAGTATACCCTGTTTATCTACATAACAGCCCACCGTATATTCTTTTGTCTCATCTCCAATACATTCCTGTAAACAATAGTCCGCTTTTCCCCTGTAAGGTTTCAGCTGCTCCCTGTTCTCTATTTTAGCAACTCCCCTGGAACCTTTCCCTGTTCTGGGCTTCGCAATGAGTGGAAAACCTGTGCTGCTTATCAGTTCCTCCATGCCCTTTTCATCATCACAGCTGCAATACTTCGGATAATGCAGTCCGTTTTCCGAAAGCCATTTACAGGTCAGAAGCTTGTCCTGTCCAATCTTTAATTTATCCAGATCAGAAGCTATGAAAACGGCATCCGTTTCACGATTGAAAAAATCCGCCTGTGAAACCACTGCCATAATATTTTCTTCCACCCCGGTAAGAACCATTTGAATCTGCTCTCTGTTACAGATCTCGATCAGCCACGGCACAAAAGTATCTTCATTGGCATAGGGGGAAACCGCTCCGCTGTCGCACATATAAATGCCAACCGAATCCGCACTGATGCATGCACCTGTTATTTTTAGTTTTCTTTCTGAAAAATCAGCGTTTCTAAGAGCTTTTATGATTCCCTGACTGACATTTCCTCCCGCTCCCAAAACCAATATCCTTATTTCCTGCATTCCGATCCCTCGTTTCCGCCCGCTTTCCGCAGACGTTTTACTGCTGTCACCGATAAAAATTTTTCAGTGTTTCGGTGATATAGCTGACTTTCTCTTCCTCCAATCCATAATACATCGGAAGACGCAGCAGCCTTTCACTTTCTTTGGTCGTATAAACATCCTCTCCAAAGAAACGTCCAAACTTTCGTCCCGCTTCCGAAGAATGCAGCGGAATATAATGAAATACCGCCATAATCCCCTTTTCTTTTAAATAGTCGATCAGGCTGCTTCTTTCTTCTATATCTTTTGTTTTAATATAAAACATATGGGCATTGTGCGTACAGCCTTCCGGTATAAAGGGAAGCTCTATCTTTCCCGTATCCTGTAAAACGGAGAGCTGCTCATAATACAGCTGCCAGCTTCTTAGTCTGTCTTCGTTCACTTCCTTTGCCATGTCAAGCTGTGCCAGTAAATACGCCGCATTCAGCTCGCTTGGAAGATAGGAAGATCCATAATTTACCCAAGTATATTTGTCAATCTGTCCCCGATAATATTTGCTCCGGTTCGTTCCCTTTTCTCTTAAGATCTCCGCATTTTCCACAAATGCCTCATCCTGTATCAAAAGAGCGCCGCCTTCACCCATGCTGTAATTTTTCGTCTCATGAAAACTATAGCACCCAAAATCGCCGATTGTACCAAGCATTTTTCCTTTATAGTATGCCATAACCCCCTGTGCCGCATCCTCTATGACAAATAACTTGTGTTTCTCTGCAATCTGCATGATCCGGTCCATCTCACAGGCAACTCCTGCATAATGCACCGGCACAATCGCCTTTGTTTTCTCCGTAACGGCCGCCTCGATCAAATTTTCGTCTATATTCATGGTATCCGGTCTGATATCCACAAATACCGGCACCGCGCCGCGGAGTACAAAAGCGTTTGCCGTAGATACAAAAGTGTAAGAGGGCATAATCACTTCGTCCCCCTCTTTTATGTCCGCAAGCAGAGCCGCCAGTTCGGTTGCATGGGTGCAGGAAGTGGTAAGCAGGCACTTTTTTGTCCCCGTCATCTTTTCAAACCATGCGCTGCACCGTTTGGTAAACTCACCGTCACCGCATATTTTATGCTTTTCCACCGCTTCCTTTATATAATCCAGTTCCCGCCCTACTGTAGGCGGCACATTAAAAACTATCATACCAATCTCCTTTTTGCTGCTAACGCCCATTATAACACATTACAGATCGATTTGCACAAAATTTGTCGCTTCTGCTTCTCCTTTCGGTCTGGCCTCAATAAACAGTACCTCGCTCTCTTCCGGGATGCGGAAACGAAATCCCTCCTGCGGCACACTGCTCCATTCTGAAAGAATCCGTTCTCTTCCCTGCCCATCTTTTATATATACCAGACATTCCGCTTCCCTCTGCTTCAGATTATGAATCGGCGTCAGCGT
This sequence comes from uncultured Lachnospiraceae bacterium, assembly GCA_947650155.1. Lineage (GTDB taxonomy): Bacteria > Bacillota > Clostridia > Lachnospirales > Lachnospiraceae > RGIG3002. Next base: position 34,724 of record CANSUS010000021.1, read on the forward strand.
ATACCATACCCTGCCTTCGCCTGTTTTTTCTTTTTCTGCCAGAATCCCTAAAATCCGCTCTTTGGAATGTGCAAGTTTTTCCTGGTATGTGGGGTAAAAATAGTCCTCATAGCCCAAACTCCCCTCTTCCATCCCGTTAAAAAAATCTGCAAAACATTCAGAAAAGATTTCCGCGCCATATACATTCAGGTGCCCTTTGTCCCGAAAGAGCGCATCCTCCGTCAAATCTAAGATCTCCTCTTTACATAGATTAAAATCATAAAAGAAAAGTTCATATTCTTCCGCAATTTTCCTGACCTGACCGACATATCTGTCATAATCCCCATACAAAGAAGCCTGATAATCCGTAAACGGGGCACAATAGAGCGTCAGAGAAATGTTCTCCTTTTGACAATACTCTATGATTTTTCTCAGGTACTCTTCCGCGTCCTCTGTCATGGGATTTTCCGAAAACGGCTCCGGCCGGATAATATCATATAATACGCCGCCTTCCGCCCTGTGTTCAGAATAGTAAAAACCGTCTTTTACATAAGTTTCCACCACCCCGTTTAAGACATTTTCCACATAATAATTCCGGTAATCCTCCGTCCTTTTCTGCCGGATCGTCTCCCTGATCTTTTCCGGTTCAAAAAGATCCGCCATGTAACGCCTTACGGGCAGAAAGCTCATATAGACAAGGGATGGCTCGCTCATGGTAAGCATATAGGACAGCTTATTCAAAGAAGGCTTCATATAATTGGTATTCCTCCAGTTTCTGGGAAGCTGTCCCGCTTCTTTGAACGCTCCCTCTTCTCCGACAGACTGTCCAAAATAAAGTTCTAAATATACATGCGTAATATCATGATATTTCACCGCCTCTCTAAGCAGATAATAAGAACCGTTTAAGGGCTGCCCGGGAGTTGCCATATTAAAGCAGCTTTCACCCGTTTTTTCCGATAAGATTTCAGGATTTATCCCGCAGTATACATGGGACGATCCCAAAAACAAAGTATCTATGTTTTCCTCTCTTGTATAAAAATCATGGAACATCGCCCTGGACCATTCATTGGTATCATTGATCAGCGCATATTCCATCCCCTTTTCGATCCCCAGAAAGAGACATACAAAAACAAGCGCGCCTAAAATCCGCCCCGCTGCTTTTTTCATTTTAAAACTGGAAATAAATAAACTGACCCGCTTCATAATCCACTCCATAAATTCCAAACAGTACGACTGCACAAAACAAACATAAGTAAACTCCATAACGCACAACAAGACTGCTCTCTTCTACCCATGTAAAAAGATCTATGTCTTTATACCGGAAGTAATCTGCTATCCCTAACAGGAAAATTGCCAGAAGCAAAAACAAAAAATGAGATTGGTTCAACCCCAGAGAGAAAAACTCCCCGTTTACCAAAACATCAAAATTCCTCATTGTCAAAATACTTTTTATATTGTCAAAAGCCGCCTGTATGCTCCCAGCGCGAAAAAAGATCCACGAAAAATCAATCAGTAAAAACGTGATAATTACGTTTCTAACCCCTGTTTTCTCTTTTTCACCCTTTTTCCCCCTTCTTTTTTCCCTCCATATCCTCCTGCATCCGCCAGCTGCCTGATAAATACCATTTAAACCGCCCCAGACCACATAATTCCATGCCGCTCCATGCCACAGGCCGCTCAAAAGAAAAACAAGCATCAGATTCCCATACTTTCTATAAACACCCTTTCTGTTACCGCCAAGGGGTATGTACACATAATCCCGAAACCAGCCGGAAAGTGAAATATGCCACCTGCGCCAAAACTCCGCCACGCTTCCTGCAAAATAAGGGGATTCAAAATTTTCCGTCAGCGAAAATCCCATTACCAGCGCCGCTCCTCTTGCAATTGTGGAATATCCTGCAAAATCACAGTAAATCTGCACTGCAAACAGAAGTACCGCCGCCAGAAGATAAACGCCCCCATAGACAGAAGTATCTTCATAAACTGCATTCACAAAGATCGCTGTCCTGTCTGCAATCACAAGCTTTAAAAAGTAGCCCCAAAGCATAATCAGAAGTCCTTTGCGCATCCGCATATAATCAAAATGCTGCTTACACTTTAACTGCTTTAACAAATTACCCGACCGCTCGATCGGTCCCGCAACCAATTGTGGAAAAAAAGATACAAACAGGGCATAGCGCAGAAAATTTCTTTCTGCCGGTATTTCTTTTCGATAGACGTCGATCGTATATCCAAGCGCCTGAAATGTGTAAAAGGAAATCCCTACCGGCAGCAACAGACTAAAACCGGGGTCTACCGGCTCTATAGAAAGCCCTGCAAGAATACCGTTCAGATTGTCCAGTACAAAGTCAAAATATTTGAATACAAATAAAACTGTCAGATTCGCACAGACTGTCAGAATCAGAAACACTTTTTTCGCTTCAAACCGTTCCACAAGCAAAGCGCCAATATAAGTAACTGCCGTGGAGAACAGAAGCAGCAGCGCATATTCTGCATTCCAGCACATATAAAAATAATAACTGGCTGCCAAAAGCCAGAGATAACGTATTTTTTCCGGTATCAGAAAATACACACATACCACCACCGGAAAAAAAATCAAAAAACCAAAAGAATTAAACAGCATATTCTTATACTTCCATTTCTCTTTCTTACTTTCCTAAAAGAATACGGATATAGGGCGTAACACTATGATACAGTGCCGGAAAGAAGCCATAATTTTTTCTGATAAAATGATACCAGTCTTTCCCCGGAAGTCCTTTGGGGGATTCTTTTTTTCGGATTCTCTCCCTTCTTTTCAGCGTTGTATCCCTCCAGGAACCGGCAATATCATTATCATTACAGCTTCCTGCGTATCCTGCCGAGTTATAAATCATAAACCCCATTTTCCGGATTCGCATTCCATAATCATAATCGCTCATGCTATGCCTGTAAACGCTGTCTACATTCCCGATTCGGAAAAAAACTTCTTTTGGAATCAGCACACAGTTTCCATTAAACGTATCGCATTCTTTATATTCTTCAGACGGTTCAATCAGGGCGAATCTGGCAAAATGCCTTGACAAAAGTTTTACGCCCCCATAGCTTGTCCTGCCCTTTGTATCCGATGTCGCTCCTGCAATAACAGCTGAATTATTCCCTTCTTCTGCATCTTTTCTTTCCAAAGTATCCGACGCGCTCTTTTGTCTTTCAATTAACGCCTCTACTGCGCCTTCCCTGAATGACACATCATCATTCACAAGCAGATAATACTCTGTCTTCTCTGCCTGTGTCAGAGCATAATCAAGCGCCTTTTCCATGCCCCCGTTCCAAAACAGCTGCCCAGTTCCTGAAAGCAAAGTGATTTGATATGGAAGTTTTTCAAGAGCCTCCTTCGTACCGTCCGTACTGTTATCATCCGTAATAATAAAATGGAAAGAAATATTCGGATTTCCTTCCACCAAAGCCCTCACACAGGGAATCGTATATTTTATTCTGTTAAAACAGGTCATCATAACCGTTACTGTCTGCCGTCCCATGCCTGCTCTCCTCTTCCAACTATTGTATGCCCTTCTGTCTTTACTTTAATCCTGGCCTGCTTGTTTCTGCCTGATTACTCTCGCCGGATTTCCGACGATCACACTTCCGGCTTCAAACTTTCCTGAAACCACCGCTCCTGCTCCGACAACGCATCCATCTCCCAGTTCCGTTCCCTTTAAGATCAGAACATTGCAGCCGATAAAACAGTTCTTTCCGATTAAAACCGGGTTTGTCCCAATCTTTTCTTTCATGTCAGCATTTCTTGCTTCCACTTCAAGCGGATGAAAATCATTGTCCAGTATCTTTGTATTTCCGCCGATACAGGTATTATCTCCGATTTCAATCCTGCTCCTCGCATAAATGGTTGCGCCGCTGATCCCCACATTGTTTCCGATTTTTATATATGCCTCCGGCGTTCTCGTCACAATAATGGTCCGCTGGTACAGCCCTACCAGATTGGACAAAAATGAACTTTTTACTACTACGTTTTCTCCAAACTCCATGCCGGCGCCCTTTTTATTAAAAATGACCGGGACTCCTTTCAGTAAAAGCCCTTTCCCATATCTGACCTTCATGAGTTTTAAGAAAATTTTGTAAAAATTCGCACCCATTCTGTTCTCTTTTCTCCAATCTGTTACATAATTACTTATTTTAGGTTAGAATGACAGGAATTGCAACCTTTTCATGGAAAAATATCACTCTCTATATTGTCCGTATTTAATCTTATCATTCCCCTGCTGCATTCCACATGAAACGGTATCTGCATTTCCTTTATCCTTCTGACCAGTTTATAAAGACAATCTTTGCTGTACTCAATCGGAGTCTCTTCCCAAAGCGCCTCGCAAACAGTTGTTTTTGAAACCGCAGCGCCTTTATATGTCATCAAAAAAGCGATAAGTTCTCTTGCTTTTCTTTCAACCTTCCAGACATGCCGCCTGCTCACTTTTGTTGTCCGGTCATCCTGTATTTACAATGACCGGACAACATTTTTTAAGTTTAAAACCCGCCAGCAGCTGAAAATGCCTTTCTTTCAGCCTTAAACCTTCCAGGTATTATCTTCTTTTAAGGTAACCACTTTGCTGTAGATATCCGTACCAATTTGCATTTCGTACTTTTGCATCCTGCAAAGCAAGCTCCGAAATACTATGCTGCAGGTAATACGCTAATATATAATGGGCTTTTGTTGTTATTTTCTTAAATTCATTTCTAAATTCCTCGGTATAACCTTTTTCATTTTCAAAAAGAATCAGCGGTTCCGGATACGTCCCCGGCGGTTTTATCTGCAGCCCCATATTTGTAAGACGTTCTGCCGATACTTCTCTCTGCATCTGCCCCACAGTCATATACATACCCTGTTTCTTATCCAGAATCCAAAGACCTTTCGTCTTACAATTCACCTTTTCGTACATGGGCATCATGAGTTTGTTGTCCTTTGTCAGCCTTCTGAACTGTATCTGCCTGTTAAACCGAAGTTTATAAAATCCTGCTCTTTCAAATTTGTAATGCTTTGCAAGACAAAACGTTATTTTCAATTTTTCGCCTGCTTTTAAAAGAACATAGCTCTCCAGATCCTGCGTTTCTTCACGCTTTACCAAGAAACCGTCATACTCTGCCTCTCGTCCCTGACATGTTACCTGAAAACAATTACAATCAATCTTATCCATTCCCAGATTTTTCTTCAGCAAATAATAAGAATAATCGGTCTTATTCTGAATCTCCAAAGTTATCTCTACCTGGCTTCCTAACGGATATATTATCTTTGGTTTTAATTTTACCTGAAACCTTGCCATTTTCTTTCCTCCTTTTGTTATTTGGCTTATCGCATCGATGCCCTAACAGAATACAGCAAGGATCAGGAAATAAGATGGAAATCAATCGGACATCTGCATTTTGTATGTTATCGCATTAACTGCCCTGTTTTTCCATTTATTGATATTTATTTTATCATACTTTTTTGTATATTTATTTATTATTTTCTCTATTTATCTGTTATTTTTCGCATAATATTACATATATATACACATTTATACATATTTTTACTTTTATATTATTTCCCGGATCAAAGAGCACATAAAAAAGCTGCCACGGAACGAACCATGACAGCCTGAAAAATAATGAGTAAATGCTTTCTTCTATGAAAAATTTCTTTCCACTTTCACAAATTCTTCTTCCGTATAGCCACAGGATATAATCTGTTCCTTTGTCAGATTTGCCTGAATCATCCGTGCAATAGCATTATTCCGCTCCTTTTCTACGCCTTTTTTCATGCCCTTTTCTATACCTTTTTCTATGCCTTCTTCCATACCTTGCTTTATTCCTTCTTTTATGCCTTCTTTTATGCCTTCTTTTATGCCTTCTTTTATGCCTTCTTCCATGCCTTCTTCATAACTTATTTCCTTAATAGCTTCCGACCAATTGCACATAGTCTGCATCCTCCCTTCCAGTTCGGTGGTCATTATCATTCCATATTCTTCTGTAAGTATCCGTTTCTTTTCTTCCACGCTTGCCTTGGAAAGCAGCTTTTCCAGCATGGAAATCAGTGCGTTTTGGGAATCCTTTATAGTTTCCCCGCTTCTTACATTAATAATAATGCCCCGCATTAAGTCTATATCGTACGAATTGACCTTATTTCCAAAAACAGTATTTCTGTCAAGGTTTATCTCCTCAATGGAGTCACCGTCTTCACTGTGATCCAAGCACAGCCAGATGCTTCGGACTTTTTTCAAATTATCGTAGTCGCTGTGGTAAAATTCGGTCTGTTTCTGTGCGGAAATCATCCGTGCAAGATAAAATATGATTCTGTTCTCCAAATGATACCCTAATTTACCGGGATCTGACGATTTTTGCGCCTCCAGATTCATTAAAAATTTCATTTCTGTTTCCTTATGGTATGCGGTAAAACGAATATCATAGAAAATCTTTCCCTCGCCGGGAATATTATCTTCCGTATTGGACATGCTTACGCGTCCCATATTTGAAAGCCCCGCATCCAACGGTTTCGTCCCGATTTCAATATCTTCGCCAATACTGACCATAATATCTTCAATCGCCATATCCTTAAATTCCTGAACGGCATATTTTAAAATCCGTGCCAGTATCTGCTTATCCGCAAGCAGGAATTTTATGTTTGTATCATAGGAACCGGCGTTACTTGCCGCTTCAACCGCTTGGGCTAAATTAGTATCTGTCAATTTTCTTTCCTTTCTTTTGTATATATTATGTCTATAATAGAAGGCTTTTCTTATATCGTGGAAATTCCTGCTGTATTGTTTTTATTATACTTGACTTCAACAATAATATCAATCATACATTATGCCATGCCCATACGTGTCATGGGTTATGACTATGGAACATACAAAAAGCAATATGACAGCAATGGAAAAAACTATCAAACCGCGAAGGGACTGGATGAGGATGAATACCTGTCAAGGATGAAAAAAACAAACAGATTTACACCTGTCATCACTGTCGTTGTCTACTATGGTGATAAGCCCTGCAGTCAATATAATACCTGCCACATGCTAAAAGCCTTTTCGATGGAGCTTTTAGCATGCAGTCTTCCTGACATTCAATGATCCTGCTATTTTAATTCTCCGGTTTCCCCTTCCTTTTTCTGCCTCTTAATCTCCACTTCCCTTGGTGCATCCACCAAAAGACGGATATTGCACCCCATATCTTCCGGCAGCTTCACTTGTATATTCTCTCCTATTCTAATGGAATCTCCCGGTTTCATTGCCAGTTTTAGCATGTATTTATCCTCCCTTCCTTTCGGAATCCTATGTCAGGAACCTGCATCCTGCATGGGCAATATTCAGCTTGTCCTTATTTGCCATAAAGTAGATTGTTTCCAGTGTTTCTCCCATATAACCAATGTATCTGTCTTTCCTGTCGCATCCTTTCGGTTCGCTTAGCTCTTCCGTCCGCTCCAATATTGGAAAAAGCCATGCGCAGTAATTCGCCAGCACTTCCTTTCTCGCCAGTATGATATTGTAATGATACAAATACTGCTGTCCTAAAATTTCAGGCAGTTTCTCTGCATATGCCGGCTGTATTTCCCTGACTGCCGTAAACATTGCTTCCCAGTCTTTATCCTTTAAATATCTTTTGTGGTGCGCCTCAATATTGGGTTCATATGGCATCGGATAGGGCAGGACCACATCCACATCATTATCCGCCAGTTTTAATATGTCATCATCGGATAGTTCCAGTATCCGACGATAGTGAGACAAACCATAAAATTCATCCCCGGCGCCAGGCAGATTCTGTAAAAGCCTGTTTTTCCAGATCCAGTATAGGGCGGTAAGTTCTGAATAATTCCCGTTTTTTTCGGAAATATTCTCCCCGTCATTGTCATAAATATTGGCAACGCGTTCTTCACACAGCGCCGTCCCAACCTGGATCGGAGTAATCCATTCCGGAAGACCATACGCGGATGATAAAATCTTATCCTGATAAAACTTCGCCATAAACATATGCATGCCTGCCCTGTGATAACCAACCGGCAGTGCTGCAAGAGGAATAAAATCTTTATCACATACATGGTAGTAACCCAGCATTTCCGCAAAGCGCATGGATGTCAGGCGGACATGGCAGCATAAGCCTTGTTCATCAAGGCTTTTTTCTATTTCCGGCATGACATTTTCAGGCGTTGCAATCAAAATCTCGGTATTTGCTTTCTCCTCTTTAGAAAGAGCGCCGGCATAAAATTCCAGTTCCATAACCGGTACGCCGCATAAAATTTCTGCATTGTTCTCTCTTTTAGTAACAATAAAGCAGGTAATCCTTCTCTGTGGGTATATACTATGTATTGCTTCATATGCGCCAAGGGCAGTAGCTTTTGCACCGTAAATTGCCAAATTCATGTTTTGTTTTCCTCACCATTTTTTGCTTGCAGCACAGACTCTCCAGTTACTATAATGTTTATATCAGAATAAAGATTTATTTCCTCTTCTTATGTTATTAAAGCAAATGAAACGCTTTTAATGTTTCTCCACTTTTCACCAGTTCCACATCCATTGCATGTACCTTTTCCTTTGGATACCTGTCTGTCAATTCTCGATAAACTTCAGTTCTTGTTTCTGCAAATGAATTTGCAATCACAATCGCATCATAGTCATACTTTTCTATCTGTTCCGGTGGACCTGCCTCCACTCCCTGTTTCCTTAACTCCTTATAATTTTTATCCGCACACAACAGTACATTACAGAATCCGGTTCTTTTCATAAATTTATACAAGCGCTGCCCGTATGCCCCCATTCCATACAAGATAATATTGTCCCCTCTTTTTACATGGGGAAATGGAAATAAATAATCCAGCTTTTCCATCCCCTCATAAAGAGTTTCCGCCCTCGGCGTCATCAGAAACAACAGATATTCCCTCCATTGTCCGGTAAGATCATAAATGTTGGTATACCGTTGCAATGAATCTAAGACAGTATGATAAAGCAGCTGAAATTGCTTTCTTAAAACGCCCGGAACCGTATCTGCTTTCACCATAGAAAACGGAGTCTGCCGGTAATGATACAGACATTCTTCCAATACATAAATACTGTCCGCATTCAAAAGACACGGATAGGTACATGCTGCGTCCTCTCCCATTGTCAGCCTTTCATCTACCTCCATCTGGTATTTTTCCAGACAGTCTTTTTTGAACAGTTTATCCCACACTCCCGGAAACACTCCCCATTTAAAAAAAGAGCCGTCTGCGATCATATGAGGATATACACTTTTCATCAGCATGCTTTTGTCATAACGTCCTTCCGGTATGCCATGATAAACGGTCTTTTGCATATTTTCAGTATCTTCATACCTGCCACACATTACAACATCCACCTGTTCTTCTGTCATTTTCCAGTGCATCCGCTCATACATATTTGGCTCTATCCAGTCATCGCCATCCACATACCCGATATATTTTCCTGATGCCGCTTTTAATCCTGTTTTCCTTGCATTGACAAGACCTTTGTTTTCTTGATGTATGACTTTCACTCTCGGATCTTTTGCCGCATAGGCATCGCAGATGCTTCCACTTTTGTCTGTCGAACCGTCGTCGACTAATATGATTTCAATATCCGTAAATGTTTGGTAAAGTATACTTTTTATGCACTGGGAAAGATATTTTTCTACATTATATACAGGAACTATAATACTTAGCATCTTTCTTTTCCCATGCCTTTTTCAAAAATAATTGCCCTTTTTTCATTTGCTCTCTCCTTTAATGTATAAAAATCTCTTCCGCTTCATATACCGGGCATTTTGCAATTTTTATCAGCTCAGCTCTCAAACTGTCATTTCGTACTGTCAAAATAATTGCGTCAATATCTTGCGGAAGGGCCTCTTTTTTGTATACTGGAAGGTGGGAAATGATATATCCAGCATTCTGATCAATAAAGCAATACACTTCAACCATAGAATTCCTTAGTAGAACTTCTAAATTTATTCCCAAATCACCTGCTCCATATATTGCAATTTTTCTTATATTATTGCTTTGAAAAAAGGTCATTGGACAACTATTCTCAGCCAATTTCAAATTCCACTGCTGCAAAAAGAAAAATGTTCTCTTATAGTTTTCCAATTGTTTTATATGGATTTTTCTTAAAGATTCTGAAAGTTTAGACAGCAAAATTTCATCTTCTCCACTAAATACATGATGATTTTCCAAATATTGTATCATTTCTGATTCTGAATCCATCATATTATTTGTATCATCTGATACATTGAAACCAGTCATAACATGTTCAAATAAAACTTCCTGATTCAAAGCAAATCGTTTATTATATGCAGCCATTAACAGCCACAAAAAATAATCGTCTGCACCATTATGCTTCAAAATATTGCTTGTCCATAGCGCAGGAATCGCTTCCTTTTTTATTAACACTTGTCCTGGTGATACAATAGGACACCAATTTCGCAACATAAAATCTTTTGTAATAACTTTTTCAAAAATATGTGTGTCAGTATAGTGGAAACGTTTATTATGTATAGCACGGCAGACTACTGCATCTGCATGTCCAATACATTCCAATTGTTTATTCAAATATGCAGGAGCGATTTTATCATCTTGATCCAAGAAAAGAACATATTCTCCGACTGCATGTTTCAATCCCTGTACACGTGCTCCATGAATGCCACTGTTAAAATCAGCGTTTATTATCGTAATCGAAAACATGTATTTTTTTGTCGGCATAAGAATTTTTTCATCTGGCGAATCATTGTACAAAATCAATTCAACAGATACGTCTTCATCAATTATTTTAGTACATGCTTCTATTTGGTCTAATATACTATGTAAGTATTTTTTCCCATGATACATTGGTACAATAATACTTAATATCATAATTCATAACCTCTTTTTCTCCCTTACGATTGCTCTTTTCAGACATGTAAACACATAACTTTTTCGTCTTATACAAGGAAACGCATAAACCATTCATCAGGCATTTTTATAAAATCGTATCAATAATTTCATTTTTATATTTTATTATCCACTCTTCCTCATTTATTTCTATTTCATCATATTGAGATACTTCACTAACATGTTTGTAAGGAATATTACATCTTTTTGTAACACCTCTTAAATACCACTCATATTCTACATCTAATTGTCCAATATCGAGAATCCAATAACCTTCTCTTGATAAATCATACGCCAAAACAGTAGCAGTTGGTCCTAAGACTGCAAGGATCAGTCTGTTTTTCCCATGCTTACGCACTATTGGCAAAACCTCATTATATTTTGCAAATGCATTTTTATTCGGAACCAATATCCGTGATACACTGGCAGCATTGCTTAATAAATCATTTCCTACTCCAAACCTTGTGTATTGTCCTTCTACCAGTAAAATATCCGCATCGTTCCATATTTTCTTAATATTTGCAAATCTTTTTCCTGCATTTTTTTTATCTCTGTATAATATATAAGGCCGGGATAAATAGGCATCATAATATTGTTTATCTTTATCCAAAAGACACATATGGTCCTTTCGCACACTTTTACTTAAATAGGATCTGATATCCCTTGCCGCGTCATCAGTATATTTGTCCAATCTGCCATAATTATCTGCAATAGCAACTATTAAGTTATCGATAGCAGAATTTAAAACCTCTTTCAGTCTCTCGGCAAGTTTTTCATCATTATCCTGAAAGTCAGCCCTCTTCCTTCCGCACATTAATTCAAATTCACCGTCACCCAATCGAGCTAAACACTTTTTCTCTTTCTCTAAAATTTCTACTGTCTTATCAACATCTATAATCTTTGGACATTGTTCCCTGACTAATTCATTATCCCCATATAGTTCATAATCTAAATTATCCAATGTCGGCATCGCTATATTGGTATAATGTTTCCATATCAGTTCCGTTCTCCATTTAAAAGCGTCAATAATATCCCAATATCTTTCTTCCCCAGCGTCTTTGAAATCAAAAAAACATATTATTTTATTTCTTTCTATACCCTGACAAATCAACGACTGCCGAATATTTTCATACTGCATAAGTGAAACAATTATATAATCAAAATCATCTTTAATTTCATTCTGCTTAATAACCGTTATATTATCAATTTGACATATAGATTCTGTTTTATAATTATCTATATATCCCATAACTTCCACATGCTCTTTCAATATGCAGCGTTCAAGATAATTTTTCCCTTTTCCCAAACCTAAAATGTATATTTTTTTCATTGATCTTCTCCTGCTTGTCCGGCTGTGCATGAGGTTTCCGATCTGAATTTCCGATTTCAGCTAGAAACTCCGCTGCTTCTTCTATGTCGCATATTTTTGCTTTGTCACCATCAATCCTGTACACTTCTTCACCTTCCGGCAGATAAACTACCAAAAATTTATCATTCCGGTAACAATTAATCCCATCAATATACCTGTCTGCACTAACAATTTCTTTTGCCTGCTCTCGTAAACTCCTGTTCAGGACTGGATAATATTGATATTGGATAACTTTACTATTTGGAATCCTTACCTTCCGTTCACGATACGCAGATAACACAATGTCATTGAAATCTTTCATGCTTGTCAGTTTCCTTATGACTTGCGGCGAGATTCCTTCTCCGGAAATCATGCATACATTATGCACACTTGAAGAAATATCAGCATAGTACATGTAAAATGGTTTCATCCCTGCCCCGTCATATAACTTAACAGAATGATCGCTGAAAAGCACCTTCAGTACTTTCCCATTTATAAACTGCAGAAAAAATCCAAGCAACAGATCAACATATGCCAGACAGTCTCTGTGTTGCTGCTCTGCCTTTCCGGCTGCCTCATGAGGTGTCTCTCCTCTGTCAGGTTCCGGTTTCAGTCTGGGACTTCCCGTATGATAACCGCAGACAAAAGGATAGTGCAGCTCCATGCTGTACAAAAAATGCAGGTATGCCCCGTCTCCGTCAGCCATTTCACACAGAATCCACCATAATTTTTCCGCCAGATAAACGCTCCTCCTATACACTACTGGTTCCCTGTTTTCCAGTAGTGTATACTCGTTTGGAAAATAGCATTTTATTCCATATCCGTTATGGTACAGCTCATCCACAAGTCGGAAATCCTCTACCCGGTATTGTATTTTTTCATAGGCATCACCGTCCATAGGCAGTTTCCCCGTGACCACAGAATACATACTCTCATACGTACAGGGCGCCGTGGCGTTCATGTTCACAAAGCAGGCACTTTCCCTGCTCAGCTTCCCTAACACGTTGAATTTTCCTGTTTCCGCATCATACCAGTCATCCCCCCTAAAAGCATCCAGAAACAACATCAGAACGTCACGGGTGTTGCTCTTCACCTTTCCTTTTAATGTTTCCAAGAAATCCTCCAGTTCCTCTTCCAACTGTTCCATCTGGCGATACCCGGAAAATTTGTTGGAAATATACTCCCTGATAAACTTCATCATGCTGGGAATGTCCCTAATATATGCATATTTCCGAATCAGTGACTTCAAGCAGGCTCCTTTTTGCTCGAAATCCGTGCAGAATTCATATTCATGCTTCGCGTCATAAAGGTTCATATACCCAAAATTTTCGAAAAAAATATTGATGGACATATCTATCCCCTGCCTCTCCAATTCCTCATATACATCCAGACACGGTATCCCCGGAAACATTCCAACACACATCTCCCTGATTTCCCGCCTTTTGTAAAAAGAAGTAATCAGGATGATTTCAGGATCATAATCTGGCAGACTTTCAGGAATAATAATCGGCAGTCCTCTCAGTTCCATTTTTTCATATGCCTTATTGATATCCACAATGCAGACTGCTTTCTGGAACATATATGCATAGCGATCCATGAACTTAGACGGGAGGATATCATCTCTGTACCGGATGTCTCCTACGCCCCACATGGCAACACGCTTTCCATAACATTTTTCCTCCAAAATATGATATACCCTATCACTTACATCCCTGGAAGATATGTCTTCCGGTTCCATATGACATTTAGACAGGATCGTCAAAAACTCCGCGTCCGTACTTTGTTTGTTCACTTCTATCCCCTCCTTTTACCATATCTTGACTTCTAAATCCGTGAGCATTTAGTAATATCCCATTCATAATAATTCATACATTCTAAAGCAATCAATTCTTCATATCTCCCCAAACACTCACTTAATTTGATTATATTTTTTGATTCGATTCCCATTTGTAATAATTGTATCTCTATTTCCTTTTCACAGTTTACTGCTGTAATAAAAACGCATGCATTTGTATATTTAATACTTCCAGGCGGTGAAATAGTATAGCCCAAATATGAATCATTCCATTTTTCTTGTTTATTATCAATTAATCCTGCTATATTCACTATATCTTTTATTATTTCCACAATGTAAATTCCCCATGAACCAATTCCAAAAATATATATGTTTCTGTTATCCACTAAATATTCTTTTAATATATCTATAAAAATTTTTTTTCTTATATTATGTAATCTTATTTTTATAGTTTCTTCTTCGCATAATTTTACTCTAGTTGTACTTATCCCGCCCATACTGAAAAAAACGATAGGCTTTGCTATATGAACAAATGAGACTCCTGCATAATATAACTGATTTAAGAAATTAAAATCTGCTGCAATACGATAGGATAAATCAAACTTTCCGAAACACTCATATACTTTTCTGATAACAAACACTGCCGGATGCCCCATAACCATATTATGCCATAACTGCTTAAATGGAGGATTTACATTATGTACATTATTTTTACCATCTTCGTGAAAGAAAAAATCTCCAAAATAAACTTCTGCCTCCTTTTCCCTGCTGCAATCTACTATTGTTTCTACAGCATCTTCCATGTACCAATCATCACTATTAATAATTCCTATAATATCTCCTGTTGCAGCATCAATCCCTTTGTTTATCGCATCATAAATTCCCTGGTCCTTTTCACTGATAAAATAAGAAATATACGCTTCGTATTTCTTTATTATATCTTTTGTATTATCTATTGAACCTCCGTCTATAACAATATATTCTATATTTACATAACTTTGATTAATTACACTTTTTATAGTTCTTTCTATGGTTTTTTCCGAATTAAGGCAAACTGTAATAATACTTACTGTGGGTTCATACATAGAAGCTCTCTCTTTCATAACAACTACACGGTCACATTATATAAATTAAAACAACTAATAATAGATAACTTCTTCAATAGAAACAATATCACACATAACTATTGTTCTTAACTTTTCCTCAATTTGAGTATACGCAGATATTGGAGTTACTACTATAACATCCACATCTGATAGTTGATCATCTATCGAAACTGTCTTTATTTCGGAAGGCAAAATATTTGCTTTTTGATCTATACCATAACAAATTTCAATATCGCTTCCTTTTAATTCATTGATTAATGCTTTTCCTACATAACTCATTCCATAGATTGCAATTTTTTTATAATTATTTTTTTTAAAGAAACATAATATATCCTTCTGACTCTGCTTAAATTTAAGCCAATCAAACATCAATAAATATAAATCCAAATGCTTTTTAGACTGTTTTTTCATTTCTTGATATTTTTTCTCTTTATTCGCATTTATCCAAAATGCTCCCCCTAAAAGAAATATAAATAAAAAATTTAATTTATTAAATTTCATATGTCATTTACCTCTTGATAAAACACTGTCCTGTTATATTTACTGTCAAATTTATATCCGGCCCTTTTCAGAAAATTATATAATTCATCCTGATGGTATGTGTCTATATCAAATTCCAACTGCTCAACTAAAATCCATTTTGGACGCCATCTGTCCCAATCATTTGACCGTAATACAGATAACTCGCTTCCTTCCACATCTATACTCAGGAAATCAATATGTCTTATATCATATTCTCTAAAAATATCACGTAAGCTTTTTGTTAATACTGATATAGTATTCTTCGGTTTCCTCTCATCTGATTTACAAAAACTATTATATGCAGGTTCATTATACATATAATAGTTTAACATTCCTGCTTTATTGCTTATTCCAAGATTTAAATTAATATCTCTTTCCCTATATTTTAAGAAAAGTTTAAACATTTCCGGATTAGGTTCAATATTAATCCCTTTCCATCCGCGCTCATATGCCCAGTGCGTATTTGAAAAACGATATGGATGTAATGCCCCCACATCAACAAAAAAGCCATTCTTCACATTTGAAAACAACTCTCTTAAATATAGTTCTTCACCACTTTGAGAATTATTTACAACCTGAAAGCTTTCAGAATACCCTACAATGCCTTTGTCGGGTACATATATTCCAATCAGATTCAAATTATTGTATTCTACTAACTTTAAAACAACTTCTTCATATTGAAAAATTGCAATAAGTACGTCACCATTTATATACTGCAATTCATCTGTTCCATATACCCGGACACTTGATTGAGCTATTGTTATATGCCTTTCTTTATAAAATGAATCTATAAAACCTTCTATCGGAATGTTATTTTTTCTCAACTCTTCATACGCCATATGACCTATATGACCTGTCCCCCAAATAAACATAGACTCCTCCTACATTTTTTCTTTCATATGAATATTCTTGGCATGAAGAAGATCGTTGACTGAATCAACTTCTGTCCAATCATAATCTCTGATGTCCTGATAATATAACTTAAAATCTGTTTTAAATATTAATTGAACAAGGGCATTCTCATACCACTGATCATAATACCCTTCTTCAATCATACTATCCATCTCGTTTCTCATCAGCAAAGCACTGTCACGATCTAATTTCGTAATTCCTGCATATTCCCCATGATAGGATTCTAAATCTTTGCTCATAACAAGTACCTTTTCTCCTGAAACCTCCACATTATAATCTCCGTCTATTCTTATAGAACTATCCAGCAAAACTGTTGGTCTGTCTACAGACTTACAAACTACTTCTCTCATCAATTCTTCTGACACGACAATATCACCGTCAATCAGCACAATGTTATCCGCATCCAAATGGCTTTCTGCGAACCATAAAGAAGCTATAGAATTAGTTACCTCAAAAAAAGGATTGTACACAAAGGTAACTCCTTGTATCTGCTCTTCAATACTTC
This sequence comes from uncultured Lachnospiraceae bacterium, assembly GCA_947650155.1. Taxonomy (GTDB): domain Bacteria; phylum Bacillota; class Clostridia; order Lachnospirales; family Lachnospiraceae; genus RGIG3002. The sequence goes on from CANSUS010000021.1 coordinate 51,761, forward strand.
TGTGCATATGCCCCGTAACTATCACTATATCCGCATTTGAATCTAATTTTTTTATCAAATTTACCATTCTATGAATCAAGGTTGTCTCAGAATCAAGCTTAAACATTGATTTTGGATGCTTCAACGTTAATGGCTGCAACCTGGTTCCCTTTCCAGCTGCCATAAAAATATATTTCACAATTATTCCCCCTTGCGTGCTTCTTCCACATTCTGCCAGACTACTAAGCCTATCCTCGTCAGTTTTTTATCTGCCGGAAAATCTATTTTTATCCCATACTTTCGTGCACTTTTAACTACGTGAACTCCCAGAGCTTCAATTGGGCTTCTTGACATATATGGATTGTTACAATGTTCCTTACCACATCCTCCCTTACAAAGTTTGCAAGATCCCGCACCAAATGAAACAGCATTAGCTCTGTTATGATCCCACATCCATTTTTCAACTGTAAGAAGCAATTTATGTAATATGACACTGGAGTCATTACGAATTTCTTCATAATGTTCTTTACTTGAAATATCATAAGTTAAAGCAATAAATACGCCTTCATCATATTCACTAAACATCCTTTGATAATCAATATCAGGTAAATGAGGAGGACACCTCCAATTATTTCCATACTTACCACAATAAAAACAATTCATTTTTACATTTTCCTCAAATACTAAATCTTTAGGATCGATAAATGTAATTTCTGCGTTTGAATTTTGTTCTGTAATATATTGTATTAAATCTTGCTTTTCATTTTCTTTCAATTTCGGTATACCTCAATTACATTCCAAAATAATACTTTATTTCTACTAATAAATTATCATAATCTGCAAATGACAGATCCCCAATATGGGCTACGCGTATACTATTCTCCCCCAATTTTCCACCCACCGGGTTTACCATAATTTCCCTATTGTCTTTTAAATAATTAAAGAAATCAGCAGCTATGTTTTTCTCAAATCGGCATGGAGTTATTGCGTTAGATAACGGAAATGACGGAATTTCAATTGGCAATTCTTTTATCGATTCTCTAAAATATTTGCAACGCTCTTTCACTTCATTAATTCTTGTATCCACACCCTGTGCATCAATATAATGAAGCATATCATTCAACTCATAACACACACCAACAGCTGGCGTAAATGGTGTTTGTCCTCTTTTCATATTCAATAAATAATCCTTAAAATCAAAGTACAATGACTCTATTGTCTTATTTTGAATCCTATCAACCATTCTTTTGCTTAATAAAATGATTGAGAGTCCAGGTGCAAGGCACAGACCCTTTTGTGAACTGACAATTGTAGCATCAGCCCCTAAATTATTCATACTATATGGATCACATAAAAAAGTACTGATTGCATCAACAATAAAAAATAATTTGTTTTTTCTACAAAATCCAGCTAACATACTTCCATCATATAACTGTCCTGTATATGTCTCATGTAAGTTAACTAACATTCCTGTATATCCCTTCCCCTCATAGGGCGTCAAGTGATCTATCGATAATACTTCATCTGATTTCAACTTCACTGGGGTATACGGTATATGATGAATTTTACAAATTTGTTCAAAACGTTCTCCAAAAGTTCCTCCCGATATCACAATCAACTTATCTGATTTATCAAAACAATTTTGAACTACCGCCTCCATCGCCCCACTTCCGGAGGCAGTAAGAACAATCATCCTGTCCTCTTCATCTGCATCCACTATTTTCTTCATTAAAACTTCGTTCTCCAACATCATCTCAGAAAACTCTATTGTTCTGAAATAGGGAATCGTCCGGCTTCTAACATCAAGCGTATGCTGATACATCTGTGCAGGCCCTACAGTAAATAATTTCATTAGTAATTACCCCTTAATTCTATTTATTTTCATAATGACATTTTTTCGCCAAATCAATTATCTTTAAATTAAAGATCGCTAATGTCTTCTATTACCTGCACCATCCGCACCGCCTGCATATTCCATGTGTTCTCTTCCCTTTTATCAATTTTTCTGTAAGATCTATCAATAATTCATCGCTTAATATTCTGCTAAGAGATTTTTCTTTAACATTTCCCAAATTATGATTATGTTGATAATCCAAACAGCATAAGCCTACATCACCATTAGAATATATACATAACTCGCTGAGAAAACTTCTGCATTTGCTATTTACTTTCTCGCTGTCAGGTGTCAAGTCATCATATAAATTCATCCTGGAATCCAGATGTCCAGGCAAAACAGAATACGCTACAGGAACATCAATTTTTATCATTCTTCTATATTCTTCAATGCTGTAGCCAGTAGTCTTTATTACAGTTACCCCTAATGATACAAGTTCATCCACAATTGTTTTATTAAAATAAAAACCATTGCTATATACCAAAATATCCATATGCGGAATTTTCTTATGCGCATAGTCTATAATGTAAAATAATCTGGGGTCAATTAATGGTTCATTATATATATGAAAAGCCAATGTGCCTTTAAAATTTATCTTTGCTAAGTCAGTAATCACAGACTCAATATATATCATTTCGAGAACTTCTTTAGATTTTTCACAAGATGCAGGACATTGCTTATGTATAGGTGCATAATTACATATATTTGAAATCATTAAGGAAACTCTGTTAAGACTGCCGATCAAACTTTTATCTGCTTTTAAAAACTTATCACATGAACTATTAATTCTTTGTTCCAGCTGATGCTCATATATAATATGGTTTTTATTCTGGAAATAAGTACGCTTTTTTTCACACATTTCTTCAAACGATAAGATATCATCTCCACTATATATGCCTTCAACTGGGAATCCCATAAGGACGCATGTACAATATATATCATACCAATCTGAACTCGCTATGATAATATTCCAGTCCGCACTATATATTTCTTTAAATTGTAAAAATGTATATACTGGCACGCCAGCTAAAATATCTGATTTTATACTTGCAGAATTATGATCCAAAAAAGCAACTTCCATACCATTACAATTCTTTTTGAAATACTCAATCCCCAAATCGCCACATCCACAGATAGCAATCATAATATTTTCTCCTTTATATATGCCAATATTTTTTCTTTAAGTTTTTTTGGAGGACTTAACAATTCTCCATATTTTTTATCAAAGAATCCATTAGCTATAACAGCAGACGGATGTTTCATTGGAAATTTCATCGGTTTTGTTTCAACATCAAAAACCGTCAATTTGCTCCCTTTTGTATGTGTCGATTCTTCTCCCCATCCTATATTGTTTATCAAATTTACTCTTGGAATGATACAAAGCCCACCATTAATTAACATATGAAAGCGCCACTGATAATCCCAAATTGATTCATCTCTTTTTTTAAATATGTTGTCCAATTGTTCTTTCATATAAGCTATTTCGTGATAAAAAATCATATAATTTGATTTTTCTAAGACATGATCCCTTTTATAAATTGGCCACATTTTTAACTTAAAGTCGCATTTCATCCATGCACGTTTCCAAGTTGCCCATCCCCACGTATCCGTTCGTAACGAAAATGTGTAATCGTTATCTCCAAAAACTGATTTATCCTGTAAATAACATTCTCCTGAAATCATCCATACTCTTTTATCGCATTTATACCTTCCAAGCAATTCTGTACAATAATCAAAAAATGTTTCTTCCGGCACACAATCATCTTCTAATATTATGCATTCTTCTTCTTTTTCAAATACCCAATTAATAGCATTAACCGGTCCCCACTCACATCCCTGATTAGTATCAGAAAACCTGTAATGGACATCACATTCCCAATCAATAGCTTTCTTTACACTTTCTCTTAAATGCTCAATTTTTTCTTTTTCTTCTTCTGTCCGTCCCCCATCAGAAGCAAGGTATAAATTTCTAACCTTTCTTTTTCTTAAAATATTTATGATCCTTAGTACATACTTTCTATTAAAAAATATCAGTAAAACCGGTGTATTCATCAATCTCCCCTCAAAAACATAAGCTTATAAAACTCCTTATACGGTATATCCGGATCAAATACTATCTGATTTTCATGCCACATACCTCTCTTTCCTTTGGGTGGTAACTTCATGTAATTTCCATATACATTCTTTAAAATATTTTCATAACCTTTGGGTGCTGCAAATTCAATATTTTCAAACCTTAGTTTTACGGTTTTTTCAACATCCCTTTTATGAAACCAATAACCCTCTTCAATCTCTTCAGGTCTATACATAAGCCCAATGTTCTGTTCAAAAAAACATTTGTTAAACATACAACAAAGCTTTTCATGCAATTTAACAATAAATCCATATGGTACTATTTTTTTTAAAAATTTCCAACAATATATTGGGGGATTATTATAGTTTGCTGCTGCCCAAATTGCTGCATTTATCATATTCATCTGTATTTTCCTTATAAAAACATTATGAATAACTACATCAAATGGATATATATCAACAAATATTCCGTTATTATATTCAGGTGATGAATTTTCGATTATCCAGGCAGTGCTATTTATATGTCGTATTCGTGCATATCCTATAAAAAACTGTTTGTCTGTAAGAGCGTTTTGAAAATAGAATGGATTTTTTATTTCCTCCGCTGCAACCTTGCAAAACTTCATATAATCTTCCCTTAAAAAACCGATATCAAAATCGTCATCCCAAGGTATAAAGCCTTCATGCCTCACTGCTCCTAATAAGGTTCCCCATATAATAAAATACTTAACTCAAACTTCCCACACCAATTGGTGTGCTGAACCTTGAAAAATCAATACT
>CANSUS010000022.1 GCA_947650155.1 uncultured Lachnospiraceae bacterium
CCATACCGCTCCAGAAGGGCGACCCCTTTTATGACATCATGGAAAAAGCTAAAAACCTGGTGCCTGACCTGTCCGCTAATAATGCAGCCCTTGACCAATTGAGGAATATGGCCAGCCACAGCGCGGAAACCATACTGTCCCATATCAACTATATCAATAACAACGCAAACCGGACAGTCACACAAAACATTAAAAATATTAATCAATTATCCTGTCCCAATGTCACCAACTCTTCCGGTGTCGAATATATTCAACGGGAACTAGGCAACTTAAGCAGCCGGGCGCTGCAAGAAGCCTATAAATCATAACAAAAACGATACAGGGGAGACAAGAGCATAATGCCTCTCCTGTATTATTTTCAAATAAGCACAATGTAATATTTATTTAAAAAATTACTCTTTTATTTAAAATGTAGCGTAATATGTCATAGGAAGCCGCATGAACTAATATTGAACATCCAATTTGTTTTAGCTATAATGATTAATAAAATAAAAAATATGATATATTTAACAAAAACCTGCAAATCAGGGAAAGGATCTGAACAGAATTATGAAAATATTAAGAGGCGGTTTTGCCAGCAGACATGATCCATCCTTTATTCTATCCCGTCCTTACGGACAGGCAAATCATGTTATTCTGCTGCTCCGCAGTAAAGCCGAATATTGGATTAATGGACAACATTATTTATTAAAGCCCGGGTATGCCCTTATTATAGCTCCTGAAACACCATATCGTTATCATAATCCCGATCCAAAAGGCTGCCTTTCGGACGACTGGCTGCATTTTCTTTTGGAAGAAGGAGATGCTCTGGCAGATTCCATCCCTTGCAACATTCCTTTCTTACTGGACGATTTTGAATCCTGTTCCACTATCATCAGACAAATTTTGTGGGAACAGGCTTATACCTCTTCTGAATACGCCGACAGCAATATTAATGCCCTTTTCCTTGTCCTTTGGAATCATTTATCCGCTGCTTATCATTCTCAGGAAAATATTGAAAAAGCAGGACCTTATCTGTCCAAATTAAAAAACCTGCGTTTAGAAATGCAGAATACACCCATGAAAAAACACAACATTAACAAATATGCGGAAGAACTTTGTATCAGTGTTTCTCATTTTCAATATTTGTACTCTCACACTTTTGGCATTCCTTTCCAAAATGACTTGATTCAAATGCGGGTGTCCTATGCAAAAATTTTACTCCGCACTACTGATTTTTCAGTAGAACAAATTTCTGAAATGTGCGGTTATACTAACTGTGTCCATTTTTTCCGCCAATTCAAACAAATAGCGGGCATTACGCCCGCTAAATACCGGAAAGTAAAGCCTGCTGCCGAAAAATACTGACTGCATCCAAAATTCCTTTCCTCTTTTACCAAATAAAAAATTCCTTAACTGCCAAACGCAGTATTGCCTCTATAAAATAATAATCCCCATAAATAATTGGAAACTCATGTAACTTATCATGAAACGCCGCAGTTCCTTTCTCCAATAATTCATCCGTATCAGTTTCCCAGCTGCATCGCTTTTCCTCTAATGCTTTCAACATTTTTACTGCCGCATCTTCCAGCTGTCCCGCCTCTTTTGCAAAACCGGTTTCCTGCAAGGGATTTTTCCTGATTCCCAGGATGGTCTCTCTGCCAGATAAAATCTGCGATAACAGCAGCAGCCCGCTGGAAGCGATTGCACCCGCCGTAGTATCTTCCAATATACAATCTGCCGGTTGGCAAAAATCAACCGGAATGAAACCGCTCTCAGGAATATTTGATAAAAAATATGCCGCTGCTCGTCTTGCGGTATCTAAATAATTCCTGTCAGCAGTATATAAATAACTCAGCGAAAATCCATATAATGCCCAAGCCTGCCCCCGTGTCCATGAAGATCCCTTCGCATATCCCTGACCGCCAAAGTCCTGTATAAACTCGCCGCTTTCAGGATGAAATTCCACAATATGCCTTGCAGAACCGTCCTCTCTGATAAAATACCGCATGGCCGTGTCGGCATGACTGACAGCAATATTGTAAAACCTTTCATCCCCTGTTTCCTCCGAAGCCCAATATAGTAACGGAAGATTCATCATACAGTCGATAATTGCCCATCCCGCATTATTCCCGTTTTCATCATTCCACGCGCGGATATAATTCCCTTTCGGATTAAACCGTCCCGCCAGATTCGCCGCTGCTAAAAGGCCTCTGTTTTTTGACGCCGCTTTTCCCGTTATCTTATAATCCGTCACCGCCGTCGGCAGAAAACGAAATCCGCTGTCATGATCCATTCCATTATAACTCATTAAGACAGCATCTAACTTATCCTCCAATTCTTCTGCCGCTTCGCGGTATTCCCCCAGTCCTGTCAAATGAAAAAGCTGCCAAAGCATTCCTCCATAAAATCCATTTGTCCACCAATTAATATTTTTATCGCTCAAATCGTCAAAACGCCCGTTTACCGCTGTGTACGGTATTTTATTTCTATTTCTTTTCACAACCTCTCTGTATTTTTCCATGATCTTATCTATAACCGTTTCTGTCCATAAATGCCTGTCCATTACAACTCTGTCCTCCGTACGATATTTTTATTGTAATTCTATAACGATTATAAAAAATCCATAATATCCTATCATAGGATAAAACTAACTTATCCTACGATTTTTTATTTAAGACAGACTCAAAAAAATACATATACAGTAATAAGGGATATTGCGTTTCCAAGAATATGTGAAAAAGTGCTGATAACACAATTACCGGATTTATGATAAATTACTGAGAAAATCAAACTGTCGATAAATACAAAAGTAATGTCGTAAATTACAATTCCCGGATTCCCGGCGGCAATATGTCCGGCAGCAAAAACAATGGACGACGACGCTGCGCAAACCCAAACCGGAAATAATTTTGAGGATTTTCCAAAGAAGAATCCACGATATGCAATCTCTTCACCAAATGCTGCAATGATAACCTGATGCTCTTCAATTAGTTTTTCATCATACTCCAATGAATTGTTGGCTATAATACTTGCATAGCCGAAATAACGGGGATAAGTTCCTCAATCGTTGCAAAGTGATACATAATTGGCTGAGTGGAACAATTCAGTTTATTTGAGACTGTCCTTGCATTGATATTTTCTGCTCCCTCCATCTCTGCTCACTCTCCAGCATCGGCAGACTCCTTTACGGTCGTCTGTCTACGCGCCATTGCTGCATTGATTTTCTCTTTTTTGACTATCATGTTTATTCTCCCTTCAATTTGTTCTTGATAGGTTTAACTCAACCTGTTCCTTCTATAGTTTGTATGCTATACTTATTAAATTAAAAAAGATGATGAAGATCCACAGATAACAAAACTAAGAAATATCTTGCTGCACTCAGAAAGAAAAATAATCAGTTGCACTGGTGCAACTGATTACAATTTACAACTTACTGAAATAACAAAAAAACATTGACAATATAATATGCTTAACCGGGCAGCCGGGGGACGTGCTCTCACCTGATCCGAGAACCTTTCGGGGGAGGTGGCTAATATGAATATTGGAGAACAAATAAGAAAATACAGAAAAGAAGCTGGATTATCACAAAAAGAATTAGGACAAAAACTAGGTGTATCTCAACAACATATCGCACAATATGAAAGTGGGAAAAGAATTCCTAAACTAGAAACCATCAATAAAATAGCTGGTGCTCTCAATATGGGCATTGATAATATTATTAAACAAAGCCAAGATATACTAAATGATCTCAGTAGCCATCCAGAAAACTGGGTGCAAGAAAATCCATTCACAGGAGAGTCGATTCCAGTAAAGCAAGTGGAACTATTAAAGCATTACAACTCTTTAAATGAACTCGGTAAAAGTAAAGCTATCGAACGCATTGAAGAACTCACCGAAATTCCACGCTACACTAAACCGGATCAGCTCACACAAGAATAAGGGTACAAACTGTACCCACTTTTGTGCAGTTGCACCGGTGCAATTGGTTACAAATTGTAACCTGCTGCCATAACAGGCAAAAAGAACATTGAAAACATAATATGCTTACCAGGGAGCCGGTAGGGCGTTCATACCATCCAATTCCGAACTTGCGGAAGGGGGTGGGGCTTATGAATACATATGAGGAATTTATGATTATACTGACAGCTGCGCTGTTAATAGTCTCCATTCTGAACATGAAAAATAAGAAATAGCGCCCCTGCTCTGATAAAGTAAGGCGCTATTTCTTAGCTAATTATTGCGTCGGAAACGGATAGGTGTGTTCTATCGTACCGGCTCCTTGTTAAGCATATTATACCCAATATGTATAAATATTTCAACCAAAATTTTAAACCGCCCCAGTGCTGCCAACACTAAAGCGGTAATCGGAACTATCAACGGATGTACCGCTATAGTTATCCCTGAACAAGATAAATATAGCACACTTTAATACATCCATGCAATAGGGTGTATTTTTTATACCCATTTTTAGGGAGGCGCTGCCATGCCACGCGGCAAACCACGAAAGAACCCGAACGGATACGGAACCGTTGTAAAACTGTCCGGCCAGAGAAGAAAACCTTATGAAGTACGGGTAAATACCCGTATGGATGCACGGTATTACCCCATATATGATGTACTGGGACGCTATGCCACACGAGAAGAGGGCTTAATTGCCCTTGCTGAATATAATAAAAATCCTTTCAGCATCACAGACAGAGAAATGACCTTTTCACAGCTTTATGAAAAATTTTATAAAAATAAATATGAATACAGTGGAAAAACTTATTCCCGGAGTTCTATGGACTGCACCAAATCCGCTTATGGCTATTGCAGCATATTATACGATCTGACATACAGCCAGTTAAGAGCGGATAACTTCCGCGGCGTTCTTTCACAGGAGGTCGGTAACGGAAAGCCTCTTTCTCATTCCATGCAAGAGCATATTAAAACCCTTTTCAGCCAAATGGATAAGTTCGCCTTACAGAACGACATTATCAGCAAAAGCTATTCCTCTTTTGCCGCAATCACCGTCAGGGAAGACGACACGCCGGGTATACCATTTACAGCAGAGGAAATACGGACCTTATGGGATAACAAGGATGTGCCTTGGGTAGACAGCATATTGATTTACATATATTCAGGGTGGCGTATATCAGAACTTATCCAAATGCCGGCAGAAAATATAGATCTGAAGGCATACACCTTTAAGGGCGGTCTCAAAACTGCTGCCGGTAAAAACCGAATTGTACCGATCCATTCAAAGATACGTTGCTTTGTGGAACACAGGCTTTCCGTAAACGACGGTATACTGTTCGCTAAAAATAGCCACCCAATTACAGCGGCATCATATACCAAATTATTTAAAAAGACCTTGCAGAATATCGGGATCACTACCTACCACACTCCCCATGACTGTCGGCATACCTTCACTTCTTTACTGGACAGTGCCGGAGTAAATCAGATATGTATTGACCGACTTATTGGCCATGCTTCAGGTTCCCTTACGGCACGCACTTATACCCATAAAAGTATAGAAGAATTAAGAAAAGCTGTTGAAATGATTTAACCCTCTGTTTTTTGATTGCAGAGGGTTATTATTTTGTCACTAGCTTGTCACTAGTGGGGTACAAAACAGTATATTTTTTAAATTGTCAGAAAATAACAAATACCGAAAAACAGAGTATTTCAAAAAATTTCATCCCTGCCGTAACCAAACTTTCTTAAATATAAATTAACATTCCTTTTTCATCTTGCCAAGCAAACTTTTATCCTTTATGATAGATATTATTGAGGTAAAATCAGTGGAAGGGGAAGAAGGTGGGATATGCTGGAATATAAATATGACACTCAGCTGTTAATTGAGGGCGAAAATCTTGATGAAGATGAAATCAACGATTATTTTACGGAACATTTTAAAGGTGACTGCCTTTTAGCTGTTGGAGACGAAGAACTGATAAAAATTCATTTTCATACGAATGAGCCTTGGAAAGTATTGGAATATTGCTCTTCTATAGGCGAAATATACGACATAGTGATAGAAGATATGGACAGACAATCCAGAGGATTACAAGGTTAATTCTCTATTTTACCAAATTATAAAAAGGAACAACACAAAAGAGTTTCAATGAAAGAAAGGAATTAAGGTACGACATGAAAAGATTCAAAATTGCAATTGCAGGTATATTATGTATGAGTATGTTATTTTTTTCAGGCGCTGCCACTCATGTTGATGCAGCAGAATTACCAAATACACAAGCTGAAAATACTGTCGTCGACACAAGACCCGACTATACCGTCTATGTAAACAGAGCTTTAAACTGTATTACCATCAAGCAGCACAATGAAGACGGTACGGAAACGCCTGTTAAAGCAATGGTCTGTTCCTGTGGACGGGAGGGTCACGGTACGCCGGAAGGTACTTTCCAAACTTCCGATTACTATGAATGGCGTAAAATGGTAGACAATACTTATGGAAGATATGCAGTACGTTTTAACAAAAAGATCCTCTTCCATTCCGTACCATATATCGAAACATCCCCTGATACTTTAGAATGGGAAGAATATAACAAATTAGGCGAAAGCGCATCCTTAGGCTGCGTCAGATTATCCGTTGAAGATGCCAAATGGATTTATGATAACTGCAAACCCGGAACAAAAGTCGTTGTATATTCCGACAGTGAAGAAGCAGGGGAGCTTGGAAAACCAACCTCTATAAAAATAGCGGAAGATTCTCCTTGCAAAGAATGGGATCCGACAGATATTGACGCGAATAACCCGTGGCTGGCAAAAGAAAATGAATATGTTCCATTTCTTGGAACGATCGATGAATTTAATTATACAGATTATGCTAACCGGTATCCCGATTTAAAAACTGCATTTGGATACGATAAAATTGCATTGTATGACCACTATATTACTTACGGAATAAATGAAAAGAGAATTGCAAAATCTTTTTAAAATTCTCTCTCATTTTTCTTCACAAACCTGAAAAATATAGAACTTCAAATAATAAGACTCTTCTGCCGCCCAAAGAATCGGATGATCGGGTGCCTGCGTTGCGAAATCTACCTGACGTAAACGCTTATGCGCACCTTTCGCCGATTCTTTTATTGTTTTTGCAAACAACTCCGGGTCCATAAAATGTGAGCAGGAACAGGTAGCAAGAAAACCGCCGTCTTTTACAAGACGCATTCCCCTGAGATTGATCTCCCGATAACCCTTTACCGCATTTTTTATAGAATTACGTGATTTTGTAAAAGCCGGCGGATCTAAGATCACTACGTCAAAAGTTTTGCCTTCACTTTCTAACCGGGGCAGCAGATCAAACACATCCGCACATTCAAATTTTACAATATCGGAAAGTCCGTTTAATCTTGCATTTTCTTCCGCCTGTTTTACTCCCGTCATGGACGCATCCACTCCAAGAACACTGACCGCACCTGCAATCCCTGCATTTAAGGCAAAAGATCCTGTATGCGTAAAACAGTCAAGCACTCTTTTTCCCTTACAGATACGGTGAATCGCCGCTCTGTTATACTTTTGGTCCAGAAAGAACCCTGTCTTCTGCCCGTCTTCTATATCCACAATATATTTTACGCCATTTTCTGTAATTTCCACTTTTGTATCGAAAGCTTCCCCGATAAACCCCTTAAACCGTTCCATCCCTTCATTTAAACGCACTTTTGCATCACTGCGCTCATAAATTCCACGGACATTTATGCCGTCTTCTGCAAGCACCTTTTTTAACGCATCCAGAATCAACGGTTTCAGCCTGTCAATACCAAGCGCCAATGACTCCACGACAAGCACGTCTGAAAATTTATCGATCACAATACCCGGCAGGAAATCCGCTTCCCCAAAAATAACCCGGCAGCATCCGGTATCCACTGTCTGCTTTCTATATTCCCAGGCATTCCGCACTCTAAGTTCTATAAATTCCTCTGTAATCATACTTTCCTTTTTTCTGGAAAGAATGCGGATTGTAATTTTTGAGTTAGTATTAATAAAACCGTATCCTAAAAAGTAACCGTCAAAATCATGCACACTGATAATATCACCATTTTCAAAAGAGCCCATTATGGATTCTATCTCATTATCATATACCCACATTCCGCCGCTTTTTAACGTCCTGCCTTCTCCCTTTTTTAAAGTCACTACTGTCTGTGTCCTGTCTGCTATCATCTACTCTCTCCACTTCTGCAATATATGCGACCCCGCGGATCACTTTTCATTTCCCAAGATATCTTCCGTATATGCCCGCAGCACTTCTCCAACGCTCCATGCCTGTGCATAACATCCTCTGGAAATATGCGGTTCGTCTCCGTCAAAAATTTCTGCAATAGAACCGATGCATCCGTCCATTAAATGATCCTCCAATGGTGCAATCAGTTTTCTGGCATGTGCCATACCTTCTTTTGTTTTTCCATACACTTTCACATAAGCGCTGATAAACCCGCCAAGCGGAAATGCCCAGACAGTACCTTGATGATATGCTGCATCCCTGTCGTGCAGCTCTCCAAAATAAATACCCTTATATGCTTCGTCCTCAAATGACAAAGACCGCAGTCCGTAACTGGCATACAGATGCGTCATTACGGTATCCACTACCTGTTTTTCCTTTTCCCCGGAAAGCATAGTAAACGGCAAAGACACCGCCCAGATCTGATTCGGACGTATCTGCGCATTGTCCTGAACAGACGGAACTTTATTATCTTTTTCTGATGAATTTTTATCCTTCATCACCTCTTCATCCACAACATCGTAAAGACAGCCCTCTTCCGCGTTCCAGAAACGCTTGTTAAAAGACTCCTTTACTTTCTCCGCAAGCTCTCCATACTCTTTTGCCGGTTCCTTTGTTTTTTCAAATTTTCCTGCCAGTTCTTCCATCACTTTTAAAGCATTATACCATAATGCATTGATTTCAACCGGTTTTCCATGTCTCGGCGTTACCACCCATTCTCCTACTCTTACATCCATCCAGGTCACCTGATCCAGACCGCCTCCAGCATGGATCAGACCGTCCTCATCCATATAAATTGAAAAATCCGTACCTTCTTTATAACTCTTTACAATCACCTTTAATGTGGGATATATTTCTTTTTCTATAAAAGCATAATCCTTCTCTGTTTTTGTATATTCCAGATATTTATAAACAGAATAAAAATACCAAAGCGAAGCATCCACCGTATTATATAGAGGATCAAGGCCCTCATCCGGGAACATATTCGGTACAAGTCCATGTTGCACGTACCTTGCAAAAGTCTTTAAAATTCCTCTTGCATCCTCAAACCGTTTTGTAGAAAGCGTTAATCCCTGCAGGGCGATCATCGTATCCCTTCCCCAATCAGTAAACCAGGGAAGCCCTGCGAGAATTGTCTTGAACCCGGTAGACTGCCTGTCCACAATAAACTGATCCGCCGCCTGTACCAGCGCATCCGCAAAATCATCTTTCCATCCTGCCTTATCCACCAGATTCCGAATCCTTTTACGGTTCGCTTCAATGGTTGCAAAAGCATCTTTGCAAAAGTCTTCTTCTATGGTGCAGATAAAAGAGAGCTTTTTTGTTTCATAAGGTTTACAAACTATTTTAATTTCATAAGGAGTAAAATTATTATCCTCAGAAGACATACCGGTATCGATTTCTGTCTGAAGTTCCATATCCGTATCATAAATTTCTTCCCGTTCTGTATAAACTCCTTCGCTTGCATAAAAACGGATATTCACTTTTTTCTCCGCATTTTTTGGACGCAGACACAGTATTTTTCCTTCCAGCTTTGTGTCAAATACTAAATCATCTGTTTTACTGCCATTATTATGATCCCTAAAATTAAACAAAGGCACAAAATCCATTTCTGTTTCATGCATGCCATTCATAATCTCATAGCCTACTGCTATCGTGTTTTTCCCATACTCAAAACTAATCGTCTTTGTAACAAAAGTACCTCCGATCTCATACACAAACTGCGGCAGTTCATCATAAATAAACCGTTGTAAAAATTTTTGTCCCTCTTCGTATATACCGCCCTTGCGTTGTGTTGCGGCAAGTTTATATTCTTTTCCGTTTGCTTTGATTGTTTCATTCATCTTTGACAATACCAGATAACGTTCTGTAGGAGCATGCAGACTCGCAATCAATAGTCCATGATGCTTTCTTGTATGTGCGCCGATAATGGAACTTCCGGCATAACCGCCCACTCCGTTCGTTGTTACCCATTCTCTTTCGATTCCTGCTCTGAATGTCTTATAATATCCTTTTCCAAACTGTTTTGCTTTCAATACTCAAACCTCCACACATGAAAGCTGCCGCTTCCATTTTCTCATCTTTTCTTTTTCTTCCTTATCTACCTGCCTGGATTCTATTATTTTCTGTATTGCTTTATTATAAGTAAAATCATCCAGTCTGCAGGTACTTAAAAATACCTTCGTCTCTTCCGTATTAAAAACATAACACATAGAAACAGCCCATGCAACCGCCATTTTCACATAATATGCCGGATGACTGATTTCGTTCAATTCCCGCAGTACCTCTTTATAATATTCCGCATTGATAAAATAATTAATATACATGACTACCGCAAACCGGATACTATATTCCTCGCTGCTGTGTATGTACCTTAACAGAAAATCCCATGTTTCTTTCGGATATTCTTTTGCAAATTTCATCGTCGTACAGACACTGTCACAAACCGACCAATTATCGATTTTAGGAATAAACCGTTCTAAATAAAAAAATCGTTCCTTCAGTGTAAGCGGAGCATATCCTATTAACATTCCCTGAAACATCACCTCTTCAAATAATTCCTGATCCCGGATACAGGCTGATTGGAAGTCTTTCTCTTCTGATCCGAAAACCTCCTCCAAATACATTCTCCAATCCTGTTTGAGATACCGCTTTACAAGTTTTCTTAATATCGGAAGCCTGACACCCACAATTCCTTCTGTCCCAGGCAGTAATTTAGAGCTAAACTGTCGGTAAGGTTCTTCTGCAAGATCTGAAATCTGATCCCGCAGCTGTATCCTCATCCCTCCCTGAACCTTTGTATTTTCACTCATTATATTTTTCCTTTCTTATGCAAATTACACCAACCATATCCGCCAAAAACCAGCCAATCGGAATCGCCATCCAAATACCTTTTACTCCAATCGATGGAACCGGAGAAAGAAGATAAGCAAGCAGTACTCTGGTCCCCAATGAAATAACGGTAAGTATCAAAGACATTTCCGGCTTTTCCACACCCCGGAAAAAACCATACAGTAAAAATAAAAGACCAATTCCGCAATAAAAAGCTCCCTCTATTCTTAAATACTCCGATCCAATCTGTATAATCTCTGTTTCCGTACTTTTCACAAAAATCTGCATCAGATAAGGTGCGAAAAAGAAAATAAACATAGAAACCGCCACACAGAACAAAATGGAAATTTTTACCGCCTGTCTGGTTCCTTCCTTTACTCTCTCTTTTTTTCCGCCTCCATGATTTTGAGAAATAAAAAGAGAAAAAGCGTTTCCAAACTCCTGAGCCGGCATATAGGCAAAAGAATCTATCTTTACCGCAGCAGCAAACGCCGCCATTACCATTGTACCAAAACTGTTTACCAAACCCTGTATCATTAAAATACCAAAATTCATGACAGACTGCTGAACACACGCTGCAACAGAATGACGTACTACTTCTGCTGCCGTACCTCTTGTTATTGTAATTTCCTTTTTTCTTAATCGCAGTTCCGGCTCTTTTACCCACACATAAACGCCGATTCCAACGCCCGATAAAATCTGGGCAAGTACCGTTGCAAACGCTGCGCCGCCGACTCCTCTTTTTAATACCATTACAAACAGCATATCCAATAGGATATTCATCACCGTAGAACCCCCTAAAAAATAAAGGGGTACTACTGAATTCCCGACAGAACGCAGAAGAAATGCAAAATAATTATAAAAGAATATAAAAATAAGCCCGCAAAATATAATCCATACATATTCCTGCATTAAATCATAAATATCAGCAGGCACTTGAAGAAGATGCAGAATTGGATGAATTGCTGCAAATATTATCATATTCATCACGATCGTTACAGCCGCAATAAATATAAAAGCGGCTGCCATGCTGTCTTTCATCCGTCCGGTTTCCCTTTTTCCAAAATAAACGGAAAAAACAGCGCTGCTTCCCATACATAACCCTATAATGATTGAGGTTAAAAAAGTCATCAAAGTATATGCTGAACCGACTGCGGCCAAAGCATCCGCGCCCAAAACCTTTCCTACGATCAAAGTATCCGCTATATTATAACACTGCTGTAAAAGGTTTCCTAAAATCATCGGACCGGAAAACAGGAGCATTGTTTTTGTTACATTACCTTCTGTTAAATCTTTTTTCATATTTTATATTTTTCCTAATTAATGAATTGACAAGTTACCGTTTTTATTGTATCATTTTTTATGGTTGTTTTAAAGTATCGATGCGTGGCTCAGCTTGGTAGAGCGCTGCGTTCGGGACGCAGAGGTCGCAGGTTCAAATCCTGTCGCATCGATTTTAAAATCTCTAAAGTTATATATGGTTTATAACTTTAGAGATTTTTTAGTATAGGAAAATAGATAAATCTGAAAAGATATGATATAATTTGAAAAGTGATAAAGGATGTAGAACGGAGTCTTTGTATGACAGGTATAAAAAATAATTCAACCAGAGAAAACAAAGGATACCTTGTAATAGAACAGACGGAAAATAATCAACTGCAAATTTTGTATGCCGATGAAACGTCATGTTCTATGACCGGGTTAACGATAGAAGAATTACTGAATGCCGATCCTATACAGATAATCGGAGGTCTGGAATCTATTCCCGTAAAACTGGATGATAACCACGAACTCTGGATATTGGATTCCGCAAAAAATCGTCAGCTTCGCATAGAAGAACTGGAACAAATGAATAAAACATTGGAAGATGCTCTAAAAGCGGCGGAAGCGGCAAATGAGGCAAAAAGCAACTTTTTATCCAATATGTCCCATGATATTCGTACCCCCATGAATGCGATTGTAGGTATGACGTCTATCGGATTATCTCATATTGACGAAAAGGCAAGAGTACAGGACTGTCTGCAAAAAATTCAATCCGCATCCACACATTTAATGAGTCTGGTAAATGATGTATTAGACATGTCAAGAATTGACAGCGGACGCATTACTTTAAGCGAAGAAGAATTTTCACTGGCAGATATGCTGCATGATATATCCATTATCATACGTCCACAGGCCGTACAGAAAAATCAGAGTTTTCAGGTTGAAATCGGACGAATTTATGAAGAGAACCTATGCGGCGACCCGTTACGTTTACGTCAGATTCTGGTAAACATTATAGGAAATGCCATAAAATACACACAGACAGAAGGGGATATACAAGTACGATTTTCCCAGCATTTAGAAAACAAAACATTAGAAAAAGAGAAAAACGACATTGTATGGCTCGATTTTATGTGTAAGGATAATGGGCTTGGCATGAGTCAGGAATTTTTAACACGAATTTTTATTCCCTTTGAAAGAGTAAGCAATACTACAATCAGTAAAATTGAAGGAACTGGTCTTGGTATGGCCATTGTCAAAAATATTCTGGATCGCATGGGCGGTAAAATTGAAGTGGAGAGTGAAGAAGGAAAAGGCAGTTGTTTTTATGTCTCCATTCCTCTTCGTATTTCACCTCAAAGCAGAAAAAGCCTGAATCTGCCCGAAGGACAGACCGTCTTGATTGTAGAAGGAAATAAAAACAGGGCCAGACAGATTACAGGTTTTTTACAGGAAGGCGGCTTAATACCCATACATATGGAAAACGGTTTAGATGCCGTTACATGGCTGGCAGAAGCACAATATGAAGAACATATGCCCTGTGCCATGATTTTGGGACAGGAAATATCGGATACACCCGTATTGGAGGCAGCTGCCCATATACGCCAGTTAGCCGGTCCGGATTTCCCAATTATACTGGTGTCGGAAGGCGACTGGGCACAGATAGAATATCGTGCAGTACGTGCCGGTATCAATGCTTTTGTTCCCTGTCCGCTTTTCATGAGCAGGCTGTTTGCAACACTTTCGGATCTGATTGGTCATGCAGATCAGGATACCGACCATCAGGTTAATATCATTGATTACAGTAAATACCGCATCCTGTTAGTAGAAGACAATGAACTGAATCGGGAAATTGCCATAGAATTGTTGTCATTAATTGGGGTACAGGTAGAAGAAGCGGAAAATGGCGCCCGTGCCGTAGAAATTTTTGAAGCTTCAACGGAAGGGTATTTTGACCTGATTTTTATGGATGTTCAAATGCCGATTATGAATGGGTATGAAGCAACAAGGCAGATCAGAAAGCTTCAAAGAAAGGATGCAAAAGAGATCTGGATTGTTGCCATGACGGCAAATGCATTTGTAGAAGACATTCGTATGTCAAAGGATGCCGGTATGAACGAGCATTTATCTAAACCGGTAGATGTAGAACGCTTACAGGAAATATTACGTACACGATTAAAATAATGGAATATCATTATATTAAAAGGAAAAGAGTAAAATATCATGCAGCCGTATCAGAAAGAATACATTGATAATTTAAAAGATATTGCTGTACTTACGGCAAGAAAAAAATCATCAGCTCAATCTTTTGAAGAATGTTTGGAACATTCCCTTGAAAATAAAGAAAAAGTTTTACAAATTGTAAATCGTAATATGGAATTACTGCGGGATCATCTCTTTCCACGGTTAGATCATTTATTTGAAGCTCCGCAAGAAGAGTTGCAGGATTTACAGGAATTTGCCGAAAATCTGTTAAACGGGCGAAATGAATTAGATGCGGAGCTGTTTTGTCAGGTTCATCAGGCATTACTCAGCCGGGCAAGACTCATGAAAGACCGTAACAGTATGATCCGGGAATTATACTGGTTAGGAATTGGACGTCATAATCTATGTAATAAAATGATCGGATTGGAATTATGGCAGATTGAAAAATATATATCCCAAATGCGTCTCTGCTTTGCAGAAGCTGCTGCTTATTTAAAATATTACGATGAAATCGACGATACAGAAACAAGAGGATATATCCTTCGTTCCCGCGCGAATATGGCACTGGGACAATTCAAAAATTCCAGTGATAAAATCCGTCTGGGAAAACAGACTCTGCAGATTCTGCAGGATAAGGGATATCAGGAAAAAGAACCAAATCTTCCCTGGGAACGCTATATTTATATGACACACCAGCAGATTGCTTCCAGCATGTCCCATAGCCGAAACAGCATTATGAGCTCACAGGATATTGCCGATGTTATGGATTCCGTTTATATTGTATATCATAGACAATTAGAGGAAGCCAAAAGCCAAAATAAACAGCCTCCTATCCGCTTTACGTTCTCTCATTATGCTATTGAATATTACTGCGGTCTGGATACTTTGGATGGTCTGCTCTCCAAAATGGAAGAATTAATGAATAAAGCTGATCCAACAGATTTTTCTGCAGACAGTATTTACGGACTTATTTCTCTGCCTGCATTTTACTGTCAGTATCTGGAAGAATATCCGGAACGAATACCGGCACATCTGGAATATATCGAAGATCTGTATAAGAGAATTTGGGAATATGTTAAAGTATTTCCTGATGCTTCCGTAAATGAGCAGCTTTTTTTCAGCCTAAGGCAATTATCGTCTACATTTTTAGAAACCGAAAACAGTATTTCTTATGGTGAATTCATACAGAAAATATTAATACGATTTGCTCCTGGTATCTATCTACACTCTCAAATTGTCGGTAAAGCGGCAAGAGTTCTTTGTGAAATTATTATGAATGAGGAACCGGAGTTCTTTGATGATATTGATTTCATACGAAATATTGAGGAGCCGGAAAAAAAGAAAGAAGAAGTCCTGGATTACGCGATGAAATGCGGCGCCTTTCATGATGTAGGCAAAATCAACTTTATTACTCTCTATTCAAGGACGGGAAGACAATGGTTTGCAGAAGAATATGAAATTGTCCATCTGCATACAAGCGTAGGTGAAATCAGTTTAAGCAAAAGGGAGTCTACCCGACGTTATGCGGCAATTGCTTTGGGACACCATTCCTGGTATGATGGTTCCCGGGGTTATCCTGAAACCTACAAACGTTTAGAATCTCCTTACAGACAGATGGTAGACGTAATTGGACTGATAGATTGGATAGAGAACGTCACTTATTCCTCCGAATTATATACCGGAGTAAAGAAAACTTTTGAAGAAGCAGTTCAGGACGCTATTGCTTTAGAGGGCAAACGTTTTTCACCGCTTCTGACTGCCAGACTGCGGGATAAAAAAGTCACCGAACAGCTTTGCCACGTTTTTACAAAAGGACGGGAAGAACTATACCAACAGCTTTATGACATGAAATATTGCAAAATATAAAAGACACTGCCTAAAATCACTGACAGTGTCTTTTATTATGTTTCTTATATTTTATCCTATCACTTATGCCAGCGCTTGTTTAATCTTATTCTCCAATTCATTTTTGGGCATTCCGCCAACCGTTGTTTCCACTACCTGTCCGTTCTTAAATATAATAAACGTCGGTATTGACATAACACGATACTTTTGGGCAATTTCCATTTCTTCGTCAATATTCAATTTTCCGATTTTCATTTTTCCATCATAAATGTCTGCCATTTCTTTTACAATAGGTCCCATCATTTTACATGGACCGCACCAGTCCGCATAAAAATCTACCAGTACCGGGAGTTCGCTTTTTAATACTTCCTCTTCAAAATTTGCTGTTGTAAACTTATATTCCATACAAAAACCATCCTTTCATTTTTTATTCATTTTTTCTATGAATAATATACTTATAAATCGGATTCCCCATAGAAGAAAACTTTTCCTCATATTCTGTCATAATATTGCCCTTCTTCATTTCGGCATCCTTATGAAGATCAAAGGTAACAGCGTCCGCCTCCCATCCTGCTGCCTCTAACTCTTCTAAAGCAAATTCAAACAATGCCTTATTGTCTGTTTTAAATTCCAGTGTCCCGTCTTTTTTAAGTATCTGCCCAAAACGCTCTAAAAACTGTCTGGAGGGAAGCCGTCTTTTTGCATGCCTGTCTTTCGGCCAGGGATCGGAAAAATTTAAATAAATTTTATCCACTTCATCTTTTATAAACAGATCTGTAACGTTTTTTGCATCCTCGCACAGAAAATAAAGATTCGGAACCTCTTCTGATTCCATTTTCTGAATCGCCCGCAAAAGCACTGTGGAGTATTTTTCAATTCCAATATAATTAATATCGGGATTTTCTTTGGCCATACCATAAAGAAACTGCCCCTTTCCCATTCCTACTTCAATATGAATCGGGTTCGTATTACCAAAAAAATCTTTCCAGCCTCCCTTTTTTGTCTCTGGCTCCCTTACCACATATTTGCTGGCAGCAATTATTTCATCAGAGCCGGTTACATTCCTAAGACGCATAAAATTCTATGTTTCCTTTCTATTATATGGGTTTCGCTTCTTTTTATACAAATCTATCTTACACCAATTTTCTATAAAAAAAAAGTCTGTATTATTTGTGAATTTTTTTGATTACGTCTTTGGTTTTTGATTAAAATAGTGTATCATAATTATGATTTTAATTTTGTAGAATCGGAGAATATTCATGAATTTTAAAACAATAAAAAAGACTTTATCCGCACTTTGTGCTTTTTCCATACTTTTTTTTACTTTCTTATCTTCCTGTATAACAGTTTCAGCATCAGATATGATGGAACAGGCTGAATTTAGAAAATCACTTCCCATTCAAAGCAACCAGATTGAAAATTGGCCGGATGGACCTGCCATCGGTGCGCAGGCGGCTATCCTGATGGAACTAAATACGGGGACAATCCTGTACGAAAAAAATATGGACGAAAGACTTTATCCTGCCAGTACTACCAAAATACTGACCTGCCTGATTGCTGCCGAACAGACCAGTCTTAATGATGTGATTACCATGTCTAATGATGCGGTTTTCAGTGTCCCGATTGACGGATCTAAAATCTATCTGGATGTGGGCGATCAGATTACGATGGATCAAGCTCTTCAGGCAGTATTAATAGCCTCAGCAAATGATGCTGCAAACGGGATTGCCGAATTTATTGGAGGAGATCTTGATCATTTCGCTGAAATTATGAATGAACGGGCTAAGGAACTTGGATGTACCAATTCCCATTTTGTAAATTCAAATGGCCTTCATGACGAAGACCACTATACTTCCGCTTATGACCTTGCCATGATCGGACGTGCTTTTTTCAGTAATGAACTACTTTGTAAATACTCAAGTACCAAACGGCTTCATATTGAACCAACAGAAACCCAGCCAAAAGATATTATTGAAAACAGTAAAAATAAGTTATATTCCGGCGGCGAATATGAGTACGAATATCTGGTAGGCAGTAAAACAGGATATACGGATGAGTCACGCCAGACTCTGGTTTCCTGCGCGGAAAAAAACGGAATGAAATTAATCTGTGTCATTTTGAAAGAAGAATCTCCTTATCAATATGAAGATACCATTAATTTATTTGACTACGGATTCGGAAATTTTCAAATTGTAAATATTGCCGAATCAGATTCCGAATATGTAATTAACAATGCCAACTTTTTCAATACGGATAACGATATTTTCGGAAGTTCCAAACCCATTCTGTCCTTAAATAAAGAAGACTATATTGTCCTGCCGAATACGGCAGATTTAAAAGATGTGGAATCCTCTATTTCTTATGACGTAACCGGGGAAAACCAGATTGCTTCTATTGATTATACTTACAACGGCGTTGCTGTCGGAAGCGTTTCTGTAGATCTCGCAACGGATTCTGTTTTTTCTTATCAATTTGACACCGCTGTTAATGAGGAGGAAACAGAAAGCGTTGACGAACTCTCAGAAAATATTATATTTGTTAATGTTAAAACGATTCTTTTGTGGGTTCTTGGAATTTCCGGCGGGTTAATTGCAGTCTTTATTTTACGCGCCGTTATAAGTAATTACCATTTTGCCGGCAGACGAAGACGCCGCTCCCGCAGAAACCGCAGACGATATTATAAATAAAACAATTCGGGGAAAATTTGCTAAATATAGCAAAGTTTCCCCGAATTAAAAAATCAGTTAAATATCCGAATTTTGGTTGTGGTTTTTGTTTTTCCTTCTGATTCTTCGGATTTCCTGTGTATGTTCTTTTTTTTCTTTAATCTTTTCCAGTTCGTCTTTTCCAATAAATTTTATGGTTTTAATGACATATAATTTATGATTTTCCGACCTGCGGACACGGATTTTAAATTTCATAAGACCATGTTTATCACATTCCGCCACACAATAATAGTGCTTTCCATTCGGTGTAAACCATTTTATTTTTTTCTTCAGATTCTTATGGCACAAATAGCACTTTGAACTCATAATCTGTTTATCAGCAGCAATTTGAGCTTTATCCTCAAACTCTCTTGTAATATACTTTGCATAATCATCAAATACGGTAAAAACTTCCTGTTCTTTATTTTGTGGAAGGGTAAACACATCATATGACATATGGGCAAGCACATTTGCATTTCGGATAGCGGCAAACACTTTTGCCGTATAGTATGCATCACTAAATGCCCTGTGAAAAGGGATATCCTTTTCTATCCGCAAAAAATCTACGGCATATTCCAGACTGCGCCGTAACTTTTTATTTCCATATGCCAGACTAAAAAGTTTTTGAACATCGTAGAATGCAATCGGTCCCTCCGTTAATGGCGGCATATTATAATAACTCATATTTTTTTGCAATACTGTCAAATCCAACGGACCCCACGAGCAAAAAATATAATCCTCTCCGCACCAGTCTAAAAATTGAGAAACAGCATCGGAAAATACGATGCCCTTTTCCAGTTCATCCGCTTCCAGATGGAGCAGTTTCTGAGTCATATAATGCAGTTTCCGATATACCTGCGGTTTAATCAACTGGTCATATCGACTGACCATTGTTCTGTCATCACTCAACTTAACAGCGCCAATCTCAATGATTTCAAAGGGAAGAACTTCTACTTCTTCTTTTTCCGTATTGCTCTGATTCCATTCTAAATCAAATACAATATAATTCATTTTACAATAGATTCCTCAATATTCTTTCTGTACTCCGCCGGACTCATTCCCACATACTTCTTAAACTTCTTATGAAAATAGTCTACATTTTTATAACCAACCTGCTCTGCAATCTCATAAACTTTCAGCCGGTTTTCCATAAGCAGCTCCTTGGAATGCTCTATCCGCATATGGTCTACATAAGAATTAAAATTCTCACCTGTTGATTTTGTAAATATTTTTCCGAGATAAGCACTATTATAACCAAATAAAGGCGCAATTGTCTCTAATTTTATATTTGTTTTATAATTATGATCAATATAATACAAAATATCATCCAGTATAGTATCTCTGGACGGATTTCCGGTAGAATTCATAATCATTTCAAACTGTTCTGAAAAGAAACGAATGATCTCATATAAATAATTCTGCTTTTCCATAAATTCTATAATAGCCGAATTAGTCGGAAACGGAATATTTGCCATACTGTAACTATAATTCATCTTTTCTTTAATCTGCAGATACAAGTCTGTTAAAAATAGTTTTACTTCTGATATATTATTTTTTACATTATATAAAAATTGTTCCAGTTCAAAGAGCGTTTCCGCCACTTTTTTGCGGTTAAAAGACTGTAAATAATTGGCAAGCCTCGTACTGAAATCCTGAAGAGAAAGCTCTGAAAAAATCTCCTCCTTTGCCTCCACATCCGGCAGTTCATCATAACCCAGCGTATGCTGTCCCTGTATGCAAAAAAAACGCCTCTCCACAAGCACCCTTGCTTCTCTGTAAGAAGATGAGATTTGTTCCAAAGAAGTTACCGGTCTGCCATAAGCAAGAAAAAGGCTGTCAAGGGGACTTCCCTTTTGAGGAGATTCTTTTTCATAATGAGCAAGAAAATCCTGAAAACGGGAAAGGGCATATTCGCCTTTTAATAAAATAACATCCTTCTGATCTTCTTCAAAATGTTCAAAAGTATGATTTTCCTTATTGGCAACCTTTAACAGATCAGCAAAACTGTAGGCAGGTCCATTCAATCCACGCAAAAAATTCTCATAAATTACTACCTGATAAATATCTGCTTTCAAATGCAGGTCATCCACTTCCGTTTTCGACAATTGACTGCTCTCTTCTCCTCCCAGACCTGTTACAAGCTCATGCAAAATAACATTTTTTGCCTTTTGCCGTAGTTGAATGATATTCTGGGAAGCTGCGGTCTCATTTTCGATCGTTTCACTGATTTTATGTAGAGAATCATAAAGCTCATCTTCATCGATCGGTTTTGTCAAATAAAAATCCACACCGTACTTCATTGCAGATTGTGCATATTTAAAATCAGAATAACCGCTTAAAATAATAAACTTTCCGTTATATCCCTTTTCTCTCGCATTCATGATTACTTCAATACCGCCCATTTTAGGCATTTTTAAATCTATCAAAACAAGAGACGGCTCCTTTTCCATAATCCCGTTCAAAGCCTCTTCCCCGTTCGCAGCCTCGCCGCATATTGTAAAACCTGCCTCTTCCCAGTCTACAATACATTTCAGGCCTTCACGGATATTATTCTCATCATCTGCTATAAAAACTGTTTTCATACTTACTCCCACTGCTTTCTCTATTCCCTTATCTCTTTATTCTTTACTGACTAATCTATTTAAATATCCTCTCCACAACTCATACTTTTCTATATCAACTTTTAGTATTATACCATAATAACATATTTTTTAAAACTTCCTTCTATTTTCAACTGTTTCCGAAAACAATACACAAAAAAACGGCTGTAATGAAAACCATCACAGCCGTACTACGCAATACTATTTATTTTACTGTCTTCTGTATAATCACTACATCTTTCGCCGCCAGTGTAACCCTGTCACCATCCGTATAATCAACATTACGAATCACATCCGTTCCGCCAGTAACAAGTTTCACAGACTGCTCTGTGTCAGTATGGTTCAGTAAAAACAAAAATGTACCGTTTTTATTCTCCCGAAGCGTCGCCTCCACCCCTTTCGGAGTATCCATAACCGGCTCAACTCCCGCCTTTTCACAGATGTCCATTAAAAACTTCTCATAAAAACTTTCATCGGAAGCCGCAGCTACATAATATGCGTTTCCCTTCCCAAAATTATTCTCTGTTATAACCGGCATACCCTTATAAAAATCCGATTCGTAACTACAATAGGAAACTGCCGTCTCCGTATGAAGCAAATCGCATACCAGTTCCGCCGGATAAGTAATACCATTATAAACAAAAGAATTCGTCACCCCTTCCGGAAGGGCATCCTCTTCTTCTACCCATATACCCAGAATATCCCGAAGCTTTCCCGGATACCCGCCAATGGTAACCAAATCATTTTGATCCACATAACCGCTGAAAAATGTAGTCAGAAAACTACCTCCATCTTTCACAAAATTACGGATCTTCTCATCATACCCATCCTTTACCATATACAATACCGGAGCAATCACTACATTGTAGGCAGAAAGATCATCCTCTGCGCCGATAAAATCCACCGGAATATTTAACGAATTAAACGCCGTATAATATTTCAGAATTTCATCCACATAATGAAGCCTCACACTTGGTCCTGCGGAATATTCGATCGCCCACCAGTTTTCCCAATCAAAATAAATCGCCGCTTTTGCAGGTGTGCGGGCGCCAAGAATCCGATTGCCGACTGTTTCCAGCTCTGCACCCAAAACAGAAACTTCTCTGAACACTCTTGTATTTTCATTTCCCACATGATCGATAACCGCGCCATGATATTTCTCACAGGCGCCAATACTTCTTTTCATTTGGAAAAACATAACTGTATCCGCACCATGCGCTACCGCCTGATAACTCCACAATCTCATTACGCCCGGACGTTTCAGCGCATTATAGGGAAGCCAGTTTGTTACGCTTGGCGTCTGTTCCATAAGCGCAAACGGTTTTCCCTGCTTAATTCCTCTCATCAGATCATGCCTGAGTGCAATAGACGCGATAGAATCATCATTGGATGGATAATTATCCCATGAAACAAAATCCAGTTCCTTTGCCCATTTTTGGTAATCCAGCGCTTTATAAGTACCCATCATATTAGTGGTGATGGGAATGTCGGGCGTAACGGCTTTCAGCGCATCATATTCCAGCTTGCAGCATTCCAGTATACTATCTGAATTAAAGCGGCGGTAATCCAGTGAAATACCCTGGAACATCGTCCTGTCGCTTGCAAAATGTTCACTCAGCATATTGGGCAGAACCACATCTTCCCAATCATACATCGTATGTCCCCAAAAAGAATTATTCCATGCCCGGTTTAATTCATCAATGGTCTTATATCTGTTTTTCAGCCACTCGCGAAATGCCTGTTCACAATTTTCACAATAACATTCGCCGCCATATTCATTGGAAATATGCCACGCAACTATATTTTCATAATCTTGATATCGTTCTGCCAGTTTCTTTGCCAGATTCACGGAATATTTGCGGTAAGAAGGGCTGTTCGGGCAGGAATTATGACGTCCCCCAAACTTCCGTTTCATACCGTTAAACTCCGTACGCAGGATATCAGGATATTTTCTGGCCATCCATGCAGGATGTGCTCCCGTTGAAGTGGCAAGACATACTTGCAGTCCATGCTTTCTGACCATTTCCATAATTTTATCTAATTTCTCAAAACAATAAGTATCTTCATTTGGCTGTAAGCTTGCCCAGCTAAACACATTTAACGTCACCACATCGATATGCGCCAGTTTTAAAAGCCGCATATCCTCCTCCCACGTCTCTTCCGGCCACTGCTCGGGATTATAATCTCCCCCGTATAGTATTTTTTTCACTTTCTCATTTTCAATCATTGCCTTCCTCCATTCCGCCAATTACTGATTTTCCGCTTTATCCACATATTTTTCTACAGAAGCAATTCTTGCCTCGTGATATGCCTTTGCATTTTCTATATCTGCTGCAAGCACTTTTTCATAGCCAAGACTATATACTGTGTCCTGCATTTCTTTTAATAGGGAGTAAAATTCCTCTTCATCCTTTGCAAAAACCATACGCCATGAATAATCGACAATCACTGTTTTACATTGACTTCTGATCGTGGTAATCTCCGATGTTTCCGCCTCTTCGCTAAAATTACATCCCGGCGAAATAACAATCTGGTCATTCTTTGACAGATATTCAATACTGCTTCTCGCACCCGTAAACCCGCTCCAGTCGTCCATAAGTGGATTCTGCTGCAAAGAACGCACGGAATCCCATAATTTATAAGCATATGGATACCCGTTATCATCCAAATCTGTTAAAACTACCGACTTATAATTTAATACTGATACACCGTCCGCCCAGATTCCACCGCCGTATTCTTCCGGAACCATGACCTCCTTCTTATCGATCAATGCATCTTTTCCAAATTCAGTCAACACCGGTCCGCTTTCTGTCATTTCCCATGACAGTCCTTCCAGTCCCGCTGTGGAGTCCGTTGTAGGTTGTGCACCGCTTAGTAAAATTCCTTCCGGCGAATACAGCCAGTCAATAAAATCTGCAAACCGCTCCGGGTCCTGCGCATTAGAACCAATGGCAATTACTGTTTTCGTATTTCCTTCCGGCCGGCACCCATAAGAATAAACTTTAAAATCTGAAACAGGCACAATCATAAACCCTTTTCCTTCAGAAGTACGTTCAGCAGTATTATATGCTGCCTGTCCAAGCCAGGGCCAGGGACTGAATAAAATCTGTCCGTCTTCATACTTTTCAAATACAGTATCATAATCCTGTGCGCCCGATTCCGGATCTACCAGTCCCATTTGGTTTGCCTCAAAATACAGCTTCAGATTTCTGATATATAAAGAATCTTCATCGATAATACTTTGATAATCAAAACTGTCCGCTTTTAATAATATAAAACCGTATTCGTCATATCCGTACAAACAGGCAGGCTGTTTCGCAGCATTCATTAAATTTGCATCCCAGTTTCTAAAAAAGCTGAATGCATACGTGGGTTTTCCACTGTCGCTGTATGGCTCCAATTCCTGCATTTGTTTCAATAAAGGCAGTAAATCTTCCAATGTATCCACTTTCGGGTAACCAAGTTTTGCATAAATATCCCATCGCAGATAAGTGCCGTAATTGAGATCCAGCGCTTCACTGGATAACATGGGAGAATTAGAAGAAATCTCGGAGGGTATTGCATAAATAGCATTCTCATCTATAGAGTCATTCAATGCGCGTATTGCGCTCTCATAACGCATAATGCCTTTTCCCTCCAGCATTTCACTCATATCCAGAATAAGCCCCACATTTACCAGATCCTGCAAATCGCCCTTTTCCGCGTCAAAAATAATAATATCTCCCATATTACCCGATGCTGCTCGAGTGTCAAAAAGAGTACCCCCGCCGCCGGCTATATTTGGCGCTATAATATTCAGTTCCATATTAAACTTATCTTTTATAACCTTTGCAAACCATCCTGACTGGAGCCCCTGGTAATTAGCAAGCGTATCGAAAACATCCACTACGATAAATTCCTCATACGGACATTCCTCTTCTTTTTCACTGCCGCATCCGAACATCCCTGTTACAAAAGAAAAACAAAGCAGAATGATAAAAAACCTGTTACATAATTTACTCTTATTTTTCATTATAGTCCTCTCCATATATTAACAATATATCATGAGAAGTTCTTTACTTTAATTGGTCTTTTTTTATGAAGAATACCTATATATTTAGTGATTGATAAATTTTAAATCTTTAAATCAATTCAATCGGATATTGATCCTCTAACCATTTCCGCAAAGATTCTATCCACCCTTCACAGTTCTTCTGTACCCCGTAACCGCCCGGATTTGCCGTCAGTTTATTGGCAAGTCCAAGTCCGTGTCCGCCAGAAGGATACATATGAAACTCTACCGGAATCTGCCTCTTCAGCATTTCCCCAATCAATAACAGAGAATTCTGCACCGGTACACAATCATCCGTATAAGTATGCCAGAGAAAAGCAGGCGGTGTGTTTTCATTTACCTGTGTTTCCAGTGACATGTTATCCACAAGCTTATCATACTGTTCTCCCAAAAGCTTTTCAAAGGACGACCTGTGTGCATATTCACCGGAAGTAATAACCGGATAACACAATATCATGCCATTTGGCTTTAACATCTGTGTGGATACACCCACCTCTTCTGACAAAAATTTTTCACTCCAAAACATTCCATAGCTTGCCGCAAGATGACCTCCTGCTGAAAATCCCTGCACTAAAATTTTATCCGTGTCAATATGCCACTCTTTTTCTTTTTCACGAAGCATTGCCACCGTACTTGCAAGTTCAATAAGAGCTGTTGGATAAACGGCGTCAGGCGCTACGGAATATCTCAATACGACAGCATGGTATCCAAAAGAATTGAGTGTCAGTGCAATCATCTCCGCCTCTCTGTCTGAAAGAAATTCGTATCCTCCTCCCGGGCATACCACCACTGCCGGACGTTTTACTATCCCGATCTCTTCAGAATGATCGATAATGTATGTGATCAGTTTCGCTTTTTCAGATGAAGTTTTTGTTTTCATTGGTATGATTTGATGTATCATTTACCGTCACGCTCCTTTTTCATATAAAATTTTATTTTCATCTTTCCTATTCCTGTTCTGTAAGGGATAACGGAAGGTCAATAAATACCTCCGTGCCTTCGGAAAGCATACTTTCAATTCGTATACCATGTCCCTCTCCATAACAGAGCTTAATACGTTCATTAATATTGTAAAGTCCGATACTGGTTTTTAATTCGCTGTTTTTGACGTACAATTTTCTACGGACCTTTTTCAGTTCTTCTTTTGACATTCCCCTTCCATTATCCTTAATAATTATATGAAGGTTTTCTTCATCTGCAGACACATGGATTATGATCTGTCCCTCTCCTTCCTGATCTTCCAGACCATGAAGAATCGCATTTTCAACAATCGGCTGCAGCAATAATGGCAGAATTCTGTAATTTTCCAGTTCCAGTCCATCCTCCACCTGGAAACTGTAATTTACCCTTTCACCGAATCTGAGTCTTTGAATCATAATATAGGTTTCTATATAGTTCAGTTCTTTATCTAACGTAGTAAAAACCGTACCTGTATTTTCCAGCACATACCGCATGGACTTGCCCAACAGCTTGATTGCCGTAGCAACTTCCCTGTCTCCTGCAGTAAATGCCTTCATTCTGATGGATTCCAATATATTATATAAAAAATGCGGATTAATCTGGCTTGCCAGCATTTTAAATTCCATCACCTGCTGTTCATTCAAAAGCTCTTTTTCATTAATTTTCGCCTCATACATTTCTGCATCTTTTTCTTTAATCATCTGTACCATCGTCTGTAAATCTGCAAACGCCTCTGAAAGCTCATCCTGTCCGCGGAATGTCGGGATAATATCATAATCCTCCGTACTGGCTTTATGCATCTCCTCACGCAGCGTATTGACACGTCCCGTAAAATAATCCGTAAAAAAATGAATTACAATTCCAGGCAGGATAATCGCTACTCCCAGGATTAATATACATGTCCATAAAATACTTCGTATATTTTCATATGCATGTAAATTTAAAGTCGTAATATATATTTTAGAATCGGATTTATACATATGCGTTGTAGATACGGAAGTCAAATATTTCTTTCCTTCCATATCTACATTTCCCGTATAGGAATAATAATTCTCATCAAAATCGATATATACAGCCTGCGGTTCCCCGTAAAAATCACGCATGGAACTATAAAAGCATCCATATTCATCTATAGAAATCATGATGCTGTATTCGCTGTTTTCAATTCTGCTCCTTAAATAATTATCACTGATCTTTATAACAAGCACACTATTATAATCAGAATTAACAAGAGAAAGCTTACGGACAAGACATAAATTCCAGTATTCATTTTCATATTTATCTATGTCTTTGATTAACGTCCAAAACACGCTGGACTGATTAAGCGCTTTTTGATACCATTCCGTTTCCTTTATTTCATTTGTCACTGGTACATATTGTTTATATGAATCAATATCCGGATTATCCGTATAAATCTGTATTTTATCAATTTCTGCATAATTGCTCATGTAATCATCTATATCGGAATACTTATTTGCCTCTGTAAGAAAATCATTCCTTTCCTGATACTCCCCCACCAAAATATTTCTGAGTACTGCACTGGAAGAAATATTTTCAGAAATATTATAGGTCTGTGTAGTAATCTCAAACAGAATTGTCTTCACGCGCAGATTATCCGATTCCAGCAAATCTTTATGGTAGTTTATTAACAGCTTAGCAGTATTAAACAAAAGAAAACCGCCAAGCACCACAATCGGCAGGAAAACTGCAAGCATATAAATAGTATATAACTGCCGTTTTATTTTTGCCTTACTCATCATTTCAGGCAGCAGATTTAATAATTTGGATTTTTTCACCTTACCCCACCTGTTTCCATTGCTCCGTTTTTTATTGATATTGTATATCTTGCATGTAAGTATATCATAACTCTAATTATCTAACTATACCGATTCGGAATCATCTGCAAAAAAATTCCAAGTATATCAATATCATACCCGGAATCAGCAAAATCTCTATAAAAAACGGAAAGGCACCTTGAACCGTGTGCATGTACGTCCAAGGTGCCCTCTGCATCAAATCTTCTATGTTTGACGCATTTTGGTGGGAGTTAAATTGCTTATGACCGTGGTGTAATCATAACCAACAATGTTATAATACACCAACTTCTCAAAAAAGAACATGAAGTTTCTGGAAAAAATATTTTTTTTATTTTCAATAACACAAGAAATTTTTTCAATTTTAAAATCTTTTCCAACTACTTCATGGGATTATAAACACAATTCATGTAAAGTTAGTTTTATTAACTATCAACCAAACATAAATAAAAAGGAGTTTAAGTATCTATGAAAAAGAAAATTGTATCACTTTTATTTGCAGCAACATTTATTTTGGGATTTTTATTCCCTGGCATACAGCCGAAAAATCCTGTTGGCGGAGTATCAACATTTTCTATTTATGAAGAACATGATACAAACTTTTAATACCAATCTATCTCTCCATAACACTTGAAATAATATTTCTCAGTAGCAGACTTATTATATTCATTCTTTATTATATCATTGATATAAAAAGCCTGTTGTAAATATTTCATACAGGCTTTTTCATTCTCTTTTCCTGCTTTCTCCAGACAACATGCTTTATTTGCTAAAAATGAAGGTATCATTGTAGCCCTTCCACACTCTAACGCAAGCCTAATACCCTTTTCACTTATTTCCATACTCTCATAAATTTCGTTCATCTCCTCCAGATCCATGCATAAACTTGACATAAGAAGGCTACTGCTAAAATAATGTTTTTTAGTCGTCACTTTACTGCTTTCATAACTTTGCAACGCCTTCTTATAAATTTCAACAGTTTTTTCAATCTGCCCCATGCGTCTATAGATGATACCAATAAAGTTAAGTATCTTGACTTCCTCCTGTGAAAGACCAAAGCCAATTTTAAAATCGCCGTCATTATATTTAATCGTTTTATCAAAGGCACGAATCGCTCTTTTTAAAGCCCTTTCCTTCGTTATTTTATTTCTACGATACTGCAGCAAGGCCTTGTTAAACATAATATATTGGGCATTGACAGGAACATGAAGATCGATCATCTTTTCAATTTTATTTAAGACACGCTCCGCTTCCTCATATTTTTTAAAGTAAGTCAGCCTGTTACATTCTCTTCTGAGTTCCTGTACCTCAAATATTTCCGTATAAAGAATACTAATGTAATAATCTTTGCTAAGTCCCAGTTTTCCTACCAGCTTATCATAATTTTTTATAGTGGGAGCCCGTTTTCCGTTTTCCACTGCTGAAAGATTTTCAGGTGTACAAATATTTTCACACAATTCTTCCTGGGACAATCCCTGTGCCTTACGTTCTCTTCTTATAATTTCATCGATTAAAAGAATTTCACACTGTCTGTTTTCTACTAACAATCCTATGCTTCCTTCTGACAGCTGTATATCGTATTCTATAAATAATTCTCTTAATGTCGTTTCCCACTTTTTCAGTTTGCGAAGCTCATCTGACCGGCCGTCGATATGTTCCAGACCTTCTATAAGCATAACCAATATTTTATACAGATCTGTCAACACATCATTTTTTCTAAGCAGTTCCACTGCATATTCACATATTTCAACAGCTTTTTCATACATTTTCAAATCCAGCAGTATCTTTGCTCCTACAAGAACAATCTTTGCATAAATCTTAGCCAGTTCTTCTTCATCCGTATAGTGTTTTTTCACATAACCGTCCAATTTATCTAAAATATCCAAAGCTTTATAGTAATCTTCTTTAGAATTACAATGATATATTTTCATTAAGATAAGCTGTATTTCTGATTTTGACAAAAGAGCTTCTTTTAAAGCTTCCTCTGCCCCTTCCGGCATAGTCATTTTGATTGCCATATCTATATATTCTTTACTTTTTTCCATATCATGATCTTCTAATTCAGATAAAATGGCTTTTATTTTCAGTATGTACTGTCGATGAACCGTTGTATTCGCTTCACGCCTGGTCAGGTATTTATCAATAAGCTTTTTTGCTTCTACGTATTCCCCTGAAATGATATATTCCTCGATCTGTTCCCTCCGCAGATAAACCTGATAATCCGGAATCCCCATAATCGCCTCTAATTTATCTGACGCCTTGCCAAGCCTTTGCAGCAAAGTATCCAATAATAATTTATCAGGAATCCTTTCACATGACTCAATTCTCGACAGTGTTGGAAGAGAACATAATCCTTTTGCCAGTTTCCTTAACGAGATATCGTCCTGTACTCTCAGTGCCGTTATAATTTTTCCGCTGTTTTCGTTTCTCATATTTATTACTCCTATCTGTCTGCTGCACGGCAGGCATTTTGTTCCGTACCCCGGAAATATTTGTTTTCAAAACTTTTCAGGCTCTTTTGTATCCTATTTACTTATCCTTTTATGTAACTGCGAGTAAAAAATATTGTCATAATCATTCTATCACATTTTTTACCCTCTATAATATAAAACGAATTAAAACGTCCATTTCTTGCAAATTTTTGAAAAAAATAAAAAAATTTTTTTCTAATACAATTTTTTCCGTATTTGAAGTGAAAAAAATACCGTTTACATCCCTTTTTTGATCTTCTATAATAGGCTTGCTATATATGCCTGATTTTAATTTGAAAGGAGATATACCATGAAATTTAGTAACGGATGCTGGTTACAAAAAGAAGGATGTGAATGTTTTGCACCGCAGGAAGCATATTTTATAAAAACAGAAAAAGACAGGGTAACTATTTGTGCGCCCACACACCGTATCACAAAACGGGGAGATACTTTAGGCGGAATTAATCTTACTCTGATCATCACTTCCCCCGCTCCGGAAATTCTCAGACTACAGACTTATCACCATATGGGCGTTTTGAAAAAAAGCCCCGAATTTGAGCTTGCGCTTACAGAAACGCTTCCTATGGAGGTTACGGAATCCGAAGAGACAATTATAATAAAAAGCGGCAGTCTGTCATTGGAGATCGGAAAGCAAAATTGGTTCATGACCTATAAACGAAATGGTGAAGTAATTACAAAGAGTAATGGCAGAGATCTTGCCCTCATGAAAACCAACTGGAAGGGCGATTATTATGATCAGGGCGATATCACAGACACCTATATGCGCCAGCAATTGAGTCTTGGCGTTGGAGAATTGATTTACGGAACCGGAGAACGTTTTACTCCTTTTGTTAAAAACGGCCAGTCTATTGATATCTGGAATGCAGACGGCGGGACAAGCACAGACCAGTCCTATAAAAATATTCCGTTTTATCTTTCCAATAAAGGATATGGCATTCTTGTAAATCATCCTGAACAGGTATCCTTTGAGATAGCGACAGAACAGGTTACAAAGGCAGAATTTTCGGTAGAAGGCGGATATTTGGATTATTTCTTTATCAATGGACCTACTATGAAAGATACTTTGATCCATTATACAGATTTAACCGGAAAACCATCCCTTCCTGCACCCTGGACTTTTGGGCTGTGGCTTTCCACTTCCTTTACTACCAATTATGATGAAGCAACTGTTATGAGCTTCATTGACGGTATGCTGGACAGAGGAATTCCTCTTCGTACTTTTCATTTTGACTGTTTCTGGATGAAAGAGTTCCACTGGTCAGATTTTGTCTGGGACAGCCGGGTATTTCCCGATCCTGCCGGAATGCTGCAGCGCATCAAGGCAAAAGGCTTAAATATCTGCGTATGGATCAATTCTTATATCGGTCAGGAATCCTGCCTTTTTGTAGAGGGCATGGAAAAGGGATATTTTCTGAAACGTCCGAACGGTGACGTATGGCAGTGGGATATGTGGCAGCCGGGCATGGCTCTGGTAGATTTTACAAATCCTGACGCTTATAAATGGTTTCAGGATAAACTGGAAGTACTTATGGACATGGGCGTGGACTGTTTCAAAACAGACTTTGGCGAAAGAATCCCTACGGACGCCGTGTATTTTGATGGTTCTGATCCAAAGAAAATGCATAACTTCTATACTTATCTTTATAATAAATGTGTTTATGAATTGTTGGAAAGAAAACGTGGCAAAGGAGAGGCAGTTCTTTTTGCAAGATCTGCAACCGTGGGCGGCCAGAAATTCCCGGTTCACTGGGGCGGCGACTGCTGGTCGGATTATGAATCTATGGAAGAAAGCCTGCGCGGCGGTCTGTCCCTGATGATGTCCGGCTTCGGTTTCTGGGCGCACGATATCGGAGGCTTTGAAAATACTTCTACTGCTGATGTTTATAAAAGATGGGTTGCTTTTGGACTTTTATCCTCACACAGCAGGCTTCATGGCAGCACTTCTTATCGTGTTCCGTGGGTATATGATGAGGAAGCGGTCGATGTAGTACGCTTCTTTACAAGATTAAAAGCACGCTTAATGCCATACCTTTATAAAACTTCCGTAGAGACTTCCAGATCAGGTATCCCCACTATGAGGGCAATGGTTTTGGAGTTCACTGAAGATAAAAATTGTAATTATGTAGATAAGCAGTATATGTTAGGTGATCATCTGCTGGTAGCGCCGATATTTAATGATGAGAGTCTGGCGGAATATTATCTGCCAAAGGGTACATGGACAAATTTCTTTACCGGCGAAGTAAAATGCGGCGGAGAATGGATTACAGAAAAGCATGACTACCTGAGTATTCCTCTTATGGTCCGTGAAAATTCCATTGTCATTTTAGGCTCTCATGATGACAAACCGGATTACGATTATGCAGACGGCGCTGAAGTACGGATTTACGCTTTACAGGAAGGGAAAGAAGCTTCTTCTGTCGTTTACGATATGAAACAGAACGTGGATTTATCTGTAAATGCCAAAATTGAAAACGGTAAGATTACTGTTCATACAGAAGGCACAAAACCTTATACCATCCGCTTAGTTAATGTTAAGGCAGCTTCCGTAAACGGCGGTTCTATTGCGGCAGACGGCAATGACACAATTATAACGCCGGAGAGTAATGTGATAGAAGTTACTTTGTAAATGATAAAGCTGCATTAGTTTCGTATGCAAAAAATAATGGCAATTTACAACTGGAATAACATAGTTGTAAATTGCCGCTTTTATTGTTTCGGGACAATTTTTTCTGTCTTTTAATTAAATAATTTTTCTTCTACACCACCTGATGTCTCTGAAAACGTCGATACGCAAAAGGTACTATTACAATCGTCAGAATAAGTGCAAACAACGGCTGAAAAACATAAGGTCTTATGATCTGTCCAAACACTTCGTACTGCACCAGATTTACAGTACATTCATAAGCCATCATATTGGATGGAATTAAACAATTAATATGAAACAATAACGCATTTTCTTCTGATATATTCAAAAACATTGGCGCGATCAAAAGTAGGCTGCATACAACAATTACCCAAAACGGAGTTTTGAAAACGGATGATAAAAATACGGTTATTGCCAATGATAAAAAGCAGGCCGCTAAAAGAGAGAGACAATAAATAACTACCGACTGTCCGACCGTCATTGCATAAGGAAAACTCATTCCAAATATTTGAATTGCCGCATTTTTTCCCTCCGCCCCATAGATCAGCATGCATTCTGTATAAGTAAGCAATGTAAGGAAAGCGATATAAACGGCCGTAAAAGAAAATACAACAAATATTTTAGCGTAAATCAAAATCCTCTTTCCATGTCTGGATGATAAAATTAACTCGTCTGCACCACTGTCATATTCTCCTGAAAATATGGAGGCAAACAGAATTGTTATGACTCCTGTTCCCAGCATTGCCGTAGTATACATAATAGCCAGGAACCTTTGATATCCGTCTGCATATTCAAAAATAAACGGAGTCTGAAGCTGCCGGTCCAGTTCTATTGTATCAGCTTTTGCTTTTTCACTCATTCCGGTATGCATGATTCTCTGTTCCATTCTTTCTCTTCTTATATCATAAAAACTTTTTGCCATATCTTCGGATAATGACTGAAAATCCTCCACATCAAACCGGACGGAAGAAGCATTATATACCATTCTGCATATGCTGTAAATACTGCTGTATCTGCGCGCATATTTTTCATATTCCGCGGTATCCGTATAACGGCCTGACGTATTCAAAAGCGGTATTTTTGCATATGCATCTGCCGCCTCTAAAAAAAGATTCTCATCCAAAGCACGCCCGGAAAGCTGTAACTGATATTCTCTGTCTAACATCATTCCCTCATAATTACTCCTCTGCACTTCTCCATCCTGATTATACTCATTGCCAATAATTGTTCCAAAAACACTGATTCCCGCCAGCAAAATACCAAGAATCATTACAAGTATGGCGCCCTTTTTTACCAGCGCTTTCTTATACTCAAATTGGACTAAATTCCAAAATATACTCATAACTGCTCCTATCTGCATGCTTAATGCAATTCATTAAAATAATATAGATACAGGTCCTCCAAAACCGCCTCTGTCCGGTTTGCTCCTTCACAGGGTTTTTCTTCTGAGACAAGCCTTAAAAAAATATCCTCATCCTCATTTCTGAAATTTAAAATCGGATATTTTTCCGACAGCTCATCCGCCTTGTTTTTTTCTACCCTGCATTCCCAGACTTTTTCCTTTATCACTGAGAGAATTTCATCCAACGTCCCCTGATGAATCATCTGTCCTGCTTTCATTAAAAGGATTTTATCCGCAATATATTCTACGTCCGACACAATATGAGTAGATAACAGTATGATTTTTTCTGCGCTCATACTTGAGATTAAATTGCGGAAACGGATTCTTTCTTTCGGGTCAAGTCCTGCCGTCGGTTCATCCAGAATCAATATTTTCGGATTATTTAACATTGCCTGTGCAATGCCAAGTCTCTGTTTCATTCCGCCTGAAAAAGTCCTGATTTTTTTCTTTGCTTCATTTTTAAGAGAAACCAGCTCTAAAAGCTCAGAAGCTTTTTCTTTGGCGTGAACCTTTGGAATCCCTTTTAACGCCGCCATATAAAGTAAAAAATCCATTGCGCAGAATTCAGGATAATAACCGAAATTCTGGGGCAGATATCCTAACAAATCTCTGTATTCTTCCTTACCCACATCTATCCCGTCAAACGTAATTGTTCCAGATGTGGGGCACAGCACGCCGCACATCATGCGCATAAGCGTGGTTTTTCCGGCGCCGTTTGCACCTAATAATCCGTATACTCCTTTATGAAGTGACAGGGAAATTCTGTCACATGCAATTTTATTTCCGTAAATTTTGCTGACTCTGTCTATGCAAAGTTCCATCGATCTTCCTCCAATTTTTTATGCATTTTTCTTAACTGTGTCAATACCATAAACAAACCAGTTATCCATACTACAGACATAACCCATGTGCCAATATTTTCACTATATCTTTTTAAAAACCGGGGCATAATCATGCCGCAGATACTTACCATAACTGCTATCGCAGCACAGGAATAAATCTCGCCCCGTTCCCTTTTATTGTTTATAAAATAGAAAGACAGGCCATTTACAAGTAAGTATGGAGCTAATAAATATAAGAAAATTTTTATCATTCCTTCCGGTAGATACAGATTCGCCGTTAATGCAATAATGAACAAAAGAATTCCATTCCATATTCCCATGATCAGCATTCTTGCAAGAAAAATCTGTGAAAGGCCAAATAAACAGCCCGCCTCCATTTCCTCCATCTTAAACATGGATGAACGCGATAATTCCACCGTAAAAATCAATGCTAAAAACGGCATGAGAGAAGAAATAATCCATAAGTTCATATTTGGTGTTGAAGAGTTTTCATAAAAATGCAGAAACCAGAAAATAAATCCCATAATAAGAACAGAAAACAACCAGGTTTTTTTTCTAATATAAAAAATCTGTTCTAAAATAAAATCTGTTTTATTTAATTTAGGATAGCGAAAATCTTTTAAAAACTGCTTTTTTCCAACCGGACTGTCAATTTCAAAAGCTTCTTTTATTTCTTTTTTTAATTTGTCAGTCATAAAAATCCTCCTTTCTTAAAATCTGCTGTAAAAGCGAAAGCGCCGCCTTTTCCAGTCTGTAAACCGCAAACCTGGAAATGCCCATAAATGCTGCGATTTCTTTTATGGAAATTTCATTTACATAACGCAAAAACAAAACTTCCTGCTGCCCTTCCTCCAAATTCTTCATTGCTTGCCTTAATACATATTTTCTTTCTAAATTTTTTGAAAAATCTTCCGTTAAATATTCTTCATTTTCACTCCATTCTGCTCTTCTTTCTTCTCCTTTTCCTTTTCGGTAATAATCCGTACACAGATTTTTGGCTATTGTGTATAAATATGCCATCTGTCTGCCATTTTCAATCTTTATATTCTGCGCAAAATATTTGAGAAAAGTTTCCTGAGTAATGTCTTCCGCAATTTGTTTATTTTCCATCTTGTAATAGCAATATTTATATATTTTGTCGTAAATTACATCCAGTCCTTCAGACATTCTGAAACCTCCTCTCATATTGTATAACGTTTATCTGTTCAGAAATGTGCGGATATTTTTACAAAATTTTATATTTCGTTTATCCGGTAATAAGGGATTGCACTATTCCAGATTAGAGAATAAAATAGAAAAAAACAATGTTACTTTATTATTCTTTCAGTACAAAAGAAATACATTACAAGAAATGGGGTAAGATTGAATTGAAAAGAAAAAAAAAGATATGTGTCATTTCCTTCATGACAATACTGTTGTTTCTGACAGCATGTGAAAGTGAATATGGAGAGAAATTAGGCAGACTGCCGGATGAAAATGATGGGGATATACTTTT
The DNA here is from genome assembly GCA_947650155.1 of uncultured Lachnospiraceae bacterium. Lineage (GTDB taxonomy): Bacteria > Bacillota > Clostridia > Lachnospirales > Lachnospiraceae > RGIG3002. Next base: position 37,354 of record CANSUS010000022.1, read on the forward strand.
AGAGACGGAGTGGTCCGAAGGACAGGAGGATGCCACGCAAGTAAAAACAAATGAAACAACAGAGCCCGATGAAATGCAAATACAGCCAGTGAACAGGATAGATCCCTATGTCTCTGACGGTGTCAGTTATTATTTCAAAACACAGGGGAAATATCTAAGCGTATATAACGGAACGGAATTTGAAGATATTTATATAAAAGGAGTCAATATGGGACTTGGAAAACCCGGCTATTTTCCAGGTGAAACAGCGATTACAAAAGAAGAATATGCCAGATGGTTTAAACAAATCAGTGAAATGAATGCCAACTGTATCAGAGTTTATACCGTTCAGCCGCCGGATTTTTACGAAGCGCTCTATGAATTTAACCAGACAGCAGAGAATCCATTATATCTTTTTCATGGAACCTGGTACGATGAAACAAGATTAACAGGATCTGCAGACGCCTTTGATGAAGAATTATATTCTATTTTACAACAGGACATGCGGGACATCGTAGACCTTCTCCACGGAAATTGCACGATTCAAAAGCAGCCCGGAAAGGCATATGGAACTTATCGTTATGATGTCTCTTCCTATGTAATTGGCTGGATTTTAGGAATTGAATCAGACGCCACCTTTGTTTCTGTCACCAATCAAAACCACCCGGATATACATTCCTATGAAGGAACTTATATTCATGCCAAAAATCTGGAACCTTTTGAAATATTCTGGGCAAAGACGGGAGATTATATCCTTACTTATGAAATGGAACAATACAGCATGCAAAGGCCTCTGAGCTATTCTAACTGGCCGACGGCGGATATTTTAGAGCATCCCAGTGAAACAATGTCCGAAGAATACAGTGTGGATCTGAATGTAGAAAATTTAGACCCAACGGATGCCTTTCAGTGCGGTCTGTTTGCATCCTACCATATTTATCCATATTATCCTAATTTTTTGTATACAGAACTGGATTACAGTAATTACCTGGATGAGGAAAAGGAAGTAAATACTTATAAAGCTTATTTGGAGGATTTAATTAAAGAACATGACATACCGGTACTTGTGGCTGAATTTGGCATCCCTGTATCAAGAGGCATGACGCACGCCAATATTTATACCGGATTTGATCAGGGTAATAAATCAGAGACACAACAGGGAGAAATGCTTGTTTCCATGATGAACGATATTTATAATACCGGTTATGCCGGAGGAATCGTATTCACATGGCAGGATGAATGGTTTAAAAGAACCTGGAATACGGAAAGTTACACCAATCCTGACCGCAGGGCATATTGGTGTGATATGATGACATGTGAACAACATTTTGGACTATTGGACTTTGTGCCGGGAGAAACAAGGGAAACCGTTATCATAGACGGCAACGATTCTGAATGGGGTGAAGATGATGTCCTGCTGGAAACAGAAGACGCTTCTCTGTCAGTGAAACACGACTGTTCTTACATTTATCTGATGATCAGAAAAGAAAATGCAGACTATGATTCGGACAAATTTTACATACCTTTTGATATTACTCCAAATTCGGGCAGTCTTATATATGAGGACAAAACTCTTTCCGCACCGGCGGATTTTATGATAGTCATTGACGGAAAAGACAATACACAAATACTTGTGCATAGTTATTACGATTTATATCAATATGAATATGACAAATACGATAAGGAAATTAAAACGACAGACGAAATAAAACAACCGGATAATGCCATATTCCAGCCGATTTATTATCTTGTAGAAAGGGAACTGGTGCTGCAGGACCGTGCAGAAATTATTCCTCTTCAAAAGTTTCCGGCTGGGCAGCTGGTTTTCGGAACAAGTAATTATAATTCAAAAGAATACAATTCTCTTACAGATTTTTGTTATAAAGACGATATTCTGGAAATTCGTATTCCGTGGCTTTTGTTAAATTTCAGAGATCCATCCAGAAAGGAGATTGAAGACGATTTTTGGAAAAATTTCGGTATATCAGGAACTTACATCGAAAATATTCAAATAGGACTTGCATCCGAAAAAGAAAAAACAATAGAAATGAATCCATATGAATGGAAAGAGTGGGATTATTATCCCTACTTTGAAAGACTTCGTAAAAGTTATTATCTGTTACAGGATCAATTTGCCACCCTCCCATAAACTTAAAACGGAACATAGCCGAATTATAAATCCAGCCGTGTTCCGTTTTCTTTCAGCCATCTTTCTTTTGTTTTATAATCGGGAATGATTCTTTCAACACTCTCCCAAAATTCTTTGGAATGATCCATATGCAGCCTGTGGCAAAGTTCATGTACTACCAGATAATCTATAATATCATCAGGAGCCATAATAATTTTCCAGTTAAAATTCAGATTACCCTTACTGCTGCAGCTTCCCCACCTGCTCTTTTGTTCTTTGATCCGTATATCCCCTATATTTTTTCCAATAAATTTCTGAAAATAGGAAACCTTTTGTTCTACGATCTCTCTTGCCCGTTTTCTGTACCATTTCACAATCGCATTTTTTATTTCTTCACTTTTTGCAGCCGATGAAACTACAAGCAATGTATCAGCCTGTTTTCTAACCATAATACGATTTCTGTCCCGGTTCAAAATCAGATTAAGCGTCAGGGGTTTTCCTCTATAATAGAACACCTCGCCATTTATGTAATTATGAACGGGTCTTTCTTTCTGCATCTTTCCTGCCCGTTCGGTTTTTTCAACGATCCAGTCAGCTTTTTTTTCAATCAGTCTTTGAACTTCTTTTGCTGAAAAATCGATCGGCGCTTTCACTATGATTTTCTGATCTTTTTCCACTACAATAGAAACACTTTTTCTTTTGCTTCTTGATAAATAATATTCATATCTTTTCCCGTTATATATAAATTCAAACTGTTCCATTTTACCTCTTGCGTGAGACTTAGAACTTCTTCGCGAAGCAGCCTCTGCTGCGAGTGATTAGAAGTTCTTCTCACGCTAACCTCCATGATTCCGCTCTGCGAAATCACAAATCAATACGGAGAATGCCCAAAATACGGAGAATGCCCGTATTTTGGGCATTCTCTTGTGTGAGACTTAGTACTTCTTGACGAAATGCCCTCTGGCATGAGTCTTAGAAGTACTTCTCACACTATGATCTGACACATTTTCATTGTTTCCAATGCCGCCTTATGACTTTCTACCGTTACTCCTGCACAACAGGAAGCATCTACAGAAATTTCGGTTTCCGGCATTACCGCTTTTAAAAGCAGCGCATTGGATACCACGCAGATATCCGTACAAAGTCCTACAAGTTCTATTTGAAGTTCTTCTTTTTCATTTTCCTTATAAAGCATTTCTGCAAGTTTCGTACTTCCAAAAGTCGGTTTATCTATAATGACTGCTCCCTCTAAAAGATCAGCAATTTCTTCTCTGATTTCCCATCCCTTCGTGCCCTTTATACAATGCTCTACCGGAAGATTTTTTCCTTCCTGCGTAGTAAGATAGTCTGTTTCATGTGTATCTCTTGTTGCGTAAATATCTTTTACGTCATATTCCTTTATTTTTTGTATTACAGGATTTATAATCTGCACAGCTTCTTTTGTACCAAGAGAGCCATCTATAAAATCGTTCTGCATGTCTATTACAACCAAAATTTTCCTCATTTTTATTTTCCTCTTTCAATCATTATTTCACTGCGAAAATAATCTATTACTTCCATTAAGTTCTTTTTACAAGTCACTGTGAGATTCAATATTTCCTCTGTAGGCGCTATTAAATCCGGCACCATAACAGGCATCATTCCTGCCTGATAAGCAGACCGAATCCCATTAAACGAATCTTCAACTGCATAAGCTTCTTTTGGCAGTACAGAAAGCTCTTTACAGGCACATAAATAAATTTCCGGATCAGGTTTTCCATGCTTTACCATATCGCCGCCTACAATAACCTGAAAATAATCTTTTAATCCGCTCATTTCCAGGTTTTCTAATATTCTGCTTTTCCTTGTGGAAGATGCAAGACCGATTCTACATCCTTCTTCTTTTAAAAACGCAAGGATCTCTTTGGCGCCCTGTTTAATCGGTATGCCTTCCTCGTTAACTTTTTCTCTTTCCATCCTCGAACAGGCTTCCATAAATTCCAAAACCGGAAAATCCTCGCCATAAGCTTCTTTCATAATTCTGATGGTACTCTGTTTATTCACGCCTATGCACTTTTCCAATACTTCGTCGATCTTTTCTAAATGCTGTTTTCCAGCAATGATATTCCAGCTTTCTTTACATAATCTTTCTGTATCAAAAAGAACGCCGTCCATATCAAATACTACTGCTTTTAATTTTTTCATATGCTAAACTCCAAAAACAATTCTTTTTGATATTCCCTGTTTTCTATAGATTTAAGAATATCATCCTTTCGTCCTGCCTCAATAAGCTTTTTATATAAAATATTTTCCCGGGTTTTCCTCTTAAGTATCTCCTGCTCTATTCGTTCATTTAATTGCTTTTCTACCTGTTCATTAATATAAGGCTGCATAATTTCCACTAATGCCTGACACATATCATCCACCTCCTCAAACTTTTTATAATTTGCCCTGACTATAACATCCATAACAGTAACAACTGGCTGAATCTATGAAATATTTTAACTTTTTAAAGCAATTATAGTTAAAAAAACAACCCTTTAAATACATCCGCAATACCCAAAAAATATGTAATAAGATATAAAATCAATAAGTGAACCGGATAAAACGCATAAAAGATATATTTTAGCCTTAGTCCCCGTTCCCCATTATATTTGTAAACCGGAATAATCGCAAAAAAAGCTGTTATTTCTGAAAGACTCATACAGGATAAAACGACACATCCGCCCGCCATCTCCCATACTCTGTGTTTATGGAAAAGATACATAACAACAATCGTCAGTACGCCCATTGAACCATAATCACACTTAATAAACATACCGGCAATCAGCATAAAAACAACTGTAATAGGAATCACAAACAAATACTGAAGCACTTTTTTACCCGGTAATTTCTTTTCTGCCATCTGTATAAAGATCAGAGCCAAAAGACCAAGTAAAAGTGTAAAGAAAACATTTTGATAACCAAAATTAAAAAGTTCACCACGAAACGCCAAATCAAAGGGAATCTCTGAAATCAGAGAAAATAAGAAAAGCCGGAATGCGTATTTCCACACATTTCTTGTATGAAGAAAGCCTTCTATCAAAAGGAAGCAAAATATCGGAAAACCCAGGCGCCCGATTAACCGAAAAACAGTATCCAATATATAGATTACCCCGTTTTTTTCCATAAAGGCTGAAAATGCTTCTATATCGCTGGTATTTAACCAATACAAACCTTTTGCAGCAAGAATTCTTTCAAAAATGACCGCTCCAATGTGATCAATAAACATCGTAGTAATTGCAATCAATTTTAAAGTACTTCCTGGTATTCCCTTTTTCACAACAGCTGAATTTTCCATAATAAATAACCGACCTTTCTATTCAAAAATATTGATATCAAAAACTACCAGATTTTCGTAGTCCATTTGGTACAATCCCATACATCAGCAGCAAAATCTTCATAAAACTCTGGTTCATGACAAACCATAAGAATGCTTCCTTTATATTCCTTTAATGCCCGCTTCAACTCCGCTTTGGCATCCACATCCAAATGATTGGTAGGCTCATCCAGAAGAAGGATATTCGTCTCTCTGTTAATTAACTTACACAGACGTACTTTCGCCTGTTCACCACCGCTTAATACTTTAACTTTACTTTCAATATGTTTTGTAGTTAAACCACACTTTGCAAGGGCAGACCGCACCTCATACTGGCTGAATCCCGGAAACTCTTTCCATATTTCTTCAATACAGGTAGTTTCAATATCCTGATCTATCTCCTGTTCAAAATAGCCGATAGATAAATAATCACCCTGTTCAACTTCACCCTCAAGCGGTTTAATAAGGCCCAAAATACTTTTTAACAACGTAGTTTTACCAATACCGTTAGCGCCTGTAAGGACAATTTTCTGTCCGCGTTCCATCTCTAAATTTAGTGGTTTTGATAATGGTTCATCATATCCAATGACCAAATTTTTCGTTTGGAAAATATATCTTCCCGGAGTTCTTGCTTCTCTAAAATGAAATTCCGGCTTTGGTTTTTCTATAGCAAGTTCAATTACATCCATTTTATCCAGTTTTTTCTGCCTCGACATTGCCATATTTCTGGTAGATACTCTCGCTTTGTTTCTTGCTACAAAATCTTTTAAATCGGCAATCTCTTTCTGCTGCTTATTATAAGCGGCTTCCAATTGAGATTTTTTCATTTCATACACTTCTAAAAATTTATCATAGTCACCCACATAACGATTAAGTTCCTGATTGTCCATATGATAAATAAGATTAATTACACTATTTAAAAATGGAATATCATGTGAAATTAAAATAAAAGCATTTTCATATTCATTTAAATAACGTTTCAGCCATTCAATATGTTCTTTATCCAGATAATTTGTAGGCTCATCTAAAAGAAGAATATCCGGCTTTTCCAGTAAAAGTTTTCCCAGTAAAACTTTAGTTCTTTGTCCGCCGCTTAAATCAGTCACATCTTTATCCATTCCAATCTCCGTAAGTCCCAGAGCGCGTCCTACTTCTTCCACTTTAGCATCTATCATATAGAAATCATGCATAGTGAGCAGATCCTGTATTGTTCCAAGTTCTTCCATATAAACTTCAAGCTGCTTTTCATCTGCTTCACCCATTTTATCACAAATTTCATTCATTCTTGCTTCCCATTCAAATAAAAAACCAAAAGCAGAAGTCAGCACATCCCGTATTGTCATGCCTTTTTCCAAAACAGTATGCTGATCCAAATATCCGATTCGTACATTTTTAGCCCATTCAATTTTTCCCTCATCAGGCTGTAATTTACCGGTAATTATATTCATAAAAGTGGATTTGCCTTCTCCATTTGCTCCAATCAGCCCTATATGTTCTCCTTTTAACAAACGAAAAGACACATTACTAAAAATAGCCCTGTCACCAAATCCATGCGTTAAATTTTCAACATTTAAAATACTCATAATTACTCCTGTCTGCAACCTATGGCGGAATAAAAAACAATGAAATTCAAACTGATTACCAGTATAACACAGAAAAGGAATATTTAGCAATGAATGCGGAAAGAATAGATATAAAACAGGTAACGGCAAATAAAAAGAAAGGTTAAATTTATGAATAATCCTATATTAAAAAAATCAGTCGCTTTATTGCTGATCATTACATTTATCATATTAACAGGATGTGGAAAAAAAGAAGCGGGTTCACAACAAAGCCGCAGTCATCTTGGCAATACAGGGATGCCGGGAAGTAAGGCAACCGGAGGATATTCTGAAGATATTACTATGGAGGAAATAAAGGAGGCTGTTATAGATATACTTGGGGATAATTATTGGCCGGATATGAAAATTGATTCAGAATCACTGGCACAAACCTATGGAATCAGCCCGGATATGTATGATGACTATTTGGCAGAATGCCCCGAAACAAGCGATAACGTAGACACTTTAATTATTATAAAAGCAAAAAGTGATCAGGTTGATAATGTAGAAAAAGCATTAAAAAATTATATAGAAGCAAACACATCCAATTCTGACGCTTATTCGCAAAATGATGGTAAAACAGAGGCAGCAAGAATTGAAACTTTTCATAATTACGTCTGTTTTGTACAACTTGGCGCCGATACTTCCGCAGCAAGCGATGTCAGCAATGAAGCAGTAATCGATCAATGCCTTGAAGAAAATGAACGTGCTCTGGATGCAATAGAAAAGGCGCTTTTAAGATAAAATTTTATCCAAAATATTAAAATGGGAAGTTTGAAAAACAAAATATCTTTTCAAACTTCCCATCAAATCTTATAAAATAGAATCATTCATCCGGAGTACTGTCATACTCCACTACAATCTCAAATTCCTGTTCTCCCATAAATCCTGGTCCGACTTCATATTTATCAAATACTATGACAGGATTTCCTGCAGAATTAATATAAAATTTCGTATTCTCATCCACAGTTGTAAAACCATTAAATCCCTGTACTGCACCTTCGTCTGTTATCCCCCAGTATACATAATCCGCATTTTCTTTTACCCGGTCTTTCATTTGCCGTATAATCTGTACATTTGCCACTTCTACATAATGATTTCCAAGAAGATCACTTAAAATCACATTTTTTCCATTCAGCAAATCCAGATTATAAAAAGTCCTTTGTCCATAGGCAGCGCACCAGTTTTCAGAAGCTGTTATTACAAAAGACACAACAGCTCCCCTTTGATACTTTATTTCATAATCCACAGTAATATCAAATTTTCTTTCCGCCCATTCTTCCTCTGTACCGCCTGTTTCAAAAAAAGCTGTTTTATATTCTTCAAAGCGTTCCGTTTCATCCGATATATATTTTTGGATATAGCTGTCTATCTTTTTATTGATATCTGAGGTAAAATCATTCACTGTTACCGATTGTGTATAAACGTCATTGCCTGATACCGTCATAGGTGCAGCGGGCGTATCAAGCGTATCTACAACCTTTTTTTCTTCTCCTGTTACTGAAATAATATCATTTCCCGAAATCGTCATGCGCATATCTGATTCGGTTTCAGTACTATTTTGATTTTCACTGCCGCCGCCATTATTTGATACTGTATTTTCCGATACTGTATTTTGAATCATATTATCATTTGTTTCTATATTTGTATCCGGCTGATCATTTTGTGATACTGAAATAGCAGGAACCTTATCTTCCGGCGTTTGCGCCGTAGTAGTTAATTCTACATTCGGAATATCCGTATTAATCGTAAGTTCATCTCTTTTAACTGTGTAATTTCTCACAGTAAGTACTTTTGCTACTGCCCCGAGAAAAGGAACTTCTCCCATCTCTTTTGCAAAGGATTCATTACTGTTTAATCCTATAATAATACTGACAATTATGACTGCTGCCGCTGCACCGATATATTTCATAATCTCTGAAATCAGGCTGTGGGACTCTTTATATTGTCTGTCAATAGACTCTTTATCTCTGGATTCAATCGTCTTTTTTACAATATCACTTAATTCAGGCGGAATGATAATACTGTCATATATTTCTTTTCCACTAATTTGAAGTTCTTCTTTTTTCTGATTGTCCATTAAAGTACTCCTCCTTTAAGCCTTCCTCCAATTTTGAAAGAGCAGCATACAGTCTCGATTTTACTGTATTCAAATTAACACCTGTTACTTCTGATATTTCTTTTAAAGTAAGCTGTTCAAAAAAATGCAGCATCACTACAGTCTGCATTTCTTTCGACAATTTATTAATTTCCTCATAAACTGCAAATCCAGGTTCAAATTTAGGCTCATAATAAATCTCTTCTTTTAATTCAGTAGGTTCATAGGCAATCTCTTTTCCATTCTTTTTTATATAAGTTAAACTCTCATTTACAAGAATACGATAAAACCATGTTTTAACCGCATCAGGATTTCTTAAACCGTGATAATGTTCAAGCGCTTTACAAATTGCATTTTGGACAATATCTAAGGCAGAGTCTTTATTATAGACATAACAATATGCAATACGGTAAAATTTTTGTTGATTTTCTATTATGTACTCTACTATCTTATCATAAGTGTCCTTTGCCACTGTTTTCCTCCCGGCTTTCTACTTAATAGACTTGGAAAGCTCTTAAAAAGTTTAAAATTTACGAATAAATTTTTTAAAAATTATTTAAGATGAATTTATGAATCACTTCTACAATGCCATCTTCGTCATTCGATGCAGTAACATAATCAGCCGCCTGCTTTACTTTTTCCTGTGCATTTGCCATCGCTACTCCAACACCGGCGTATTTTATCATCGTCATGTCATTAAAACCATCTCCACAACAGATTGCATTTTCTCTTTTTATTCCAACTGCAGACAACATCTTTTCCAAAGAAGAAGCCTTATCGATTCCCTTTGGCATTATTTCAATAAAAAAAGGCTCGCTGCGATACACACTGACAATATTACCATATACTTCATTTAACCTGTCCACAAATCCGGGAGCTTTTTCTATTGGTGCAGTCATCAGACATTTATTCATTTCAAAATCTACAAAAGACAATAAATTTGCTGCTTTTTTGATCGGCATACCATTGATCCTGGATTCAAGTTCCACATATTCATCACTTCTAGTTCCCAAAATAATCGTATCTGTAAGATAAGTCATAAGCCCGCAGTCATTTTCAATTGCAAACTTATAAAGTCCCGGAAGTATAACCGGCGGTATTGTTTTTTGAAATACAATTTCTCCAGATTTACAATTTATAATCTTTCCTCCGTTAAAGGATAATAAATATCCGCCATACTTTTCCAATTCCAGTTCTTTTGCATATCTTCTCATTCCGGGAGTCGGCCGTCCGGAAGCAAGCATGACAATATGTCCTTCTTCCATAATATGTATAATACTGTTTTTTGTATTTTCAGTAATCTTTTTTTCTGAATTAGTCAATGTACCGTCAATATCTAATACTAAAACTTTTGTTTCTTCCGGTTTCATTTTATTTTATTCCTTTCTTTTGTATTTTATAAGTATTTCTTCTTAATATATTATTAATATTCCAATTCTTCATTCTTCTTATTTTCTTCTTTCATTTCTTTTAAAACACTGATCCCTAACGGAACAGCCAGCATAAACGTAAGAATATCGGATACCATTTGACAGATCTGTATTCCTGGCAGACCAAAAATCCTTGGTAAAATTAAAATAAGCGGAAGGAAAAACAATCCTTGTCTTGCTGCTGCAATAATTGATGCTTTTACTGCCTTTCCGATAGATTGTAACATCATATTGCACAGAACAATCCATGCATTTAATGGAAAAACCACAGCCTGGAAACGCAGGGCCAGCATTCCTATTTCAACAACTTTTCTGTCATCTTTTCTAAACAAAATTACCATTTCCGGTGCAAAAATATAAGCCGCCGCTGCCACTGCAATTAAAAATATAAATGCGTATTTTACACAGAACCAAAATGCATCTTTTACTCTTTTGTATAGTTTTGCACCATAATTCATTCCACATACCGGCTGAAATCCCTGACCAAACCCTATCAGTGCGGAATTTGCAAACATAGTAATTCTTGAAACAATGGACATCCCCGCAATTGCCGCATCCCCAAAATCTCCAGCCATATGATTCAAACACATGGTAGAAACGCTTGCAAGTCCCTGTCTGCACAAAGAAGGAATCCCTCCTCTTACGACTTCTTTATAATAAAATAAACTTGGTTTGAAATTTTTCCATTTTATATGAATATTGTCTCCGCGCCTTGTACCTATAAACAAAAGAACAAATCCTACTAATTGACCAATAACCGTTGCAAGCGCTGCACCTGTAATACCCATATTAAAATGGAATATAAAAATGGGATCTAAAATAATATTCAGCACGGCGCCTGATACAATTCCCACCATAGCCGAAGACGCGCTTCCCTGAAACCTTAATTGATTATTTAATACGAGAGAAGAAACCATAAATGGAGCCCCAAGCAAAATAACTGATAAATATTTTTTTGTAAAAGGAAGTATTGTATCCGTAGAACCTAAAAGAACTGATAAAGGTTCCAAAAAAATCAGCCCAAATGTAAGTACGAAAATCCCACAGATAAATGCAGAAAAAAATCCAATCGACGCCATTTTGGATGCATCTTCAAATTCCTTTGCGCCGAGCTTCCTTGATATATAATTTCCCGATCCATGCCCGAAAAAAAATCCTAATGCCTGTATCAACGCCATAAGAGAAAATACAACTCCGACTGCAGCAGTAGATTGTGTATTTAATTTTCCTACAAAATAGGTATCTGCCATATTATAAAATGAAGTTATCAGCATACTTATAATAGTAGGCACTGCCATTTTACACACCAGTTTATTTACAGGTTCTGTAGTCATATACACAACTTTTTCTTCCTGTGTCATTTATACCGCGTCCTTTCTTATAATTAAAAAATGTTATTTTTTCTTCTAATAGTATATTGTATTATAACTTTTCATGAAATGCAAAAGTCAGTTTCCTGTGAATTTTACCATTATAGTATATTTATATAAAAATACAATTAATTTATTAAAACTAATGCAAAAATTATACATATTATATATAATAAGATAAAAGACAATTATAGATATTTTATTATAAGGGGGTACCACATGAAATATAAAGCATTATTAGCCGGAAAGAACAATTCTGTAATTGACGATTTTTTTGTTCAGATGAATGACAGTTTTGAATCAGTTACTACATCTACCCGTTATGAAGATATCATCCGCCATTTAAAATATTTTCAACCTGATATTTTTGTATATTGTATTTATAATGAATCAAGAGATACGATTTCCAGAATGGTTTCTTTAAAATCCAGACTGGCTATGGAAAAAATTCCTTTTATTCTTATCGGTTTAAAAGAAGAATGCGATGAATTTGAAAAAATTGCCGTTGCCATTGCAGATATGATTCTGTTGAAACCATTAAATGCCGGAGCTATTCAGGAACAGCTTTTAATGTTTATCAATAATTATGATCCATCTACAGACTTAAAGCAAAATTTAGTTTCCAATGTTAATCAAAGCATTAATTATAATCAATCAAATGCTCTGTTAAGTAATCAGGAAGAATCTGTCCCAAAATCGGCATCTGCACAGGATGCGCCTCCTGTTCGTAAACATATTTTAGTAGTAGACGATAATCCTCTGATGTTAAGATCCATAAAAGAACTGTTAAAAAATAAATATGATATTGCAACTGCCGTAAATGGCAAAATTGCTTTAAAATTTTTAGAAAATAAAACTACAGATTTAATTTTACTGGATTATGAAATGCCGGAAGAAAACGGACCTGCTGTTTTGGAAAAATTACGTGCAAATGATGTTACTAAAGATATTCCGGTAATCTTCCTTACTGGAATTACAGAACAGAATAAGATTCATGAAGCCTTGATTTTGAAACCTCAGGGATATTTATTAAAACCTGTTGATCATGAAAAATTATTAACTGCCATTTCAAAATGCATTGGCTAAACTTAAGAGCCAATACAGAATATCGAGGATATGCTTATGGAAAATGAAATATATTTAACCGATTTGATTGATGTGGAGACATTGCAAAAAATCCAGGATTCTTTTGCAAAAATGACCGGCATCGGTACTATTACAACAGACGCAAATGGTGTAGCCATAACACAAGGTTCGGGTTTTTCAGATTTCTGCATGAAATGTACAAGAAATTCTTTTATTGGTAATCTGTATTGCGAACAATGTGACAGATATGGTGCAAATATGGCATTGGAAAAAGGAAGATCTGTTACTTATACCTGTCATGCCGGTTTGATTGATTTTGCTGCTCCAATTATAGTAAATGACCAATTGATCGGTTCTTTCATAGGCGGACAAGTACTTACAGAGCCGCCGGATTTTAATAAATTTGTACATTATGCTTTTGAAATAGGAGTAGATCCTGAAGAGTATGTAAATGCGGTACAAAAAGTCAGACTTGTGACAGAGGAAGAAATCAATAACGCTACTGATTTTCTCTATGTTTTTGCGAATGTATTATCTAATATTGCATATAATAAATACCTTGTTAATAAGGCAAATATTGAAATTGAAAAAGCGGCAAAAATGAAATCTGATTTTCTTGCAAATATGAGTCATGAAATCAGGACTCCCATGAATGCAGTAATCGGTATGTCGGAAATGGCATTACGAGAAGACCTTCCTCCTGTTGCAAGAGAATATATTAATCAAATTAAAGTAGCGGGAAAATCACTCCTGGCAATTATTAACGATATTCTGGATTTTTCAAAGATAGAATCCGGAAAAATGGATATTATTCCGGTAGATTATGAACCAATGTCTCTCATAAATGATATTGCAAATATTATTATGACAAGAATCGGTGAAAAAGAAATAGAATTAATACTTGATATTTCTCCTGATATACCTTTTAAACTTTTTGGAGATAACATTCGTATTAAACAAATTCTATTGAATCTGCTTAATAATGCGACAAAATTTACTACCAAAGGAAAAATCGTATTAAAAATGGATTATATCGTTTTGTCTGACGATAAAGTGGATCTTCGTGCTTCCATTGAAGATACGGGTATCGGTATTAAAAAACAAGATCTTAAAAAATTATTCCAATCCTTCCAACAGGTAGACAGTAAACGGAACAGGAATATTGAAGGAACCGGTTTAGGACTCGCTATTTCCAAACAACTTCTTACCATTATGGGTGGAAATATTTCTGTAGAAAGTGAATATGGAAAAGGAAGTAAATTCTTTTTTAATCTTCCTCAAAAGATTTTAGACGCTTATCCAAGTATTATTATCAGAGAACCAAACTCAATATTTGCTGTCGGATTAATTTCAAATCCTTATGTAAAAGAGCAGTTAAATACTGACGTCACTAAATTAGGAGTAGAATATAAAGATATAGTATCTGAAGAAGAACTGGATTTATTTTATGAAAATAAAAAAATGTTTCTTTTTATTGAGAATCCTTTATTTTCAGAAACAGTGGAAAATTTTATATTAACTCATCCGCAGATTATTGCCGTACTTCTTACTGATTATCATAGTACTGCAAAATATAACGCTTCTAATCTTTTAATAGTGAAAAAACCGCTTTTTACTTTAAACATTGCAACAATATTTAATCAGGAAAAGGTACATACGGATGAAAACATTTCAAACGATGTAGATTTTGATTTTATTGCTCCAAATGCGGAAATACTTATTGTAGATGATAATGCCATTAATTTAACAATTGCAGAAGGTCTTTTAGAACCTTTAAAAATGAAGGTAGATACTGCATTAAGCGGCAAAGAAGCAATTGCAATGATTTCCGTTCATCATTATGACATTATTTTTATGGATCATATGATGCCTGAACTGGATGGCGTAGAAACCACTCATATAATCAGACGATTTCATGCAGAATACAACGACGTTCCTATCATTGCCTTAACTGCAAATGCAGTAGACGGAACGAAAGAAATATTCAAAAAAGAGGGCATGAATGACTTCGTTGCAAAACCAATTGAACTTCGTATTTTAGTATCAAAAGTAAAAGAATGGCTTCCCGTTGAAAAAATTGAAAGAGTTTTCCAATCGCAGAATAATCCTCAGGAACTTGAAAAGAAAAGTGATATTGTAATCGGTGATTTGGATGTTGCTTATGCAATCAGACTTCTTGGAACAGAAAATCTATTTTGGAAAGTATTAAAAGATTATTATCGTGTTATAGATAAAAAGGTAAAACTGATAAAATCTTTAGAGGATCAGGAAGACTGGGTAAATTATACGATAGAAGTCCATGCATTAAAAAGTGCATCCAAACAAATCGGCGCTATCTCTTTATCTGAAAAAGCAGCAGCTATGGAAAAAGCAGGTAATGCAAGAGACGCTAAACTGATACATAAAAATACAGGCGAAATGTTAAAACAATATTTTTCATATATCCCCATTTTAGAACCTTTCTGTGTGGAAGAAGAGGAAAATATAGAAAAGAAAGATATTACAAAAGAAAGTCTGTTAAATTACTTTTTTGATATTAAAACAGCCCTTGATAATCTGGATATGGATGTGATGGACAGTATCATACAGGAAATGAACCAATTTGCATTTTCTGAACCACAGGAAAGATTATTTACGCAGTTAAAAAATGCAGTAGATGAATTTGATGTTGATACTTGTATATCAATTATTCAAGACTGGGAAAAAGAAACTTAAAGTCAGGACTACCGGCTTAGCCGGTAGCCTGCTCTGCCCCTATAAGGGGCTAT
>CANSUS010000023.1 GCA_947650155.1 uncultured Lachnospiraceae bacterium
TCCAGGGAATGCAGTTCCTCCTCAAAGGCGTCTGTGTAGCTGCGTGCGGCGGCTGTGCCGGCGGGGGCAGCGCCGCCTCCGGTTTTTTCAAAGTCTATTTCGCTGCCAAGACTGGAAAACTGGTCTATCACCTGTTTCCTCACAAGCTCCATCTGCCCTCTGGCTGCAGCGGCAGCTAAAGTGTCCCCTTCTTCGGCAGCTTTTGTATAGGCAAGGCTTAAGGAGAACAATGCCTGCACGGAATCAGCGGCAATGCCTGCCGCCTGTGCAAGGAAGAGCAGGTTCTGGACGTCGCCTGCCGTACTGAGCGGGCTGTCTTTACAAAGTAATTTCTGCACCCGGAGTAAAAAGAGCGCTTTTGTAAAGTTTTCGGCAGAGACCTGTGCTCTGGCAAAGGACACCATTTCGGGGTAGGAAGCTTCCGCCAGATCCAGACCGGCTTCTTTTAATGCTTCCGTATTGTGAATTAGAGCGTTGAATGCGGCAGTTTCGCTGTTGGAAACCCCTAAATCTTCCAAGGCGGCTTTCATGGTTTCAAAATCTTCCGTGCCGGTTAAGGCTGCCTGAGTGATGGAGGAAGCAAGGGAGTCGAAGGCATCCTTTACTTCCCATTCCTTTGCTTCTGTATTGTTTAAAACAGCCACCAGATTTTCAAAGGGAGCATAGTCCACGGTGATTCCGTCCATTTCATTCAGATGATTCAGGCTGGATTCGATGGAACTGCACAGGGAAAGAATGTCAGTGCTGTTAAGGTCCAGCGTCCCGTCTGTAAAAATGTTCTGCCATGCTGATTTTAGGGAATCGAAAACCGGAGAGAGTCTTGCAGTAATCTGTTTTAATGTATCGGTAACGGAAAATATAAAAGAGGAAGGGTTTTTCTGGGCAGATTCTTCTAAAGCAGCATAGATCTGCTGTACAACTTCTTCCGCCTGGAATCCCGCATTTGTGAAATCTTCCATAAAGCTATCTGTCAGATGGGTTATAAGGTTATCAGCGGATAACTCCCCTTTCTGTGCCAGGTCTGTTAATTTTGACTGCATTTTGTCCGGCAGGCTGTTAAAGAGCTGATTAAACTGATCTGTGTGGTATCTGGCCGGGTACAGGCATTCAGATATGGATTCTGACAATGCCTTCCATGACTGGCTGACGCTGTCGTCTATCTCATATCTTTCACTGTAATCTTCCATATCAAGGGCAGTACCGACCAATTCTGTTTTATAATTTTTCAACAGTGTTTTTTCCCATTCGGTCAGTTCTGTCCCTTCCAGTTTTTTCTGGTTCAGGTCTGTATAGGCTGAGATCAGCTCATCGACATGTTCCGTAAAGGAAGAAGATGTCCTGTCCCATTCTTCCAGTTCCTGTTTCAGACGGTATAATTCTTCTGATTCTTTGTCAGTCCTGTAATCATTATGATACAGTTCGTAGTAACGTTCCCGTTTGGAGCGCATACCTTCCACAACATCCTCTGAGGAAGGGCGGACTCTTGTGTAAGTAAGGTTTCCATATTTTTTGTCAAATTCTTTCCGCACGGAAAGGGCTGTTTCCTGCTGTTTCAGGTTTTCCTGTTCTGCAAGAAGCCAGTTTTTTCTCTCCAGTTCTTTATTGGCGGCAGTTAAATTTTCCAGTTCTTCCTTTTCTATAAAGGACAGGGAATCCTTGGAATTCAGCTCGTTTATTCTGTCAGCAGTAGTATGCAGTTCAGAGTTTACGTCTGCAATTTCTGAGCGGATATCGGAAAGTTCATCCTGCAGGTCTTCTGTTATTTCCTGCTGTTCTTTCAGAGAGGTGTGCAGGCTGTCAAAAAGGTCTACTGCTGCACTGACCAGGGCACTGATCCCCCAGTTGATGCCCATTGAAGCGAGGGCCGCACCAAGGGATTTCAGGGTGGCGCCTGCTTTGGCAGTCAGGGTAGAAAAGGTGGAGGTGGCTTTGCCATTGGCTAACACCCATTGCTGGTAAGAATATGATATGTTACCTACACCATCCCAAGTTTTGAGGAAGGATTTAAAGTCTTCATCTGATAATTCTAATGCATTAATCCAATCGGTTATAGATTTTTCATTATTACCAAACTGCTGTTTTATAAAGTTAAAATTCCAATCTTTTGTTTTAGAGATGAATTCAGTGATTTCATCATTAAAGTTATATATTCCGGTTTTCGCTTTATAAATATCAGTAATTAATCCGCTCCAACTCTTATTATTTGGATTGTATTGTACTGCCAATTACAATCTGATATAATTTTATTAATTACCACTTCCAATAGTAATCTAATAAAAGGAGTGATCTTAATGCAAGAATGTGAAGTATGTCATATAACCTTAAGTAATGAAGAAGTATTGAAATATAATAGCATATGCCCTTGCTGTCATTCAAAAAATTCTTTTTTTGAAAAATATATAATGGATATTAAACGAATATCAACGGATGAATCATTTATAATTGCAATGACAGAATTATATAAAAATGATCCCATCGAGTATCAATTAAAAATCCAACAATTCAAAACTCAGATACAGCAGCAGAAACAAACTCAATCAATACAACAAAAGAGCAGCATTCCACACTGTCCAACCTGTAACAGCACCAATATCCAAAAAATCAGCGGTCTGTCCAAGGCCGGATCGGTTGCTATATGGGGGCTGCTTTCCAGAAAAGTTCATAAGCAGTGGCACTGCAATAATTGTGGATCTGAGTGGTAATTTTCGTTTTCTGTAATAAAAAACTCACTTTCATGAGGGTCAGACTGTATCTCATAACCACATGCAATTACGCCTGCATGCAGCCAAACCTTGTCAGTCGTTGGGGGTTAAGACGTGGATTACAGAACCACACCTATCTGTCTTTTGAACAGACTTAGCCTTTCCCTGCTTTCAATACGGAAAGAAGATTTATCCGTATCTACCTGTCGATCAGCCATTCCTTTTAGAATCATCATAAGACTGTCTTACAGACAGACTGGAAGTTATGATAATACAAAAGCATAAAATACTGTTTAGGTTTCTCACCATGCAGCATGCCGTATACGTTTCTTTCCGTCTTTCAACACCTTTGCCGTTTACCGTTTCCGGTTCCGTTTTGGAGTGTATACAGCCTTTAGGCTTTCCAGCATATTCGGTTTTTTATGATCTGTTTCGATCAAAGGTATCCATCTTATTTAAAGTGGCTGATGCTCTCGTCCGTTGGCCGCATGGCATGATTATGCGGCTTTAGAGGAGTGGGCGCGGTACGCTGCCACTGGGTTGATATGTCCACCAATACCTTTTGCATTCATGAATAATCCGCTTAAGATTCCAGCGGTTGTTAATAAATCTGCTTTATCTGTGATACTTTCTATTATGGACAAAAGAGTGCTCAGGCTGTTTACAGCGGCTGACACAGCTTCAGAATCCAAAAAGTTCCCGACAGTTTCGTTCCATATAGCTGACAGGCGCTTCAGTGAGCCTTCCCATGTGTCGGCAGCTTCAGCGGCTTCGGCAGCAAGGGTTCCTGTGCCGCCAGCGTAATCCTGCAGCATTTCTTCATACAGTCCGAAATTCTTTAACAGTCCGTCCAGTGCTTCCGCCTGAGAAGAATCTGTCCCAAAGACATCCAGAAGTCCTGTCCGTCCTGCATCAGTTTCAGCAAGGGAAACATAGGCTTCTGACAGTTCTCTCAGGACCTGCATAGGTTCCTTTAACTGCATGGCGCCGTTTTTCATTTCCTGAAGGGAAACGCCTAAGCCTGTGCAGGCATTTCGGAACCGCTCCAGCGCTTCGGCAGGGATTTCCTTCCCGTCTACTTCCCCCGTTATCTGCTGTAAATACATCAGGATATTTCCGAAGGCGTTTCCGGTTTCTGCACCGCTTTGTCCGGTAACGGAGAGAAGGGCGGCAAGGGCGGAAGTGGTTTCCTTTATGTCAAGCCCTGAGGCGGCAGCCTGAGAGCTGACAGCAGAGAGGCCTTCCGCCAGTTCTGTCATGCTGACGGCATGGCGGTCAGAGAGGGTGCAGGCGCCGTCCAGAGTCCGGGAGAGTTCTTCCACGGAACCGTTTAGCTGAAAGGCATTGTCAGCTGCCATGAGATACTGGCCAGCCAGTTCTTCGCTGATGTCGCAGGCGCTCTGGAGGGTTAAGGAGAGGGCAGCGATTTCCTCCGCATTTTTGTAACCGGCACGGGAGGCTTCAAGGACAGTGTGGAGATAGTCGGTAACGTTCCTGCCGTATTTGGCGGCAAGGTCAAAAGCGTTCTGGGCAATGCGGTCCAAGTCGGAGCGGGAGAGGGAGCGGTCTGCTTTCTGGATCTCGCTTAACAGGGCGTCCATTTCCTTTAGTTCGGTGACTGCCTGTCTGGTTTTGTCCGTGATGGTATCCACGGCGGAGTCGATGGTGAAAAGATTTTCAATGTTCATTTTTGGTTTCCTCCTTTGATTTGGAAAAATAATAGTATTGAGTTTGTTTGTAGAAGGGGACAGCTTTCCGTGCACTTTAATATAGGGAAAGCGTCAGGTTTGAAAACCGGTTACGGTCAAACCCGTCCCCTGCCTTTCACATTAGACCGTTGATAGTGGATGCTAAAACCCCTGAAAATGCAGTGTTTGGAGTAAAAACAGAGGGCTGAAGCGTGCGTTTTTTGTGAAGGGAGATTGCGCTGCACTTTGGTATTGGGAAGAGAGGTCTGTATTCCGTCCGCTCCCCTGTCTTTCATATTAGAAAGTTGGCAATGGGGACGAATCTCGGCTATTTGCAGTATCTGGGAGGAAAAAGAAAGGTGGAACTGTGCATTTTCTCATTTACCCTACGGAATGAAAAAAATGTTTCAAACGGGTTTATGAGATGCCGAACTGTTACAAATGGGGAAACTCAAATCAAAATTAGATTGACAAATAAAAAAAAAGAGACTATTCTAAAAGAAATTCAAAAATTTATAATTATATTAATATGAACAAAGGCGTTCTGCGAAAGGCAGAATGCCTTTTTGTATTTACAATGCAGAACCGGAAAAGGAGGGGTATTTATGAAGCAGCTGGAATTATTACAACACACGGATAATGTAAATGAATTGCTGGCGCGTTACGGCGTAAAATTTGGGATTTATAAAGACAACACGTTTAAAGAACAGTTATTTCCATTTGATTCTATACCGAGGATCATAGAAAATGAAGAGTTTGATTATTTGGAAAAAGGGCTAAAACAACGTGTTATAGCTCTTAATTTATTTTTAAAGGATATTTACAGTAAGAAGCGGATCGTAAAGGACGGAATTGTGCCGGAGGATTTTATTTATGTGTCCGGAGGATATATGGCGGAATGTGAAGGAGTCATGCCGGCTAAGGGAATTTATTCGCATATATCGGGAATAGATCTGGTGAAAGGGAAGGACGGGATATGGTATATTTTGGAGGATAATCTCAGAGTACCGTCCGGCGCTTCTTATCCGATGATTGCAAGAGAGCTGTGCAGGCGCAGTTCTCCCGAAACATTTCAGGCGGCGCATTTGGAGGATAACAGGAATTATGCAAACCTTTTACGCAGGGCAATGGATTATGTCAATATGGGCGGGCATACCGTTATTCTGACGCCGGGCAGGTATAATGCGGCTTACTTTGAGCATTCCTATCTGGCGGAGAAAACGGGTGCGCACCTTGTAAACGGTTCGGAGCTTATTGTGGAGGAAGAGAAACTTTTTTATATAACGGCGGACGGAAAAAGGGAAAGAGTCGGGGCAGTGTATCGAAGGATCTCTGACGAATATTTAGATCCAATGAATTTTAATCCCGATTCGTTAATTGGGATTCCGCATATTTTTGATGTGTTCCGTAAAGGAAATGTGGCTCTTTTGAATGCACCCGGGAACGGGGTGGCGGATGATAAAGGAATTTATTACTTTGTTCCGAAAATGATTCGATATTATTTAAACGAAGATCCGATCTTAAATAATGCGCCGACTTATCTTCCGTTTTATGAGGCGGATATGAAGTATGTGCTGGAAAATTTCGATAACCTTGTTTTAAAGGATGTAGCAGAAGCGGGCGGATACGGAGTCGCATTTGGCAGTTCCATGACGAAAAAGCAGAAGGCCGATTTCATAGAATTGTTAAAAAAAGAGCCGCGCAGATTCATTGCACAGGAAGTTATTGATTTTCAGGATTTGGATATTATGGAAGAAGGAAGGGCAGTTCCGAGGAAAGCGGATCTGCGGGCGTTTGTCCTTATGGCGGATGAACCGCTGGTATGGAAAAGCGGTCTTACCAGATTCTCAAGGAATCCCGATTCATTTATCGTAAATTCATCTCAGGGAGGAGGTTTTAAAGACACATGGGTATTATCTCGGTAGAGCAGGCAAACAGGTTATATTGGCTTGGGAGGTATACGGAGCGCGTATATACTACGCTTCGTATTTATTCCCGTAGTTTTGATATGATGATCGATGAGATTACGGATAGTTTTCAGGATTTTTGTAATTCTCTGGATATTCCGAACATCTACATATCCAAAGAGGATTTTACAAGAAGGTATCCTTTCGATGCGCAGAATCCTGATTCGATCATCAGCAATTTAAACAGAGCGTATGATAACGCTATTGTTCTTAGGGAAAGCATCGGTTCTGAGGCATTGTCATATATACAGCTTGCCATTTATGAGATGAACCGGGCGGCGGAAAGTAATGCGCCGCTTATTGAGATGCAGCGGATTGTGGATAATATACTGGCTTTTTGGGGCATTGTGGACGACCAGATCGATTCGGAGCAGATCAGGAATATTATCAAGGCGGGAAAGCGGATCGAGCGGATTGACCTTTATGCACGTCTGGGCGTTACGAAAGGCGAGCTGATCAGGGAAGTACACCGAATGATTCCGCGGGTACAAAGGAGCGGTCTGCCCTATGAGGAAGAAAAACTTGGACTGGTAAAAGAACTTGTGGAAAGATACGATTTAGATTACTATAAAATTGTATCAATAGTTGAAACGATTTTATAGTAAGTGATCGGGAGTGGTTTGGTGGAACGTTTGCACTTTGAATATCATATGGAGATTTTTTATACCGTTCCGGTAAGTCAGTGTTATTTTACAATTAAATGTATACCGAAAGAGGATGCGAGACAGCATCTGCTTTCTATGGATATATCAGTATTGCCGGAAACGGCGTTTTCTTACGGAGAAGATTCTTATTGCAACAGGCAGATTTTTGGGCATGTAAAAGAGACGCATGATAAGTTTCTTTATCATATTACGGGTGACGTGGAGATTTTACAGACGGATTATGAGGAGGAGGCGAAGGAGGAAAGGATCGGCATGTATCGGTTTCCGTTTGGAAAGTGTCTGCCGGGGCGGAAACTTTTGGCATATTATAATACGCTTGATTTTTCGGAGTGTAAAAGCGAGTATGATAAATGTATCCGCCTTATGCACCGCTTACATCAGGATTTCCGCTATGTTCCTAACGCGACGCAGATCGAAACTACGGCGGAAGAGGCATGGAATATGGGGAAAGGAGTGTGTCAGGATTACGCGCATATTTATATTACTTTGCTGAGATATATGGGGATTCCCGCCCGTTATGTGTGCGGGCTGCTCACGGGAGAGGGCAAGAGCCATGCATGGGCGGAGGCGCTTTGCAATGGCAGATGGATTGGATTCGATCCCACCAATGATTGTTTGATATCGAATGGTCATATTAAATTAGGCGATGGCAGAGACGCGTCGGAGTGCGCGATTAACCGCGGGCTGATATGGGGCGGCGGCACGCAGATGCAGGAAATATCCGCGGCAGTTTTGCAGAATCAGTAAAAGAAAACGACCGGATCTGCAGGCACAATCAGAATAACGAGGACGATAATATTATGGTAGAAACGATAGCATCTGTAGGCCTTCCTATAGATGAAACATTAAAAAACAAAAAAAACCGTATCCTGCCGGAAAAATCGGCGGAAGAAGGAAAACGCATCAGTATTGTGACGGGGATACATGGCGACGAGCTGGAGGGGCAGTACGTTTGCTTTGAATTGCAGCGTCGCATAGAAAAGGACAGGGAAAATCTGGCGGGAATTGTAGACATATATCCGGCAGTGAATCCGTTGGGGATCGATTCCATTACAAGGGGAATTCCGGCTTTTGATTTGGATATGAACCGTCTTTTTCCCGGAAATATCGACGGAAACATGACGGAATATCTGGCTGCGGGAATTATTGAGGACATTGCCGGTTCCGACTGCGTGGTAGATATTCATGCGAGTAATATTTATCTGACTGAGATTCCCCAGATCAGGATTAACGAACTGCACGAAGAAATGCTTATGCCTATGGCAAAAAATGCAAATGTTGATTTTATATGGGTGCATGGGGCAAGCACGGTGTTGGAATCCACTTTTGCGCATAGCTTAAACAGTATAGGAACACCGACGCTGGTAGTGGAGATGGGCGTGGGGATGCGGATTACGCAGGAATATGGAGATCAGTTGGCGGACGGTATTTTTTGTCTGATGCATGAAATGGGAATATGGAAAGGTAAGGTGAAGCAGCCAAGGCAGCCGATTATATCCAGAGATCCCGACGATGTCAATTATTTAAACGCGAGCGTAGGCGGACTGTTCATACCTGCAGCGCGTCATTGGGAGGAATTAAAAAAGGGGGATGTGATCGGGCGGATCGTAGATCCGTTATGTGGAAAAGTGTTGGATGAAGTAAAAGCGCCGGTGGACGGCATTCTTTTTACGATCCGGGATTATCCGGTGGTGGATGAAGGTTCTCTTATGGGGCGGTTACTCCGAAAGGAGGCATACAAGTTTGAATAAGAAAATAATTTATGAGATCAAAGGGATGTACAGGGATGATTTTCGGATTACCGGGTACGAATTTGGAGAAGGCGCAAAATCTGTCTGCATTGTGGGAAGTTCCAGAGGGAATGAGGTACAGCAGATTTATTGTTGTTCACTGCTGGTAAAAAAGTTAAGGCAGCTTGAAGAAGAAGGACGGATCAGGGCAGGGCATAAGATTTTAGTGATCCCTTCCATGAATCCGTATTCCATGAACATCCAAAAACGGTTTTGGCCGACGGATAATACGGATATTAACAGAATGTTTCCGGGGTATCATTTGGGAGAGACGACGCAGAGGATTGCGGACGGGGTATTTAAGGAAATAATGGAATATGAGTACGGCATTCAGTTTACTTCCTTTTATATGCCGGGTGATTTTATGCCCCACATTCGTATGATGGATGAAGGTTACAGTAATGTGGAGACGGCGAAGAAGTTCGGGCTGCCATATGTGGTGGTAAGGAAGGTGCGTCCTTATGATACGACTACTTTGAATTATAACTGGCAGGTATGGAATACGCAGGCCTTTTCTTTGTATACGACAACGACTTCGAGGATTGAGCGAAACGGCGCGGGGCAGGCGGTATTGTCTGTTTTGAATTTTCTTTCCGCACAGGAAATTGTGAAATACAGCGTTCCTGAACTGATGGAATCTAAGGTAGTGTGCGACACGGACATGGTTTCGGTACGCACGGCGAAATCGGGTATTTTTGAACCGTTGATAAAGGCGGGAGAAGAAGTGGTTGTGGGAGAACCGCTTGCTAATATTGTACACCCTTACGAGGGGGAAATTATGGAAACGCTTTTTGCGCCGATGGATGCAAAAGTATTTTTTATGCATAATGAACCTCTTACTTATGCAAATACGGCGGTGATTAAATTGGTGCGGGATCAGGCTTGACAAAAATCCCTTATATTTTATAAAAACTCCAGGTTTTTCCGAAATTTGGAAGGCGTCATATGCATATATTTTTGAAAAGTGCGGTTGTAATAACTGATATTGTTGAAGCCGCACTTCGTAGCGATAATACTGATTTCGTCATCAGAATGTTCAAGCAGATCCGCGCTTTGATTAATCCGATAATAGTTCAGATATTCAAACGGCGTCATGTGGGTTATGGACTTAAACATACGGCAAATATGTCCTTTACTTAAGTTGAATTCTTTTTCTAATTCCGATAATGTCATGTCTTTTTCATAGTTCTTACGCAGATATTCCATAATAGATTTTACGAGTATAATACGGTGGTCGGAGGTGTTTTCGGCAGAACTTTGTTCAGAGATAGTGTTTTCAGCAAGTAAATGGAAAGCTTCCAGTAATTTGATTTTGATTAATAGTTCATATGCGTATTTTTTTGCGTGGAAGGCTTCCCGTATGGCGTTTAAACATTGCAATAACTGCTGCTCCCATGTATGGGAGGGTTCTATAATCCGGCAGGAAGATTTTGAGGATAAAAAGGGTTTTAAGTATTTCTTTTGAATGGTATCATGGTGCAGACTATATAAAAAATCCGGATGGAACACAATTGCAAAAAAATCTAGTCTCTGGTTTATTTCACAAGTAAGAAAATGAAGATGATTGGAAGGTATCAGACAGATCGAGTTTTCTTTTACCGGATAGATTTCACCGTTTAAATGTACAGATGCCTTTCCTTTTGTGATTACGAGAAATTCAATTTCTTCATGCCAATGACAGCCGATGCGTTCTTCAAATGAGGGATCGGGGGAGATGTCATAGAGCATAAGGGGAAACATAGGATTTCCATGAGGAGTGGTTTCTCTGAGGTGGGAAATATTTTTAACATCTGCTTCTATCATAATGATTATTACTCCGTTTCTGTAGTACGACAGATAGTGTATGTATATAAAAATCAATATTGTACAATTATATGTGAATATAGTTAAAGAACTAATATATATTTATCAATATACTATTAGTATAAATGTAACATAAAGAAATTGCAACAAGCCGGAATCAGTTTATAATTATTGTATAGCTTTATAAGAACGTATAAATACAGTAAAGAAATATACTGTTTGTTGAAAATCATTATAAAATGGAGGTAAATAAGTATGAGGTTTTGGCAGGAAAAACAATCTTTAATGTGGAAACATCAGTATGAAACAGTGATAATTACGCCTTGGGGGAAAAATGCACTGCGCGTACGCGCTGCGAAGTATCCGAAATTTACAGAAAACGACTGGGCATTAGAACAACCGGTGGAAGAAACGGCGGCGGGGGTATCTGTTGAAATTAATGGAAATGAGAGCGCGTCTATTACAAATGGGCGTTTACGTATTCAGGTGGATTTTGCAGGAATTATGACGTTTTATCGCGATGGAGAAAAGATTTTAAAGGAGTATCACAGAGATTATGACCAGCCTTCCTGTAAGGAAAGCAGATGTTTAAAAATGCGCGGCAGAGAATATAAGGCGATTATCGGCGGTGATTATGCTTTAAAAATACGTTTTGAGAGTAATGACGGAGAAAAAATTTACGGGATGGGACAGTACCAACAGTCTTATCTTGATTTAAAGGGCTGTACGCTGGAACTTGCACAGCGTAATTCTCAGGTATCTGTTCCTTTTGCAGTGTCCAGTATGGGATACGGATTTTTATGGAATCATCCGGGTGTGGGAAATGTGATATTCGGAAAAAATTATACGGAATGGGAAGCAAAGGCGGCAAAACAGATAGATTATTGGGTTACTGTAGACGATAATCCGGCCAAAATCGTGGAAAATTATACGGAAGTGACGGGCAGAGCGCCAATGATTCCTGATGGGCTTTTGGGACTTTGGCAGTGTAAACTCCGGTATCGGACGCAGGAAGAAGTTTTAAGCGTGGCAAGAAAGTATCAGGAGTTAGGGATTCATATCGATGTAATTGTCATAGACTTTTTCCATTGGACCAGACAGGGAGACTGGAAATTTGATAAAGAATACTGGCCTGATCCGAAGGCGATGTGCGACGAACTTCATGCAATGGGAACAAAGGTAGTGGTTTCCGTATGGCCTTCTGTGGATAAGAAAAGTGAGAATTTTGAAGAATTGTCGAATCGTGGCCTTTTGATTCAGACAGAAAGAGGCAGTAATCAGACTTACGATTTTCAGGGGGACTGTCTGGAGATCGATGTTACGAATCCGGAGGCGCGGGCGTATTTATGGGAAAAGTGTAAACAGAATTATTATGATTATGGAATCGATATGTTTTGGCTGGATAATGCCGAGCCGGATTACGGGGTATATGATTTTGACAACTACAGATATATGTTAGGAAATGCATTAGAGGTCAGCAACGTTTATCCGAAGCTTTACGCGAAGACTTTTTATGACGGCATCAAATCGGAAGGAAGAGAAAAGGAGATCCTTCATCTGATCCGGTGCGGTTGGGCAGGAATCCAGAAATATGGGGCGCTCCTTTGGTCGGGAGATGTGCCAAGTACCTTTGAATCTTTAAGAGATCAGTTAAGTGCGGGATTAAATATGGGACTTGCCGGAATACCGTGGTGGACTACGGACATTGGCGGATTTATGACTGATGACGTAGAGGATGAGGGCTTTAGAGAACTGCTTTTAAGGTGGTTTGAATTTGCAGTGTTCAGCCCCATCCTCCGTATGCATGGCGACCGTGGACCACATGACATTCCGCCGCTTTCCGATAAAGAATGGGGCGGGGGAAGTCTGTATACGGGACATTCAAATGAATTGTGGAGCTATGGAGAAGAAGCGTTCGGTATTATGAAAAAGCAATGGGAACTCCGGTTATCCTTAAAACCGTATATCGAAGGATTAATGAAAGAAGCGTCGGAAACAGGCGCACCATTATTAAGGACGATGTTTTATGAATTTCCGGAAGATAAGCATTGTTGGGAATTAGAAGATCAATATATGTTTGGCGATCAGTATCTTGTTGCGCCGGTACTGCAAATGGGGCAGCGGGAGAGGGAAGTTTATCTGCCTGTGGGCAAATGGAAAAACATAACGGATGGCCAGACTTACGAGGGCGGACAGACGGTTTCTTGTAAAGCGCCGATTGAGTGTATTCCGGTATTTGAAAAATTAGAAAAATAAAAAAAGCGCCTTTTCTCTTATGTGGAGGAAAGGCGTTATGTTGTAAACGGATTATTATAAAGTAAATGTATCGCGGTACTAAGAGTGTATATGTCGATATTCTTTCGGGGTAACTCCATATTTTTTCTTAAACAGAGAATAAAAATGTGTGCGGTTTGAAAATTTTAACCGGGCAGCAATAGTACTAATGGAGTCCTTTGTTTCCGTCAAGTATTTTGCCGCTCTTTTCATGCAGAAGGTCATTCCGTAATCATAAAGACACATGTCGGTAAATTTGTTGACAATACGGTTTAAGTAATCTCCACTGTAGTGGAGGAGCTGCTCTAATTCGGTTCGCGTCATGCGGCCGTCGCTTTCTTCAAACAGGCGGGTAATGCGTGAAAAAAGCAGAAAATCGCTGTTCGTATCAAGCCGAATATTGGTACAATGGTAGAATTTGGGCAGTGATAAATAGGATAAAAAACTGCACATTAGGCTGCGAATCCGGTAAGATGCGCCAAATTCAGGATAAAGCAGGGTTTTAAGCATGGATTCTGCTATGTGGTGCAGACGTACGGCAGGCAGACGGTTTTGGTAAGCAGGAATAAAATCAAGGTAAGCACGCTCTCCGGGATTTCTAATGTCGTCAGTGATAAATTGATAAAGTTTACTGTTAGAAATTTCCCTTTCACTTGTAAAAAATGAATTTTGTGCGGAGGTAAACAATTCTGTAACAAATTCGGGAGAAAGTCCTATATATAAAATCTTACATTTGGAAGGATAGTATTCTAAATGACGCAGATTTCGATTGATCAGGCAGCAGGAACCAGCGGTGTACAGATAGTCTTTTCCTTCTATTTTCTGAATAATATTTCCTTCTAAAACAATAACAAATTCAAAAAAATCATGAAAATGCGGAGTGTTTTTTATAAAGGGATCATTTTTCAGAGCTAGAGATTCCTGATAAAGAACAGCTTTTGTGGAAGATAATGTGACAATATTTACATATTCTTCCTGGCCGGAGCCGTTACAGTATTCCAGCGTAAGTTGAAACGGCACGTTCATATGATAAAACCGGCTGAAATCGCTTTCGCCATTTTGTACGTTGATAGAAGAATCCTGACTGTCTAAAGCTTTCAGCATATCCAGTGTGGTATCTTTTTCCATATTATCTCCCATAAATTTTCTACTAATCCCGAATATGATACAAATGAAACTGCTTAAATCGTTTTGAGATATTGCCGTATCCTGTACAAATTTCCTATAATTATTTTATAAGTAAAATAATTATAGGAAAAAACATACGAAAAGTAAAGTGATGCATCCTTATTTATAGTATGGAAATTTAAGTATTTTATTTGAAAACAGGGAGGATTTACATTATGAGACATTCACATATGAAAACATCATATGCAAAATTACTGGCTCTCGGTATCAGTACCGGTCTCTGTCTGTCTGCTTTGACGGGGTGTGGAGGAAACAATACGGAACCTGCTGCGAAAACACAGGAATCCGCACAGGAGCAGACGTCAGCGGAAACAGAAATTTCTACGGAAACACAGGAGACGGAAGAGGTTAAAGAACCTGAGAAAGAATATGGTCCGATCGAAGTAACTTCATTTCCACTGCCGGACGGACCGGAAGAATCAGAGATCTTTATAAAACCCATTGAAAATATTTCCGATGATTTTATTCGTGGGATGGATGCATCGGCTGTACTTGTTAATGAAAACAGCGGCGCTGTTTACTATAATTATGCGGGTGAAGAGCAGGATGTATTTAAAACACTTGCAGAGTCAGGTGTCAATTATATCCGTATCCGTGTCTGGAATGATCCGTACGATGAGAATGGAAACGGTTATGGCGGCGGAAATAATGACTTGGAAACCGCGATTGAATTGGGCAGACGCGCCACTCAATATGGTATGAAAGTGTGTATTGATTTCCATTATTCCGATTTTTGGGCTGATCCGAAAAGGCAGCATGCGCCAAAGGCATGGGAAGGCATGAGCGGGGAAGAAAAGTGCGACGCGCTCTATGAATTTACAAAGGAAAGTCTTACAGAACTATTGGACGCAGGCGTCAATGTAGGAATGGTACAGGTTGGAAATGAAATTAATAATGGGATGTCAGGCGAAACGGATGTCGCCGTGGTTATGGATCTGTTGACTTCAGGCAGCCGCGCAGTTCGCGAAATAGCAGAAACTTATGGTAAAGACATTCAGGTTGCCGTACATTATACGAACATAGAGGATACGGACGGAATAGATCGCATTGCTCAAAATTTGGAAGATGCGGGCGTTGATTATGATGTATTTGGATTATCCTACTATCCGTTCTGGGATGGCACAAATGAAAATATGCAGGCTGTTGCTAAAAATCTGATAGACAAATATGGTAAAAAAGTTATGATTGCTGAAACCTCCTACTGTTATACTTCTGAGGATGGAGACGGTTCCGGTAACAGTTTTGAAGGTGTTGACGATCTGGTTGAGGGGTATGCTGCAACCGTGCAGAGTCAGGCAACCATGATTCGTGATATTTGTGAAGCCGCAAATGATGTGGGCGTAATCGGTGTCTTTTATTGGGAAGGAACGTGGATTCCGGTTGGTGAGCCGGATGCAGATAATTCTCCTTTATGGGAGGAATTTGGAAGTGGATGGGCAAGCAGCTTTGCAGCCGATTATGATCCTGATGATGCAGGACTATATTATGGGGGCTGTTCCTGGGATAACCAGGCAATGTTTGATTTCGACGGTCATCCGCTTGCATCTTTGAATGTATTTAAGTATTTAAAATATGGCTCTACAGCGCCTTTAGCGGTGGATTCTGTTCCAAAGATTTCGGTAGTCTGCGGAGTAGGCAATGAATTGGAACTTCCTGAAAAGGTGGATGTGATTTATAATGACCGTTCTGCAAATACACAGGCCGCCGTTACATGGGATGAAGTACAGGTTTCGGCAATTGATACAAATAAAGGCGGCGAATATCAGGTGACAGGTTCACTGGAAGACGGGACAGAAGTTACATGTGATGTTGAAGTAAAAATGATCAATCATGTACAAAATCCGAGTTTTGAAGATGCGGATACTTCCATGTGGAAAGTTTCTTATGAAGGAGAAAATAATCCTACTGATTTTCAGGTGAAAGCAGACGATGCTTATACCGGTGAAGTTGCTTTCCATTTCTGGTCGGCAGATTCTGATATGGAATTTTCTATTGAGCAGGAAATTACAGATTTAGAGCCGGGGACATATCAGCTTTTTGCTTATGCACAGGGCGGTGATGTAACAGAAGGAGAAATGGAGTTATATGCTATTGTGAACGGTGAGGAACAGACGGAACCTTTTATGGTAACAACGTGGACGGATTGGAAAACACCTACGATTCCTGAAATAAAGGTTACAGACGGTACTCTTACTATTGGTGTGCGCATGAAGTGTAATGCGAAGAGCTGGGGGACTGTGGATGAGTTTACGCTTAATAGAATTTCTGACTAAATATTTTCAATTATCATGAAATATAGGATAGGAATATACTTGAAAAAGGATTGCATACGGCAGTCCTTTTTTAATATGGAATTATATTTTGATAGCAGAGAGGGACGGACAATTGACCTTATATTTTTTTATACGTCGAACCAATGACGTAGGGGGCCATTTATGATAAAATACTGATATTGTAAAAAAACATTTCTGAATAAATGCAAGATGATGTGATGTTCAAAAATAATCAGATGATAAAAAATCGGGGGATACTTATGGAATATTGTATGATATGTGAGAGAATTGACTGGATTAAAAATGGTAAGAATCCGTATTTCGTTAAGGAATTGGATACAGGATATGTTGTGATAGGAGATCATCAGCGTATAAAGGGGTATTCTTTATTCCTCTGTAAAGAACATGCAACGGAATTGCATTTTTTGGAACCGGAATTCAGAGATAAATTTCTTCATGAAATGGCAATTGTAGCAGAGGCGGTTTATCATGCATTTAAACCGGATAAGCTGAATTATGAACTTTTGGGCGCAGGCAGCGGTCTTCATATGCATTGGCACATATTTCCTAGAAGAAAAGGAGATACGGAGACAGGAGGACCTGTTTGGAAATTGGGTGCAGAATTAGCAGCGGAGGAATTTTTACCGACACAGGAAGAACTTAATGATTTAAAAACACGATTAAATGCAGAATTAGATAAATTGTTAGAAAAAGAAAAGAAAGTGTGAGTATAAAGTGCAGGAAGACCAAGGGCGTTCGTTTATTATTAAGGAGTAGAAAAATTGGAGAACATTTTATTAGATAAGACTTTAGTAATAGCTTCACAGGAAGGGTATGAAGCGGCTTATCGATTTCTGGCCGGGGAGTCTTTAAAACTGCCAGAAGGCGAATATCCGCGTGTATTTTATTTTTTGATGTGCCTTGCGGCAGGAAACGGTAAGAGTGAAATTGCGTTACATCATTTTGAGGAAGCAGTTTTAAAAAAGGGATACTGGTATCGGAAAGAGGAACTGGAGGATCAGGACTTGGCTCCTTTATTTGGGAGTAAAAAATTTTCGGATTTGAAGCTTCTTTGTGAGCAGAGGCAGAAAACAGCACAGGAAAATGCAAGGCCGTTTTGTACATATCAAGGTCAGACTGCATCAATATTATTGCTTTGCGTACATGGTAATGGTCAGAATGCTTCTATTAGTAAAGCGGATTGGCATATGCTGGAGAGCCGGGAAATTCAGGTTGAAGCAGTACAGTCTGCTACAGCGGAATCCTATGGAAGATTTAGCTGGAATTATGATACTATGAATTTCAGGCAGATTGAAGAGTGCGTAAAGAAAGTGCCGTGGGGAAATTATAAGAAACATATTTTAGCAGGATTTTCTGCCGGCTGTGATATGATTTTGCGGACAATAGCCGCGTGCAGTTTACAGATAGAAGCTTTGCTGTTACAGTCTCCGTATATTCCTTATATGAAGGAAAATGCAGAGAGGATTGTAGAAGTATGCCATGAAAAGGGAATTCAAGTGGGAATTTATTGTGGGGTATTGGATGAAGTGTGTCACGATATGGCAGCAGGTTTATATCATAAATTGACAGAGGCAGGGGTTCAGACTCATTTGGTGTGGCAGCCGGGACTGCGTCATGGGTTTCCTGAAAAGATGGGGGAAGAGTATAAAGGCTATCTAAAATAAACAGTTATCTGTACCTATGATGATATATTTTTCTTGCAGCCTGTTGAAAGGCTGCAAGTCCATTAGTATTTTATAGCTTCCGTTATCACCTGTACAGGTACAACATTATCTTGTTGGCATCTGAAATCCTGTGAGCGCTTTATTTATATAATCGTTAAAAGGTTTCATAATTCGGAAAAGTTCTGCTGCTTTTGCAATAAATATATCCGCATTGTATAATTCTTCATCTTTTAGCGGATATTCCAAATACCAACTTTTAAATTTTAAAAATTCCGCCTGTGGATGTTCTTTTTCATATCCGGCAGGAACATTTTTTAATGCTGTTCCCTGCACGGTGAAATATTTTTCAAACTCCGGCTCATGTATAATCTGTTCCCATTCTTCACCATTATGAGCAATATAATCCCGTATCATCGTTGTTGCGTCTTTAAACATGTCCGCAAACAAACCGCCGCCTAAAAAAGACTGATTACCGGGTTTTAACATCAGATAATATCCGACAGGAACCGGCAGCTTGCCTTTAGAAGAAATATGGGCGCGGAACGCAGGATTATAAGGCGATTTATCATGACTGAAACGGGTATCCCTTACAATCTTAAATGTCAGGTCTTTTGGATTGTTATGTAAAATACTGCTGTCAAATTTTCCGATCTCCAACATCAGTGTCTGCAATAGGTTTTCAAATTCAGCATTTGCATTTTTGTAGTCGCCTTTATTCGCATGATACCATTCACGGTTATTATTCTTGTCAAGCGCCGATAAATAATCAAAAATTAATTTTATATTCATAATGTGTTAACTCCTTATGATCTCTGGATAATGGAAAGTTGTGTGGAATCTAAAAATTCCTGTATCAATTGTTTTGTGCGTTCGGGAGATTGATAGGGCTTACAGAACGAAAAGTTCTGCGATAGGCCGTCAATATCTTCCATAGCATTTTTTACATCTAGCATGGTCTCAACGGAGATTTCTGTGGCTGTCATATAATCCAGCTGCAACGGATTTATTCTGTGATTTTGTATTGCATAATTTACCCTGTCCTTACATTTACACCTGCCGTCACCATATTCTCCACAGTACTGTCCAAGAAAGTCCGCCATTTTTTTGCGTATTCGCGAAAGCTTCTGACGATATGCTTCCGGGGTCATATCCAAAATGTCCCCTGCAATCCGGCTGTCAATCTTAAACATGGTACCTAATATGAAAATGCATCTGCTTTCTACGTCAAGACATTGCAGCATTACATTCGTACAGGACATTTTTAGTTCTTCCGCTAAAATAGCCTTTTCTACGTTTTGCGTTAAATCCGGAACATCCTGTATTTTTCCGTTTTCTATATCATCTCCATAATATTCAAAGCTGGGTGCAAAGCGGGCGAACATATGCTTTTTGTAATTTTTCAGATGATTCGCAGCAATGCTGAATACCCACGTTGTAAATGAGCTGTCTCCTCTGAACGAGGACAAATGCGTAATCATTTTCAACAGGATGTCCTGTGTGGCATCCTCCGCGTCTGCAAATGTACCAAGCATCCGCAGGGATAAATTAAAAACAATATCCTGTACGCCTGTAACAAGCATTTCGAGAGCTTTTTTATCTCCCGCAGTGGCTTTATCGACTAAAGCCTGTAATTCTTCATTATTATTTTTATTCATAAATTTCTGCCTCCTATATAATTAGACAATGTTTCTTTGCCTGTGTGACAAAAAATTTATATTTTTTCTTCTTTTTTGCAAAATAGTATCATTATAATAATGGAAATCGCTGCCAATGCCAGTGCCAATATTATTCTCGTACTGAAGTCCGGTTTGGGCAGGTAAGGCAATAAAAAATCCGGGAGATTTGCAAATGCATGGGCGGCAATTGCTATATATAATGATTTTGTTTTTACAAAAACCAATCCGAAACAAATGCCCATTATAGCTGCGCCTATTGTAAGCACCGCTCCGCCAGCCATTAAATGTATTATGCCAAAAAGCAGGGAGCTTACTATGACAGCGCCCCATACCGGCATACTGTTTTTTAGCTTGTTCAATATTATTCCGCGGCATAATATTTCTTCTATGACCGGTTGTGCAAGTAACAGGGTGAGCGCCATCATAATAATACCAAAACCCGGAAATATCCTAGAATAAAAATTGGTACTTTTCTCAATTTGCTGTGTATTGGTAAACGATATATCATATGTAATAAACGCCCATGCAAAGGAAAGCAAAAATACAGATGCACAGGGAGCGATATATGTTTTAAGCTTTGCAGGTATTAAATTCCATTCTTCGGTTATATTTTTCTTCTGGATTTTCATGTAAAGTATGAAAAGAAGGACAGTAACTATATTTGACAGAACTGTTAAAAGAAATAAATGATTCATGCAAAATTCCATCAGTTCATTTTGGGATTTTATTCCCAATAATGTACCGGACAACATGAATACCATTTGCATGAGAAATTGAATTACGAAATATACTGCCAGGCAGGCAATGGATTTTATGAAATTTTTCATTTAAATTCTCCGATCTGTCTGCTCAGGCAGACATTGAAATTCAATAGCGCTAACATTTTCTTTTATACTTTACCTCTTTCCTATATAATAATCAAGGGTACATAAAGGCTGCATTTAAATGTTTACGCGTACCAATACCGTCTGATTTGTTCTTCCGTAAGGGAATCTGCAAATTCTTTTTTCAATAATAAAAAATATTCCAGATCCATTAAAATGGAATAAAGAATAGCGCGGTTTTCAAACTCTTCTCTTGAAGCGGGAAGAGAAGAGCCCTTCATCCGGTCCAATAACCCGGCAAGGGAATCTAACAGTTCTTTTGCATTATTGGACTCGCCAAAGGATGCGCTGATTTCATATATAAAAGAAGAAATCTGTTCTGTCTGTGCAGGAACGGTACGAATGCTCATGATCTTTTTATAAATATCTTTGAGAACAGTGCACTGCTGCTCTCTCATATTCATATATTCAATAAAATATTTTGATTCTTGAAAAAAAGTATTGTTCATATAGGCGAATGCCAGTTTTTTACCATCAGAAAGATCTGCAGACAGCTTGTTAAAACAATTTCCGGTATAGTCCGATTTGTCTTCTTTTTTAATATATTCTGACATGCGCGAAAGTACCGTTTTTAAATCTTCTTCCAGGATATGCTGCGTAGTACGGATTTCTTTTACCTTTCCCGGCATATAGAGATTAAGCAGAGTGCCAATACCGGCGCCGATTATTAAAAGAAACGCTTCATTACTTATTATCGTAAAGGACATGCCTTTAGCCAGAAGATAATGGGTGGCAAGTACGGCGTTGGTAGAAACGGCGGCGCTCAGCCGTAGAGGTTTGCAGCAGGCTATGAAAAGAAATAAAAATATTCCGTAAGCGAAGGCATAATATCCAATCATATGAAATATAGCGTAAGATAACGCTGTTGCTAAGAGGAAGGCAAAAACCCGCTTGACAGAAATGGAAATGGTTTCTTTGGAAGTATCCTGTATTGTTAAAAGGGTAATAATGCCTGCAGAGGTGCCGTAGCTTAATCCAAGGGCGTCGGCTAAAAAAATGGATACAGCGGTTCCAACGGAGATTTTAATTAATTTCAACATAGAATGGCCTTTCTTTGCAGTGAATGGAGTAATCATATTTTTATATGATAAAATATTTGCAATTGTTGTTATTTATATTTTTGACATTAGTATACCATGAAATGTCAGGAAACAATGATAGATTTCAGAAATGTCGGGGAAAATATGAGTGGGATGCACTTCTTTTACATGGTATAATGAAGAGCGAAAGTTTGAATGCTTACTTGAGGTGCAAGATGAGCAAGGAAGGATACTTAAAGAAAGATGCTGGATATATTAATTGTAGAAGATAACAAAGAAATAGGTATTTTGTTGTGTGATTTTTTGCGTAAGGAGAATTATACGGTCAGTGTAGCCCAGACCGGTGAAAAAGCTTTGGAATTGTATGAAAAATATGGAGCTAAATTAATTGTGCTGGATATTATGCTTCCCGGAATAAATGGATTTGCGGTTTGTTCTAAGATCAGGGAGACTTCCAATACCCATATTTTAATTGCCAGCGCCAAGGTGGAAAAGAATGATAAATTAAAGGGTTTAAATCTTGGCGCAGATGATTACATTGAGAAACCTTATGATGTAGATATTTTAATTGCTAAGATTAAAGGCATTTTTAAAAGAAAATATGGCCAGGAAGAGATGGTAGAGGGGAATATCCGATTGAATATTGTGCAGCAGTCGATCTATGTGGACGGGCAGAAAAAAGAAGTTACCGAAAAGGAGTTTGAACTGTTAAAGCTGTTAATCGAAAATAAGAATGTAACTATGAAGAAGGAGTATTTGTTCAATACCGTTTGGGGAAGTGACAGTGTTTCGGAGATTCAAACATTGGCAGTACATATTAAGTGGCTTAGGGAAAAAATAGAAGAAGAACCTAAAAAGCCCAGACATATTATTACAGAGTGGGGAGTAGGGTATCGGTTTGAGTAAATTTAAAATCTTTATGCTTTGGATTGTTATTGTAGAGATATTGCTTATACTGTCAGCTAATATGCTGTATTTTTATCAAAATAATGACCGCGACGGAAAATTATATCTTGTGGAAGCAAGGCGTGTGATAAAAGAAATAGAAGAACAAAAACCAGAGGTTTCCGAAATAGAAACAATGAGTTTCGATAAATATGAGACAATAGTAGGAATCAGGGAATTTATTGCCGGAGAAGTCTGTGATAACGATTATTTAGTGGAAGAAATATCCGGTAAACTGTACCGGATAGAATATGTAGAGGAAAGAAGTTCACGATTACCTTTGTACATAAATTTCTCGCTGTTTGGTATGATGATTGTGACAAACATTGTACTCGCGTATGTGTATTGTAAGATTTTAAAACCTTTTCATGATATGAGTAATTTACCTTATGAGCTGGCGAAAGGAAATTTGTCCATGCCTGTAAAAGAAGAAAAAAGTAAGTTGTTTGGGCGCTTCCTGTGGGGAATGGACATGCTTCGTGAAAAGTTGGAGGAAACAAAAGAGAAAGAACTTGAATTTCAAAAGGAGCGGAGGACATTGATTCTTTCTTTGTCCCATGATATTAAAACGCCGCTTTCTTCCATTGAATTGTATTCCAAAGCGTTGTCGGAGGATTTGTATGACACACAGGAGAGAAAGGACGAAGTTTTGCAGGGCATTGCAAAGAATGTGAAAGAAATAAAGGGGTATGTGAATGAAATTATTACTGCATCCAGAGAAGATTTTCTGAATTTGGAAGTGATTATGGGAGAGTATTACCTTTCAGAGGTTATAAAAGCCACAGAAAGTTATTATAAGGATAAGCTGTCTGTGATTCACACTGAATTTCATGTGGATGAAATTTCGGAATATCTTGCCAAAGGGGATAAGAACCGTATGATGGAGGTTCTGCAAAATGTTATGGAAAACGCCATAAAATATGGTGACGGTAAACGGATCTGCATTTCGTTTGGGGAGGAAGAGGACTGCAAATTAATACAGATCGAGAACTCGGGGTGCAGTCTGAAAAAAGAGGAACTTCCAAATCTTTTCGATTCCTTTTATCGTGGAAGCAATAGTACCGGTATAAAAGGGAGCGGTCTGGGGCTTTATATTTGCAAAACACTAATGCGTAAAATGGATGGTGAAATCTTTGCCGGAATGAATGAAGATATTTTTTGTGTGACGATAGTGGTTAGAAAAGCATAATGGCTATGAAAACTTCAGAGTCGTATTTAGTGGCTCTGAAGTTTTGCATTTAATGATTATTTAATAATTCAGGTGTTAGCATATCTCTTGTAAAATCAATGCAGAAACAAGAGAGGAGTAAAAGAATGTATTTAAACATGCTAAAAAAAGATTTAAAACGAAAAAGGACCATGAATATGATTCTTCTATTATTTATGATCCTTGCCACAATGTTTGTATCGTCAAGTGTAAATAACATTTTAAATGTTACCAAGGCGTTGGACAGTTACTTTGAAATGGCAGATGTACCTGATTATTTTGCGGCTGTCATGAATAGAAATTGTGCTGTTGACATTGATGAAACGGTAAGCCTGGCGAGTGCGGTAGATCGCTATGCAACGGAAGACGTATTGTTTTTGTCGCCCGAAAATTTTATCTATGAGGACGAGGATATTGTTGTCGATGGTACGAATCTGGTTCAAAGCGACATTTGTATGAATTTTTTTCTTTCCGATGGCAGTACCCTTGAAACGGTCAGGCAGGGCGAGTTTTATATGCAGGAGGGTGAGGCGGATGCGCTCGGGGTTGATGTGGGCGACAAGCTTACCATAGAATTAAACGGTGTGCGCCGTGAATTTGTTCTTGCGGATAAAATAAAGGACGCGCTTTTGGGTTCACAGCAGGTAACGTTTTACCGCTATATCATAAGTAAAGAGGATTTTGAGCGTTTCCTTTCCGCAGAAAATACGGAAAGATATTACGGCGGTAAGTCTGTTTATATCTATTCTTCCGATATGGAAAAGGTTCTGCCACAGATCAAACCGATTGTAGAGAACAGCGTTCTTACAATGGACAGAGCTCTTATGAAATACTTATATGTTTTTGACATGATCGTGGTAGGGATTCTGCTTATCGTAAGCATGATTCTTATTATAACAGCATTTGCAGTTTTACGTTTTACTATTTCCTTTACACTTTCCGAGGAATTTCGTGAAATCGGAGTCATGAAGGCGATTGGCATCGGCAATTTCAAAATCCGGGGATTATACCTTGTGAAATATATAGGGCTTTCTGCAATCGGTGCGGCGATTGGCCTGACTTTAAGTTTCCCCTTCGGTAAAATGCTTATGAGCGTTTCTTCGCAGAACATGATTATCGGAAATCAAAGTCCGATTTTGGTAAACATTGTTTGTGCTGTTCTTGTCGTAGCGGTAATTTTATGGTTCTGCTATGGCTGTACAGGCAAGGTTAAGAAATTGACACCCATTGACGCGATCAGAAACGGCCAGACAGGGGAACGTTTCCGCAAAAAGAGCCTTATGAGTTTAGGGAAATCCAAGCTGTCGATGGCGCCTTTCCTTGCACTGAATGATATTGTAAGCAGTCCACGGCGTTACAGCATTATCACACTTACATTCTTTTTATGTCTGTCTCTTCTGCTGATACTTTCGGCAACGGTTTCTACCATAAACAGCGGCAGTCTTGCCGCATCACTTGGATGGGCGGACTGCGATGTCTATCTGGACAGTAAAATCATTGCGGAATGTATGATGGAAGACGGACACGAAAAGCTTGAAAAGCACCTTGACGAAATGGAACAGACGCTTGCAGAACATGGCATTCCCGCAAAATGCTATCAGGAAATCACATTTATGCTGCCCGTATCCTTCGGAGAAAACGAGAGCAATATTTGTATCTATCAAGGCACAGGCTCCACAATGGATATGTATGAATACACGGCAGGAACAGCGCCGCAGAATACAGATGAAATCGCGATAACACGGATTGCCGCGGATAAGCTGAACGCAACGATTGGTGATACCGTTACGATAAAAACCATTGACGGAGATAAGGAATATATCATTTCGGCGTTTTTCCAGTCTTTTAACATGGCGGGCAGCGATATCAGGCTTCACACCGATGCGTACATCAATTATGTTCAGGCAGTGAGCGGCGGCAATACACAGATCACCTTTACGGATCATCCTGACCGCAAGCTGTCAAGCTGGGATATTGAACGGAGAATAGAAGAAATTCAGAGGATTTTTCCCGATTATGGAAATATGAGAACCTGCGCCGAAGCAGTAGCGGATATGGTCGGTATCGCGGGAGCTCTTGAAGCGGTAAAATCCCTTGTGGCTGTTTTCACAATCGTATTAGCTGCACTCATAACCGTACTGATGGAGCGCTCTTTTATCGCAAAGGAGCAGGGCGAAATCGCGCTCATGAAAGCCATAGGCACACGAAACGGAAAGATTTATGCATACCACACATTGCGATTTACATTTGTGGGAATGACTGCGGTAATTATGGGGGAAATTTTTGCAATACCGCTTACGCACTTATGTTTTGACCCCATTTTTAAAATGGCGGGTATGGAGCTTGCACCCGCTTACGTTATCAATCCTGTTGAAATGTATCTGATTTTCCCTGTTGTCATTCTTGTCACAACAACTGTCAGTGCATTTTTGACCGCGCTTTACACAAGGAAAATCAAGGCTTCCGACACTGCGAACATTGAGTAACTTCAAATCAAATTTTAAGATTAAATATTAGAAATCAATAGATTAAGAAAGGAACCAATTATGAATATCTTAGAAGTAAAAGACCTCTGCAAAACATATATCGTAAACAAACGCCAGAACAACGTTTTGAAAAATGTAAACTTTACCGTTTCTGAAGGCGAAATGGTAGCCGTTATGGGGCCGTCTGGTTCGGGTAAATCAACTCTCCTGTATGCCGTTTCGAGCATGGATTCCATTAGCGCAGGCGAAGTAAAATTCTGTGGAAAGAACATTGCAGAAATGGGTGAAAAGAAGCTTGCAGACTTACGTCTTGATGAAATGGGCTTTATCTTTCAGCAGATGTATATGCTTAAAAATCTGACCGTTCTCGACAATATTATTCTTCCTGCGGTACAATCTGATAAGAATACCGAAACACGTAAGGAAACGGTCCGGCGTGGACAGGATTTAATGCGTAAGCTGGGTATTATTGATATTGTCGATAACGATATCAATGAAGTTTCAGGAGGGCAGCTTCAGAGGGCCTGCATCTGCAGGAGTATGATTAATATGCCCAAGGTCTTATTTGCGGACGAGCCTACGGGAGCTTTGAACAGAACTGCGTCAAATGAGGTAATGGAGGAACTGGTAAAGTTAAACGAAGAAGGAACAACGATTATGATGGTAACCCATGATGCAAAGGTAGCCGCAAAGTGTTCCAGAGTGTTGTATATTGTAGATGGTAACATTAAGGGCGAGTATATAAGTCCTAAAGACATAGGAGTAAAAGAGAAGGACAGGGAGAGATTATTAAATAACTGGTTATTGGATCTGGGATGGTAAGTAAATTTTTCCTGACAATATCGGAATACAAAAATGTAAACTGCAGGTTTACATTTTTCCTATAAATAGCACTTCACGTATGGTAGCGTTGGCGTTACGATTTTGTCAAAATGAACATAATCGATCGATGGTAAACAGTAAAAAATTTTAAGACGGCACGGGAGGTTAAAATGAGTTTAGGAAAAAATATTCAATTTTTGAGGAAACAACAGAAGGTGACGCAGGAACAGCTGGCGGAGAGAATGTCCGTATCCCGCCAGA
Organism: uncultured Lachnospiraceae bacterium; assembly: GCA_947650155.1. Lineage (GTDB taxonomy): Bacteria > Bacillota > Clostridia > Lachnospirales > Lachnospiraceae > RGIG3002. Next base: position 27,357 of record CANSUS010000023.1, read on the forward strand.
CCATATCAAAATGGGAGGCGGACGAGGTGACTCCTGAGTTAAATAAGCTGATAGATTTAAGCGATATGTTTGCCTGTAATCTGGATAATCTGGTACGGGAAAATATGGAAGTGCAAGAGGGTATTTATTCGGAAATTATGATAAAAACAGTAAAACCATTCAGGATGGCACGATATGTTATGGTTACCCCAAATCCAGAGGACAATGTTAATACTTATTTGGACACGTGGGCGCAGAAATCAGGACTTTTAAACAGGAAACCGGATGCAAAAAAAATTGGATGGGATTTCCCATATGTATCTATGGAACTGCAGAATCGCTTCGGGTTGAGAGGATATGTGGCAGCATATATTTTACCGGAGGGATTTGAAACAGAATATCCGGGAGTAGAGTTTGCAGATCAGGCAGAAGCGGATTATGCTGTAATTACAATATACGATCCGTTTTCGGCAGCATTTGAGCGTATTCCGAACGGATATAAACGCATTATGGAGTATTTGCAGGCCAATGGTTTTAAAGAAAAACCTAAGAAAGATGTTCTAGCCTGTTTTGAATATGTTTATGAAAAAGACGGAGTAACCTGCATGGATGTGTACATCCATGTAGACAGTGTTTCCAAAACGGAGGCATTCACTAATTTTTCGTAAAACATTTTTGGGGGAACAGAAATAAGGAAAAATTTTGGGAGGCTCTTATGAAACTTATTATGCAAAACAGTTCTTTAACCTGCGGACAGGCATGTATTGCCATGATCGCAGATAAAACAATAGAGACGGTAATTCATGACATGAAAACGGATGGTCCGACAAGTATTGGACAGCTGATAGATATTTTAGACAGTTATGAAATTCCGCATGCAGAAAAAAACACACGGATATCAAAGAAAAATCCGAAACCCTATCCGTTTTCCATCTTGACGGTTCATATGAATGCAGGATATACACATTGGATATTGCTGTATGATGGAAAATATTATGACCCGGAGTTTGGACTGATCGAAGGGGAGTATACTTTCGGAAAAATCACTTCGTTTTTAGGTATTATGAAATAAGATGCTTTCGGAAGAAATAAAAACTTTGAAGAACCATAAAAAAGTCAAGCCGCTGTTTGTAAGCCCCGCTTGTGTGAAAGTGTCACATGGGCGGGGCTTTTTTAATTTCACAATGTCTGCATCCATTTCTTCTGTCTGAAGATGACCAATGAAATAATCAAACGTATGCATTCTTCCATAGATAAAACAAAATAGACTGCCGCTATGGGTAAATGGAAAACGAAAGCGGTTAACAGTCCAAGCGGTACGCCAAATAGCCATGTACCGATTATGTCGATCCACAATACAAAAGTTGTCTTTCCGCCACTTCTTAAAATTCCGCCTAAAATCATGTTCTGCACTTTTACAGGCGCTACAAGAGCATAGGCTGTGAGCAGATACCTTGTCGTCTGCTTTACGTCATCTTCCACATTAAAAATCAACACATAGTATTTTTTAAATGCAAATACCAATACCGACAACAGGATGGAACAGGCAAATCCTGTATACATCAGTCTTTTAGAGTCCTGATAAGCGCGTTCCCTATCATCAGCTCCCAGTCTTTTTCCGATCATTACTCCGGCGGCCTGTGATACGCCGCTTAATGCGCCTATTACCAATGCCTGTAAAGGATTCGTTAATGTCATGGCGGCAAAGGCTTTTGTTCCTACATGACCGTAAATGGACGCATATACATTTTCTCCAAGGCTCCAGAAAAATTCACACACAAGCAATGGCATTAAAATAACCGCATACTGTTTCATAGAAACCTTGTCCATGCTGATTTCAAATGGAATTTTCCATGTGTTTTTCCGGTATAAGAAGAAAAAGAATATAACGGTAAGTATACAGCCCGATAACTGTGATATTACAGATGCCCATGCAGCTCCCTTTACACCCATTGCCGGCAAACCTGCTTTTCCAAATATCAGGATATAATTTAAGACGGTATTTGCTATACTGGCAAAAATACCCCCATATAAGGGAACCTTTGCTGCCCGGACGCATCTAAGATACACGGAAAGAATTGACGTAACTGCTACAGGCAGAAAACTGAGCGCATATATCCTGAGATATTCCACTCCTTTTTGTATTGCGGTTCCGTCATTCGTATACAGCCCTAAAATCCGGGACGGTATCATTGTACTTAATAAAGTAAAAACCGCTGCCAATATTAAGGAAACTGCTAAATTTGTATAAAAACTCCTTCCTGTTTCTTTATCGTCTTTTTTCCCTATGTACTGTGCTATCATAATGCCCGCTACAGATGCAGCAGCTGCAATCATTACGGAATAAATAGACGCAAACTTTCCTCCCAATCCGATGCCTGTGATACTGGTACTTCCAAGCTGCCCCGTCATAAGCTGGTCTACTACAGAAAAGGAAGACTGCATCAGGCATTGTAATGTTACGGGAATTGCGATCTGAAACAGTTCCTTTTGAAATTCTTTCTTTTCTTTATTCATCTTTGCTCCCATCCGTCCGTTTTAGCGGACACTCATTTGTAATAATAATAAAATGAGCTTTGATAAATAGCAAAGGTTAAACGCATAACCCATGACAAAATTCAGGCGTATTCTTTGTGCATTTTTATATTGCATACGCTGTCACGTTCTATTAAAGTTACAGGAAGTATCACATTTTTATTCGTGCAGTATCCATTTTTTAACTGATTCAACATTTTAACTGCTAAGGCTGCCCTTTGCCTGTTATCCTGTTTTATTGTGGTAAGCGGAGGTATAAATTTTTCACATTCCCGCACATTATCAAATCCAATTACCGATATATTTTCAGGAACGGACAGCCCCACACTTTTCAGAAATCGAATAAAATCCATTGCATAATAATCAGACACTGCGAAGATTGCCGAGTATTTTTTTATTTCTTCTAAATGCTCCATGTAAAAAAGGGTGCGCGTATCCTGCTCCATAGGAATAATCATAAGCTCTGCATCTGAAATCTCACTTTTTAATCCCTTAAATCTTTCCATATCCATGCAGATATTATTATCCGATATGCAAAGCACAGCCCTATGTCCCCTGCTTTTCAGATAACGTCCGGCCTGTACCCCGCCATCAAAGTGATCGACCTCAATATTTACAAGATTTCCGGTACTTTCCATATATCCGTCATAGACCACAAACGGAATATGCATTTGTTCCCTCAATTTTTTATAATCCTGTTCACAATAGCCGATCAGCACCATGCCTTCCATATTCCACATGGAAGCAAACCTGGGAATTTCATTCCATTGATCAGTAATTTTAAGCATAAGAAATTTTCCTTCCTGTTCGATCTCTTTTGCCAGTGCGTTTACCGATGCGGAAATAAACTGATCCTCCAGTGTGTGTCCTTCGTATTTTTCATGATCGTTGATCACTACTCCGATTATTTTAGAATCGTTTTGTGCCAAGAGTATTCCTGCCATACTTGGAATGTACTGTCTTTCTTCCAAAAGCTGTTGTACACGTTTCACGGTTTCGTCTGATATTTTCTTTGTCTTCCCATGAATCACATTTGACACGGTAGCAGTACTTACTCCCAGTTCCTCGGCAAGATCGACGATTCTGACTCTTTCGTTTTCCATATGCATTCCTCCTCCCTCTTTATAATGACTGATGGTGCATTCACTCTCTGTTGTATAGTATATCTTACGGTCTTTCAAAATGGTATGCTTATATTTTACAATATAATATACCGGGAAAACAGTAACGTACAGGCGTAATCCGCCTGTAGAAAAGTTGAAAAACCGTAATGTCCGTGCTACAATAGCTAAGGCTGACTGAAAGATCTTTTGAAGAGTAGAAGCGAACATTGCCGTAAAGGAGAATAGTAAAAAATGGAAAATACACTTATAAAACCGGTAAACCGGGGATGTTTGAATAGAAATCAGATAAAATATATCGTTATAATCGCTATGCTGATAGATCATATCGCATGGGGTTTTGTGGATGCTGTCAATCCGTTTCTTGGTGCGTGCATGCACTTGATCGGACGGCTTACCGGACCAACAATGGCTTATTTTGTTGGAGAAGGCTATTCCTATACCAAAGATGTCGGCAGATATCAGAAAAGACTTGCCCTTTTCGCTCTGATTTCCTGGCCGGCGTATGTATACTTTGAATCCGGTTCGTTGGTTTTTTATTTTGAAAACGGGCATTTTATGATAAATCCTGTACAAAGCGTTATTTTTACGCTTTTCCTTGGTCTTAGCGCTATCAGAATATGGGAAAGCCCCAAGATGAAAAAACCGGTTAAGATCGTTTGTATTATTTTGTTATGTATGCTTTCCTGTATAGGAGACTGGGCAATTATGGACGTACTGGGCTGTCTGTTTGTTCATATATACCGTAACAGACCAAAAGCCAAATGGACAGCCTTCACGCTGACATTTTTTATTCCCAATGCTTTGCTGATGATATTTGTCGGTTTTCATTCCGCATGGTTTCAGGCGGGTGTGCTGTTTGTCCCACTTATGCTCGGTTTTCTTTATAACGGACAATGCGGCAGTAAAGCAAAAATACATAAGTGGTTTTTCTATCTGTTCTATCCTGTACACTTAGTGGTATTAGGATTGCTAAAATGGATGATTCTGCGATAAATCCGGGCGGTGGAAGAATTTGTTTAAAGGAATATTATTGACGAGGGGCATGGAATAATTATGCGAAAATACTATGTTGACAATATACGTTGGATTATCATTTTGCTTCTTGTTCCTTACCATGCGGCAATGGCATGGAATGTATGGGGAGAACCGAATTACATTTATTTTGAAAGCAATAAAATAATCAGCAGCATTGTTGTATTTTTTAGTCCGTATTTTATGCCGCTTATGTTTTTTATTGCAGGTATTTCCACAAGATTTGCGTTGCAAAAGCGGACAATCGGGCAATATATTTCGGAAAGAGCTAAAAAATTACTGATACCATTTATTTTTGGAACAGTGTTGATTATGCCGCCGATGACATATATTGCCGATCAATTTAATTATGGTTATCAGGGAAATTTCTTTCGGCATTATGCTGTTTTCTTTACGCGTTTTACTGATTTGACAGGCGCCGACGGCGGTTTTTCGGTTGGACAGTTTTGGTTTGTTTTGTATCTGTTTTTAATTTCACTTATTGCTGTTGGAATTATTTTATTACAAAGAAAAATAAGACATCCCCAAAATATGGATACGCCGCTTGTACCGATATGTCTTTGGGGATTACCGTTACCGCTTCTTAGCGGACTGCTTTCGATAGGCGGAAAAAGTCTTGCAGAATATACTTATGTTTTTCTTGTTGGTTACTATGTTTTCTCAAACGATGAAGTAATCAAAAAAGTAGAAAAATGGAAATGGATTTTCTTATGCATAGGTATAACAGCAACGGTTTTCAATGTATATATGTTTATTTGGTCAGACACGCAGCACACATTGTTAAATATGACTGCCAAATATGTATCGGAGTGGTTTATGATAAATTCCTTGTTAGGGATAGGTAAAAGGTATTTAAATTTTAATGGGAAAGTATCAAAATATATGTCAAAAAGGTCTTATACTTTTTATATTTTTCATTTTATTTGGGTGGTATTGTTCCAATATCTTTTGTTTCATATTTGCGGTAATAATATAATTTTACTATATGTTTTACCCGTGCTTTTGGCATATGGGGCAACATTGCTATGTTGTGAGATTTGTAACAGAGTACCTTTTTTTCTTTCCCCAGTACAAATCGATAAATAAGAATTCGTCACTGTTGAAATATAATCATACTGTACTTTTAGAAAATTTTATAAATTCATATGGTAATCCTATATCTTCAGAATATTTACGGATTTCTATTTTTTCGTTATCATTCATTTCGTCATAGAAAGGGCGGTCTGATACTTTCCAGTATGTTTTCACTTCGTCTATTTTCAACACATCACCCCAAGGGGCAGTATATAATTTCCCGACTTTATATTTCCCAATTTCTTTATATACCCTCGTGGTATAACAATATCCTAGATTATTTAAATAATTTTGAATGGACTCATATTCATGTTCAGGGAATGATATTTCTTCAAACATATAATAAACTCCTAACAATGTAAATACAAAATATATTATAGTCCTTTAGCGGATTTGGTCAAGTGACCGAACAGAATCACCATTTGGGCGGTGGGGACAGGGAAGCACAAAAAAAACAATTTAACAAACATTAACAAAAATAGGGAACAAACATTAATAAAATAAAATTTTGTCCGATATATATGTAAATATAACAAAAAAGGGGCTAAACAGCATGGATAGAGAAACTACGCCAAGTCAGAGTGAATGGCTGATTATGGAAGTGTTTTGGGCGAATGATACGCCTACCATGACCGCAAAGGAAGTTATAGGGAAGATGCAGGGCAGGTCAGATATGTCGCCTAGAATGGTGCGCGTCCTGCTGAACCGTTTGTGGCAGAAAGGTGTTTTAAGTTATACCGTAGATGAACATGATTTAAGGGTTTATCACTATACTGTAGAGAAATCAAAAGAGGAATGTCAGAGGGAGAAAAGCCGGAAATTTGTAGAGAGCTATTTTGAGGGCAGTCGAAAGAACGCAATGGCGGCTTTGCTGCAAGGTGCAAAGCTGACGGAAGAACAGCTTCATGAATTGGAAGATATCTTGGAGAAATGCAAAGACAAGGATCAAGACAAAGAATGATGGTACGGGAAATTTGGAATAGCGGAATAAGTTTTTTGAACTTTGCTGCAGTTTATTATGTCATTCAGCTTTTAAAGTGTGTTCAGATTTCTTTTGTGATATTTGCGTTCGTGTTTCTCCTGCGGAAAACGCTGTTGAAAAACAAGGTATTTCTAAAAGGTGCGTTGTGGAGTATGTTTATTCCAGTCTTATTTGCAGGGAAGATAAAATTTTTTTATGAAAATACAATTGGTGTAATATTGTTTTCCTGGTGGACTGAAATTTGCAAAATTCATGTATGGATAAATTGGCTTTACCTATCCGGCGTATTTCTATATGCCGCCCGGTTATTTTACAAGAAAAGAAAGCTGAAAAGACTGGTTGCAGGCATGGAACAAAGAGAAGTGGAGAGTACTTGTATCTATGTTGCCAAAATGCCTGTTACACCGTCAACCATAGGAATATTCAAACCAAAGATAGTCATGCCGGAAGTGATTCTGAAAGAATATAATCAAAAGGATATACAGACAATTCTGCTCCATGAAAAGACGCATATCCGGTTAGGGCATTTATTGTTTTATTTTTTGTGGGATATATTGCGGGTTTTATTATGGCTTAATCCGCTGCTTACCATAGGCACAAGATATTTCCGGGAGGATATGGAGGAAATCTGCGATTTTGTAACGATCCAAAGAAGCCAAAGAAAAGCATATACATACGGGCAGTTATTATTAAAGAGTATGAGGATATTGCAGGCAGAAAGTGAAGATTTTAATATGTTTGCTACCTTTGCAGGAGAGAAGGAATATCAAAATATTCGGCAGAGGGTAACAAGGATTGCCCGGTATAAACCATACAGACAGGCTGCGGCAATTAGCATATTGAGTATCGCTATATTGTGCATGATGGCGGCAGTCATATGGATACAAGAAATTTCTTATGACAGATATAATGAAAATGACAGTATGTTTGCCTATGGATATGATGGTAATAATGTTACATTTTTTGATACCAATGATGTACTGCATCAAATGATTTCTTATGATGATAAATTCGTTTATGTGGATAGAGAAGCCTTTGAAGAGTATTTACAGGAAAATAATGCGGAGGGAGATATTTTTATTGTTTTTGGAGGATTTTATAAACTTCCCGGCGTTGGGGGAATTGGGTATTCCTGCTATTATGAATGGGGTTCCAGGGAACAGGCAGTTAAAATCTCTTATGATAATTTAATAAATGATTGGAGAGTAAAACTGCTTAAACTGCTATAAACGTAACATAGAAATGGATTTCAAATAATTTTTTCATCAAGGAGGATAAAATTATGGCAATGAAAATTAACGGGAATCTTCCTGACTATGGAGTCAGGAAGCAGAATTACAGCAGTTATGCGGCACAAAGCATGGCAGAAAGCGGTGCTGCAGGCATCAGCGCCATAAATGGCACCAAAAAGAAAGGGACAGAAAAAACGCAGGAAACTGCGGGAAACAGTAAATCTAAAAACACAGCGGAGTATGTAAATGAACTGTCAAAACTTGTTCCAAGTGTGGATTTTAAGGTTGGAAATTCATTTTCGACAGCGAAAAACGGCAAGACATTAACAGTCAATCCGAAGCTTTTGGAGAAAATGCAAAATGACTCGGAAACAGAAAAGGAAATGAAGGAACTGATTAAAGGCGTTGAATCAGCGGTAAATATGTTGGATAGTGTAATGAATGCCAGCGGTTGGACGGTTGTTTTCAAACATGGTTACATAGATGAAAATGGAAAATATCGTTCGATTGCTCTTGTCAGAAATGACTTTATGCTGAACATGAGCGACAAACTCCGGGAAGAAAGACGGGAAAATTCTGAGAAACTGATTGAAAAGTCAAAAGAAAAGGCAGCGGAGGAGAAAGAAAAATTAGAGGAGACTTTGGAAGAAAAGAAAGCGGCAGCGACAGAAGGGGAAACTGCCGAAAAGGTATCAGAGGAATCAACTTATGATAGGGCGGAGCAGCTTTTAAATGAAAAGATGGCTGCATCCAAAGACGGAACAATTCATCTGGATGACACAGATATGCGAACAATTATTGAAGCTGCACAGGAAGATGATGCGGGCAAAGCCAATGTAAAAAATCAGGCACAGGTAGGCGCAAATCTGGATTTAAAGGTATAAGGAGAAATTCATTCCGGCTCTAAGGAGAACGGGATGGAGAAAGTGTTATCCATGCTGAATGATATGTTTAGTAATAAATCATTCTAATTGAATATAGGGATTGGTTGTACTTACCAAGAGAGGGCTGGCAACGGATACCGTCAGTCCTCTCTCTTTTGAGTCTGCCTGTCTTTGTTTATTTTCTCAAGGACATATTTATCCCGACAATCTTCCCGATTTGCTTCGTTTTATCGATTGGTATGACTTTCTTTTTTCCACTGCAGCCAGTCTTTGTCCAGTACAGTGGTGTGCGGTTTAGTCAAAATGGTATCGCATGGAAACTGTTCACAGGCTCCGCAGCATGAAATACCTTTTTCCAGAACGCAGTCATGGGTATAGCAGTCTCCGGTCTGGTGTTCGTCCATGCAGCCTTTGCATCCGTCTTTCAGGTATGTGGGGCAGTAACCACAGTAAAATCCGCACTTTCCCAATAACTTTTCGTTCATTTCCATTCCTCCCCTGCCTGCTTGGCATTTCCATCTGACGTTCCTGCTTTTAGCTGATTAAAATGATTATAGCATACTGGCAGTATGCTGTGTGAACTTTTCCAGAGCGGACATATTGTCAACGATATAACAAATTTTTATTTTGGCGTAATCATCTGCTTTTGATTCATTGTAATTTATGGGTCTGATGTATATAATAAATTTAGAAATTCCGATTTTTTATGGAAGACAGGGACGTAAAGAAGGCGAAAAGCAGGAATTACAAGTGCAGATCAAAAGGATTCGGAATAGTGGAGGATGGGATTATGGTAAAAACAGTAGGTATCGGTCATCAGGATTTTGAAAAAGTCAGAGTAAACGATATATTTTATATTGATAAAACGGATTTCATCAGAGAGTGGTGGGAGTCGGATGATGAAGTAACATTGATTACACGGCCGAGGCGGTTTGGAAAAACATTAAATATGAGTATGCTGGAAAAGTTTTTTTCCGTTGATTATGCGGGTCGGGAGGAGTTGTTCCAAGGTTTGAAAATATGGGAGACCAAATCCTCTAAAGCAAATTATAAATATAGGGATTTACAGGGAAAATATCCTGTGATTTTCTTAAGTTTTGCAAGGATTAAAGAAAATTCTTTTGAAGAGGCAAGAAAGAGTATCTGCAGAGTGATAGAGGAGCAGTACAATAAACACGATTATCTGTTAGAGAAAAATCTTCTGAATGAAAAGGAGCAGGCGTTTTATCAGGAGGTTTCAGCAGAAATGCCGGATAGTACGGCTGCAGTGTCACTGCGTTCTTTATCGGATTTTCTGGGCAGGTATTATGGTAAAAAGGTACTGATCTTTTTGGATGAATATGATACTCCAATGCAGGAGGCGTATGTTGGTGGGTACTGGAAGGAAATGGTCGCTTTTATCAGAAGTCTGTTTAATGCGACTTTTAAAACAAACCCCTATTTGGAACGTGCAATTATGACGGGAATTACAAGGGTAAGTAAAGAGTCGATTTTTTCAGATCTGAATAATTTAAAGGTAGTAACGACGACATCAGAAAAATATGCAGATTCTTTTGGTTTTACAGAAGAAGAGGTATTTTCAGTGTTGGAGGAATATAGCTTGTTAGATCAAAAGCAGCAGGTCAAGGACTGGTATGATGGTTTTGTATTTGGAAGCAGGAAAGATATTTATAATCCGTGGTCTATCATTAACTTTCTCGCAGAAAAGAAAGTGGGCGCATATTGGGCTAATACAAGTTCTAACAGTCTTGCGGGGAAATTGATACGGGAAGGGAGCGCGGATGTCAAGAAAACTTTTGAGCATCTGATGCAGGGAGAAAGTATCAGAATGGAGATAGACGAGCAGATTGTTTATGACCAGCTGTCTTCAAAAAAGAATGCCATTTGGAGTTTGTTACTTGCGAGCGGTTATTTAAAGGCAAAAAGTTATAAAGCGTATACAACAGAATTTGGAGAATGGAAAGAGGAATATGAATTGGAACTGACGAACTTTGAGGTCCGCGTGATGTTCCGCAGAATGGTAGGCGGTTGGTTTGACGCTGCATTACCGGCTTATAACGATTTTATACGCGCGCTCTTGCTGGGGGACTTAAAGGCAATGAATACTTATATGAATAAAGTAACAGCAGAGATGTTCAGTTATTTTGATACAGGCGGAAATTCTTCAAGCGGGGAACCGGAACGTTTTTATCATGGTTTTGTACTTGGATTGATGGTGGAATTGGCGGACAAATATGTGATTATGTCTAACCGGGAGAGCGGATTCGGGCGGTACGATGTGATGTTGGAGCCAAGAAGGCTGGGTAATGATGCTATCACAAATAATAGCATCAAAAATGATGCTATTATTATAGAGTTTAAAGTACAGGATACGGATGAAAAAGAATTGTCCGATACGGTGCAGGAAGCGATAAAACAAATCGAGGAGCGGAATTATAAAGCTTCTCTTGTTGCAAAAGGGATTCCCGGGGAACGGATACGAAGATATGGATTTGCTTTTTGTGGGAAGAAAGTGTTGATTGGAAATTAAAAGGAAATGGGAACTGGATTATGTTCCCGTTTTTTCTTTTCCATATTATATAACTTTTTTGTATTGATATTGGAACGTCAATAAAGGGTTTGGTTCAACAGGTCTGTATCTATGTAAAATGGGCTTTGTAAACAACGGTAGCGCAAATGTAAAGCAGTGTTGCTTTCTTTTTTTATCCATTTGTAAATATAATAAAAGCACGAAAGGAGAATGAGAAATGGAATTGGGAAAGAAGATCAAACAATTAAGAAAGTTTTCCGGCATGACGCAGGAACAGCTTGCAGAAAAACTGAATATATCCCGTCAGGCGCTGTCAAAATGGGAAAATGGCACGAGTATGCCGGATGTGGAAAGCGTGGTCAGAATTTCAAAGCTGTTTCATATTTCTCTGGACGAATTATTATTTCAGGAGGAAAAATATGTGGAAGAGAGTAAAACACAGATTACATTGGAAGACTTGACAAAGATCAATATGCATAACTGGAGAATGAATTTGCTGCTGTCGAGCGGAATATTGTTCCTGATTATAAGCGTTATGATGGCGGCTTTTGTAAACGCGCTGAAAACCACTACAGTAAGCATGAGCTATATTTTGTACCGATATATAGCGACAGGGCAGTACGACCCGGCTCCGGTAAATTATTTTGTGTTGTTAGTTCCGGCATTATTTGTCGGTCTGATCGGGATTATTTTATGTATTTGCTATTTTGTAAAAAATAAGAAAAGTTAATGGGGGATTAAGATGCAGAAAAAAAGTATATTTATGGTAATTATGATTTTTGTCTTTGTGCTGGGTGGATGTGGACAGAGCGGAAAGGATAAAAACGCGGAATATGGAGAAGTGATTGCCGGATTAGGGGATGACGACCAGTATGCGTTGGAGGATATCGGGGAGAAAGAGGATGTTTTATTTACCACGGATTCGACTTATGACGACGGTCAGGGACATCATGCGGCGCTTTATAGTAACATTTATTATATTTTTGACGGCAAGGCCTGTGAATTGGGCAGGGTAGAAAGCATGGGCACCGCCTATCCGATCTCATATGGTAAGCGATGCATCTATACGGCATCGGAGCATACGCTGGAAATTTATGTCATAGATCTTTCCCATCAGCAGTTAGTGTTAAAAGAGCAGTATGAGACCGTATTCGGCGATACGGATCAAGTTTCTTACCGTTTAGTGAAAAACGGAATAGAAGAGACGGTTTCGGAAGAAGATTATCAGAAAGTTTATGAACAGTACCAACAGAGTACGGTAATAAACTTCGGATATGGAGCAAGTTCATGCAAAACGAGTAAGTTTACAGGATAATAAAAGGACAAAAATGTCCTTTAAGTCAGTCTTTTATATAATGCACATGTTAAAAACAGATCCGCTAAAACCCATGCGCATACTTCGCCCCAAAATACAGCTTCATGTCCGACTATACGAGTAAAAAACAAAGCGCATATTACTCTCATGGTTACCTGCATGAAGCTGGATAACATGGGGATCATGGAATCTCCCATGCCCTGAATGCAGCATCGAAGCACATAGAGACAATATAACAGGGGGAATCCAAGCGCCAGTACATGCAGGTAATCGCAGCCTGTTTGAATCATTTCCGCAGACTTCGTTTCGGTCTCTTTAATAAAGAGCCCCAGAATTTCCTGCCCTGCAAAAACCATGATACCGGACATAATGAGGGCTGTAGCGATTCCAATCCATAGCGCTGCAATGAGTCCGGCCCGTATCCTTTTATTGCTGTTTGTTCCGCTATTCTGTGCGGTATAAGTCAGAATAGCGTGTCCGTAGGAAGTTGCGGCTGTTTCTAACAAAACATAAAGCTTATTGGCGGCAGAATATCCGGTCAGGAATAAAATGCCGAAGCCGTTAACCGTTGCCTGTACTACCAGACCTCCAATAGCGGTGATCATATTCTGAATCCCCATAGGGACGCCCATTTTAAATTGTTCAAGTAATATATTTTTATCAATGGTTCTGTGTTCGGAATGAAGTCTGCAGATTTCAATTTTTCTTACGGAGATCATGCAATAAAGAGCGGCAAGAACCTGTGCCAGTAAAGTTCCCAAAGCTGCACCGGCGATTCCCATGTTTAGTTTCATCACGAAAAGCAGATCGAAAACAATATTGCCAATAGAGGCAAGAACCATTGCATGAAGGGGCTTTTTACTGTTGCCAAGCGCCCGCAGTATAGCGGCGGTAATGTTGTATATAAAAGTAATGGGAACTCCGGCGTATAAAATCCGCAGATAAGTTTCTGTCAGGGAAAAAACTTCCGTTGGTGTGCGCAGGAGCTTCAGGCTTGGGACAATAAGAATCTGTCCGATTGCTGTAAAACTGACTGCGCCGATTGCTGCGATATAGTAGCTGCTAAAGAGAGCTTTTTTCAAAGAATCAGTTTGCTTTTTACCGAAAAATCCGGCAATTACTACAGAGCATCCCTGTGTGATACCCTGTATGACTCCGAACATGATGAAAGTCAGCCATTCTGTTGCGCCCAATGCCGCTAAAGCGTTAGAATTTATGCATTGGCCTACAATCAGTGCATCCACAAAGGTGTATAATTGCTGAAATAAATTTCCTAACATGAGCGGCAGGGAGAAGGTAAGTAATAGGAAAGCAGGGCAGCCGGTTGTCATATCTTTTGTATTTTTGATTGATGCCATGATGATAATATATTCCTTTCCCATAGTGAGTGGATTATTACATTAATGCGGGGTACATAAAATACATATATATTATTTGACTCTTTTGGCAGCAATTTAGTTTAATACATGAAAATATTTACTTATACAATGCTTCTGTGTTTTTTATGGTTATATATACATAATATGATATATTCTGCAAGGCATGCCTCAATACCGGCTATGGCAAATAGCAGACAAGGTGAAAACCAGACTGCAAGTGCAAAATAATTGTAATGTAAGATATAAGGAATCAACAATACGATGACAGCTATTAGTATACAAAACAATACCTTAGTACCTGTATATTTTTTTTGTTCTCTTTTCTCAAACAATGAAACCATTATATAGATTTCCATAAGGCAAATGATAAAACATAATAGATCTATGAAAGAATTACTATCTATCCAGAATCCTATTTCAACTGTTTCTCCCTGCATCATACGGTAAATACCGTCAGCAGCTTTTGTAGGAGCCGAACCGCAGATATTGGATAACGCAAAAACCGCTTTTTTATTTGTCCTTCCAATAATAACCTGTGAAGAAAAATTAGGATTGTTACCACTATGGCAAAAATAAGTGTCATATAAATTCCAGCCCGCAAAATAATGTTGTCCATTTTCTATTGGATACGAATGAGACTCTGTAATGGCACGGATAATTTTTTCCGCCATATCCGTTTCCAATATTCCCATCTGAGCCTTCATCCAGGTTAATAAGTCTTCCGCATCAGAAACCAAGTATCCGGCAGCTGTATTTCCATAAAAGGTTGGGGCGTTATATTTTTTTGCTCCTAAAAACGCATAGCGGTATCCTTGTGCCGATTGCGCATTTTTTGAATCATCTACTCTGAAATAACTGTTTGACATTCCTAATGGTTCCAGTATATGTTCTTCTATATATTCCTCATATGTCATTCCAGATATCTGTTCAATAATCAGCGCTAAAACGTCATAATTAATAGTGGCATAAGAGTGTACTGTTCCCGGCATATGATTCAGTTTAACAGACTGAATTTCCTTAATTGTATTTTCTAACAATTCAGCATCATTAATAGTTCCGGCTGGTAAATTGGCAATTGTCCATACAGGAATACCGCTTGTATGGCACAATAATTGTTCCAGGGTAATAATTGCCTCCTTACCTTTATATGTGGGCTGAAACCACGGCAAATAATCTTTAACGGAATCTTTTCTGTCTAACATACCGTCCTGTTCTAAAAGTAAAATCCCCAGTGCGGTAAATGCTTTTGTGGTTGAGCCTAATTCACATCTGATTTTATTTGTCATCTCTATTTGTTCATTTTTATCTGCATATCCGACGTTAATATAATATTCCTGCTCATGATCTAATGCGGCAATAGCCATTCCCGGTACATTTCCGATTTCACATATTCTTCTCACGTAGTCTTCCATATTTTCAATCGTATAATTTTTACCGTCATAATGCGATAACAAACAATGAATAATAAGGATAGCTATAACAATCATTATAGTAATTCGGGTAAATTTATATTTCATATTGTAATGCTCCGGTAATATTCTATGTTTATTTAATCGGGCTGCTGTCCGTCGTGCGCTTTCCACTGACACTCCAATATATTCATATTTGAAAATACTGCTTTAAAGGAAGAATTTTCAGGAGAGCAGGCATAGATGCCAAATTGTATTTTGCCTTTTCCATTGTACATATGACAGATACGCATTTGGTTAAATGTTATTCCGTCTGTCGAGCATTCGATGCAATAATCATCTTCCCGTCTGCTGAAGCGATACCACATTGACTTTACAGAAGCGTCTATAACGGTTGTTGCCCAGTCGGAATAGCCGTTATTTGTCACTACGCTTCCCAGATGCTGGTATTTGTCGTTTTCATATTCAATAGAGCCTTTCAACCAGTTTTCACTATCCAGATACATTACAATGCCACATTGATCAAATCTACAGTGACTATCATAAAATTCTGTTTTAACAACAAAGCTGAAATATTTTTCATCTGTTTCCATTTGCAGGACAGGCGCATTGTCATTTTGAAAATGGTAATAGGTTCTTTGCCATAAATCAGTATAGGGTTTGGTCGTTATTTCAATTTTGTCATTTTCAATTTTATATTCCTGTGGTTCTCTTGTCCATTTAAATACTTTTAAATCCATAATGATATTCATTCCTCATCTTTCTATAGTGCTTTTAAATATATTTTCGTTTCATCCGGCAAAATCTGTATAATGAAATATGGGTCGTGCCTGTGCAGTGATTGCTTCATATGCTTTACATAATAAAAATCAAAATAGATTATAACACCAATACGTAAACCTTTCCATATTTTAGCAGATTTGGATAATCAAATTTATTTCCTCAGAAGAAAGTTTTTGGAAAGACTTTCAATAGTATTATCAAAACCGGTAAGTTATACTGAAATCAGTAAGCGCTTACCGGTTTATATATTTGCAGGTTTTGAAATGATTCAACAGGAGGAATAGATATGCAATTAGGAAATAAAATACAGGAACAAAGAAAAAAGATAAATATGACGCAGGAAAAACTTGCGGCTGAAATGGGAGTATCGGAAACAGCTATTTCAAAATGGGAAAATGAAAATTCCATGCCGCCCGGATGGGATTTTTCTGGATATTCATATGCCGGATATGGACGGGATTGAGATTCTTAAAACAATAAAGGAACAGTATGAAAGGGTTCGCGTGATTATGGTTACGGCAGATGATACAGAAAAGATAAGGCAGAGGGCAATAGAGAATGGAACGGATGCCTATATCACGAAGCCATTTTTACCGGAACATATTGAATGTGTTTTGAAAGAGTTATTCTTTATTTAATAATAGACCGCAACTATCAGTTGCTTTTTTGGAGAAAAGCGAACAGTAAAGTTGGTGGAGTTTTATTAGGAAATTATTTAATATATTTTTATCAAGCTTAAAAGAGATAAAGGGATTTAAAATTAAGATTTTCAGTCTCTTTGATTTGTGGGCCCGCTAAATCGGGCAGAAGGGAGCATATATGAGTTTTGGTAAAAATCTACAGTTTTTAAGGAAAGTGGGAAATGAGATGACGCAGGAAGAATTGGCGGAAAAGCTGGGTGTCAGCAGACAGACGGTATCGAAATGGGAGATGGATGCGGCATATCCTGAGATCAATAAGCTGGTAGAAATCTGTAATTTATTTTCCTGTTCTATGGACGAACTGATACGGGAAGATATGAACGTATGTGACGAGGCATATTCTAATCTTCGGATGGAAATGGTGAAAGCATTTCGGTATATAAAATATGCGGTAATCAGTAAAGACCCGGAAACAGACGCTTTAAATCATGCCGCACAATGGGCGGAGGAATTAAATATACAAGATCCTGAAATCATTGGCTGGGACTTCCCGTTTTTATCACAGGAACAGATGAATGTGTTTCATATGCACGGCTATGAGGCCGCATTGATTTTACCGGACGATATGCAGATAGACGACAAAGAAAAGGAAATAATCAGTCAGGAAGAACAAAAATATATAGTGATAACAATTAAATTTCTGTCTGATGCGTCACCGTTTTATGTCATTCCTAATGCATACAAAGTATTGATGACGCATATGCGGATCAATGGAATCAAAGACAAGGAGGATAAAAAGATACTTTCCTGCTTTGAAAAAGAATATGATTTGGACGGGGTACATTATATGGATGTGTTTATTGCGGTTGAGTAGTATATTTTTTCTCTTCAAAAAATCTGTCAGCAATATATCCGGGTGATTCAGCCCAGAGGCCGTTTTCTGTATTTTGCAGTATCGTATATGTTTCGGATACATAAAATCGATTAACGGCCTCTATGAAATCAATCTTTAACTGTTCCTGCAAAATATCCAAAACGGCACGGATTTGTATGCAGACGTTCATTGTTATATTTTTTCCGTTAAATGTATAAATAATATCATTCATATACTTGTTACCTCTTGTTTTTCGACTAATTTTAAATATTGCAGGGCTTTTTCAGTGTGAAACGAGATCTGATTTTGTACTCATTTTATAATTTTATTCCCTTCTCTGTGTCTTTAGGATTTTTATATAAATAAAATAAATATGGCTTCTTTCGGTGTGAGACTTAGAATTTTCTCGTACCCTAATATTATAGACATTTGTCTGCTTGACACTACAAAAATTGTATCATAAAATCTGAGTTATGTAAAAAGAACGCAGAAATTTTTATGTGTCATATCTTTCAAAGGAAGAGTAAGGAGGGGCGGAGAAAATGGAATTATGGGATGTATATAACAGAGACAGGACAAAATCAGATAAAACTATGGTCAGAGGGGATAAGTTTGAAAGCGGGGCGTACCATTTAGTGGTACACGCCTGTATTTTTAACTCGAAGGGCGAAATGTTGATCCAACAAAGACAGCCTTTTAAATCAGGATGGTCTAATATGTGGGACATAACCGTCGGAGGCAGCGCGATAGCCGGAGATACAAGTCAGACTGCCATAGAAAGGGAAGTATATGAAGAAATAGGGTTAAAATTAGATCTGCAAAATGTCCGTCCGCATTTAACGGTAAACTTTGACGAAGGATTTGATGATATTTATTTGATTGAAAAAGAAGTGGATCTTAACGAGTTAAAATTACAATATGAAGAAGTACAGCAGGTGAAGTGGGCATCTATCGATGAAATATATCAAAAGTTAGACGAGGGTGTATTTATTCCATATTATAAAAGTCTTATCAAATTGCTTTTCGATATGAGAAAACAGTATGGATGTTATCCATTATAATGAGTTTATAGTGTAAAAAACCAGGAGCGGAATCATTAAAAGCGGAGGAATATATGGAAACAATAGAGAAATTAAACAGTGGGGATTATATTAAAATCAATTTGTTTGGCAAAGAACAAAAAGTTGAGATTTTTTCTACGGGAGATAATCGATTTGATGAAAACGGAGATTATAAAGAGAACGGATTTGCCTTGACCTATGAGGAAATAACTCTGTTTAACTGGTTTATTGAAAATATTAAAATAGAAGATTATAAACAGGAAATAATACAATATTGTAATGAACAGTATGAGGCAATTGGAGATAAAAGGATAGAAGAAGCGGACATAGAAAATGAAATTTCAATTTTTGCTATTGCAGTTAATATAAGTGAAATTACTCAATCCAAAAGTGGCTTTGTTTATCCTGAAATATCTTTTTTGGGGGATTGTAAATGTGATCCAGAACATGGCATATGTATTGGATTCAGGGATAAAAAATTTTTAGGAGTTAATTCACAGGACTGGACACTATAGTATAGAAAATCTGGATTCAGAAAAGATTTAAGAAGGTTTTCTGAAATAGATTCTTTAAAAAATACGGAGTCAGAGATTATGCAATATCAAAATCTTTTGAATACCATAACAAAACAGTGTAGTGTAATATTTTCATCAAATCTTGTAGGAGTATATTTACACGGCTCAATGGCAATGGGATGTTTTAATCCTGATAAAAGTGACATTGATTTGATTATTGTGATTAAGGAATCCATTTCCAATATGCAAAAGCTGGCGTTTATGAAGTGCATTGTGGACTGTAATAAAAAAGCGCCTGCAAAGGGTTTGGAGATCAGCATTGTAAAGAGAAAATATTGTAATCCTTTCCTGTATCCAACGCCGTTTGAATTACATTTTTCACCTGCCCATTTGAAATGGTTTCAGGATGCGCCGCAGGATTATGTGGAGAATATGAAAGGCGAAGATAAAGATTTGGCGGCACATTTTACGATTATCCATAAATATGGGATTACGCTGTATGGGGAAACAATTGAAAAGGTATTTGCGCCTGTTCCCAGAGAAGATTATATTGACAGTATTTATAAGGATATTGAAAATGCGGATCAGGATATCATGGAAGAGCCAATGTATATTACACTGAATTTGTGCAGAGTCTTGGCATTTTTGAAAGACGGGTTATACCTTTCAAAGGAAGAGGGCGGAAAGTGGGGGATGGAACATTTACCTGTTCAATACCGGCCGATCATTTTAAATGCAGCGGAGTGTTATGCTGCGGATCAGGACATGGAGATAGAAGGGCAGGCAGGTCGTCAGTTTGCTCGGGAAATGATAAATTTAGTGAAACATTTCATGAAATCCTGAATGAAGGAATACATAAATGCAGAGGGATTTATTATGCAGCGAATGATTAGAAACGCGGCTAAAGCATTAATTATTAAAGATGATAAAATGCTTGCCGTAAAAATAAGTAATGAAGGCGAAGAATGGTATATTATGCCGGGCGGCGGACAGGAGCCGGAAGAAATTCTTCCTGAAACAGCTTGCAGAGAAGCGGCGGAGGAGTTGGGAATACAAGTCAGTGTAAAAGATTTAGTCTTTGTTATTGAAGGGGTTCATGGGGAAGATTTTCATAGAGTAGACTTAGTATTTTTATGTGAATATATTGGCGAAATAGAAAATGCGGTCTTGCAAAAAGATACGAATCAGACAGGATTTGAGTGGCTTGACATAAGTACATTGAATCAAGCCCCTCTATATCCTTCAAAGCTGCGCCGTCAAATTATGAATTTATATCAGGGAAAAGAATACAAAATATATTTGGGAAATGAAGAAATCGGAGATCCTGAAATCAGGGATTAAGTTTATTTCTTTTTTACCGGAATCCAGATTTCCGTATAATAATTTTCGTCATTTGTTCCGTTTGGATATTGATCCGGCGCGTCGTACATTTCTACACAATATCCTGCTGCAAATTCATAGCCCTGAAGTGCCGGAAGCCATTCTGAGAATATTTTTGTGTTTACATCCTGCAAAGCGTTTGGAAGTGCGCCTTTGCAGGGGAAAACTGCCCACGTAAAAGCAGGAATCGTTTTTACGGTAAATCCGTCCGGGATATCTACAGACGGATTATAAATATCTGCGATCAGATATTCAAACTTTTCATCTCCCATCTGAGGGTCTATATTGATTCCAAACATGCCGCAAACATGCGCTCCCTTTCCTGAAGCATAGTGTTCCTGCCAAAAAGAGGGGATGTCTTTCTTTGCATTCTCATAGCTGAATTCTTTTGAAACTGCTAAAACGCTGAATGCTTCTTTTTTTGTAATTCTGTAATCCATAATATAACCACCTTTCAAGAAAATTGTTAGTTTCAGCGGCGCGAAGGTTTTAAGCATTGTATTATCCCTGCGCGCTGTCAGGGGAGTCACTCCATGAAAGCGGGAGAATGCTTTTGTAAAGCTGTCAGGGGAATCGTAGCCGTATTTCATGGCAAGATCTATGACTGTAATATTACTTGTGATCAGCTCTTCCCCTGCAAGGGACATTCTGCGGTTTCTAATATATTCTGTAATGGAATATCCGCACAAAATGCTGAATCCTTTTTGAAAATAAAAGGGTGAGATATTGACATGATCCGCCACATCATACATGGTAATTTCATCTGTTAAATGACTTTCAATGTACCTGACTGCTTCTTTTATTGCTTCTTCCCATTTCATAGTCTTTGCCTCCCTGTCGTGCCTGCTGTGATTACAGAATACATCTGATGAATGATCGTGTCCCGACATTATCGGTCTTATTTTGTCCGTTTTTTTGAATTTACTCTTGTGAGCTTCTAAAAAGTATTATATTACAGGCCGGACTATAAAGAAAATATGGTTTTATTAATTTTACAAAGGAAGGTGGATATACTGTACATAAAAGAACTTTCAAACATTGTAATGTATTTATATTTGGTATGCGCACTGAAGCACGCAGGAAGGATTGTTGTAACGTTTGATTTTATAAATAAGAATGTGATATTTTTTAAACGATAAGGGGAGAATACAATTTTTCTGTCTCTATGTTCCGGTATTCATGCTTCTCATAATATCCGATCAGCGTTTTATTTTCATCCCGCAGGGCAATCATGTATACATCCTTATTTTCTTTTTCATTGCGGAACGTATAAATCCGGTTATGCTCTGTATTTTCCAAAAACCAGTTTATTACTTTATGGATCATTTCTACGGATTTGTCATTGTGGCATCCAAGAAGGCTTTTTCCTAAAAGCTCTTTTCCGCCCCGGTTCTCATATCTTGCGATGGCGGCAGGATTCATATAAATGATTTCATGTTGTAAATTGCAGATCACTACTGCGCACTGATCCTGATCCAGTACGCTCTTAAAATATACGGATAAGTCCATTTTTGATTAACTCCTTTCTATGTGTTAAAAAGCCGGCATAATTGTAAAAATGACTTTTTCTCCATCTGCCACTCCGGCATAAAGTTCATTTGTTTTCCTTCCGGTCTGTAAATAATGTGCAATTACGTATTCGGAAGTAAACGGCATTTTTAAAGCAGGCAATTCCGAATATGCAAACCATTTGCTGATTCCTTCATTGGATACGCGGTTTTCATTTACACCGTTTTTTAATTCTGCAAAAAAATAATAATTTTGTCTGATTTCTTCCTTTGTCCGGCGTAAGGTAATGTATCGCATTGCCAAGTTTTCAATGTCATCGCCGGATAAATTTAATTCTTCTTTTAATTCCCGAAGGACGCAGGCTTTTGCATCGTTTAATTCAAAGTCTTCAAAGTGTCCTCCCGCAGAACCTACCCAGACGTCGTTTACGACTCTGCCGCCTTGTCGGAAAAGCAGCAGCATTTTATTTCCCTTAGATATGTAGATGGATGCCATATTTCTTAATTTTCCATTCATTTTTGTTTTTGGTCTGCTCCTTGCGTGATTTATTATTGCTAATTATCTTACATTTGGGGTCAATATTTTATTTATTCGTAATTAAAATAACTGAATAATATAATTAGTATATCATACTTTGTTTTCTAATTGTGGAGAGACAGAAAAAAATATGTTAAAATAGTAAATGTTTTAAGGGTATTCTGTATGAGGGAAAGGTAAATATGAAAATGCAAGAAAATATAGAGAACCTGACTATTGGATTATGTGATGATGAGCAGCATATTCACCATACAATTGAAAAAATGTTGTTGTTCTATGCGGAAGAGAATCATATTACAATGCATATGGTGCATTATACTTCGGCAAAGCAGTTGATAGACAGAAAAGATGAATTGGATGTTCTCTTATTAGATATTGAAATGCCTGATATGGATGGAATTGAGGCAGGGTATAGGCTGTTGACCAGGAAAATAGAATATAAGATTATAATGCTGACTGCGAGAGAGGAGCGATATAAAGAAGCATTTAAAATTGGAGCATTTCGATTTGTTCCTAAGCCAATTGATAAAAAAGAGTTATATAATGCAATTGATGATGTTCGAGAGTATATGATGGGCTTGAAAAGGGTCACTGTATTTCGCGATGGGGTATCTTTTCAAATTGCTCAGCAGGATATTTTGTATATAGAGGCTAATAAATCGGCAACATTGATTTTCAGCAATCACCTTGAATTTCGCAGTGAGCAGTCACTTGCAATGTGGATTAACATATTGGATAAACACGTTTTTTTTCAATGTCACAAGTCTTATATTGTGAATATGGGCAAAATAGATGAAATTGAAATGAATGTGATTCGACTAATAAATGGAGAAAAGGTTGCTGTGTCCAGACGTCTTCGGTCCCCGTTAATACAAGCGTTTATAGCATATGATACAAGATGGAGGTAAAGGGAGTACAGAAATATGAAGCAATTTTGGGGAAATGTTAATATGTTTATTGAGTTTTTTTCCTTTTTTTACGTATTTTTTAGAGTGGATATCCGCAAGAGGACAGGTATTAGAACAGTAGGAACGATATCTTGTATTTTAGTCTGGTTAGTAGGCCTATTTATCGATTTTGATTGGAGAGGCAGTTTGTTGGGACCATTCCCTGTATATTTATTTTGGATATATTTGTTGCTTTATATTATTTTTGAGGTAACAATTGTTGAAATAATATTATTTGGAATTGGAGAATGGTCTATTATGTGCATGCTCGAAGCGGTTTTGTATATAATGTTAGAATATATGAATTTTAATAGGGATATATTAGAAAACATGATTATGGTCATCGTGTCTTGTGCCGTATGGATGTTTTATTTTGTAATCGGGAAAAGAACTGCCGCACAGACTTTTAAGCTGCCAATAAAAATGTGGTGTTTGCTTGATGCCATTATGGTTACATTAACAGCCATGTTGTCATTTTTTACGTATGTCATTGTACAGGAATTACCAGGTAATAAAACGATGGTTATGGGAAAAACGTTATTTGCTGTGGGCGAAGCGCTGATAGTCGTTTTGTTATTTTCTGTGATTTACTATTACAATAGTACACATAACTTTCGCATACAAAAAGAACTGGCAGAAAGGCAAAATGAACAGCAACGGGAATATTTCTTACAACTTCTGGAAAAAGAAAAGGAAACCAGAGACTTCCGTCATGATATTGTCAATGATTTGTTAGAAATGCAGAATTTTTGTGAGAAGAAAAAATGCAAGCAACTGGAATCTTATTTGGAAAGTACATTGGGGACTTTACAAAGAATCAGTAAAAGTAGTTATGATGTAGGAAATGATATAGTCAACACTGTATTGAATTATTATTTACAACCATTAAGAGAAAAATACAATGTAGAGGTTAGTGGTTATATGGGAGATGATATATCAATTGAACAAAGAGATTTATGTGTGCTTTCTGCAAATTTGATAAAAAATGCATCTGAGGCAGTATCCAAGATGGATATTGGTGAGATTGGAGTGAAAATAGATCAAGGAAGGAAGTATCTTAGTATTCAAGTGAAGAATTCGTTTGACGGACAGATAGGTTTTGATAAAAGGGGGATTCCTAAAACTTCTAAGCAGGATAAAAAAAACCACGGGATTGGAATACATAATATAAGACAAATAATAAAAAAATATGATGGAATATATAATACAAATGTGACAGAGGGAACATATCAAGTTGAAATTTGTTTGAAGATATGACCGTTGACCGGGTTATATGACCGTTCAGAGGGAAAGGGATTGTTTTTTTTAGGAGAAAGAATAGACTACTGTTTATGAAAGGTAGTCTATTTTTTTTGCATACCGATAGATGGTTCCAGACATAAATGGACAAATAACATTTTATAATAAAATCCTTTAGTCCAAATTACATAGATGAGGAGGGAGAGAATGCTTTGGATTGCAACAGTAAATAGTAGTTGGTTAGATTGGTGGAGAAAATTTTTCGCTAATTAAATAAACATTTTAATTTTACGGATGAGGTGGCGAATGAAAACCATAAGTTTTTTTGAGAATACGGAGAAGAGAGACTTTATAGACTGTAGGATGTAAGCGCCAAATAATAATGCGGTCAGACACAAATTTACCCCAACCCTTTG
>CANSUS010000024.1 GCA_947650155.1 uncultured Lachnospiraceae bacterium
GCAACCGGCTCATAACCGGTCGGTCCTGGGTTCGAGTCCCCGAAGGTCCATTTTTATAAAAAACTCGTTAAATGATATAAGGCCTAGTGGCTCAGTTGGTTAGAGCGCCGCCCTGTCACGGCGGAGGTCGAGGGTTCGAGTCCCTTCTGGGTCGTTGGCTGTAATATAGCTGTGGGATCTTAGCTCAGCTGGGAGAGCATCTGCCTTACAAGCAGAGGGTCATAGGTTCGAGCCCTATAGGTCCCATTCCATATATGCCGGCGTGGCGGAACTGGCAGACGCGCAGGACTTAAAATCCTGTTGTAGAAATACAGT
This sequence comes from uncultured Lachnospiraceae bacterium, assembly GCA_947650155.1. Classification (GTDB taxonomy): domain Bacteria; phylum Bacillota; class Clostridia; order Lachnospirales; family Lachnospiraceae; genus RGIG3002. Next base: position 316 of record CANSUS010000024.1, read on the forward strand.
ACCGGTTCGATTCCGGTCGCCGGCATTAAAGAATAAAGAACTCCTTTTTATGGAGTTCTTTTTTGTATATTGGAGTTTAATTTTAGAGTGATGCAGAGTAATTGATTATATTGATAGGAGAAAATGATGAAGAAGAAGGAAATTTTACAACAGATCAAATTATCAAATTCACAGAAAGAAAAATTAAATGCTGAAATAAAGGCTTTTTATCTGGACGAGCGTGGAGAAGAAATTGGAATAATAGAACAAATGCAGCTGTTGGAGTTATTTGAACGGAAAATGGCTCCGATTATTTATAATAAAGCGCTTGACGATGCAAAGAGCTGGTTTTCACGAATGATGGATAATCTGGATTCTGATTATTATACCTTATACAGGGAGGAGGATTGACATTTTTCTTTTCTATGCTATAATGATATAAACAATTGAATAGTATTTGATGTCTTCAGGGCAGGGTGAAATTCCCGATCGGCGGTGATAGTCCGCGGGCGCGAAAGCGCGGGGTTTGGTGAAATTCCAAAACCGACGGTATAGTCCGGATTAAAGAAGGTGTGTTGATGTTGTCAGGAGGTAACCTGACTATATTTTCTGCACTTTTTTTGATAGGAAGCTGCTTTGTTGACATTTTCAATACACCTGATTAACACCTGGAAGAGATAGAATACTTTCAGGTGTTAATTTTTTTAGAAGGGAAGAAATAAAAATGAATCATTGGAGAACAAAAAAACTTGCAACAATGGCTATGTTATGTACACTAAGTTTTATAGCGGCGGCGGTGCTTCGCTTTCCGATCGTGCTTTTTTTGAGGTATGATCCGAAGGATGTGATTATAGCGATTGGAGGAATGCTCTATGGTCCGTGGGCTTCATTTGCAATTACGCTGATTGTTTCGGCTCTGCAGATGTTTACTGTCAGCGGAACGGGAATTTTAGGCTTTTTGATGAATGTAGTGTCAAGCTGTTCCTTTGCGTGTACGGCTTCATTTTTTTACAAAAGAAAGAAAAAGTTTTCAAGTGCCGTACTTGGTCTTTTGTGTGGATGGGGATGTCAGGTGGTAATAATGATGTTCTGGAATTATCTGATTGCACCGATCTATATGGGATATCCAAGGGAGGAAATTGTAAAATTGCTGTTACCGGCATTTTTGCCGTTTAATTTGATCAAGGGCGGTTTCAATGCAGGAATTACTATATTTTTGTATAAACCGGTCATTCTGGTTTTAAAGAGTTCCGGATTGATTCCTCCGGAGAGGTAAGATATAATCAAATAAGTAGAAAGTGGAATTTATAGATTTGTCAGGAATAAAGAGGGATTATGAAATTATTGATAGAGCAGGATGATAGGTATAAGGAAACAGAAATACATATCAGATGCGGGATGATCGATACGGAGTTACAGCATATTATTGATGAGATTCATCTTTCTATGTTCTCATTGATGGTGTCAAAGGATGGAGTAATCAGTAAACTTTCTTTGGAGGAGATTTTTTATTTTGAGAGCGTGGATGAAAGGACTTTTGTGTATTCAAAAGAAGACGTCTTTATGTGCGATCACAGGCTGTACGAGATAGAAGAGAAGATTGGTAAATATTGTTTTGCCCGGATCAGCAAATCGGTGATTGTAAATATCAAAAAGATTCGGGAAATCAAACCGCAGTTAAACGGCCGGTTTGAGGCAATCCTTGACAATGGAGAGCGGCAGGTCGTAAACAGACATTATGTAAGCGGACTGAAAGAAAAATTTACAAGGAGATGGTAAGTTGAAAGTGAAAACGGATATTGTAAACAGAGTGATAAAGGCATTGGCAAGTTTTACTGTTTCTTATGCATTTGTGATCATTTTTTATGTGCTTATCAGTGATATGGGGATTTTTGATCCGATTGACAATAAAATGTCGATGCAGCTTATGTGTATTTGTTTTGTGATTGCACTGATTCATTTTGGAATGGGATTTCTTGATATTAAGTCCAATATACTATTTTTTCTTCTGTATTTTGGGGTGGTAGTGGCAGTAGTATTGTTTATGGGATTCTTTGTGTATCATTTTTTCATTATGAGCGTTACCTTTTTTGTATATCTTATGGGGATGCTGGCAGTTGTCTTTTCGGGGACTTATTTGATCGCTTATTATGACGATTGGAAAAAAGTGCAGGAGATCAATGAAATAATCCGCCGAAACAGAAAATAAAAATATAACATTTGCAGCAGCTTACCTGCCTGTTTCGGTAACTTACCGAAACAGGCATTTTTTTATTTTTATAGAAATGATACAATAGAAAAAACAGTCTGGAAGGAGAAAGTATGAAAGAAGAACTGGAAAATGGAAGAAAAAAATCTTTAACGGATAAAAAGGTTTCTGGAAGACGTTGGAAAATTTTTTTGACAATTTTTTGTGCAGGGGTGATTGCTCTGATTGGAGGCGCCGGTATTTTGTTCAAGGAGGAATTGAAAATAACAGGATCTATCCGGCCGGTTATAGAGGAGAAAAATATTTATTATATGGAAGTAGAAGGGGACTATCATTTTGAAGAATTTCTGGCATTAGGAGGGGCATCTTCGGACAGGGAAGTCAGCGCATTTTTGACAAATTGTATTTCCAAGGGATTTTATCAGGTAGAGGTGACAAATGAAGGACCTGCCTGCAGCACAATTTCAGCGTTGGATAGTGAGGGAAGTCATGTTTTTGGAAGAAATTTTGACTGGGGAAATTCGGTTCCGATTATTGTGCGGTGTATGCCTGAGGATGGATATGCATCCATTTCCACTTGTGATTTTCAGAATATTACGGAAAGTCCGGATGTTCTGCCAAAAGATTTTATGGTTAAAATGTTGGCAATTGCGTCAGTTTATGTGCCGATGGACGGGATCAATGAGGCGGGACTTTGTGTGGCTGACTTGGAAGTAAATGAAGGGGGAATGATAGAGACCGACACTGAAAAACCGGATTTAACGATTACAACGGCGATTCGTCTTTTACTAAATAAGGCGGCGACGGTGGAAGAGGCAGTCGAGCTGCTAGGGCAGTATGATATTCACGCCTCCGGCGGTATCAGCCATCATCTTGCCATTTGTGATGCAACAGGCGCCTCCGTCAGTGTGGAATTTGTAAAAGGGGAAATGATAGTGGTAGATACGAACTATATTACGAATTTTAATCTTGCAAATGGGGATATTACTGCAGGCGGTGAAAGCGCAAAAGAACGCTATGAGCTGCTTGAAAGTATCTATAAAGAAAAAAACGGCGTTCTTACAGATGAAGAGATAAAAGACGCTCTGTGCCGGGTATCGAAGAAAGAAGGAGAATGGACGACACAATGGTCAATTGTATACAGACAGGATACCCAGACAGTCGGGTACTATTTTGACGGAGAATATCAGGATGGAATCTCTTTTCAGGTTGTGGATTAAAAATGCGGCTCCGGGTTAAAATTACCTTGTGTAAAGAATATCCGGAGTCTCTATTTGAAAAGTACGGATTATGGCATTATTTTATTAGTAAAAAATTAAAACATAAAGAGAGCGGAGGTTTTTTCCTTCGCTCTCTTTACTGGAAAAAGTTTATTTTTCCAGTTCATCCGTCAGTTTTTCAATTTCATCAATGATCTTTCCAATGTAAGCAATGGTATTAAGCAGGGGCGCATCTGTTGTAATATCGATTCCGGCAAGGGAGGAAAGGCCGGCAGGATCTAATGTAGAGCCCGCGGCAAGTACTTTTTTCCAGTCTTCCACGGCGGCGGTCCCTTCTTGTTCTATTCGTCTGCAGACTTGAGTAGCAATTGTCAGACCGGCACTGTAGGTGTAGGAATACAGTCCCATATAGTAATGGGGCTGGCGCATCCAGGTGAGCGCTGCATCGTCAGAAATGATGACATCCTCACCCCAGAATTTCTGCAGGGTTTCTTTCATAATGCGGCTTAAGGTTTCTGCATTTACGCTGCCGCCCTCATCTATCATTCTATAAACTTCCCGTTGATAAGCCGCTTCTATCAAGTGCGTTACAAAATTGTGATAATAGGTGTTTCCGATCATGCATGACAATACCCAGCGGCGGAAACGGGGATCCGGATTTGATTTTAATAGATAATGAGCCATTAACAGTTCGTTCATGGTGGATGGCGCTTCCACAAAATAGGTAGAAATATCTGTATCAAAAATGGACTGGCTGCTATTGCAGGATTTGAAATGTCCAGCATGACCTAATTCATGGGCAAGTGTAAAAACGTCCGACATACGGTCATTCCAGGAAAGCAGAATAAAGGAATTTTTACCATAAGGACTTGCGCAGAAGCCTCCGGTGGACTTTCCTGCATTCTGGGCAAAGTCTATCCAGCGGTCGCGATAAGCGGTTTTTACCATTTCCACATAATCTTCGCCTAAGATGGAGAGACCGTTTTCAATATAGGATTTGGATTCTTCAATTGTAACTTTGGGATCATATTCAGGATCGACGGCAATTTTTAAGTCGGCAAATTCCATGTGATCCAGTTTGTGGATCTTTTTCAAAAGACGGGCATATTTACGCATATGCGGCGCCAGCTTTTCTGTGATCAGGTCAATCTGGCGGTGATACATTTCCGGCGACACTTTTTGCGGAAAAAGCAGACTGTCAATTACAGAATGAAAACCCCGTAAAGAAGCAAGCGTTTTTTCTGTTTGTACCTGAGTGTTGTATGCGGCAGCCGTAGTGTTTTCGTATTCCCGTATTTTTTCAGAAAAAGCAGCGAAAGCAGCCCGGCGTATGTCGGTATTCTGTTCATACTCGTAATTGTTTTCAAACAAGGTGTAGCTTAATGGGTATTCTTTTCCTGCTGCTGAAAAAGGAGGAAATTTTATGTCTGCCAGTTTGGTCATATTGTAGATCTGATAAGGGGCATTTATGGTTCTGGATAATGCCGCCAATACACGTTCTGTCTCAGGATGCAGTCTGTGAGGCTTGTCACGCAGAATATTTTCTAAAAAATGTTTATTTTCTGTGGCGATAGCAATGGTTTCTGATAATAGAGATTCATTCTGCTCGGAAATTTCACTGTTGATAAAGCTGAGGCTGCTGAGAATTTCCGAAATCAGATTTAAATTACGTTCGTTACGTTCCTGATTGCCGGTATCGTAGTAATCTACGGCAACTGCCAGATCACAGTAATGGTTGATCAGGGTGAGCAGGCGCATTATTTCGCGGAAATCGTCCAGACAGGCGTTGATTGTTTTTGGAGTGTCAAGTTTCCCTTTATAGTCCGGTATCATACGCCTGCTTAAAGAGCTCACTTTTTCGATATCCTGTTGGAGCGCTTCTTCTGTCTGGTAAATAGAGGACAGATCCCATGTCAGTTCTGCCGGTATGTCTTTTCGTGATTTTAATTCCATTTGAAATCCTCCTGATAATAAATTGGTTTAATTTTGTTTTTTTCTAAAACTGCCGGGTGTGATCCCGGTTCCTTTTTTAAACTGTCTGCAGAAATGTTCGGTATTTTTGTATCCGCACTGTTCTGCAATTTCTGAAATACTTTGATCTGTATAGGTAAGAAGGTCTTTTGCTTTCCGGAGTCTGAACTCAATCACATCATCCATGCAGGAAATTCCAAACTGCTGTTTATACAGAAACTGCAGGTGGCCCATACTGATATGCAGTATTTTTGCCATCTCCTGTACATTCCATGCAAGCTGCGGATTGTTTGAAATCTGCCTGCGCAGCATTAGAAGTTCATGGTCATGAGAGGAAACTTCATGATGAAAAACATCATCCCGGAGTTTGGAAAAAAGAACGTGCAGAAATTGGGAGATGGCGGAATTTCCCTGCTTCGTTACCAAATCAGACTGCATATCCGCACCGGCATGGCGCAGGAGCCTGGAAGTACCGTCTAATTGAGAAGTTTCCCAGGTTAACAGCTGAAAAAGATTATGGTAATAATCAGGATCTGATACCGGAAAAGGGTGGGAAAAAAAGGGAAAATGTCTGACAAAGGTTTCATCCGATGCAAATCGAATCCAGTCATTTCCATAAGTTTCCCGGCTTGCAGCATACCATATTTTATGATGGGGAGGATAAAGAATGGCGTGGTGCGCAGGATATTCCGTACATTGTCCTTCTACATAAAATAACGCCGGAGTATGGGTCATCAGTAAAAGATAACAGTCATACCCTTCTGGAATATCAAATACAAAGTCGCCGGAATGGATGGCGTCATAGCCTGTAAAGTATATATGATTCATAATCTCTCACTTTCGGTACATAAAAAGGGGCATTTATCCAATAGGTGACGAGGGAGCAGACAGTTCTGCTTTTCATAAGTATAGCAGATAGGGAATAGGATTACAATCTGAGAATAGATCAAAAAGATATGAGCAAAGGTCATTGTGACCGCTGCAGAGGCAAAATATAATATTCTTAACAATAGAATACTCGCAGAATTGATGGAGAGGGTAAGGAGAAAAAATGTCGATAAAAGAAAAGAAGATTGTAATAGAAAAAGATGCAAAAGTTTTTTTTCACAATCAGGTTGATTATTGCATTGGAACAGGGCGCATGGGACTGGCTCTGACACAGGAATATCAAAGACAGCTTAAGCTGGTACAGGACAAAATCGGGTTTCAGCATATCAGGGGACACGGTCTGTTTTGTGATGATATGGCTGTTTATCAGGAATATGAAGAAGATGGAGTCAAAAAAGCAGAGTATAATTTTACTTATTTAGACAGAGTTATGGACAGCTATAAAAGTTTAGGCCTTCGTCCTTTTTTAGAATTGGGGTTTATGCCCAAAAAGATGGCGAAAGGAACACAGACAATTTTTTACTGGGAAGGAAATACGACTCCGCCTAAAGATTATGATGCGTGGTGCCAGATGGTACAGGCTCTGTTTATTCATTTGATAGAGCGTTACGGAAGGGAAGAAGTGCTTTTATGGCCTGTTGAAGTGTGGAATGAACCCAATCTGTGCGGATTTTGGGAAAATGCGGATATGCAGGAATATTTCAGGCTGTTTCACCGTACTTTTGAGGCGGTTAAGGAGATTGATGAAAGATTCCGCGTGGGGGGCCCCGCTGTCTGCGGTGGTACAGATGAAATCTGGATTCGATCCTTTTTGGAATATTGTAATGAACATAAATTGTCAATAGATTTTGTGACGAGGCATCATTATACCATTGAACAGCCGGATGAGGAAGGGCATTATGCCTATTCCAGATTAATGCGGCCGGAAGATGGTTTTGCCAATTTAAAAACCACAAGGGACATTATAGACAGTTTTCCCAGATACCGGAATCTGCCAATTCATATTACGGAATTTAATACCTCTTATACGCCAAGAGGAGTGATTCATGATACTAATTTAAATGCAGCATGTATTGCTTTGCAGCTTTCCCGGTTAGGAGAGGTAAATGAGTCCTATTCCTACTGGACGTTTGGGGACGTGTTTGAGGAACAGGGAGTACCGTTTACCCCGTTTTATGGCGGGTTTGGATTAGTCGCAGCGGGTGGAATTCCAAAGCCTACTTTCTGGACATTTGAATTTTTTAAGAGATTAAAAGACAGTATGGGGCAATGTGTTTATAAAGATGATAATGCAGTACTGCTAAAAAAAGCCGACGGCAATTATCTGGGAGTGGTGTGGAATATGGTATTTCCCAAAAAAGGAGAAGCGGATGGAAATAATATATTGAAATTATCAATTTCTTTTCCTGTTTGTGATACGGAATACTGTTTTATGACAAGAACAGTAGACGAAGAAACCTGCAATCCCCTTAAAGTATGGCATGACTTTGGAGAACCGCCGTATTTGAAGGAGGAGCAGACTGCATTGTTGAAAGAAGCGGCGAAGCCCTGTCTGCATACAGAAAGGATCAGGGCGCAGGAAGAGAATGTGGAGGTTACATTACAGATTGGAAAAAATGCAGTCATATATTTTGAGGTAAATGCCGGAGGCATTACGTCTGACAGGGGATATGACTACGAAAGAGTAATGGAGGGGATATGAAAAAGAAAATAGCGGTTTTTGGAAACGGCTGGAGCAATGAATATCTGATGATGGTAATAAGCGGTATTCGTAAATGTGCCATAGAGCATAATGTGGATATTTTCTTTTTCATGGATTATTCTTCGGGGGAGTGGCAGGATGAAAATGTGAAAGCAGGAGAAATGAATATTTTTACGCTGCCGGATCTTGGCAAGTTTGACGGAGTGATTCTTTTAGCCAATACTTTTCATTTGAAAGCTGAATATGAGTATCTCATTAACCAAATATTTCTGAATCATATTCCGGCAGTCAGTCTGGAATATGAATTAGAAGGAATCGATTATTTGGGGACAGATAATTACAGCGGTATGTTTGAACTGACAGAGCATTTGTTAAAAGAACATCATATCAGAAACCTCCTTTTTATGAGCGGTCCGAAAGAGAATTTGGAAAGTATGGCTAGAAAACAGGCTGTAGAAGATGCAATCGGAAAATACGGATTAGCTTTAAAAACAGAAAACATTATCTATGGAGACTGGAGTTACGATCCGGCACAGGAAGCGCTGCTGCAATGGATGGATAAAAATCCACAATTACCCGATGCCATTATATGTGCAAATGATGTGATGGCAATGGCCGTTTGCACATTATTGGAAAAAAAGGGAATTAATGTGCCGGGACAAGTGAAAGTGACCGGATACGACAGATTGATTTCCGGAATTATGTTTTCACCCGTACTGACATCGGTTGGACGGAACTGGGATGATATAGGTTATAGAGGTATAAAGCATTTGCTGGATCGTCTGGAAGGGAAAGAAGTTCCACGGCATGAAAAAATAGTTTCAAAAGCGGAAATTGGAGAGAGCTGCGGCTGTAAACTCTGCAGAGAATCCAAAAAATTGCTCAGGGCAGGTCATAACATGGGATATAACCAGCTTGTAGACAATGTGCTTTTGGCGGGGCGCATGTGCGGTATGGCGGAATTTATGTCAGACGTAAAGACACCGGAGGAATTTCATCTGAGATTGAATGAATTTTGGAGCGGTCAGTATGAATATGGCGTGTCAGAATTATATTTGTGTCTGAATGAACATTTTTTTTCTTCTCTTAAAACCGGGGATAAACTGGAAATAAAAGGATATAGTGACGATTCGGATTTAATCTGTGGGCTGCGTGACGGAAAAATGTTAGAAAGAAAATATTTTAAAACCAATATACTGGTACCTGATTATGATGAAGACAGTATCGGATCTCATATGTATACATTTCTGCCTGTTTATCGGAAAAAGGAAAGCTATGGTTATATCGTATTTGGAAATGAAGTTCCTATGTTATTTGATTATTCTATGAATACATGGGTGAGTAATCTGGAACTGAATATCGAGCGGGTAAGGCAGAACCTTAAAATGGAGGACATGAACAGGGAACTGGTCCGATTGTCGCTGACGGATGCTTTGAGTGGTCTGTATAACCGTATGGCGTGTGAGAAACTTGCGTATCCCTTTATGAGAGAATGCCATAAGGCAGGAAAAAACTGTGCGCTCTTATTTGCCGATATTAATAAGATGAAAGTAATCAACGACCGGTATGGTCATTATCAGGGAGATCTGGCAATCTGTACGATGGCAGAGGTATTAAAAGAAGTGCTTCCAAAAGACTGGATCATATTAAGGTATGGAGGGGATGAATTTATGGCTTCCGGGGAATGTGGGGAAGAAGCGCAGCTGGAAGAGATAAAAAAACGGATTACAGACCGGTTAAAGAAAAAATCAAAAGCATTGGAACTGCCCTATACTTTGAAGGCAGGAGTAGGATTTTGGATCGTCAGGGAAAAGGATGAACTGGATTTGGCAGACTGCCTGAAAAGAGCGGATGAGGCAATGTATTCCATGAAAGAGATGCAGCATCAGGAAAAATAGCGGATCAAATACATAAAAGGAGTATGGTTATGGAAACGGAAAAGAAAAGACAGTATAAAAATATTTTTGAGGAAATTGGTATTGATAAAGAGAAAATAGAAAGCAGGCTGGAACAGATCAGGCAGACATTTTTTTATGATGAAAAGGAACGGCTTTATTATCCGGCAGGAGACGATATGGCATATATTGTGGATACCGGAAATATGGATGTCAGAACGGAAGGAATGAGCTACGGAATGATGCTCTGCGTTCAACTGAATATGAAAGAGGAATTTGACCGGTTGTGGAAATGGGCAAAAACCTTTATGTGGATGTCAGAAGGATATAATGAAGGATATTTTGCCTGGTCCTGCGCCTTAGACGGCAGTAAAAATGCAGATGGTCCTGCGCCGGACGGAGAGGAATTTTTTGCAATGGCTCTATTTTTTGCTTCTCACAGGTGGGGAGATTCGGAAGGAATTTTTGATTATTCCAATGAAGCAAAAACACTTTTAAGCGCCTGCCTGCATAAAGGACAAAACGGAAGAAAGGGCAGCCCGATGTGGAATCTGGAAAACCATCAGATCCTTTTTGTAGTAGGAGCGGATTTTACAGATCCGTCTTATCACTTACCACACTTTTATGAATTGTTTGCACTGTGGGCAGAAGAAGAGGACAGAACTTTTTGGAAACAGGCAGCAGAGGAAAGCAGAAAATATCTGGCAAAAGCATGCCATCCGGTTACAGGGTTTTGTGCGGAGTATGCGGAATTTGACGGCAGCCCTATGAGCAGGCCGCTGCCTTGGTCGAAAGAGAGGCATGATTGGTTTTACAGTGATTCCTATAGGACGGTGGCGAATATTGCGTTGGATTATGAGTGGTTTGGCATTGACTGTGGACAAAAGGACGCATTGGACAGAATTCAGGAGTTTCTGGCAGAAGACGGCAGAAAAGGAACGTATCATATTTATGAAACGGATGGCAGAATAGCAGGCGGCAGCGCCCTGCATCCGGTGGCAGTTACGGCAGCCACTGCACAGGCATCTCTTGCGTCGGATAATGCTTATACCAAAGAATGGGTAGAACGTTTTTGGAATTTGGAGCTTCGCACCGGGGAAAGAAGGTATTATGATAATTGTTTGTATTTTTTTGCCTTTTTAGCATTAAGCGGAAACTATCGAATCTGGTAAAAAGATGGAATGTAAACTTTCAAATATTGATCGGTATACGTGCCAAAGCACGCAAGGGGTAAACATGCAGAAAAATGTATTGTATAAATATTTGACAATTGTAACGGCAGCAGGAGCGGTTTTACTGTGTTCCTGTAATGGGAATACCAAAGGACAGCAGGAGGAACAAAAAGAGCAGATACGTGAAAAAACAGAAGCGATAACAGTTAAAAGTGAAGAAATGGAAACTACAGCAGAAAGTGACAAGGAGGATTATATGTCTGTATTTGAAGAATTAACAGTTACAAAAAGTTTGAAAGGAATAGAGGATACGAATCCGTTAATGACACAGCGCTTTGGCGCTGATCCCTATGCGATGGTATATGGGGACAGAGTGTACCTTTATATGACAGCAGATGCTTTTGAATATGATGCATCCGGGGAAGTGATTGAAAACACTTATGGAAAGATCAATCAGATCAATGTAATTTCGACGGCGGATATGGTAAATTTTACGGATCATGGTTCGATCAGGGCAGCGTCTAACCTGGGCAGCGCTAAATGGGCGCGTAATTCATGGGCGCCGGCTGCCGCATGGAAGGAAATAGACGGAAAACCGCAGTTTTTCCTTTATTTTGCTGATGCAGGAGGAGGAATCGGAGTCTTACGTGCTGACAGTCCCACCGGACCGTTTACAGATCCTTTGGGAGAAGCGCTGATCAGCAGGCAGACACCTAATTGTGCGGATGTACTCTGGCTGTTTGATCCGGCAGTACTGATGGATGACGATGGAAAGGCATACATTTATTTTGGAGGAGGTGTTCCGGAGGGGAAAGCGGCAGATCCCGGGACCGGAAGAGTGGCAGAACTGGGAGAGGATATGATCAGTATCGTCGGAGAACCGGTAACGGTCGACGCACCTTATCTTTTTGAAGATTCGGGAATCCATAAGGCGGGCGGAAAATATTATTATACTTATTGTTCTAACTGGCAGGTGGATGAAGCAGGAACTGAGCAGTACGGTTTTTATAACGGAGAAATTGTAAGTATGGTAAGTGAAAACCCTATGGGACCTTTTACATATCATGAAACCATTTTAAAAAATCCCGGAAGTGTATTTGGCCTTAGCGGAAACAATCATCATTGCGTTTTTCAATTCCGGGACAGATGGTATATTGCATATCATACGAGAGTACTGGAGCAGGCTATGGGGGTTGAAAAGGGATACCGGTGCACTCATATAGATGAATTTGTCATGCAGGAGGATGGCAGTATCGGTACGATTCATCAGACCTTAAAAGGAAGGGAACAGTTAAAATATGTGGATGCATATGAAAGGAATCGTGCAGTGAATTTTGCCGTTATGGGCGGAGTGGATACGGTGCCTGCCGACAGCACAAGCAGTTACTATGGAAGTGGAAATATGGCTTTAGGTGATATACAAAGCGGTGATTTTGTAAAGACAGCAGGCGTGGATTTTGGCAGTACAAGTCCTGTTTCTTTTGAAATGACCTTTAGAAATCAAGGAGATTTGAAGGCGTCCGGCGCGGTAGAGATTCGGATTGACTCTGAGGAAGGAGAAATATTAGGATATCTGTCAGTCAGTGATCTGCAGGAAGGCAGGGAATTTACAGAATATACGGCAGAACTTTCGGGAAGGGCACAAGGAGTCCATGATCTGTACTTTATTTTTGCAGGGGAAGGTTATGAAATAGAGGAATGGCAGTTTTTTAAATAAAATATTCGGGTAAGGAAAAGGGAGGAAACTATGGCATATCTGTTAAATTATACGAGAACACCTGTTAATGAATTTCTTTATGATCCGAAACTGGCGTACAGTATGCATCTGGCGCTTGGAAGAGATGGCAGGGAATATCAGCCGCTGAACCATAACAGTGGCGTATTGTTTGTGAAAGCAACGGAAAATGAAGATGGTTCGCTGAATGCAAAAAGTCTTAAAAATCCGTGGCTGTTTCAGACCGGGGATGGTAAATTTGGCGTGGCGGCAGTACGTATCTGCGGAGAGGGAGAGGAGGACGAAGAAAGCAAAGGCAGTGTAGTATTTTTTACTTCTGATGATTTGTTGGAATATCAGGAAATCGGACTTCTCAAGCTGGGCAAGGAATATATTGAGGAAGTTTTTTGTACCTATGTGCACAGGGAGCAGTTTCATTTGGTCTGGAAGGATAAAACCGGGAAATGGTTTCAGGCGATGTTATCTGACTTATGCGATTTACAGCTTATGGAAGAGCCAAAAGTTTATGAAAATATTGAAGAAAGAGATATCAGAGGAATGGAGTCTCTGACGGATCCGGGAATCGAAGGCGCCGTCTGCCATAATGTGATAGAAATACCGGAGCAGACTGCAGAAAGGCTCAGAAAGAAATTGCTGACGCCGGTCAATACGGGAATACAGTTTCCACAGCAGATACAAGCATCGAATTTGGAGCAATTGCAGCAGTACCGGGCGGAGGCGGTCTATAGCGACGGCAGTGCGGCACATAAACGGGTAGATTTTGATTTGTCACAGGTAGATTTCGGGAAAAAGGGGGTTTATGAAATAACGGGAAAGATACACCAGGAGCATTTTGAGTTTCCTGTTGCGTTTAACCGGGCGGATCCGTGTATTGGGAGGTGGAACGGAAAGTATTATTTTATTGCTACCAATGACGCGGATGGAAATCACAGTTTATATATCAGAGAGGCGGAGTCGATTCCCGAATTAGTGGAGGCAGAAGAGCATCTGATTCTGGACAGCAATACCTATCCTGAAATTGGGGGATTATTGTGGGCACCGGAATTTCATGTGATTCACGACAGACTCTATATTTTTCATGCGGCTACACCGGGAGAATTTTATTTTGAAGAAAGTCATGTGATGGAACTGAAAGAAGGAGGGGATCCGATATGCAGCCAGGATTGGTCCCGTCCGAAACGTGTAGTAAAAAAGGATGGTACGCATATTTGTGAGGCAGGAAAAGAAATTACATTGGATATGACCTGTTTTGAGTGGCAGGGAGAATTTTATGCAGTATGGTCTCAAAGACAGTTCCTTCCAAAAGATTTGGGAGCATGGCTTTATATTGCAAAATTAAATGATAAAGAGCCCTGGAAACTTCTGACCGATCCCGTTATTTTGTCTAAACCGGAGTATGGATGGGCAAATAACCATACTTTTGTGGACGAGGGACCCTTTGCCCTGATCAGGGGAGACAGACTTTTCCTGACCTTTTCCAGTGCGGCCGTTGATACTTCTTATGTGGTGGGACTGCTTAGTATTGAAAAAGGAAAGGATTTGCTTAACAGAGAGAACTGGAAGAAGAAAAATTATCCTGTTTTGACATCAAGGAGCGTGGAAGGAGAATTCGGTACAGGACACAATGCTTATGTGGAAGACGAGGATGGAAACGTCTGGAATACTTATCATGCAAGACCTGGGATCGACGGCGTGCGCAGCAGCGGAATCCGAAGAGTCCATTTTGACAGGGACGGGGAACCGGTGCTGGATCTGACAGAGGCGGTGGATGTATCGGAAAAATACCGCACGGTACATACGACACTGACAGTAGTCTGACCAGAAGGACAAAAGAGCGCAATATTTGGGTAGAGTTTCGCAAAAGATAAGAAGTAATCCATGTGAGGAATATTATATGTTATAGTTATACTATGGAATGTACGGATACAGAAATGGAGAAAGATATGTTATATATAGGAATTGATTTAGGGACCTCATCGGTCAAACTGCTTCTGATGGACGAAAAGGGAAACATAAAGAACATCGTTTCCAGAGAATACCCGCTGTATTTCCCAAAGCCCGGCTGGTCTGAACAGAACCCGCAGGACTGGTATGAGCAGTCCATTGAAGGGATGAAGGAACTGTTAGAGGGCTTTGATCCGAAACAGGTGGGCGGGATCAGCTTCGGCGGGCAGATGCACGGCCTGGTGATCCTGGACAAAGAAGATCAAGTGATCCGCCCCGCCATCCTCTGGAATGACGGAAGGACCACAAAAGAATGCCGTTACCTGAATGAGGAAATCGGAAAGGAAACCCTTTCGGCGTATACCGCCAATATTGCATTTACCGGCTTTACCGCGCCCAAACTCTTATGGGTAAAGGAAAACGAACCGGAAAACTTCGCGCGCATCGAAAAGATCATGCTGCCGAAAGACTACCTGGCATACAGACTGACCGGGGTGCACTGTACGGATGTATCGGACGCATCGGGGATGCTGCTCTTTGACGTAAAGAACCGTACCTGGTCAGAAGAAATGTGTGAAATCTGCGGCATCAGAAAAGAGCAGCTTGCAGGGATCTACGAGAGCTATGAGACCGTGGGGACAGTCCTGCCGGAAACAGCGGAAGAACTTGGAATGACAGACCATGTCAAAGTGGCGGCGGGAGCAGGGGACAATGCGGCCGCGGCCGTAGGAACCGGAACCGTGGGGGAAGGAAGCTGCAACATTTCCCTGGGCACCAGCGGGACCATCTTCATTTCCTCCAGGAAGTTCGGCGTGGATCAAAACAATGCGCTCCATGCCTTCGCCCATGCGAACGGCCATTACCACCTGATGGGCTGCATGTTAAGCGCGGCATCCTGCAACAAGTGGTGGATGGAGGAGATCATCGGGACGAAAGACTATGCAGGGGAACAGAAGGCAGTAGAAAAACTGGGGGAGAACCATGTGTATTTCCTGCCCTACCTGATGGGGGAGCGCTCCCCCCACAATGACCCGGATGCCAGGGGAACCTTTATCGGCATGACGATGGACACCACAAGGGCCGATATGACACAGGCAGTGCTGGAAGGAGTGGTCTTTGCCCTCAGGGATTCCCTGGAGGTAGCCAGATCCTTAGGCATTAAGATAGAGAGAACCAAGATCTGCGGAGGAGGGGCGAAGAGCCCATTGTGGAAAAAGATGGCGGCGGACATCCTGAATGTGAAGGTGGATGTGATTGAAAGCGAGGAAGGCCCCGCTCTCGGAGGAGCCATGCTGGCGGCAGTGGCGGACGGCGCATTCGGAAGCGTGGAGGAAGCGGCGGAAAAGATTGTGCGCATTGTGGAGACCATAGAACCGGAGCCGGAGCTTGTGGAGAAATACGAGGCCAGATACCGGCAGTTTAAGGAGATCTATCCCCTATGCAGGGAGGTCTACCCTAAGATTATCTGAGAGGATCATCCCGGGAAAAGGGAGGCCTTCCTATATAGAAATAAAAAGAAAGATGCAGGCAGGACCGCCTCCCGGGGAAGGATCCGGGCATGAGGGCCCTGTAAAATAAGAAAGTGAGGATGCAGGACATGAACAACCTACCAAAAGTAAAAATCGGAATCGTTGCGGTAAGCCGCGACTGCTTCCCGGAATCCCTGTCCGTAAACAGGAGAAAAGCATTAATTGAGGCTTACAAGGCAAAATATGACGAAACGGATATCTATGAATGCCCGGTATGCATTGTGGAGAGCGAGATCCATATGGTACAGGCGCTGGAGGACATCAAAAAAGCAGGATGCAACGCCCTGTGCGTTTACCTTGGAAACTTCGGGCCGGAGATTTCCGAGACCCTCCTTGCGAAGCATTTTGACGGACCGGTCATGTTCACAGCGGCGGCGGAAGAATCCCAGAACGACCTGGTGGGAGGAAGAGGGGACGCCTACTGCGGCATGCTGAACGCAAGCTATAACCTGAAACTCAGAAACGTAAAAGCATACATACCGGAATACCCGGTGGGGGATGCGGAGGACTGCGCGGACATGATCCACGAGTTTGTGCCGATTGCAAGGGCTGTCATCGGACTTTCCGATTTAAAGATTATCAGCTTCGGCCCCCGGCCGCTGAACTTCCTTGCCTGCAACGCACCGATCAAACAGCTTTACAACCTGGGCGTGGAAATCGAAGAAAACTCAGAGCTGGATCTGTTTGAGGCATTCAATAAACATGCGGGGGATGAAAGAATCCCGGCAAAGGTAAAGGAAATGGAAGAGGAGCTTGGAGAAGGCAACCAGAAGCCGGAGATCCTGCCGAAGCTTGCCCAGTATGAACTGACTTTATTAGACTGGATAGAAGAACACAGGGGATACCGCAAATATGTGGCGGTTGCAGGAAAATGCTGGCCGGCCTTCCAGACCCAGTTCGGATTTGTGCCCTGCTATGTGAACAGCCGCCTGACGGGAATGGGAATCCCGGTATCCTGCGAAGTGGACATTTACGGGTGCTTAAGCGAGTTTATCGGAACGGCGGTGAGTGAGGATGCGGTGACCCTGCTTGACATCAACAATTCCGTGCCGAAGGATATGTATGAAGAAGCGATTAAGGGAAAATTTGATTATACGCATCAAGACACCTTTATGGGATTCCACTGTGGAAACACCTGTTCCAAGAAGCTGTCCTTCTGCAGCATGAAGTACCAGATGATTATGGCGAGGACGCTGCCGGAGGAAGTAACCCAGGGAACGTTAGAGGGAGACATCCTGCCGGGAGACATCACGTTCTACCGTTTACAGTCCACAGCGGACAACAAGTTAAGGGGATATATCGCCCAGGGAGAGGTGCTGCCGGTGGAGACGAAATCCTTCGGGTCGATCGGTGTGTTTGCCATTCCCGAGATGGGAAGGTTTTACCGCCATGTGCTGATCGAAGGGAACTACCCGCATCATGGAGCGGTGGCATTCGGGCACTTTGGAAAGGCATTGTATGAGGTCTATAAGTATATCGGAGTGGAAGTAGAGGAGATTGGGTATAACCAGCCGAAAGAGATGCGGTATAAGACGGAAAATCCTTTTGCATAAAAAGAAGAATGAAGTGGAGGTATCGGGGTATGGAGCTGGTCCATGATCAGAAAAAAACAGAGCAATATCGTAAACGGGCAGAAGAGTTGGTTGCACAAATGACTTTGGAAGAAAAAGTGTCACAGACAATGCATAAGACTCCGGCAATAGAACGGCTTGGAATTAAGGCATATAACTGGTGGAATGAGGCGCTGCATGGTGTGGCACGCGCAGGAACGGCGACTGTTTTCCCACAGGCGGTCGGACTGGCGGCAACATTTGATGAGGAACTGCTGGAGCAGATCGGTGATGCAGTATCTACGGAGGCACGTGCAAAATTCAATATGCAGCAGGCGGGAAAAGATACGGATATTTATAAAGGATTAACTTTTTGGGCGCCAAATGTGAATATATTCCGCGATCCCAGATGGGGCAGGGGACATGAAACATTTGGGGAAGATCCATATTTGACAGAAAGACTTGGCGTGCGCTATATTATGGGATTACAGGGACATGATGAAAAGTATTTAAAAACGGCGGCATGTGCCAAGCATTTTGCAGTACACAGCGGCCCGGAAAGCGTGCGCCACAGTTTTGACGCAAAAGTGAGCGAACAGGATTTAAGACAGACTTATCTTCCTGCTTTTGAAGCCTGTGTAAAAGAAGCAAAAGTAGAGGCAGTGATGGGCGCCTATAACCGTACAAACGGGGAACCGTGTTGTGGAAGTAAGCGTCTCCTGACAGATATTTTACGGAAAGAGTGGGGGTTTGAAGGTCATGTGACTTCGGACTGTTGGGCAATTAAAGATTTTCATGAGAATCACTGTGTGACTGCAGGACCGGAAGAATCGGTTTCTCTTGCCATGAACAACGGCTGTGATTTAAACTGTGGTTCTTTATTTACTTATTTGGAAAAAGCCGTAAAAGACGGAATGGTAGATGAAAAACGGCTGGACGAAGCTGTGGTCAATTTATTTACCGCCCGTATGAAGCTGGGAGTATTTGACCAAAAAGGTGAAAATCCGTATGATAAAATCCCATATACGGTTGTAGATTCTCCCGAAATGAAGAAGTTGAATGAAAAGGTTTCAGAACGGTCTCTTGTACTTTTGAAAAATAAAGATCATCTGCTGCCGTTAAACAAAGAAAAAATCCATACCATTGGGGTAATTGGACCTAATGCGGATAACCGCAGGGCACTGGTAGGAAATTATGAAGGGACAGCATCCCGTTATGTAACGGTACTGGAAGGCATTCAGGATTATGTCGGAGAAAAGATACGCGTTCTTTATTCCGAGGGCTGTCATCTTTATCAGGACAGAACCAGCGGGCTGGCAGAAGCAAACGACAGGGCAGCGGAAGTACGAGGCGTCTGCGAAGCGAGTGATGTGGTCATTGCAGTTATGGGACTTGACGCGTCTTTGGAAGGAGAAGAAGGAGACACCGGAAACGAATACGGAAGCGGGGATAAACCGAATCTGAATCTGCCGGGATTACAGCATGATATTTTAAAACTGGCAAAAGAAAGTGGAAAACCTGTAATTTTAGTTCTTCTGGCGGGCAGTGCAATGGCAGTGGCCTGGGAAGAAGAGCACCTGGATGCAATCGTACAGGGATGGTATCCGGGTGCGCAGGGTGGCACCGCCATTGCAAGGCTTTTGTTTGGCGAGGCAAATCCGGAAGGAAAACTTCCGGTGACCTTTTACCGGACGACAGAGGAACTTCCTGATTTTGAGGATTATTCCATGAAGGGGAGAACCTATCGGTATATGAAACAGAAAGCTTTGTATCCGTTTGGATATGGTCTGTCATATACGGAGTACGATTACCGGAATGTGGAACTGGTTTCCGGCGGTATCGAAAGTGAAAAGGGCGTTGTTTTACAGGCGGAAGTTCAAAATACAGGTAAGATGGATGGAATAGAGACGGTGCAGGTTTATGTCGGTTTGGAAAAAGACGGTGCGCCGAATCCTCAGCTTAAGAAAATTGTGAAATTACCTGTAAAATCAGGCGAGACAAAAAAAATTGAAGTGTCCCTGCAAAAAGAAGCGTTTATGCTTTATGACGAAGAGGGAAAGCAGGTATTATATCCGGGAACTTATCACATTTATCTTGGCGGTTCCCAGCCGGATGAACGGAGCCTGGAACTGACCCAAAAAGCAGTGCATCAAGTTCAGGTTATTGTGCACTGATGAAAATACAAGTGAAAAAACAGATCTGTGAAAACAGGAAACTGGGAAGGTTTCCTGTTTTTATTATGTCCGCAATATATGCAAATCATTGGGCAATTTGTGAAAGGCGTAAAGACAGAAAATCCGATACTATGAATTATATATAGGATCATGGATTAAGGCGGAGGAGAAAATACATGAGTGACATGAGCGTTCGGTTTCATTTGCCCGGATTACGATATAATTATCCGTTAAATATGTTGTTGGTCGATCTTCTGGAAAAAGAACCGGGAATGTTTCGGGAAGGAATAGAAATTGCGTCTATGTTTGGAGAGTTTCCCACTTCCCGTTGGAATGGGGGGAGATACAGCGGGGATGATCAGTGTGATGCAAAATTTATCAGGGCAGTGATAAAGAGCGTCAATGCAAAGAAAATTCCCATTCGTTATACTTATACAAACCCGCTTTTGACAGAAGCGGATTTATCCGATGAATATTGTAATTTTTGCATGCGTGCCGCTGATAATGGAATGAATGAAGTAATTGTATTTTCTCCGGTTTTAGAACAATATATCAGAGAAAAGTATCCGTCTTTTCAACTGATCAGCACTACCTGCAAAGAGCTTCGGAGCATAGAGGAGGTAGAGGCGGAACTGCAAAAAGATTATAAACTGGTGGTATTAGATTATAATCTGAATAACAGGTTTGAATTATTGGAACAGATCCATGACAAAGAAAGATGTGAATTATTAGTAAACAGCTGCTGCAGACCGGATTGTCCGAGAAGAGGAGAGCATTATCGTTTTTTGGCAAGACAGGAGTCAATCGCATTAAAGAACAGGAAAATTCCGGAGGGAAAAAAGATTCCCATGCCCAGATGGTATTGTGAATATGGAGAACAGGTAACGCTTTCAAAGATCAGAACCTATACAACCCACATTTCACCGGAGGCGGTTTGGGATCAATATGTGCCTATGGGATTTCGGAATTTTAAGCTGGAAGGGCGGACGGCAAATCTGTTTTTGCTGGTGGATACTTATGTATACTATTTTGCAAAACCGGAGTACCGGGATGAAGTACGGTTTCTTTTACTTACAAATCTGGAAAAGAATAAGGTAATTCATGTACAGAAACCTAAAAGAGGGATATGGCATGCCTGATGCCGGCAAAGAAAAGGGACGCAGCCATGAAAAGCGGTATGGCGGCATAGGAAAGGAGGAAAATCATATTGCGCAAGGGAAGGAAAACAGAGTGGTGGAAAAAGGCAGGCATTTTTATGGCATTTCTGATTTTGGCAGAAAATATTTTTTCAGGAGGAGAAAGAATGGCTGAGGCAGCAGAAGCAGGAAATGAAGATTATGTGGATACCAACGGATATGAGCAGCTGGATGAACTGTATCAGAATTATTTTAAATTCGGGGTTGCATGTGAGGCGATCGACCATTGGAACGATTTTGGAAAGGAGATTGGCAATCCGGCAAAAGAGAAGCTGATCAGTACTGTTTTTAACAGCATTACCTGTGGAAATGAAATGAAACCGGCTTATAACTTTGATCCGGAATCGGAAAACTTATTTGCCATTGATCCGGCAGCAGAGGAAATGCTGGATTTTGCAGTGGAGAATGATCTGAAAATGCGCGGTCATGTGCTGATCTGGCACAGTCAGGTAGATCCGTCAATTTTTGCAGTTGATTATAAGGCTTTTTCGGACGGAAAACAGACCTTTAGCGATGCTGCTGCGCTGGATGAAGATTGTCTGGTGGATAGAGAGACGTTACTTGCAAGAATGAAAAATTATATCTACGGGATGATGGAATATACCTATAAAAACGGATATGCAGAAACCATTTATGCATGGGATGTGGTCAATGAAGCGGCGGACGAAAGTATGGAAGACGGACTCAGAAGAAGTTACTGGTATCGTATTATCGGTCCCGATTATCTTTATTATGCATTTTTGTATGCAAGAGAGGCAGAAAACCTTTATGCAAAGCAGTATGCGGATCAGTATGGACTGAATGCGGAAACAGATGATCTTTCCGGTATTATGCCGAAGCTTTTTTACAATGATTACAATGAATGGTTTGCACTGCGAAGCGACAAAATCGTAGATTTTCTGACAAAAGAAAAATGGAATGAAAACCATGAAAAAGTAACCAGCGATGTGATCGCGCAGGACGGGGACGGGACAATTTACGGAGACGGACTGCTTGACGGAATCGGTATGCAGGGGCACTTAAACGATACTCAGGATATAGAAGAGTACATGACTGCACTGGAAAAATATTCGGCAGTTGTGGATGAGGTACATATTACGGAGCTGGATGTGGGATGCAGCAGAACGGATGAGAATGTATGGTACTATCAGGCAAAGTTTTATTATGATTTCTTTTCACGCCTGATAGAAGAGGTAGAAAAGGGCGTTAAACTGACTTCGGTTACTGTTTGGGGACTGACCGATGACGCGTCCTGGAGACAGGATGCCAATCCCCTGCTCTTTTATGGGGATTTGGAGAAAAAACCTGCGTTTGATGCAGTCGTGCTTGCGGCAAAGGGAGAAGAGTTTACCATGACATTAGCGGAGACATTACAGGAAGTGAAAGATCTGCTTATTACTTTTGAGCCTTACAAAGAGGGAGGAACGACAAAAACGGTAGTTCCGAAAGAGGTCGGCATATTGGGCAGGGGAACAGGACATCAGGCTTCCCTTAGTCTTGCAGCAAAGATCAATCATACAAAAGATGCCGCAATCGGTTATTCTTTAAAAGTAACGCGTAAAGAGCAGGATGCAAGCATGAAACTGGATCTGTCCCGTTATGCAGGAAAAACGGTAGCGGTTACGGTTTATGTTATGACAGAGGATCAGAAGATCATTATGGGGATGGAGACAGCTTCGGACGAGGTACTTCTTGAAAAAGATGCTTTAGAAGAATGGACAGAACTTTCGGCTGATGTGACAATACCAGAAGGGACGGCGGCAGCGTTTCTTTATATTGAGACGGACGGCAGTGCGGATTTTTATGTGGATGATATTTCTGTAGTATGTAAAGAAGCAGGAGAATCTTTGGACGGAGCAGAAGAAAAGAAAACAACAGAAAGCGAAGCTGCAGGAACGGGAGCGAGTCAGTCGGAAAAACCGGATGAACCGGAGAAAGAACCGACGGCAAAAAGCAGAAATATTGCAGTCTGGGTAACGGGTGGTCTGGTTTTCGCAGTGGGTGTGATCGGCTTTCTGTTAGTAAACAGAAAAAAGAACGGCAAGGAAGAGTGAAAATGTGACAAAGAGCACAGATGGGGGGAGAAATGAGTACATTTCCAGTTTATGAAAAACAGTATCCGGCGTGGATGCTGATTGAAGAAGAGGCATATGAAGGTGTAAAAAAAATCGGACAAAGAGTGGCGGATGATATTTTTCTTGTAACGGGAAACCGCCCTGAAATTGTCAGCGAAAAAGATCAATGCCGGAATGCTTTTGTGATCGCAGTTGCAACAATGGGCAAAAGCCGCATTTTGGAAGAAATGGAAAAGGCCGGAAAGTGGAGCGGGGCAGAGATGGAAGGAAAGCGGGAGGTATATCAGATACAAGTGATAGAAGATCCTTTTTCGGATATGCCGGAAGTGAAAAAGGCGCTTGTGATTGCAGGAAGCGATAAACGTGGGACAATATACGGTTTGTTTGGTTTATCGGAACTGTGCGGGGTATCTCCATTACTTTACTGGGGGGATGCAGCGCCGGAAAAGAAAGAAACGGTAGTATTGGAATTAGGGGAAGGAATCTGTTCCAAAGAGCCTTCCGTAAAGTACCGGGGATTTTTTATTAACGATGAGTGGCCGGCGTTTGGAAACTGGTGTACGGAAACGTTTGGAGGCGTGAATGCGAAAGCCTATGAAGAAATTTTTATTCTGCTGCTTCGGCTGAAGGGAAATTATCTCTGGCCCGCTATGTGGGATTCCATATTTTCAGAAGAAGGACCGGGGATAGAAAGCGCAGAGCTGGCGGATTGTTACGGTGTTGTTATGGGAACCTCCCATCACGAACCGTTATACCGCGCGGGTGCGGAATGGCAGAGAATCTATCAAAATTATGGGGACGACAATACATGGAGTTTTGTTACAAATAAAGAAGCGATCACGGAGTTTTGGAAGGACGGGATTTTAAGAAATAAACCTTATGAAAGTGTGGTCACGATCGGTATGCGGGGAGAAAACGATTCCATGCTTCTTTCCGAGGACGCCACATTAGCGGACAATATTCAGGTCATTAAAGATGCGATCCTTGCGCAGCATGAACTTCTCCGCACTTACTTAAATGAAGATCTTTCTAAGGTGCCGCGTATGCTTGCCATCTATAAAGAGGTGGAGGATTATTATTATGGGAATGAAACATGCAAAGGATTAAAGGGCTGGGAAGAGCTTGAGGATGTGATCCTTCTTTTGTGCGAGGATAATTTTGGGAATACAAGGGGACTTCCGGGAATAAAGGATGCGCCGCATCCCGGCGGTTACGGTATGTATTATCATTTTGACTATCACGGGGGACCGATTAGTTACGAATGGCAGAACAGTTCGCGTCTGACAAAAACATGGGAGCAGATGACGCAGGCATATGAATTTGGTGTGCGTGAACTTTGGATCGTCAATGTGGGAGATTTAAAAGGCGCAGAATATCCCCTTTGTTATTTTATGGATCTGGCTTATGATTATGAAACTTACAGTAAACCAAACCAGATAGAGAAGTATGTAAAGACATGGATTGACAGGCAGTTTGGAAACCGTCTCACAAATCAGCAGAAAGAAGAAATGTTTACGCTGCTTGAGGGCTATACAAAATGGAATGCCGTAAGACGGCCGGAGGCAATGTCACCACAGGTTTACCATCCCTGTCATTTCAGAGAAGGGGATCTTGTGTGGAAAGAAGTAAACGATCTTATGAAAAAGGCAGAGAAACTGAAAGCGGAAATGCCAAAGGAATGTATGAACGCCTATTGCAGCATGATCTATTATCCGGCGGCAGCGTCCATGAATCTGATTTTGATGCATATTGAAGCCGGATGGAACGCTTACTTTGCAAAGAGAGGGGCAATGGCGGCGAATGTTTGTGGAGCCAGCGTAAAAAACAGAATCATGCAGGATGGAAAGTACGTGGAAGAATATCACAAGCTGGCAGACGGAAAATGGAATCATATGATGGATTCCGCCCATACCGGTTTTAAGAGCTGGGATGACAGGGACTGGACTTATCCTGTCGTACGGGAAGTGGTGCCGATTCCCCGGGCGAAGATTGTAACGGGATTTAGCGGAAGTGAGGAGTATCATTTAGGCGAGCACTGGCAGGACAGCGACTGGATCTGTAATGATGATTTTACCAGACCGGATGCAGGGCAGGTTATGATTTATCTGGACAGCAGGGGAAATGTGGATTTTACCTATCGTGTGGAATGTGATAAACCCTGGCTTTATTTTTCGCCTCAAAAAGGGAGAGTACATAGCATGGAAGAAGGCGGAACCAGTATTGTGGCAGCCTTAGACAGAGCGAAGTTATCGGGAAGAGAACGGGCGTATATAAAAATCTTCATAGAGTTTGACAATGGGGCAAAGACGGTGGGAAAACTTGCCATAGAGGCAGAGCAGCGGGAATATCCTTATCCGGCAGGGACTTATTTAGAAAAACAGGGATATATTGCGATGCGTGCCGAAGGTTTTATAGAAGAAAAGAAAGTAGAAGGGAAAGGATTTGAAGTCATTGAATATCTGGGAAGAACCGGACCGGCCGTGAAGTCATTTCCGGTAACGGAATCCTGGGCAGAGAGAAAAGAAGTCCCTTATTTAAAATATGCTTTTGTGGCCGGGAATGAGGGGACATATGTACTTCGGCTTTATCTGCCGGCAAGAAATCCGGTGGAGAAAGGGAAAAAAATGCGCTGTATGATCTCTGTCAATGACGGAGAAAGGCAGATTCTTGATACCGTTTCAGATTCTTTTACAACGGACTGCGGCTGTGAGGAATGGTGTCAGGGCGTTTTAAATAATGTCCGTATCGTGGAGACAACTGTGACAGTGTCAAAAGGGGAAAATGTTTTGTATTTTTATGCGGCAGATCCGGGGATTGTGTTAGAAAGCCTTGTGCTGTATCCGGCCGGAACAAAATTACCGGATTCTTATTTGGGGCCGGCAGAAAGTTACCGGATTGGTGCGCAATGATTTAAAGATCTGTATCAAGCAAAAATAAGAAGGAGGAAAATCAATGAAGATTTTAAAGGTAACGGACGCCGCTTTTAAAAAGTACGGCAGAGTGGTAGAAAATGTGGATTTTTCCGGTTTGGTGGAGGAACTGAAAAAAACACCGGTTCCTGACGGGGTAGTATATGAACCTTCCGTAAAAGAACTGGAGGCGCTTCCCGTTCTGGAAACGCTTTCCAGAGTGACATACGGAGAGATGCCCGTTCAGATCGGTTATTGCAACGGACATAATGTGATGTTAAACGCATTGGAATACCACAGAGATTCGGAGGTCAATATAGCGGCGGAAGATGCTGTTTTGATGCTGGGGCTTTTAAGTGATGTGGAGGAAGACCATACCTATGATACTTCTAAAGTGGAGGCCTTTCTGCTGCCGGCAGGAACGGCGGTGGAGATTTATGCGTCCACACTGCATTATGCGCCCTGTCATGTAGGGAAAGAGGGATTTCAGGTAGCTGTCGTACTGCCTAAAGGAACCAATTATCCGTTAAAGGGAAACCATGCGAAGCTTTCGGATCAGGCGGAGGGCGTAAATGAAGACGTTCTTCTGACTGCCGTAAACAAATGGCTGATCGGGCACAGGGAAGGCGGATTGGATCAGGGCAGTTTTTTAGGACTGAAGGGGAAAAATCTCTGCCTGACGGATTGACGAGGCTATGACCGCTTAAAACAAAAACAGAAACCATACAAATAAGGAGAAGAAAATTATGCGTTTTTTTATTGACACAGCGAAAGTAGAGGATATTAGAAAGGCAAATGACATGGGCGTCATTTGCGGCGTAACTACCAATCCATCTTTAATAGCTAAGGAGGGACGGAAATTTGAAGAAGTAATAGCAGAAATTACTTCCATTGTAGACGGGCCCATCAGCGGGGAAGTGAAAGCGACTACCGTGGATGCGGAAGGGATGATAAACGAGGGACGTGCTATTGCATCTATCCATCCCAATATGGTCGTTAAGATTCCGATGACGGTGGAAGGATTAAAGGCATGCAAAGTCCTTTCTTCCGAAAAGACAGCAGTTAATATGACGCTGATATTCAGCGCAAATCAGGCGCTTTTGGCGGCAAGAGCCGGAGCGGCATATGTTTCTCCTTTTTTGGGGCGGCTGGATGACATTAACCAGAGAGGAATTGATCTGATCTCGGAAATCGTAAAAATTTTTGAAAAGGGAAATTTAAATACACAGATTATTGCGGCCAGTATCCGTAATCCCATCCATGTAACGGATTGTGCGCTGGCAGGCGCCGATATTGCAACGGTTCCTTATTCTGTCATTGAGACAATGGTGAAACATCCTTTAACGGATGCCGGGATTGCAAAGTTTCAGGCGGATTACAGAGCAGCATTCGGAGAATAAATTATGAATGGAAATAAGACGTTCACACAGAGTCCTGTAGTATTCCGGACAATAAAAAGTAAAATACTGCTTATGGGGGTTTTTGCTATTGTTGCAGCTGTCTGTATCGGTATGACAGGTAACTGGTCAATTGGCCAGAACAGTAAAAACAGTGAAATTGTGTCGCTGGTTAATGATATAGACGTTTTACAGGCTAAAAACCTTGCGTTGGAGGCACAATATCAGTATTACATAGAGCAGAGTTATTTAGACAGCATCCTTGATAATTTAGGGCAGATGACCGATGAAGTCAATTCCTTATATAAACTGACGGACAGAAAATATAAGGATGAAATCAACAGGATGTTGGACAGACTGGAAAGGACGGAAGAAAATTATAAAGAAATCAGCAGTTTGGGAGCGTTAAGGGGCTACAAAGAAGATACGGGTCTGTATCAGCAGTACAGTGATATGGGAAACGAACTGCTTGACAGCTTTTCCGTACTGGTGGACAAAGGAGACTGGCTGGAACTGAAATGGCTGGACGGAACTATGTGGACTACCGGGGAAAGGGTATCTTTTGACGGAAAGGAATATGTAAGGCTCCATTACAGCGGACCGGTACCGGAAGGAGTAAAAAGAAATGCAATGGCATTCCGTGTAGGAGGTACGCTTACCTATCGGAAAGATTGTTATGTTACGGATATCAGACTGACGGGCGGCGGTCAGGAAGAGGCGGAGATTGATCTTTCTGCCGTGGACAGGGTAGAAGGCTCAGGCGCAGCTTATGTGGACAGTGAAATTCTTTCTTTTCATTCCAGGCCTGCTATTCGTGTGGGATGTAATTTTAATGCAGGAAATGAGGGCTGGGAAGAGTTTGCGGTACAGATTCCGGTGAAAGAATACAATGTCCAAAACTATTCCAATATTGAGTATGATCTGTATTTCGTGCCTGACAGCATGGAATATGCTTATCGGTATGGCGGATCCTATTCAGGGGTATATGATTATGCAGGCAGCCTTGCCAGACTGGACCAGTATGTAGGGGCATACAGCAAATTGGTTGTAGAGGGTAAAGATGTGGCGGAAAGTTATGGGCAGGTCGAAGAGCTGCTGGCGGAAATGGCGGAAAATATTCCCCTTTACACGACAGATGCGGAACTTGCAAAGACGTCCCTTGCCGCATTGGACGCAAGGAAGGAAGTACTTGCCAAAATGAAGGAACTGGACGACCAGGTGCTTGCATTGAAAGCAGATAATGTACAGTTGAATACTGACCTTACAGCCCTTTGTGCATCCGTGAAAAATATGGCAGACGCCGATATGGGCGGCATTAAGGCTGTTGTGCAGAGAGTCAGTATCATTGTGATCCTGCTGGCGTCTGTGATCCTGATAGGGGCAGCCGTATTGATTGGCGGCAGCATTGATAAAAATGTCAGACTTTTCAGAGAAGCGTTAAATAAGATTACACAAGGGAAAATAGCAGTCAGGGTAAAAGCGGACGGTAAAGATGAATTTTCCCAGTTTGGCAGAAGCCTGAATTTGTTTTTAGATAAACTGACGGACAGTATTGTGAAGCTTCAGGCGATTTCAGGACATCTTGCTTCTTCAGGAGAAGAATTGGAAAACAAGGCAAACAGGACAAAAGAAGCGGCAGAAGTGATTGGTACGGCATTAATTGAAATCTCAAAAGGAGCAGGAGTACAGGCAGATGATATTTCTACCTCTTCCGTACAGGTATCCGGTATGCAGGAAAACATGCTTCGGATTACAGGAAGCATGGATGAGCTGTCAGTTACTTCTAAGGACATGAGTGAAAAAGGCGCTCAGGCAGCCCGGATTGTGCAGGAATTAAGCAGCGTCAGCGATAAGTCTGCGGAAGCGTTTCAAAAAATTTCCGAACAGATTTATAAAACCAATGAATCCGTTGTCAAGATTCAGGAAGTGGTCAATCTGATTGCAGAGATTGCAAGCCAGACAAATCTGCTGTCTCTGAATGCAAGTATAGAAGCAGCAAGAGCAGGAAGCGCAGGAAGAGGGTTTGCGGTAGTGGCAGGTGAGATCCAAAAACTGGCGGAACAGACAAATTCTTCTGCAAAGGTGATTGATGAGATTATCTTGTCTTTATCAGAAGAATCGCATCAGGCAGTAGAACAGATTAATGGAGCCATGAATATGATTATGGACCAGAAGACAAAACTGGAGGAAACGAAACTCAAATTTAATGTGGTAGAAGAAGGAATTGTATCGACGGCGGATCAAATGAGACAGGTATTGGGGCAGGCAGATGTATGTGGAAAAGCAGGCAGCCGTGTGGCAGGTCTTATGGCCAGTCTTTCGGCAATTGCGGAAGAAAATGCGGCTTCCACACAGCAGACTAATACGTCTATGGAAGAATTAAGCAATGCTACAACGTCCCTTACTGCTACGGCGTTAAAATTAAAAAAACTGTCAATTGCAGTGAATGAAAACCTTAATTATTTTGATACAGAGACTAAAAACAAGTAATCATTTTTTGCGATGAGGAAAGGCTGCTGCTTTACTAATTGGTAAAGCAGCGGTCTTTTTTATAATACATTTATAAAAAATGTGTGGGAAAGAAGGAAAAACACAGTCATTATATGGAAAAGTGCATAATAAAATGTTTGCAAAAATGGTAAAACAGAACAAAATGTGCATAAATTTTCAATTAAATTAATTGTGATTAGGCAATATGTGAACAATGCTAAGCAATCGGTGAGAAGAATTAAAATGGAAAATACGATAAAATCAATTTATAAGAAATGGAGTAACGTGAAGCAATAATTATGAAAGAAAGAATACGGTAGGTGGAGGCGCTATGAAAAAGGCTGTTAAGAAATTAGGGATTGCTGCAGGAGTTGTTTTGGCAATCGTCATTGTATTCTATGTAAGGAGTAAATTGATCGGTGTTGTCAGTTATGCTGACAAATATGAAGGGGTTGACTTGACGGTGGAGGCAAACGGGTTGAACCGGGAAGGCGCTTATTCGGAATATTTAGCCAGATATCAGGATGCAGGATTTCCGGAGAAAGATATCCCAATTGATGTTTGTGACTATACTGTGGGAGAAAAGGTGGAGGTTTATCCTGAATATGAAGGCGCGGAAAATGTTCTGTATACAGCCTCGGATTCCACAGTAACCTGGAAAGTGAATGTGCCGGAGGAAGGATTCTATCATATTTATTTAGAATATATGACAACAGAATCGAGAGGTGTTGCCATTGAAAGAGCCGTTTACGTTAACGGGGAGCTTCCGTTTAATGATGCGGAAAATCTTACTTTCGGAAGGCTGTGGACAGATAAGGAAGCGCCGAGAATTGACAATCAGGGAAATGAGATACGGCCCACGCAGATAGAGGTATATGACTGGCAGGATGCGTACTGCAGGGACGGTATGGGATATATTGTAGAACCTTATCAGTTTTATTTAAAAAAAGGTGAAAATTCAATTACTTTAGAAGCGGTTGATGAACCAATGGTAATAAAAACACTGCAATTGTCTTCTGTAAAAGAGCGGGACAGCTATGAACAGTATTGTGAAAAATGCACCAAAACAGGCAGTCAGCCGGCGGATTTTGTGAAAACGATACAGGGTGAAAACGCCACGCTGCGTTCAGAACCTTCTCTTTATGCCAAATACGATCGTTCTTCTCCGTCAACCCAGCCTTACAGCGTGACAACAACGGTTTTGAATTATACCGGCGGTGAGGCGTGGAAAGCGGCAGGACAGTGGATTGAATGGGAAATTGAGGTGCCGGAGGACGGCTATTATAATATTACGGTAAAGGGGCGTCAGAATTACGCGCGAGGAAGCGTGTCGAACAGAAGCCTGTACATAGATGGCGAGATTCCTTTTAAAGAAGTAGAAGCGGTATCTTTTAATTATGATAACAGTTGGAACGTACTGACACTTGCTGATGAGGAAGGAGTGCCTTACAAATTTTATTTGGAAAAAGGAACCCATACGCTGCGTCTGGAAGCAACGCTTGGAGATATGGGCATGATTTTGGAAGAACTGGAGGATTCGATTTACAGACTCAATCAGATTTATAGAAAAGTTTTGGTTTATACCGGTGCGGATCCGGATAAATACCGTGACTATAATTTAGATCAGGTATATCCGGAAGTAATAGAAGCAATGGATATGGAAGCCAAGCGCCTTTATAAGATTATTGATGACGTTGTACTGTATACCGGACAGAAGGCGGATAATATTGCTACGGCACAGACGCTTGCAAGGCAGCTGGAAGTGTTTGCAGAAAGACCGGATAAAATAACAACCGGATTTCGGAACTTTAAAGATAATATTACGGCTCTCGGAACTGCAATTTTAAATATGAGTGAGACAAAGCTGGATATTGACTATATTATGGTCAGCAGCAGTGGAACGGTAATACCGAAAGACAAAGAAGGCTTTTTTGCCAAAGCATGGCATGAGATAAAATCCTTTTTCGCAACATTTTTTGTAGATTATGATGCGGTCGGAGATGTATATGACAGTGATGAGGACGTAGTGAAGGTGTGGATCGTAACAGGACGTGATCAGGGGACGATTTTAAAGACTATGGTGGACGATACCTTTACGCCGGATACCGGCATTAAAGTCAATGTAGAAATTGTAGATCCGACAGCGCTGCTCAATGCGGTTGTTGCGGGAAGGGGACCGGATGTGGTTCTCTCGGTTGGAGCTGACCAGCCTGTCAATTATGCGCTGCGAAATGCGGCAGAGGATTTAAGACAGTTTGCAGACTGTGATGAAGTTATGCAAGTCTTTTATGAAAGTGCGTACCGTCCTTATGAATTTAACGGAGGCCTGTATGCAATTCCTGAAACACAGACATACAATGTTTTGTTTTACAGAGAAGATGTAATGGAAGAACTGGAACTGGAAATACCGGAAACATGGGATGACCTGATTAATCTTCTTCCTACAATACAGGGAAATAACATGGAGGTAGGCATTCCTTCGCCAACCAATGCAACATTACCGGATATTTCCTTATATTATACGCTGGTTTATCAGAATGGAACGGATATATATGATGACGAGGCAAAGAAAACAATTGTGGATAATGAAGCAGGAGTGGAAGCGTTTGCCGACTATACCAGATTCTATACGGATTATGGTATGCCCACGGAATATGATTTTGTCAGCAGGTTCCGTTCGGGAGAGATGCCGATTGGAATAGCGAATTTCAGTCTGTTTAATACGCTGGTAGTATCGGCGCCTGAAATACGCGGCCTGTGGGATTTTACAATCGTACCGGGGACAGTAAGAACAGATGAAAACGGAAACGAGTATGTGGATCATTCCGTTTATTCTACAGGAAACTGCAGCATGATGATTAAAAATGACAGTGAAACAAAGAAGCAGCTTTCATGGGAGTTTATGAAATGGTGGGCACAGACGGATACGCAGGTCAGATTCGGAAGAGAATTGGAGGCATTACTTGGGTCTTCTGCAAGATATGCCACTGCAAACAGGGAAGCGTTTAATCAGATGGCATGGAATGCAGGCGATATGGAAGTACTGAGCAGACAATGGGAATCTGCTGTCGGTTTCAGGGAAGTTGCTGGCGGTTATTATACCGGACGCCATATTATCAATGCAGTACGAAAAGTCATCAATGAGAAAGAGGATCCAAGAGAAACAATTGTGGATTATGCCATCACAATTAATGAAGAATTGATCAAAAAGCGGTCGGAATTCGGACTGCCAATAGATTAACAGGGGGATGACAATGAAAGAATATCTGAAAAAATATTTCATATTGCGCCGGCATGAAGGGAAGATTGTCTTAAAAAAGATGAAGCAGAGTAAAGCCTGCTACCTTTTCCTTGCACCCTATGCGATTTTATTTACTGTATTTTATATTTTACCGGTTTGTTCCTCAATTTTCTTTAGCTTTACGGATTATAACATATTGGAACCGCCTAAGTTTGTGGGGATTAAGAATTATATCAGTCTGATCCTGCAGGATGACATTTTTTTAACTTCAATCAAAAATACGTTTTTGATTGCGGTGATTACGGGACCTTTAGGATATATCGCTTCTTTCATCTTTGCGTGGCTCATCAATGAGCTGCCAAGATGGATCAGAACGATTGCGATTATTATATTTTATGCGCCTTCTATTGCAGGAAATGTGTATGTAATCTTTTCCGTATTCTTCCGAGGGGATGCTTACGGATATGTCAATGCGCTTTTGATTGATATGGGCATCATTAACGCACCGATTCTGTGGTTTACCAATCCGGACTATATGCTTCCGATCTGTATGGCGGTTATCCTTTGGATGAGTCTGGGAACCGGATTTCTCTCCTTTGTGGCAGGGCTTCAGGGTGTAGATAATTCTCAGTTTGAAGCAGGGTATATGGATGGTGTCAAAAACCGCTGGCAGGAATTATGGTATATTACTCTGCCCAATATGAAACCAATGTTGATGTTTGGCGCAGTTATGGCAATTACACAGGCATTTGGTGTCTGCGATGTCACAATGGCATTATGCGGTTATCCCAGTACTGATTATGCAGCGCGGACAGTGGTAACGCATCTTTTTGACTATGGTTTTACCAGATTTGAGATGGGTTATGCTTCGGCGATCGCCACCTTACTGTTTTTAATAATGATCTTGTGTAACAAAGCAATTCAAAGTCTGTTGAGAAGAGTGGGAACATGATATGAAGAAGAAAAAGAAAGATGTAGTGGAAAAACAGTACAAACCAAAAATGATAAAAAGAAGGAAACCGAACCGGTCAATAGTGGGAGACTTATTCATTTATTTCATGTTGTTATTGATTGCGGTTATGATGGTTTTTCCTATGGTTTTTGCAATCAACAGTTCATTAAAGCCTTTGGATGAATTATTTCTGTTTCCGCCAAAAGTTTTTGCACAGAATCCTACATTGGATAACTTCCAGGATTTGTTTGTCACAATGGGAAAGTCATGGGTTACTTTCTCCAGATACATATTTAATACTGTGTTTATTACGGCAGCAGGAACTTTTGGACATTTGATTATTGCCTCTATGGGTGCATTTATTTTATCGAAATATGAGTTTCCGGGCAGCAGGTTATTTTTCAATATTGTTGTTGTAGCATTGATGTTTAACGGTTATGTAACAGCAATTCCCAATTATATCATTATCAGTAAACTGGGATGGGTTGATACTTATTGGGCGATTATTATACCCGCGTTTGCGGCGCCGATGGGACTCTTCTTAATGAAGCAGTTTATGGAAGGAATTCCGATGTCGCTTGTAGAAGCGGCAAAGATTGACGGTGCAGGTCTTTGGAAGATCTTTTTCAGGATTATCATGCCTAATGTAAAACCGGCATGGCTGACATTGATTATTTTTTCCGTACAGAATCTCTGGAATAATAAAGCAGCAACCTTTATTTATTCGGAAGAAAAGAAAACGCTTGTTTATGCCTTACAGCAGATTCAAAGCGGAGGAATCGCAAGAACCGGGCAGGCGGCTGCGGTTACGGTGATTGTCATGATCGTTCCGATTGCAATCTTCATTATGTCTGAAAGCCAGATTATTGAAACAATGGCAAGTTCAGGTCTGAAAGATTAGGAGGGTTAGGATGAAGCAAAGGGTAAAAAGAGTATTTGCACTGCTTTTAGGTATCTTCATTGTATCCGGAACATGTATGGAAGTGAAGGCGGATGACGGCATGGAAGTGGGGTATACCTACAATTATGATTACTGGTATGACGTCCAGTATTCACCGGACGCCTATAAGGTGGCAGGGGTTTATACCGCAGTAGAACTGGGACTGGATAAGCGCTTTAATTCTGCGGAAGGACTGTATGTCAGGGACAATATGCTCTATCTGTGCGATACCGGGAATAACAGGATTATTCTGATAGAACGGACAGATACGGATCAGTTTCATGTAAAACAGGTTGTGGAAGAATTTAAAGGGAATACGGATGTGAAAACATTTTCTTCCCCTACGGACATTTGTGTAACGCCGGACGGGTTTTACTTTATCTGTGATAAAGGAAACCACAGGATTTTGAAGCTGGACAGTGAGTGGAATTATGTGATGGAATTTTTAAAACCAAATGATTCCACATTGGATCAGGCTGCAGATTTTCTTCCTGATAAACTGGAAGTAGATGATGTGGGAAGGGTATTCTGCATTGCGGATAATGTAAATAAGGGTATGATCAAATATGAAGCGGACGGAACCTTTTCAGGGTTTTACGGCGCCAGTGAAGTGAAGTATGACTGGACGGATTATGTATGGAAGAAGCTGGCGACGAAAGCGCAGAGAAGTGCAATGGAATCTTTTGTTCCTACGGAATATGATAATCTTTACCGAGATGCGGAGGGATTTATCTTCGCCTGTACGACGAATGTCAGAGGCGCTGACTTGGACAGCGGCGCGGATAAACCAATCAGACGGCTGAATATGCTCGGCAAAAATATTCTGATAGAAAACGGTAATTTTTATATTATTGGAGATTTGAGCTGGGATAATGCGGGAGGTTATAAAGGGCCTTCGCTGATTACGGATATTACGGCACTTGACAGTGGTATTTATTTTGCACTGGATAAGGTGAGGGGACATATTTTCGGATATGACGAGCAGGGAAATCTGCTTTATGCTTTTGGCGGCAGCGGTAATATGGACGGCTATTTCAGACTGCCGACAGCACTGGAGCATATGGGAAATGATCTGATTGTTCTGGATTCACAGGACGCCTCTTTTACAGTATTTACGCCGACGGAATACGGAAATCTTTTCTATAAAGCGATGGCGGAATATGATGCCGGCGATTATCTGGCATCCGGCGCCACATGGGAGCAGGTAAAAGTTTTAAACGGAAACAGTGATATGGCGTATATCGGTATTGGAAGAGCCCTGATGCGCCAGGGAAAATATGAAGAAGCAATGGAATATTTCAGGCTGAAATGGGATACTACACACTATTCCAAAGCATTTAAGCAGTATCGGAAAGCATGGGTAGAGGAACATATAGGATGGATTTTCCTGGTTGTATTTCTGATATTCATCCTGCCTATGATTGTAGGCAGAATAAAGAAAATCAAGTATGAAATTGATACGGCGCAGATATTTAAAGATTAGTACGGGAATGGAGGCAGGTATGTTAGCTTTGTTAAAGAAAAAAGAGACATACATTCATTATTTGGAAACATTAAAATATGCTTTGTATGTTATCACACATCCGTTGGACGGTTTTTGGGATCTGACTCATGAAAAACGCGGTTCCATAGCGGCAGCAAATACCATTGTCATACTGACGCTGATTACGAGAGTTGCGAAGCTGCAGTTTACCAGTTTTTTATTCTTACAGGTTTACTGGGAGGGGATCAATATATTCCTCTATATTGCGAGTGTATTGCTGCCATTGGCATTGTTTTGTGTGGGTAACTGGGGTCTTACCACACTGTTTGACGGAAAAGGCAGGATGTCACAGATTTATATGGGGACGGCATATGCATTAACGCCCTATCCGTTAATACAGATTCCCATGATTATTTTAAGTAATGTGGTGACAAAAGAGGAAGGTGCATTTTACGTATTTGCCGGGTCGTTATCGATCATCTGGGCAGCGATGTTAATTATCAGCGCCATGATGCAGATTCATGAATATACACTGAGTAAGACATTATTTTTCCTTGTGGCTTCTTTGTTTGCGATGCTGGTCATTGTTTTTATATTACTGTTGTTCTTCAGTATGATCAGTCAGGGAATTGCTTACTTTGTATCCATTGCAAAAGAAATTATGTTCCGAATGTAACGGGAGGTGAAGGAATATGGACAAATCGGAAAGAGTGTCAAATATAAAGAAAACGATAAAAGGTTTGGTGGTTCCGTTCCTTTTCCTGCTTGTTATAACAGGATTTGTTCTGGTCATTGTTTTTACAAAAAACGAGGAAGAACCGGAAGAGATTATAAAAGTGAATGCCTATGAAAATGCGGGAGAGGATATTGTTTTAGAGAATGAGTATTTGAAGTTTGTTATGGATTCTTCTACAACACAGTTTTCCATCACTCAAAAGTCTACAGGCGAGGTTTGGTATTCTAATCCGCCGGATGCGAAAGAAGATCCGATAGCGCTGAAATCGGATATGGAAAATCTTCAGTCTACGCTGCTTCTGACATATAGTACGATAAACGGGGTAGATACGATCTACAATAATTATAAATACAGCATTGCATCCAAAATTTACAATATTGAAGCAACGGACGATCAGATCAAAGTTTTTTATTCCATAGGGGAAGTGGAAAAAGAATATATCATCCCAAATGTGATCGAAGCGGACAGAATGGAAGAACTGTTTGATGCCATGAGTCTGGAAGAAGTAACAAGAGCAAAGGATTATTATAAAAAGTATGACATTAATAATCTTGGAAAAAAGGATGATAAAGACGCACTTTTAGAACAGTATCCGATTTTGGAAGAAAAGGTGATCTATGTTCTTAGAAGCGGCGCAAAAGATAATATTAAGAAAAAGCTGGAACAGATTTTCCTGGCAGCAGGTTATACAGAGGAAGAATATATCGAAGAAAAGGCGCTTTATGAATCTGCTTCAGAATCGGAAAAACCGGTTTTTAACGTAAGCATTGAATACCGGCTGGAAGGAAATGATCTGGTAGTAAACGTACCTATGGAAGAAATTGAATATAAAGAAGATTATCCTTTGATTTCCCTGCAGATCCTTCCTTATTTCGGCGCTGGGGGAAGTGAAGAAGAAGGGTATCTCTTTGTACCTGAAGGCGGCGGTTCCCTGATCAGGTTTAATAACGGGAAAACAGCCCAAAACAGCTATTTCTCCAATGTGTATGGCTGGGATATGGCGCTTGGGAGAGACTATGTGGTACATGAAACGCGGGCATATTTCGGAGTATACGGAATCGCTAAAGAAGAAAATTCTTTTATCTGTATTTTAGAAGACGGCGCAGAATATGCTTCGATTATGGCAGATATCAGCGGCAGGACTAACAGCTATAATTATGTAAATGCAAGTTACAGTATTTTACATAGAGAGCAGGTAGATGTGGCAGACAAATATAACGGTGCAATGTTCTTTTATGAACAGCAGATTCCGAAGGAAAATCTGACACAGCGGTTTCGGTTTGTAGATTCGGGTAATTATGTGGACATGGCAAAGTCCTATCAGCAATATTTGCAGGAAAAATATCAGAATGCATATACAAGGAATACGGATGAACACGTACCTGTTTCCATAGAGATTCTCTGTGCCATTGATAAAGTAGAGCAGGTAATGGGCGTACCGGTATCCAAACCGCTTAAAGTGACCGGTTACAGCGAGGCAGAGTCCATATTAGAAACGTTAAAAGAAAATAATGTTGCCAATATTTCCGTGAAACTCAGCGGATGGATGAATAACGGGATTAAGCAGAAGCTGCCTAAAGATATTGATCTGATTTCCAGACTGGGCAGCAAAAAAGATCTGAAGTCATTAACTGCATATACGTCAGAAAACGGCATGAAGCTTTATCTGGATGGTATTACGAATTATGCGTTTGACAGTGGCATAACGGATGGATTTTTAGTATTTCGTGACGCGGCGCGACTGGTGAGTAAAGAGAAGGTTGAGCTGTTGGAGTACTCTACTATATATTATTCCGAGCAGACATGGAAGGATTCTTATTATCTTTTAAATCCGTCTTTAGTTGTAGATATGATGACTAACCTTTCTGCAGCGGCAGAAAAATATGGCGCTTACGGCATCTCGTTCAGGGATGTGGGATATCAGTTATCTGCGGATTACAATCAAAAGAATCTGATCACCAGACAGGAAGCAAAAAATATGCAGGTAGAGCAGCTGAATCAAATTGATGCAGACGGTTACGGAATCATGACTAATATGGGAAATGACTATGCATTAGGTGTGACGGATTTTATTACGAATATGGATCTGAACGGATCGGGGTATACCATAATTGATGAAACGGTGCCGTTTTATCAGATCGCAATACACGGATTTGTAAATTATTCCGGCAAGGCGCTGAATCTGGCGGGAGATTATCAGGATGAATTGTTAAAATCGGCAGAATATGGGGCAGGACTCAATTTTACCTTTATGGCAGCGGACGCTACGATATTACAGAATACCTACTATACACAGTATTTTGGAGCTGATTTTGATGCATGGAAAGAGAAGATGCTTGCAATTTATGCAGACTATGAAGGGGCGCTTGGTCATGTATTTAACCAGACGATCACAGATCATATCATTGCAGCGCCCGGCGTCAGAATGACGGTATATGAAGACGGAACAAAGGTATATGTAAACTATAACAATGAAGACTATAAAACGGAGGATGGCAGGGTACTTCCGGCAAGGGATTATCTGGTGGTCCGATAAGGGAAAGGAATTGTGAGAATGAAGAAAAAAAAGAAATATACAGGTCTTCAACGAAGAAAAGCAATAGCGGGTTATTTATTCATACTGCCCTTTGTAATCGGATTTTTAGTGTTCATGATACAGCCTCTTTTTCAGTCTCTGTACATGAGTTTTTCCAAAGTAGAGCTTGGTGCAGGCAGCGTAAAGATGATTTTTGACGGATTATCCAACTATATCAGGGCATTTACCGTTGATACGGAGTTTAACAGGCTGCTGACAGAAGAGATTGGCAGGATGTCATATAATGCTTTGGCAATTATGGTATTCAGTTTTTTTGTAGCATTGATTTTGAATCAGAAATTTAAGGGACGTGCATTTGTCCGCGCTATATTTTTTCTTCCGGTCATTTTATCTTCCGGTGTGATTTTAGGGGTAGAAACAAATAATTCCCTTTTGTCGGATGTATCGAGCCTGATTAAAGAATCTACCGGTAATACGAGTATTTCGGGGGTGATTGAGACCATCTTGGAGACCAGTGGTGTGGGAGGAATGGCATTTGAAATTGTATTTGAAATTGTAAACGGTATTTATGATGTGGCGCTTGCATCAGGTATCCAGATTATCATCTTTCTTTCCGGCTTACAGACTATTTCAACAAGTATGTATGAGGCGGCTGAAATTGACGGATGTACCAAATGGGAAAGTCTTTGGAAAATTACTTTTCCGATGATAAGTCCGCTGTTAATTGTGAATTGGATCTATACAATCGTTGATTTCTGTATGAGATCGGACAATGAGGTCATAGAAAAAATCAGTGAAACGATGATTGTCGATTTAAATTACGGCTTCGCTTCTTCAATGGCATGGATCTATTTTGTGATTGTAATTGCCATTATAGGCATAAGCTCGCTGATTATATCTAAGGGGGTTTATTACTATGAGTAAAGTAGCAGTAATGGGAAAAGAAGGATTTTGGAGCAGAAACAGGAAGTCGAACGGTTATCTGTTAAAGAAAACGGCAAGAAGCTTTTTCTTAAAGATTGCCAGGGCGCTGCTTTTGTTCGGAATGTGTTTTTTGATTTTGCAGCCCATTTTTAATAAGATTTCACTCAGCTTTATGGCGGAGGAGGATTTGTATAATGCAATGGTTATTGCAATTCCGGAACATTTTACGACAGATAATTATTTGATGGCAAACCGGTTTATGGATTATACGCATACGTTATTTAATACATTGGCTGTATCCTTGTCGATTGCGGTGTTACAAATTGGGGTATGTACAATTGTCGGATATGGATTTGCCAGATTCGAGTTCCCGTTTAAGAAGTTCTGGTTTGCATGTGTGATGCTGCTTATTGTCATTCCGCCGCAGACCATATCCACTTCTCTGCATTTGAACTTTAGATTTTTTGATATTTTTGGGATTTTCAAACTGCTTACAGGGAACAGTTTAAATCTGAGAAATTCCATGCTGCCATATTATTTGATGAGCGCCGGATGTATGGGGTTAAAAAACGGTCTGTATATTTATATGATCAGACAGTTTTTCCGCAATATACCCAAGGAAATGGAAGAAGCCGCATATGTGGACGGCTGTGGGACGCTTCGGACTTTCTTTCAGATTATGCTGCCGGATG
The DNA here is from genome assembly GCA_947650155.1 of uncultured Lachnospiraceae bacterium. Classification (GTDB taxonomy): domain Bacteria; phylum Bacillota; class Clostridia; order Lachnospirales; family Lachnospiraceae; genus RGIG3002. Next base: position 41,855 of record CANSUS010000024.1, read on the forward strand.
CAAAACCGATTCTGACGTCCTGCTTTCTCTTTTCTTTCGTATGGCAGTGGACAGACGGCTTTTATTCCAAGATGTTCCTTGGCAACATCACATTGCTGTCCGTTCAGTTACAGCAGATCAGTGAGAAGCTGAATTATTATCTGGAACATACGCTTCATCAGGCAGGCGGTGCATCGACGGGTTATATACAATGTATTGTTTCGACAGGTACTTTAATGGTGATCGTACCGCTGCTGATTTTATATTTGTTTGCACAGAAGGGATTTGTAGAGAGTTTGAGCAGTACCGGCATCAAAATGTAACCGTATATACATTCCGTAAAAATATAAACTGTGAAAACACAGATTATCGGAATTTATATAAATATTTATAACATTTATAACTTTATAACCAGATGAAAGGGAGGAAATTTATGAAACGAAAAGTGATCGCTGCTCTTTTGGCAGCAACTATGGTATTTGGCGCAGTAGGATGCGGCGGCAAAAGTGCGGATCAGGGCAGCACGCCTGAAACAACAAACAACGCAGCCGGTAATGAAGCCGGTACAACCGAAAACAATGATAATGCAGCGGATACAGGCAGCGAAGAGGCAGGCAGCGAAGAGGCAGGCAGCGAAGAAGCAGCAGGCGAGGACGGATATACGGTACAGATCGATCCGGCAACCGGAGAACCTTACGATCTTGGCGGTATGGAGGTCATTATTGCAGACTGGTGGTCTTCAGATGCGGAAGAAGAAGAGGAAGAGTTAAGCGCTTATGATGAGGCACATGACGCTTATATCGAATGGGTGCAGGAAACTTATAACTTTACGATTAAAGGGCAGGCAGTTACAAGCTGGGAGGATGTTCCGGAAAATTTTGTAAATTATGCTACCAGTGGAGGAGATGAGAATTATCTTTTTGTTCTGTATCCGGGAAGCGCAACTATGTCAGCAATGAACAGTGGTCTGATGTATGACCTGGCAAAACTGGACTGTCTTGATTTTTCGGATGACAAATGGCTGGATGTTGTGACGGATGTTATGAGTGAGGGAGACTCTGTTTATGGTATGAGAGCGGATATTCACGAGCCGTCTGCAGGTATATACTTTAATAAAAGATTGTTAGAGGAAGCAGGAGTAGATCCGGACGAACTTTATGAACTTCAGAGAAATAAAGAATGGACATGGGATAAGTTTGAAGAACTGTGCAAGCAGGTTCAGGCAGACACGGATAATGACGGTGTAATTGACAGATATGCAATGGCAAACTTTACCTCCCGTTTCTACCCGGCAGCCGTATATTCTAACGGCGGACAGTTCATCGGAAGAGATGAAAACGGAGTTTATTATAACGATCTGGAGTCGGATGCAACAATGGAAGCATTGAACTGGGCGCTTGATATGCTGGATAAATATGAGATGGTATATCCGGCTGATGCAGAATGGGATTATTGCTTTACTGCTTTTAAAAATGGCGAAGCAGTGTTTGAAGTAGGTGAAGTATATCAGGCGGGTTCGGATTTCAGCGGAATGGAAGACGACTTTGGGTTCCTTTGTTTCCCGATGGGTCCGAGAGTAGACGGATACAGAAATTATTCTTCCGATAATATTTTTGTAATTCCTTCCTGCTATGATGACGAGAAAGCAAGAAAAATTGCAATCGCATATAACCTTTATACTTCTCCGGTTCCGGGATATGAGGATTATGAATCATGGCAGTATGATTACGATTTCTATTCCACCTTCCGTGATACAGAGGCAGTAGAAGAAACCCTCCCTCTTATGGTAGAGAGCGGAATGCCTCAGTACCAGAATGCCGTTACAGGAATTGATATGGGTCCGGACCTGTATTGGGAAATCAGCAAGGATAATACACCTGCACAGGCAGCGGAAGCAATCCGTAATACATGGCAGTCTTATCTTGATGAAAGAAACGGCCTGAATAAGTAAGAAACAGGTTCGACAATACTTTGACAGGTGATGCTAAGACTGTACCAGCGCGGGATAAGTGCCTTTGGCATTATCCCGCATTCTTATATTATTTTTATGGGAACAGGGGGAAGAGTGGGAGCGGAAAGGAGAAAAGAATGGGACAGCTTTTCAGCATAGACGGCGGTCTTATGGGATTTTTATCCAAGGTATCGGATATTTGTATCATCGGCGTTTTGTGGATGATTTGTTGTCTGCCGGTGATTACAATCGGTGCATCCACAACGGCGGCATATTATACGATGGTAAAAGTAGTAAGAAGACAGATCGGTACGCTGCATAAAGAGTTTTTCAGGTCTTTTAAAAATAATTTCAGGGATTCGGCCCTGATCAATCTGATTTATCTTTTGTCAGGCGGGGTACTAATTTTTAATATTTACACCATGTATCATAACCTGGAAGTAAGCGATGCATATATGCCGTTCCAGATGCTTTTCTTGTATCTGGCATTGTTTTTTCTGGTCATTGCAGCAGGTCTTTATACGTATCCGGTATTGTCAAGATTTGAAATTGAAAAATGGAAGCTTGTGAAATTTTCTGTCATGATTTTGTTTCGTCATTTTCCGACTACTCTGATTTTGTTAGTCATGTGGATACTGGCTATGGCAGGGGTATTGTACCTTCCGGTGGGAATTGTTTTTCTGCCCGGACTTTATCTGTATTTTTGCAGTTTTTTTATGGAAAAGATTTTAAGAAAATATATGAGTGAAGAAATGTTGAAAAGATGGGATGGTGAAACAGAAAATCCCGAAAAGGCAGAAGAAAGAGAGGAGTAAAATATGAGAGGACCAACAGCACCAAAAGATCCTGAAAAAATGCGTCCTTTTTTTTATATTATGAGAGGAAAAGAAGTTTTCGGGCTGAAACAGCCGGACGGGCGGGGAATTCAGTTTATTTATGAAGACGGAGGACGGCTGATCAACAGTGCACAGATTGTAGGAAATATTACAGATACAAGTATGCTGGATCTGTTAAAGGATACGGAAGGGTTCCGAAGTCTTGTACATAGTATAGGAGTCAGTGTAGAGACAAAAGATCCGGAGGAAAAAGTGGATTTTGTGTTTCAGATGTATGGAAAAGAGACGACGGAGGAGAGTACCACAATCAGGCACACCCTTAATGGAAACGGTGTGGAGGAAAGAATTCTGTTAGATGAAATCGCCTGGTCTTTTTATGACAGGGAGCCGGGGCAGATCCGATTTGAGTTTGAAAAACCGGAGATTCTTGGTGTGGCAAATGTAAGGTTTTTTTTAAGGGACGGATTTCATGCGCCACAGCCGGAAGAAGAGGAAAAAATTGATTTTGAATCGGAAGATTACAGACGGATGATTTCCCGTTCCCTGATGTCTGCAGGCAGCACCGCAAGAGTGCGGAAAGCCATAGAAAAAGCAAAAAAGGGAGACGAGGTAACCATTGCCTATATTGGAGGATCCATTACACAGGGTGCAGGCGCAGCGCCGATCCATCATGAATGTTATGCTTATAAATCGTATCAGGCATTTTCACGGTTATTCGGAAAAAACGGGAATGTACATTATATCAAGGCAGGAGTCGGAGGAACGCCTTCCGAACTGGGAATGATCCGTTTTGAAAGGGATATTCTGCGTGACCATAGTTTAGAACCGGATATTGTTGTGATTGAGTTTGCGGTGAATGATGAGGGAGATGAAACAAAGGGCATCTGTTATGAGAGTCTGGTAAGAAAGGTTTTAAGTCTTCCGGGGCAGCCGGCAGTGGTACTGTTATTTGCCGTATTTGCAAGCGACTGGAATCTGCAGGACCGGTTAAAGCCGGTAGGCTGCCATTATGACCTGCCGATGATAAGTATTATGGATGCGGTTACGCCGCAGTTTCGGTTAAAACCGGATACGGGGAGAGTACTTTCCAAAAATCAGTTTTTTTATGATATTTTTCATCCGAGTAACGTGGGACATACCATTATGGCAGACTGTCTGACTTATTTCTTTGAGCGGGCGGCGGAATATGGGAAAACGGAGGATATGACTGCGCAGCTGCTGCAGCAAAATCCGGTGATCGGAGGCGATTTTGAAAAGGTCCGGCTGCTTGACAGGAAAGAAAACCGGGAGGGAAAAGAAATCTGCTGCGGAAGTTTTAGATGGAAAGACGAAACACTGCAATGTGTGGAAATGGATGAGGATCTGACCGGAACGGCAGAATTTCCTTATAACTGGATGTATCAGGGAAGCAGGGAGAAGAAGCAGCCTTATTTTGAAATGAAAATCTGCTGCAAAGCGCTGCTGTTGGTATTTAAGGATTCCGGTGATGCGCTGTTTGGAAAGGCAGACGTTTTTGTGGACGGAAAAAAGAAACTGACAGCCGATCCTCTTATAAACGGATGGGTACATGTAAATCCCGTCATACTGATTCAGGAAAAAGAAAGCAGCATGCATACGGTCCGGATCAGTATGGCAGAGGGAGAGGAAGAAAAGAACTTTACCATTTTAGGGTTTGGCTATGTGGAATAAAAAAGAATGACTGAATCAGCAGTCATTCTGCATTTGGGCATAGTAGCTTCGATATTCGGAAGGAGCACAGCCTTTGCTCTGTTTAAAGATCCGGTTAAAGGTGGTAAGACTGGAAAAACCTGACTGGAATGCAATGGAACTGATGGGTGTCTGATTGTCCAACAGCAGTTTTTCAGCTTCGGAAATCCGCACACTGCGTAAATATTCCATAAAAGTCTGTCCGGTACATTCTTTGAAAATACGGGTAAAATAAAATTTGGAATAGCCGGCAACATCTGCAGCCTGTTCTAAGGAAATATCTTCTGCAAAATGGTGCTTGACATATTCAAATAATTTATCCAGACATTCGGACACATTTTGTCTGTCCAGAGCAATTTCTTCCAGATTGGCATGATTCATGCAGCTGTTTCCGTAACAGGAAAAAAAGGACATCAGATCGGCGTAAACCTGCATTTCCCAAAGAGGGGACTGCTGCCAGTAATCTGTGGCAAGTTTTAAAATGAATCCGATCTCTTCTTCGTAAATGTCGGAGAAGGTATCATTATTGATAAAAACCGGACGGGTAAGAAGGGACATAATATAAGGAAAACCGGCAAGAGAGTGTAAAAAATCTATTTTGAATACATAAATAAATCGTGCGCCGCCTTTCTGGTCAAGATAAGAGTGCAGATTGCCAGAGGGAATCAGAAAAATATCTCCTGGTTTCAATGTATAAGTAACGTTACCGACCATCATGGTAAATTCCTGATCTACAGGCGTAACGATTTCAAGTGCGCTATGGCAGTGAGTGCCATACCCCTTAGTTTGTGTATTATACCAAAAACGCAAAGGAGCATTTTTTAAAAAAGTAAGAGACTCGGTATAATCATTTTTGATAGCAAAACCACCTTCGCAATAGTCGGGCTGGTGCAGATAGGTCTGTTGTTCAGTTTCGTTCAAACGATAAAGATTTTCTGGGTTCATGTGTCTTACCTTCTTTCGGTTTTAGTATAAATCAAAAAAAAGTTTGTGTCAAATGAGTGAAGCGTGAAAAGTACTTCTAAAGCTCATGCCAATGGGCATGTATGCGGTATGACGGGAAGGTTGAGGAAAAATGATGAGAGAACAAATCAATCCGATTATCAGATTGGATTATCCTGATCCGGATGTAATCCGTGTGGAGGATACTTATTATATGGTTACTACTACCATGCATTTTATGCCTGGCTGTGAGATTCTGCGTTCCTATGATCTGGTTCATTGGGAGCATGCGTCCTATGTATATGACAGGCTGGACAGTACTTTGGGGCAGCGTCTTGAGGGAAACGCGCACATCTATGGAAAGGGAATGTGGGCGGCAAGCCTGCGTTATCACAGGGGAGTTTTTTATACCTGCTTTGTGGCAAATGATACCGGAAAAACGTATTTATACCGGGCACAGGATATTCATGGACCGTGGAAAAAGCAATATATGGAAGGATTTTACCATGATGCGTCACTGTTGTTTGACGAGGAAAAGGTTTATATTGCTTTTGGCAATAAAGAAATTCGGATTCTGGAATTAAACGAAGATCTGAGTGGGCCGAAAGAGGGAGGGTTTGACCGCATTGTGGTAAGGGATGAGGGAAATTCTGTTTTGGGATATGAAGGAACCCACTTTTATAAAATAAACGGCAGATATTATCTGTTTTTTATCCATTCCCTGAAAGAGAGATGGCGGCGTGTGGAAGCATGCTTTGCAGCAGATACGCTGGAAGGTGAATTCAGGGGAGGAGATATTTTAAATGACGACAGGGGTTATTGTGACAGCGGAGCAGCCCAGGGAGGCATTGTGGATACACCGGACGGAAAGTGGTATGCCGTTCTTTTTCAGGATTACGGAGCGTCAGGGAGAATCCCTGTTTTAGTTCCGGCGGACTGGGAAGAAGGATATCCGGTATTTGGAAAAGAAGGGAAAATACCGGAGGCATTTGAAGTTCCGAAAGGAAGAGCGGGGTATACATACCGGTCATTAACAGACAGTGATGATTTTAAATGTCGTGAAGGATTTATGAATGCGGCAGAGGACAGAAAGACCATATCGGAAGCTTTTGATACTTATGGATTTAAGAGCTGCTGGCAGATCAATCATGAGCCGGTACTGTCACTGATTCACAATGACTGTGAAAAAGGTCTTTTGGGGATTACCACCGGAAAACTCTGTGAGAATATTGTGCAGGCACAGAATATCTTTACCCAGAGAATGCATTTCCCTGAGTGCAGCGGAAGCGTCACCGTAGACGGTTCAGGGCTTTTGGAGGGGGACTATGCCGGCATCAGTGTGTTTGCCGGCTGTTACGGTTTTGTGGCATTAACGAAAAGAGAAGGGAAGTATTATGTGGTGATGAGAGAAAGATGTTTGGAAGAAGAAAGCAGGGAAATAGAACGGGTGTGCATTCCGGTGGAAATAAGTACAGTGCGGTTTATGGTCAGCACTGATTTTGACAGAATGAAGGATGAGGCCCGCTTTTATTATAAAAGCGGCAGTGAATTTGTCAGAATTGGTCCTGAAAAAAAGCTGTATTTCAGGCTGGATCATTTTAGCGGCTGCCGCATTGGACTGTTTACTTATGCATCCAGGGAGATTGGAGGAACAGCGCAGTTTTCTGATTTTGTCTATGGATATGGTGCAGAAAACGGTTAGTTTGTAGAAGTGGGCTTGAAAGAGGCCGTAGAATGGAGGATTATTATGAAAAATACAAAAGTTTCTTATAAAATTACGATATTTATTATGGTGATGCAGGTTATTGTCTTTGCGGTCTTATATGCATTTGTAAGTCATACGATTACCCGGAATATACGGGAGAATACAATTAACAGTATGAAAACAATCGTAGAAGAGCGGTCGCAGATTATTGAAAACTATGTGCGTGAAACGGAAAGTTATCTTACGGCATATGGCAGGGCCGGTGAGATCAGTGCGCTTTTACAGAATCCGACAGAGGAAAAAGCAGTGGCGGATGCACAGAAATATACAGAACGGTATAGTGGTGATATAGAGAATCTGGAAGGAATTTATGTCAGTGAATGGGATACCCATGTGCTTGCCCATACCAATCCGGCTGTGGTAGGAATTACTACCAGAGAAGGGGCGTCTCTGGAAGCACTACAGGAATCCATGCTGGCAGCGGATGGAGTTTATAATGCAGGCTTTATTTTTTCTCCCGCCAGCGGAAAGCAGATTGTATCCATGTATCGGGCATGTTTGAATGAGAAAGGAGAACCGGTGGGATTAATTGGCGCCGGAATCTATATTTCCGGTTTAAAGGAAACGCTTGACAGTCTGCCTACGGCGGGACTGTCCAATGCCAGGTACTGTCTGATCAATACGCAGACAGGGGAATATATTTTTCATGAGGATGAAGAGAAGCCCGGAAGTGTTGCAACGGAAAAGTTTGTAATTGATATTCTTGAAAAAATAAACAAAAATGGTCAGACAGGGCCGAGTACCGAGTATTTGGAATATACGCAGGACGGAATAAGCAGCATTGCGGTATATCATTACATTGCAGACAGAAACTGGCTGTTTGTGCTGACGGATACGACCCGGGAAATTTTTGCTTCTGCTGCTGCCGCGGCAAAGCAGTTGCTTGTCATCTGTGCATTAATGCTTGTATTGCTGATTAGTATTACTTATTTTATTATTTCCATGTCCATGCGGCCGCTGTCTCCCATTACGAAGATGCTGCGCAGGATTGCGGCTTGTGATATCAGTAATGCGGAGGGAATAAAAAAATATACAGGCAGAAGGGATGACATTGGAGAGATGGCAAATGCTTCGGACAGTGTGCTCAAATCTCTGAACAGCATTATCAGTACATTAAAAACATGTTCTGCAAACCTGAATCAAAAGGCCGTTTCACTGCGTGGTGCGTCCGCGAATCTGGTGGACTGTACCAATGATAATATTTCTACTACTCAGGAATTTTCAGCCAGCCAGGCGGAAGTCAATGATACGATAGAGGAAATCAATGAAGAGATAGGCAGTATGCACCATTCTATCAACGAAGTGGTAATAAGCCTGCAAAACAGCGCGAAGGCAAGTAATATGATGATGGACAGTGCAGGACAGATGAAGGCAAGCGCGCATACTGCCCTGCAGAATACGAAAAAAAGGCTGGAGGAAACAAGGGTTTCGGCAAAAGAAGCATTAGAGAGCCTGAACAATCTCTCCCAGATTAACGAGATGGCGGTGGGAATTCTGGAAATAGCAAATCAGACGAATCTGTTATCCATCAATGCTTCCATAGAAGCGGCAAGATCCGGTGAAATGGGGCGCGGATTTGCGGTAGTTGCCGAAGAAATCGGTAAACTTGCGGAAACTTCCAAGGAGACGGCGGCACATATCAGAGAGTTGTGCGAGTCTTCCAATGGCAGTATCAGAGCAGTCAATCATTGTGTAGGGGAGATCATACAGTATATGGAGACTGATATATTGGATAACTTTGATGATTTTGCGGAAAAATCCAATCATTACAGTGAATCGGCGGAAGGAATCGAGCAGGATATCAGGAAATTAGGTGTTTTTACGGATGGACTGAAAACATCTGTGGCACAGATTTATGAAAATGTGATGAATGTAAAGGAAATTTCGGAGCAAAACAGCGCCGCCATAGAAGATATTGTAAGAAAGAGTGAAAGTACGGCGGGAACAGCCGGTGAAATTTTGGAATATGCGGAAGAAAATACGCAGATGGCGGACAGTCTTTTAGAGATTGTTGATGAATTTACATTAAAGTAGACGTTGGGGATAAGGAAAGCCAAAAAACTTTGCCGGCAATCCTGGAGGAACAGCAGACGGATACCGTAAAGAAAAGAGAATGGATTCTTTTTTCTTTACGGTATTTTTGTGTCACAGACAAAAATAAACCCCCTGCTATGCAGGGGGAGGGAAAATCT
>CANSUS010000025.1 GCA_947650155.1 uncultured Lachnospiraceae bacterium
TCGCAAAGGGTTGGGGTAAATTTGTGTCTGACCGCATTATTATTTGGCGCTTACGTAAATATGGAATGAAGGTGGTATAATCAAACGAATAAATCGGTGTTTGAAAAAAGGAAGCAGAACAAGGAGATTTGAAGATAAATATGCCGGAATTAACAGCTATGATGAATATTGGTAAAGAAATGGAAAAAAAGCTAATATCTGTTGGTATTGAATCTTCCGAGAAACTAATTGAGGTAGGTGCAAAAGACGCATTTCTTAAGTTAAAGCAGAAATATCCAAATGTTTGTCTGGTACATTTATATACATTAGAGGGTGCGATTCGTGATACAGAATATAACAGACTTTCCGAAGATACAAAAAAGGAATTGAAAGAATTTAGTGATTTTCTGAAAAAATAACAGCAATGTAAATTCTAAATTTGTAGGGAAGGTGGAGAAAAGTAGAGCGCATAGACTGGTTTCTATACGCTCTGACGCTGTGTTGCTTATTTTGTTGTAAGGATAGTGCTTATATCTCTGACAAAAAAATTTCTTCCATTCCCATTAGTCTATATCGGGATGCCAATTCTTTTACACCTGACTTTATCTCATCTCGGCAAAAACCATGTTTCTGTAAAAATTCATCATTTTTGTCATTAAGATATAAATAAAACAGCAGTGCCACCTCTAAATTTGCCATATTGTTATCAGATGTAATATCATATATCTGATTTTCTGCTTCGTTTATGTTCCCATGATCAACCATATCCAATAATTTTTCTAGCGTGTCTTGGCTTTCTTTGTCCTCCAATAAATCTTTAATAGGATTGTCGGTATCAATGTTAAAAAGCAACTTCAATATAGCTCGTATCATTTCTTTTATCAGCCTTATTATATAATCCTGTTCAAACACATAAATGCCCCTTTCTGTATATAAATTCTATAATGCAGAAAGTTTCAATTATTCATTCTAACTTTTTGGGCTACAATGGTATCTGTTTTTGGTAATTTAATACGGTGTGCCAACAACCGCAAACAAGTTATAAATACTAAAAAATAAAACCATAAATTGAATATATTTTTACCTTTTTGTTTCTTCTGTATTGTAACTTTTGAAGATACTTCCGTAATTTCTTCCTTGTTCTCATTTGCAACAATCAAAGCTTTCAACTCGCCAAATAAACCATAGCTTGGCATATAAGTATATGAATTTATCGGTATTGTTGCAAAAAGTGCAAAAAGAAGTAACAACCTCATTAGGCAATAGCTGTTTTTCTTTGCCATTTACATTCTCCGATCTGTATTTATATGGCTAATTCTATCACATTCCTATTAAGTTTAGTATGAAATTTTCCTAAAACACAATTCTTCCTCCCTCCGTTTCGTTTTGCTTTGTTGTCTGTTATGCTGTCGGCTCTCGTTCTGCATCTCCCTCTCAAGGTTCTTTATGTTGCAGCTGATTATCCCGGCATGTGTTCCAGGTTGGAAAATGCCAGGTATTTTTTTAATTTCTTGTATTTATTCGGATGGCCGTATATAATTATTTATAATCAAGTTTTGAGAAAGGATGAATGAAAATGTTAGAGTATATTTCTGCCCCGGAGGCGGCTGAGAAATGGGGCATTTCAGAGAGACGGGTACAAAAACTATGTGAGGAAAACCGCATACCGGGTGTAGCAAAATTCAGTCGTATGTGGCTGATACCAAAGGACGCGGAAAAGCCGACTGATAAACGGAAAAGACAAAGTTAAAACGGAAGGTATCTTTATGGGAACTTGGATCAATGATTGAACAGCCGCCTCTCTTTTTTGTGCAAGGATAGAGAGGAAAAGTTTTAGGATAAGTCCTATAATAATAAAGGCAGATTTATGTTTATAAAGTAAAACATATGCAGAAAAGGAGGTAGCTCATGGAATGGGTTGAAAGATTAAACCAAAGCATGAATTATATTGAAGAGCACTTGACAGGAGAAATTGACTATGAACAGCTTGGGAAGATTGCCTGCTGCTCCACCTATCACTATCAGAGGATGTTTACTTATATGGCGGGTATCACTCTGGCAGAGTATATCCGAAGAAGAAAAATGTCGTTAGCGGCGGTAGACTTGCAGAGTGGAGATGAACGGATTATTGACATTGCAGAAAAGTACGGCTACCGTTCCCCGACCGCATTTAACAGAGCATTTCAGTCCTTTCATGGGATAGCCCCTTCATCTGTTAAAACTGCAGGCGTATCTGTGAAATCTTTTTCTCCCATTGTATTTAGAATTGCTGTGAAAGGAGCGACAGAAATGAATTATAGAATTGAAACAAAAGAAGCATTCCACATCATTGGTGTATCTGCACCGCTTGATAAGGAAATCGAAAATAACTTTATGGTTGTGCCTGAAATGTGGCAGAAGGCGTCTGTAAACGGAACCATACAGAAACTGGCAGGAATGATGGATACGCCGCCAATGGGACTCTTGGGCGTGAGTGTCTGCAATGATGAAGAACAATGGAAATATTTTATTGCCGTTTCCAGTACAAAAACAAGCGGTGAGTTTGAAGAATATACTGTTCCTGCGTCCACCTGGGCAATTTTTTCCGGAGCGGGTACAAACCAGTCAATACAGGAATTGGAGCAGCGAATTATAACAGAGTGGCTTCCGACCTCTGGATATGAATACGCCAACGCTCCCGATATTGAGGTTTACTTAAATCCAGATCCACAGAATGCACAATATGAGGTATGGATACCCGTAACAAACAAACGCTGCCACGCTCCGGAGTCAGCTTATTGCAAGAATAAGGCATAGCGGAGGGACTTATGGACGAGAAATTTTATGTCTTTATGGAAACAGTTGATGAGCGTTTCCGCAGCTTTATAAGCGAAATCAACGAGTATTTGACGGAAAACGGCTGTAAATGTGATATCAAATCACAAAAAAGCGGCTATGTTGTGTCTTATGTGTCAAACAGCAGCAAAAGAACTTTGGCAGCATTTATATCTCGAAAAACAGGGATGAAGCTCCGCATTTATCCCGAACATATACAAGAATATCAAAACTTTCTTGATACGCTGCCCGAAAAGGTAAAAAAAGAAATCAAGAAAGCGTCCATCTGCAAACGGCTTATCAATCCCAATGACTGTAATCCGAAATGCATAATGGGATATACTTTTGTGTTGGATGGCGAGCAGTACCAGAAATGCCGTTACATGGCGTTTCAGCCTACATTGAGTGAGGAAAACAATCCGTACATAAAGCAGTTTTTAGAGAAAGAATTGTGGGCAGGCACAGAGGGTTGACAGGCTGTTATTAAAAATTGTCAATATCGCAATTACATATGACTAAGTTTCAAGGGAAACCGAGGGAAAAATAATGGAAAAACTTTTGATTATTGACGGCAGTAACTTATTATTTCAAATGTTTTTTGGCATGCCTGCAAGAATAGTAAATCATCAGGGAAAAGCGATTCAGGGCGCACTCGGTTTTGTTGGAGCTGTATTAAAAATTATCCGTAAAGTGGAACCGTCACATATCATTGCAGTGTTTGACGGAGAACATGAAAACGAGCGGCGTGAACTGGATTCAGAATATAAGGCCAACAGAATTGATTATAGTGCAGTATGCGAGGAAGAAAATCCGTTTTCACAATTACAGGATATATATGATGCGTTGGATTATCTTGAAATCAAACGTATAGAAACTACCGATTGTGAAGCGGATGATATGATTGCCGGCTATGCTTTATCAATGGGCCGGCAAATGGAAGTTATTATTTCATCATTTGACAGCGATTTTTTTCAACTAATTACAGACAAGGTATCTGTACTCAGGTATCGCGGCGAAAAAACCATGATTTGCACACCCGAATATTTGATAGAGAGATTTGGTATTTTGCCTGAACAATATGCGGAATATAAATCACTGACAGGTGATGCGGCGGACAATATAAAGGGAGCGGAAAAGGTTGGTCCTAAGACAGCCGCCATGTTGCTTAAGGAGTTCGGAACGCTTGAAAATATTATAGCGAATGCGGCAGATATCAGAAAATTGTCTGTAAAGGAATCCATTATAAGAAATGCCGAGAAACTTAGATTAAATTACATGATGATTAAACTGGGCGATTACAAACGGCTGCCATACAGTAAACAGGAACTGGAATACAGGTATGAAGGAATTACAACAAATGAAGTTTTAAAAGGTATAGGATTACGGCAGGAAGATGACGGTAGTAATGGGAATAAATATAAGATATGAATTAGCAAAAACAGAAGATTTACAGGCAGTGTACGATGTGGTGCAGCATACAATAAAGACAATATATCCCCAATATGATCCGCTGGAGGCAACGGATATGGGGCGGCCATTGATGAAAAATATGGTTTTATAAAAGCGGAAGATGAAATGGAACTGGTACAGTAAGGTTTAATAATTTATTTACAGAAATTCTTTGTTTTTTGCATTACATCATTCAAAATCTCAAGGTTTTTCAATGTATCGCCGCATTCGAGGGAATGATTGCATCCCTCGTATACGGTCAGCGGAATATGATTTTTATCTGACAGCCGGATGACCTCATCGATATCGCTCCACGGATCAGCTGTCCCGATAAATCCAATAGCATGATTCGGTGTAAAGAGATACGTCTGTGCCAGAGGTGTATACAGAATATGCCTTGCATTTTTTATTTCATATTTCTGTGCATAGGATGCCGCAATGATGGTTCCAATACTTTTTGAAATAAAAAGCACATCGCTATATTTGCACCAGGAGATGTCTGCGAGCGCAGACTCAGCCTGTAAAAACAGCGTTTCATATGCTTCTTTTATTTTTTTATCATTACCTCGGATATTTCCGGCTTTATATGTGTAGCTTACATTTATATAATTTTCATATCCCAGTTCAAAGGCGATATCCCTACTGTAATATAGAAGAGGTTTATCGCAATGGTATCCTATTCCTGGAAAGTAAACAGCTATTTTTGACATGGTATGTCCTCTCGATCATTGTTATATTAGCATTATTTTTTAAGCTGCAAACCATCTTTAAAGGCTTCTCCTACTCTTTCCCCTACTTTATAATAGCCGTGTTTGTAAGGGTCAAAAGCAATCGCCTTTACTATTTCAGATTTGCTGGCAGTAAGACCGCTGTTCTCAAATTTGTTTGAAATTCTGTTGCCCGACTCAATGCCAAATAGTCCGCTTCAATTACATGGGCGGCATCGGGAAGATGCCTTCTGTTATACTGAGTTTCTTTCTCATTGTAATTACTCCATTCTTGTATAGGATTGACAAAACGTATGTCTGTATATAAAATTGTAACGAGTAATTAAAAAAATACAAGTACTATCTTAAAGGAAAGTGTAAAGTGATAAAGAATTATATCAAAGAAGCAAATTTTGAAGATACAGGATTCAGCTATACAATGTCACTTTTCCTGATGGATGTTTTAGACCAGTTGTGTGTTTGGGGTGAAAAAAATAGATAATTTTTCTGTTTCAATTTTCAAATTAAGAAAATTTTATGTCATCAGGGCGTTCTGAAGTGTCTAAGAGCAGATTGGAATTATTTGGAGGAGTAAGGAAATGAAGGAATCCTTAAAGATTGTAAAAAAGGACATTGCTATCATATTATCCATTAGCTTTGTATCAGCGATATTGTATATTGCTTTAGAAGGAATGATAATGGATTATGGTCATGACTTATCACATTCTTTGATATTGAGATTTTTGCCGGTTTTTTTAATACAGTTTGGAATGTCCTGTCTGGGCACATTGATTGTATTGTTGAAAAATAAAGAAAAACTCTCAGAACATGGATTGGTTCGGGAAAATATTTTGCAATCGCTGATCGGCTGTCTTCTGGCGGCCGTTCCAACGGTAGTTTTTCTCTTTGCCACAAATGATATTCATGGCTTTTTACCATTTCAGGGTATGTTTTTGACAAAAGATATATTAAATGCTCCAATTCCTTTTAATGTGGCGGGCTATCTTGTGATAGCTTTAACATGGGGAATAGGAGAAGGATTATTTTATGTAGTTTTGGCAGATAAAATCAATACATTATGTAAACCCGGCAAAATTTGGAATACGGGAGCTTTTGTTTGTGCAATGATAGCTATTGCCATTCATGGAATGATTGGATTTGATATCATTACTTTATTGGAAGCTTTGGCGACATTCATCCTTATGTATGGATCTTTAGTAATCAGAGAAAGAACAGGAAATGCATGGGGAAATATATTGATATTCTTTATAATTTGGAATGCTTTATAAAGGTTCCTTGATAACATAGAAACCTGTTTACAAAAGGAATATAAAAATTTAGTTTATCGGGGAAATGGAGATTAAAAAATGATTTGTAAAATAAGAAAATGGGAGTTATCGGATGCGGCGGATTTAGCGGCAGCTCTTTCCAATAAAAAAATACTGGATAACCTTCGGGACGGATTGCCATATCCGTATACAGAGCAGGATGGAGCAGACTATATTTCTGCCATGCTTTCCGCGGATGAAGAGGATACGTTTGCATTTGCTGTTACAGCAGACGACAAAGTGATTGGCAGCATCGGAGTTTTTCGTCAGGGAAACATACACAGGCAGACTGCTGAATTAGGGTATTATATTGCAGAAGAATACTGGGGCAGGGGAATTATGACGGAAGCTGTCAGACAAACCTGTAAACATGTTTTTGAAAAGAGCGATATAATCCGCATTTATGCAGAGCCGTTTGCGAATAATACCGCCTCCTGCCGGGTGCTTGAAAAAGCGGGATTTCAGTATGAAGGTACGTTGAGAAGCAATGCTGTTAAGAATGGTAAAGTGGTTGATATGAAAATGTATTCTATTCTGTCATCTGACCATTCCTATATTATAATGCAGTAATTTTTTTCATATTATCGGCGGAATTGCCGGTTTGAAGAAAATCTGCAAAACGAACGATTTCTTTTTCAATCGTTTCTAACATCTTGTGATTCGGTTCTGTGTCCGGTTCCCACCACCAGTTCTTTATCACAAATTTTTTAACTTGCTGAACGGGTTCTGCCTCGAATCTTGCCACAAATTTTCCATTATATAATACAGGCAGAACATAGTAACCGAATTTTCTTTTGACAACCGGGGTATATACTTCCCAGCGGTATGCGAAGCCGAACAGCGTTTCCAGCATTGTCCTGTCCCACATCATATTATCCAACGGGGCAAGAAACCTTGCATAGCTGTCTGTTGCAGGAACTTTCTTATATTCTTCAAAATTTGATGAAGTATAAAAAGGCTCGTTGATTCCTTCCACTTGTATTTTTTCTACTTTGTTTTTTTCAACCAGAGTTTGAAGCGTGGAAGTACGGATTTCATTATCACTTACAAAACGTCCCTGCCATGCTCCGCCTGATTTATTCCATAAAAAGCCGATGCACTGTATTCTCCTCTCAATATACCATTCCAGAAATTCTTCCACAGTCATTTCCGGGTCGCAGGAAAGATTTTCGCTGCCGATTACCCGGTTTGTCAGGTCAAAATATTTCTGTGTTCCGCGTTTGTCAGCTACAGAGAGCTCTCCGGTGTTAAATAAATAGTCTAACGCAGCGCTCGATAGTTTTTTATGTCCCCAGCGGCTTTCCCGTACTTCTCCGATTGTAATGTCTTTTGTGCTTGTTTTGCCGTGCTTATCTACAAAATCCCGAACGTCGTCTAATATCCCGAATATTCCCATCTGGTTACGATGTTCCAGAGTAGGAACTGCATATTTATGATACTCATTACGCACAAATTGAAGGCGGGCAAAATCCCTGGTGTTATAAATACACATTTCTTTGTCAAATCCATCGATCAATTTATGCTCCTCGTATAACAGATTGTAAAGAACAGATTCTCTGTAATCCCTTACCCTTGCCTGTAACACTAAATCGGCATTCCTTGCCGTAACATGCAAAGGATCGTATTGAATGCTGTGTATTCGCTGCATAATTTTTTCAACGCCCTGCTTTCCGTACAATGCTTCTGCGCCGTCAAGATTGTGATATCGGCATAACATATGCCTTGCCTCTTCTTTGGAATACAATTTCATTGCTGCTCCCATCTGTCCATTATGGCGGACGAAATTTTTCTTCTTTTTTATAAATATAGCAGATAAACTATGACACCATTATGTCACAGTTTGTATAAAAAGTCATAATTTTATTGTTTTTGCTTATCCCTTTTTTATTTTTGTATTCGATATATTTTGTGTTATACTATTTAAAATGGTTTTGCAGCAAAATGAGGTGGTGAAGCATGAACGATATAATGGAATTTGCAGACAGAGAAGAATTCAGAAAATGGCTTAACGAGCATTGCCTGTCAAATGACGGCGTCTGGCTCTTATTTGGCAAAGCCGGTGGACCGAAAACAATAAAAGCTGGAGAAGCGTTGGAAGAAGCGCTTTGTTTTGGATGGATCGACGGGCAGATGCAAAGTATTGACGATAAAACTTATAAGAAATATTTTTCTATGCGCAGGGAAAATAGTAAATGGTCAGAGAAAAATAAGGCATTGGTTCAAAGTCTTGAGGAACGGGGACTTATGACCGATTTTGGCAGAAAGAAAATAGAGGACGCCAAAAAAAACGGTCAATGGCATGCTCCGAAGCCTGCTGCGGTTACAGAGGAACAAATTGCCTGCGTAACCGCATTACTGGAAGGACATGAGCCTGCCTGTACCAATTTTCAAGCCATGTCTTTATCCGTAAAGAAAACCTACACACGGGCGTATTTTGACGCAAAAACTGACGCTGGGAGAGAGAAGCGGATTGCATGGATGGTGGACAGGCTCAATAAAAATTTAAAACCGATGTAGTTGTTATTTTAAAAGGTATCTTTGGAAACATCAGTGGGATATGATACATAAGCCCGCCGTATTTTGAAGATGTTTCTGCAATCGCGCTTTCATCTCTTGCCCAGTAAAGACTTACGATCGTCTCATCATCCATAATATGTTTTTACCTCCTCCTGTTAATTTGTAGATAGAAATGTTTCCTCCGGTGTGAAATCTGTCCGGTTTTTTTAACTGCCATAAACTCTTTGCTGCATTGTCAAGTGGTGAGTTCAGTTTCTATTGAGAAAAATAGGGCTGTGTGTTAGAATAAGCTGGAATTTTAAAGCAATAAATGGGAATGTATTAATGAAATAAAATATTTACGAGGATAAACGTTATGTAAAGAAAAGCAATATTATTGTGTATTATGTTTATTTTCTTCTGTAGCGGCTGTGGTGCATGTGTTGGTATTGAAAGGACAGAAACGTGTGCATATGGTGTTGAAGGGAGTAATTGGACTGTTTGGGTAACTGGCGGTGATATTATTTCCGATCTTGATGTATATGGCTATACAGGAAATAGTATCATATTCAAAGTTATACATGATGATTACGATGCTTTTTATGAACTTTCATTTAATATGGCTGATTCGATTAATTTTGCGTTTGGAACTTCTTTAGACGCAATGGATGATATTATTGTTTGTGACTGAAAATTCCAGGTAAGGTTATCGAATAGCGAAAGGGGAGTTAATTATGATAAAAAAATTGTTGAAGATAGTGAAAATTACAGTACTTGTGATAGCTGCCGTAATTTTACTCTTTTTGTTAGTCCGGTTTATTGGGAAGGCCATAAATAACAGAACTCCGGAAGGTGGAATTAACGAATCGATGTATGTTGATATAAACGGTACGAAGCAGTGGATCAGTATTTATGGAGAAGATATAAATAATCCTGTGCTGCTGTATCTTCACGGCGGTCCGGGTTCTTCCACAAGCGCCTATGATTATGCTTTTACGCGGAAGTGGGCGGATGTATATACCGTTGTCACATGGGATCAGAGAAATTGTGGGAAAAGCTATGAAAAAAGTCAGAATAACACGCCGCTTTCTTACGAACTTATGATGAACGACGGATTGGCAATGACAAAATACTTAATTGACTATCTTGATAAAGAGAAGATTACTATTTTAGGTCATTCATGGGGAACTTATTACGGATGCAATCTGGTTTTAGCCTATCCCGAATACTATGACTATTATATAGGAACCGGGCAGATGGTTGATATGTATCAAAATGAAGTTGCTTTTAGGGAAGTCGCGGAAGAATGGGCAGAAGGTGATGAAGAGGGAGCAGAACTTCTTAAATTGTTAACGCCGGGTCATTATACAGAAGAATACTTTTCTGTCCGAAATCTTCTTATGCAAAAGTACGGATATGGCATGATGAGGGATGGAACGGATTATAATCTACCCATTACTGTAATTTTTAATCCTTATTATACTTTGGCAGACTGGGTGAAATATTTAAATACTGATTTTACGGTTTATATGGAATTTATGCTTTCAGATGAATTTAACAAATTTTCTCTGGTAGGCAAAACGGAATATGAAGTACCTTTTTACAATATTAACGGAGATTGTGATTACCAGACAAATTTCAGGCTGGCACAGGAATATTTTGATGGAGTTAACGCGCCATATAAAAAGATCTATATTATGGAAGATACCACACATGGACTATTGGAATCAAAGTCGGAAGCTTTTTCAGAAATTTTGCATGAAATTGCAAAAGAACAGAGTCAGCCATAGGAGGAGTTTTTATGAATCGGACATGCAGATTATTGTTATTTGATTTGGACGGAACTTTGTTACGGAGTGATAAGACGATATCTGAAAGAACGCTGTCGGCTTTAAGCCGGTGCAGAGAAAAAGGAATCCTGATCGGTGTTTCCACATCCAGAAGCGAACAAAATTCCATGACATTTTTGGATGAACTAATGCCGGACATTTTGATTTCGAGCGGAGGCGCGCTCGTTAAAAAAGGAAACGAATATATTTATAAAGCAGAGTTTTCAGAAACTGAGACAAGGAATATGATTGCTGCTGCAAGAACTGTCTGCGGTGAAGACTGCGAGATAACGATCGATACAACGGACGCGCATTACTGGAATTATAAAATAGATCCCAGAAAACTTGACCAGAGCTGGGGAGACAGTATTTATACAGATTTTGTTGATTTTTCAGAACGTGCTTTAAAAATGTGCGTTGAAATTTTTGAAGAAAAAAAAGCGCATCTTTTGGCTGAAAAGTTAGAACAATGCGATTGCATCCGTTTTTCGGACGGATATTGGTATAAGTTTACAAGGAAAAATGTAACGAAAGAAGATGCAATTATAAAACTTACGGAGACGTGCGGATTTGGCACGGAGTCTGTTATCGCATTTGGCGATGATTTTGCAGATACAGGTATGTTGGAACTTTGTGGCTTAGGCGTTGCAATGGGAAATGCAATTGATTCGGTGAAGGAGAAAGCGGATATTGTAATAGGATCTAATGATAATGAGGGAATAGCGTCTTTTATTGAGGAAGATTTGCTTGACTGAAGCGGATGGAAATACAGTTATTGATTCGCGTTGCTTTATAATATGGAGATTGACATGGGGAAGGAAACTATGATAAAAGCGGTAATTTTTGATATGTATGAAACACTCATCACTCTTTACGAAAGTACACCCTATTTTGGTACGCAGATAGCAATGGACGCCGGGATATCAGCAGAGAACTTTCAAAAAATGTGGATACCAACTGAAAAAGACAGGACAATTGGAAAAATGTCTCTGGAAGAGGTTCTTGAAACAATTTTAAAAGAAAATAACTGTTATTCTGAGAGTATGCTGAATGCTATCGTTGCAAAACGTATTCAAACCAGAGAGGAAGCGTTCCATCATTTACATGAACAAATTATTCCCATGCTGACTTTACTGAAAGAAAAAGGTAAATTGATCGGATTAATCAGCAATTGCTTTTCTGAAGAAGCGATAGTAATTAAAAAAAGTATTTTATACCCCTATTTTGATGTGCCCTGTCTGTCATACGAAGAAGGTCTGCAAAAACCGGATATTGCTATTTACCAAAGATGCATGGACAGATTGGGGGTCCTGGCAGACGAATGTTTATATGTAGGTGACGGCGGAAGCAATGAACTGGAAGCTGCCAGGAACGCAGGAATGAAAGCAGTTCAGGCAGTATGGTATCTGAAAGAAAATACGGGTCAGCCATCCAAAAGGAAAAAAGAATTTGTGCAAATGGAATCGCCTTTGGATATTTTGAATATGATTGGCTGAACTGCTACACTGAAGAAGCGAAAGGGGAAAACAGCCGCTTGCCAAACAGAATTTATTGTGCTATGATTGACCAGTAAACAAAATCAAATTTTGAAGGGAGGACTTGCCATGCAGAAGAAAAGAACAATCCAAAACAGAATTATGAAACTGACAATCGAAGGTATGGCAGTCTTTTCTTATTACAGATAATTATTCAGATTATTGCATTTTGGCAGCTTTGCATACTGTATAAGGAGAAGGACTCGGACTGCACCTTTGGGGTGCTTTTTTTGCACCCATTTTTAGGAGAAAGAAAATATATGAAAATAGTCAAGGGTATTTATGCAGAAGCAAAAGTTTTTACAGATGATATGGAAGAGTATGCAGAGGCACAGGTTAAAATGATATGTGATACTGAAATTGCGAAAGGCAGTACGATCTGCATGATGCCGGATATTCATCCCGGTAAGGCTGCACCGATCGGACTTTCTATGACGGTTACTGATAAAATTATTCCGCAGCTTTTAGGGGTGGATATAGGATGCGGCATGACTTGTGTAAAATTAAATAAAAATAAGGCGGAGTTCCAGAAGCTGGACAGAGTGATTCGGGAAAATGTGCCGTCAGGATTTACGATAAGGAAGGAACCCCATTATATGGCGTCAGAATTTTCCTATGACGGGCTTTGCTGTATCAGTCATATTAACAGGCAAAAAGCTGATAGAAGCCTTGGCACGCTTGGCGGCGGTAATCATTTTATAGAACTGGATAGGGATTCAGACGGCTGTCTGTATCTGGTGGTACACACAGGCAGCAGACATTTAGGGGAGGAAGTTGCGGAATATTACACAAAGCTTGCAAACAACAGTCTGAAAAAGCAGGGGAGAGAGGTTCCCTATTATATGAGTTATCTTGAGGGCGGTCAAAAAACTGCTTATCAGGAAGATGTGCAAATCATTCAGCAATATGCAGAATGGAACAGACAGATCATTGTCCGGGAAATCTTAAAAGGCATGAAGTGGAAAGCGTTGGAGCAATTTTCGGTGGCACATAATTATCTGGATGACTTCGGGGTATTGCGTAAAGGCTGTATTTCTGCAAAGAAAGGGGAACGGGTAATTATTCCTGCAAATATGCGGGATGGGATTATTTTAGGCTTCGGAAAGGGCAATGAGGAATGGAACAATTCGGCGCCGCATGGTTCTGGAAGAAAGTTAAAACGTGAAGATGTGAAGAACCAATATACGGTTTCGGAATTTAAGAAGGAAATGAAGGGGATATACAGCAGCTGTGTCGGGGCTGATACGCTGGATGAAGCCCCGTTTGCCTATCGTTCCCTGGCAGAGATCGCAGAGCAGATTATAGATACGGTGGAAATAACGGAAATTTTGAGACCTGTATATAACTTTAAGGCAGGCAGTAAAACAGACAGGAGAAAGTAAAAATTGCATAACAGCAGCGTAGAAACGAGGTAATTGATGTTAGTACAGATCAGTGCAGGAAAGGGACCGGGAGAGTGTCAGCTGGCAGTTCTAAAATTGTTTGAGTCATTAAGAGAAGAATATGGAGATTTAGAAATAGTATCAGACAGCAAAGGCTGTGAAAAAGACGGCTTTGATTCTATCTGCTTTAGGACAGAGCATGACTTAAGCAGACTTGAAGGGACGGTATTGTGGATTTGTAAAAGTCCATACCGAAAAAACCATAAGAGAAAGAACTGGTATGTTGATGTGAGTATTATCCCGGCACAAAATGAAATTACGGCAGACGGAGAATACCGTATCGAGAAGTTTCATTGTGGAGGCAGGGGCGGACAGAACGTAAATAAGGTAGAAACCGGAGTAAGAATCATTCATATTCCCACGGGACTTGCAGCGCAGTCAACTGAGGAACGGAGCCAGTTTCAGAATAAGCAGAAAGCGATGGAGAAGCTGCAGAAGAAACTTGCAGATTTACAAAAAGAGCAGAAAGCCATGCAGATTAATGCCGCATGGAAGGAGCATAATCGTATTGTCAGAGGAAATCCTGTGCGTATTTATGAGGGAGAGAAGTTTATTCTGAAAAAACAGGTACAGAGTTGATAAAAGCAGACCGGGCGGGAAAATAAGTTGAAAAAGGAATGGGAGGAATAGGAAAATGGAGCAAAAATATATCAGGGTGGATCGTCAGAGCGTGTGCATGGGAGACGACTGTAATGCACCAAATGAAAAACGGTTCCCTGTAGGGGCAGGAGATCTGCTTTCGGATGTGTTTGGGATGATCGAAGGCTATCTTCCACAGATGGATGATGTTATATGGGCCGTTGATTCCGGAAAAAAAGTAATCGGTTATATTGTGGTAGATTTATACGGGCGCGCGCAGTATGAATTCTGTGTGGAAGATCAGCTTTTTGGTGAACTGGATATAGAAGCCCTTCATTGCAGTTATTTTCACCGGAGGAGTTTTGAGTACAGGAACGGGAATGATGATGAGATAGTGGAAAAATATTCGGAATGCAGGACTTTGCTTGATAAAGTCAAGCACTGTATGGAGGAACGTTTTTTATATGAATTAGAAATCAAAGGAGGAAGTTTGTGTATTTGGGGAGAATGGTTTGGGAGACCTCATGACAATTTTCACATTATAGAAACTGTAAGGTGGAGAAAGGTTGAAAGAAAAACGCTTTCAACTATTGATTTTGAGTCCGCTGAAGCGGACATGGGGTATAAAAACGAAGTTGTTCTGCGTTTCAAAGAAGGGGAATTTCTGAGTATCAGTGATCCGGTGGGGATAGTCAATGAAAAAGGACGCCTGGTTATCAGAGATGCCGCACAAATAATATGGACCTGGTATCTTTATGACAGGGAACATATTTATGAAAATCTTTATGTTCGACAATATATAAAAAATGCGGAGGGAAAGATCATGCGGGCGGAAGGAAAGCGTCATGATATAAAAAGCACAGACGGAACGGTGTTTTATCCTACGGGGGAAAATGCGGTCTGTTTGGAGTAAGGCGATAGAAAGAGATGCGTACAAACATGGAGTTGACATTTATTTTAGCAGTATGTTAAGGCTGCCTTAATAAGAGGTAAAATGATGCAGGGATTCGGTCTGGATATTGTGGATGATGAACTTATGGAAAGATTACAGGATTTGGCGTCTCTTTATCAGAAGAATAAATAATAATCGACACAGAGAATGGAACAGTCGGAGAAATTTCCGTCTGTTCCATTTTATGTCTCGCGCTGTTCCGTAAATGGTTCCAATTAAGTAATTGTTATAAATTAAATTGGTATATTGACACTGTGTAAAAATAGCAATATAATAAATTTACACAGTGTCAGAATACGAACGGAGAGGAGGAGAATTATGCCAAGGGGATCGCCGGAACTAACGGAGAAACGAAAAAATGAAATTCTGGACGCCTGTGAAAAAATTTACGGCACACAAGGATTTTATGGTGTAAACATTAAAGAAATCAGTAAGGAGATCAGCCTTACAAGACCTGCAATTTATAATTATTTTGAGACGAAGGAAGAAATTTTGCTTGGCCTGCTTATTCGGGAATATGCTGATTGGTGCGACAGGATTGAAAAATTAATAGAGCCTGCAAGAGAGTTTAACCGGTCTGAACTTTCGGCACAATTGGCAGACACTCTTAGAGATAAGGCAACCCTTTTACGTATTTTAAATATGAATTTATTTGAAATAGAGCAGAACAGCCGTGTGGAACGACTGGCAGAATTCAAAATACAATTCCAGCGTTCACGTGCCGCTCTCAGTGAAATATTGCGTGCATACAGAGCGGATATGGATGGAGCGGAGTGCGGGGAATTTTGTGAAATTTTTTCAGCATTCCTGATCGGCGTATTTCCTTTTACCGCTCATACAGAAAAGCAGCGGGAAGCTATGAGAATGGCGGATGTAAGCATAGCAGAACCGAGTATTTATGAAATGGTATATGCCTGTCTTTTAAAATTGCTTCCTGAAGAGAAATGCTAATTAAAATATATTGATCGAGGAGGATACAAGTTATGTTAGGAAATTTTTCATATTGCAATCCCACTAAATTATATTTTGGGGAGGATGTGTTAAGAAATCTGTCTGTTGAACTTGCGAAATATGGCAACAATGTCGCTTTGGTTTATGGCGGCGGATCAATCAAGAAAAACGGCATTTACGATGATGTTATCAGTATTTTAAAATCTGCGGGAAAAAATGTTGCGGAAATATCCGGGGTAATGCCTAATCCCACAATTCATAAGCTGTATGAGGGCATTGAAATTGCAAGAGAAAACAAGGTCGACTTTATCCTTGCCGTAGGCGGCGGTTCTGTTGTGGATTATGCAAAAGCGCTGTCTGTTTCAATTCACTGTGAGGATGATCCGTGGGAAAAATATTATGCTCGTTTTGAAGAGCCGGCCTGTGAAACAGTCTCTGTAGGCGTTGTGCTTACGATGGTTGGAACGGGCTCTGAAATGAACGCAGGCGCAGTAATCACTTATCCAGAAAAGAAACTGAAAATTGGCCATGTATTTGCGGATGAAAAAATAATGCCGAGATTTTCCATTTTAAATCCAAGATATACAATGAGCCTTCCCAAATATCAAATGGCGGCGGGGATTTATGATATATTTAACCATATCTGCGAGCAGTATTTTTCCGGAGGGGACGATAATACGAGCGATTATATCAGCGAAGGATTAATGAAAAGCGTTATTTATTCCAGCCGTATTGCAATGAAAGATATGAATGACTATGAAGCAAGAAGCAACATTATGTGGTCGGCGACATGGGCATTAAATACGCTTGTGTCACGAGGAAAAAGTACCGATTGGATGGTGCATATGCTTGGACAGTCGGTTGGAGCGTGCAGCAACGCAACTCACGGTATGACATTGGCGGCAGTTTCTCTGCCATATTACAGGTTTATTATGCCGTATGGCATTAAGAAGTTTGCCCGTTTCGCTGTCAATGTATGGGACATTAATCCGGAAGGCAGGACAGAGGAGCAGGTTGCGAAAGAAGGGCTCTCTGCTATGGAGACGTGGATGAAGGAACTTGGGCTTGCCATGAAACTTTCAGAGGTCGGTGTGACAGCTGAAATGATCGACGATATTGTAGAGGGTACGTTGATTATGGAAGGCGGATATAAAGTGCTTACAAAAGACGATGTACGGAAAGTGCTGATGCAGGCAATGCAGCGGTAAGGCGTTCGAGTTTTATAGAAAGTGGGGAATGAAAGTGATGAAAAAGAGATGTGCCGCTATTTTGATGGTTTTGATTTTTACTTTTGTCTTTGCTGCAGGATGCGGTCAAACTTCTGCAACAGACGATTCTTCCAATGACGTCCGACAATCGGTACAGAATACAGGAGTTCCTGACTCTAAGCCAGACTCAGGACCTGAGTCTGACCTTGGGACGGGGATAGAAACTAAAGATACTGCAACTGAGAAAAAAATTGCCGTTGTATATTTTTCAGCAACAGGAACAACTGCAGAGGCAGCAAATCTGATTGCGAAAGTAACGGGAGCGGATATTTTTGAAATTGTGCCTGAAGAGCAATATACTTCGGAGGATTTAAATTACAATGACGATAATTGCCGCGCCAACAAGGAAATGAATGACGATACGGCAAGACCTGTTATCGCTGATGATTTGAGTATGGTTTCAGAGTATGACATAATATATCTCGGATACCCCATTTGGTGGGGAACTGCTCCACGAATTGTTCAGACATTCCTTGAAAGCTATGACATATCGCAGGCGACGGTGCATACTTTTTGCACGTCGGGAGGAAGCGGAATTGAGAAAAGTGTAGAGGATCTGCAGGATTTGTACCCTGACGTGAATATTGCCGACGGAAAACGTTTTGGGGCAGTGTCAGAGGAGGCAGTTAAGGATTGGATTGAAAGTATAAATTAGAAAAGATCAGGGTAAAAGATAAAATGTGTTCAACGATTGGGTTTTTGGCTGGTCAAACAGGACAAGAGATATCAGATTATGCGCCCGCTTTGGCGGGCAGATGGGAGCAAAAATGGAAAAAATATTAGTAGCATATTTCAGTGCAAGCAGAACAACGGCAAAACTGGCAGAAAAATTAGCGTCTGCAATCGGCGCTGATCTGCACGAAATCATACCGAAACAACCATATACATCCGCTGATTTAGACTGGACGAATAAAAACAGCCGCAGCAGTGTGGAGATGAATAATAAAACGTTCCGACCGGAGGTGGCGAACACGGTAGATCATATGGAACAGTATGATACAATTTTTCTCGCTTTTCCGATTTGGTGGTATGTTGCGCCTACTATTATGAATACTTTTCTGGAACAGTATGACCTTAAGGGCAAGAAAATTATTCCTCTTGCTACCTCAGGCGGAAGCGGTATGGGGGAAACGAACAAAGAATTAGCTGCATCCTGCTCTGGAGCAGAGTTAAAAAGCGGTAAAGTGTTTGGCGTAAATACAAGTGCGGACGATTTGCGGGCATGGGCGGAAAGATACGGCTAATGAATCGTAAAGAAAGGCGATACCGGGATGCTGAAAAGTATCCCGGTATACTTGAAAAATTACCCTATAAATGGTAAAAACAGCCATGCGTAGAGCATGCAGATCAAAAATCCAATAACAGCTGACAGGCATACGGCTAATATTTTTTGGTAGGGTCTTTTGCCGGATTCTTTTGCCTTCATAATTTCGTCTAATTTTTTCCCTTCTGTAAAGGCAACGATTTCTTTATAAGTCTGAATATCATATTTCTTCTTAACTTTTTCTAATTTGACAGCATAATACATGCAGACGGCAAAAATGGCTATGAAAATAATAAGTCCGAAATAGTTAAGAAATACGGCTAATGGTACGGCTGATACTACGGTTAATATTAACAGAACCGCAAATATTGCGCTGTTACGGTTGAACTGTTGGATTTCATTGTTATTGATTTCTTCTTTCATAATTTCTATATCTCCTTTTATTAATTGATCAAGAGATATGTTAAATAATGCGCTGAGCAGCAGAAGACTATGAATATCAGGATAATTTTTGTCATTTTCCCAGTTTGATATGGTCTGTCTGGAGACAAAGATTTTCTCCGCCAGTTCTTCCTGGGATAAATTCATGCCTGCCCGGTATTTTTTTATTTGATTGCTTAGTTCCAAATACATTCCTCCTCTCCGGCAGATCTTTCTCTTGACCTGCTTTTATGTTAAGGCAGACGTTATAATACGTCTATCAAATGTATTTTACATTGCGGAAAAATGGGGTGTAAAATATATTTATCAGGTATTATGAAGTGAAGCTTATGGACACCAAAGTATTTTAATAATTTCTTCACCATATTTTTCAGCCTTAATTTTCCCAAATCCGGAAACTTCTAATAAAGCTTCTTTGGTTCGTGGCATTTTTTCTAATAAATCGTTCAATTGGGCATCATTAAAAATGTAATAAGGTTTTATGCCTTCATTACGACTTTGTTTAAGGCGATATTCCTTTAAACGTTTTATGGCATCAACTTTAAATGTTTCTGCATTGTTGGTATTTGGCGGTATTGATGATTCAAAAGCTTTCTGAGCAGTTATATTATTTACAGTAACTTTTTCGATAAAAGCATTCTGAGCTTCAGGGTTAGATTTATTAATGTCCTGTACAAGCTTTTCGTATTTTTGGGTATAATCAGATCTTTCCGGTTTGTCTTGTTCAAGATAAAATTTTGCCAGCTCAAGCATCGTATCATTGTTCATTTCGTCTTTGGATTCATTATCTTTTTTCTTAATATATGAAATGAGTTGATCTGCCCGAATAACCTGTTGCTTTATTTCAGCGGGAG
This sequence comes from uncultured Lachnospiraceae bacterium, assembly GCA_947650155.1. Lineage (GTDB taxonomy): Bacteria > Bacillota > Clostridia > Lachnospirales > Lachnospiraceae > RGIG3002. The sequence continues at coordinate 19,889 of CANSUS010000025.1, forward strand.
CATATTTGGCATCAAGGCAGGTTTTAGGATTTGCTAATACTACAATTGACTGATAATTTTTCTCAAAATTTTTTTCAAAAATTTTTTTTAAAACAAAATTTCCCATGCAGTTTTTGCGCACTTCTTTTAATACTTGCAGATGTCTTTGATTTTGTGTAATGGGCGAGTAAATTCCTTCTTTTATATATTTTTCTGAAAGCATGTATTTTCGGATAAATGCGCCTGTATTATCAATTTCTATATTTCCAATTAAATTTTTGCATTCAATGATATAAATATGCTTTCGGGTAACGACCAAATAATCAATTTGTGCAGATAAATCACCGTATTCTAAGTAAATGTCATGAAGAATATACATATCTATTCCACTGTTTTTCAATTCAAAGGCTATATTGGATTCACCATATCTCCCCGAATTTGCTATGTTAATTTGTTTGTTTATAAGCACTGCGTTTTCAGCGTCCACTTTTGATAGAAGTTGTTGAAGTTTTGAAATATAAGTATCAACATCACTGGTTTCCTTTAAAAACACTGGACCAAATTTTTTTGTGAATATTCCCATGTTTTATTCCCCCATTTGTTTATTAGTTTTTTGATTATATGTCCAATTACTTTATAAATAATTTGAATTTTATGGATAAATATATGATAACATACAAAGTTATTATTTAAAACGGTTAAGTTAAGCCAGAACAGAATAGGTCATTTGGAAGGAATTGATTAAATCAGATAATATGGTAAAATATTGTTAAAAATGATAGGCTAAGAAAAGCCGGAGAAGTCAGTATGTAAAGAAATTTTAAATAGACAGACGGAGCAAAGATGAGAAAACAATTTATAGTAAACGGTTTCTTAACGATTTTAATAATCATACTGTTGTCAGGATGCACAGATACAATTAAGGAAAGCAATATTACAGGAAAAACATATGTTTACGAGAAAGAAGGGTTCGGTAGTGATTTTGCGATTTCCATTGACGAAGACGGAACATTTAATTATTTTGAGGGAAACTTCAGCAGTTATATTGGAGTGGGAGAATGGACGTTAGACGGTAATATACTTTGTCTTTCAGATGATGAGAAAACCGGATACGCCTTTGTCAATTATTTTAAAGTGGACGGTGATAACTTGATATTCCAGGCCGAAAAATCAAGTAATTTTTTGTATATTGAGGTTTCTGACGGCGATAGGTTTTCAGCGGCTTCACAGGAAAATTTACAGGGATCTTTTCAGGAATAAAGATTGTAATTGTTTGTCTGTGTCTTTATAATAATAGTAAAGGTAAAGCCATATTCTGTTTGTGCCATAAAAGGAGGATGTATGGCACAAAAGAAACAGTTTAAAGATTTGGATTTAAGTAATGCGTTTTTGTTTGCAGCGGCTTTAGAAGACGAGGAAACATGCAGATTAGTGCTGGAATGTATTTTAGGGACATCCATTAAAAAGGTAAAAGTGAAGGCAGAACGGAGTATTTTATTTAGTTCCGACTTCCGATGTGTGCGCTTGGATATTTTTGCGAGTGATGAATGGAATGTGGGTTATAATTTGGAAATGCAGAATATCGATGAAAAGAATTTACCACACAGAAGCCGTTATCATCAGGCGGAAATGGATTTATCGTCTTTAAAATCTGGACAGGACTTTAAAGAGCTGAAACCCAGTGTTATTATTTTTATCTGTAATTTCGACCCATTTGGAAAAGGATTGTACCGGTATACATTCGAGGCGAGGTGTCAGGAGGAAGACTTTCCGTTAAATGACGGAGCTAAGAGAATTTTTCTTAGTACTATGGGACAAAATGTGAAGGATGTACCAAAAGAACTGGTCCATTTCCTGAAATATGTGAAGGATTCCACGGACATTTGCGTGGAACAAATGGGAGATGACAGGCTTGAAAAAATCCATAAACGGATAAAAATACTTAAACACAGCAGAGAACGGGAGGAGAGGTATATGCAGTTTGAAGAAATGCTGAAAAAAGAACATAGGGAAGGTTATTCTGAAGGCAGCCAGCAGATGTGGGAGTTGATATCCAGAATGTTAGCTGATGGAAAAGCAGATAAGATATCCAGACTTAAAACAGAAGAAAATTATTATCAGGAAATGTTGAAGCAATATCATATATAAATCTAAAACGAATCTACAGCCCATACTGCATTTAGCAGTATGCGGCCTTTGAGCAAATCAAAATAATTCAGTAAAAATCTCAAAAAAATGGTACAGGGATATGGTTTTACTTTTATCAAAAGTAATATTAAAAAATAATAGCGTTATAATTGTGCAGATCTTTTATTCCTGTTCAAAAATATATCTCAATTCGATCAGATCCTTACCGCCAACATTAAGTGTGATGCGTTCTTTATTCCATGAAAATTGATGTTTTTCATAAAAATTTCTGGCCCGAAGATTCTCTTCAAAAACAGACAGACATATTTTTTTATAACCGGATTCTAAAAGTATCTTTTTTACCGCTTCAAATAGGATATGTCCATAACCAAGTCCGATTAACTCAGGTAATATATAAATGGAGATGATTTCTCCATAACCTTCAAAGGCGGCGTCTCTTGCAGGAGAAATGGAAGAAGTACCAAGAATATTTTTACCATCCGTTAAAACATAGGCGCCGTTTAATGGCGGCGCCCAATTGTCTAGGTTCAAATGATCAAGATAATCCTGTGGGACGATTCCCTTAAAGGCATTTTGCCAGCCTGAAATGTAAATTTTGCGTACTTCTTCAATATCATTAGAAGTCATTTCCCTTGTATATATGTCCATTATTTGATCCTTATATTAAAACTGATTAACCGTTTTTCAATTCGTAAAAGGTTACAATAATTCAAAAAGTGCATTTTCATAATTTTCTACGAAATACCGGATATTCGTTCTGCCCTTTTGAATAATAGTGTGTCCTTCCCTTTCCAACTTTTCTTTCTGGGCCTCGATACCGCCCGGATATTTGGGGTTCAGTTCACCATTTGCTTTCAAAGTTCGCCAATAAGGCGTTTCATCGCCGGAACGCTGGTAACTTGCCCACGCCGCAATTGATACAAAGATTCCGGCTGTAATTGGTTCTGTAAAATCGGCGTCATTCGTCCTGGCAAAATATTCCCGGATTGCCCCTACTGTAGTTATTTTTCCATAAGGAATCCGCTTCATTATTTTATCATAGTCGATCGGCGCTGCAAAGTACATTCTGTTTCCGCCATATTTTTCGATACTTTTTTCGTCTGTAATTATTTGGATTTTCGGCATATCCTTGCTGTCGTTTAACATAGCGTTAAAATCTTTTTTTTCTTCACCTGCCATCTGTAAACACCTCCTGACAGGATTATAATGCGGTTAAAGGGGTGAATGCAATGAGACTGTTTCAAAAATTTATTAAAAACTTTCTGATTTTTGTAGCTTTTTGAAAATGTGAATTGTAATATCAGTGAAGGAAATATATTTTCAATTTCATTGTTTTGAGCGTCTGCTGAAGCGGACAGACGGGAGCAAAAATGAACAGGCGGTCATTATGCGCAGATGATTTAGAAATGATAAATAAATATTCAGATAAAGTGTACCGTATGGCATATTCTTTATTGAAAAACAAATATGATGCGGACGATATTCATCAGGAAGTTTTTATAAAATACATCAGTAAAAAACCGAAATTTGAAAGCGTAGAGCATGAAAATGCATGGTTTCTTCGAGTGACAATAAACTTATGCAAAAATTTTTGGAAAACAGCATGGGTTAGAAAGACAGTCAGCCTGGAGGAGGGACTGATGAAAGAGGCGGAACCGGACGGGAAAGAAGAAACGGAAGAGGAGCAGATTATCGAGACCGTGAAGATGCTGCCGCAAAAATATCGTATTGTAATACATCTGTATTATTATGAAGACTTATCCATTGATGAAATATCCAAAGTATTACGGATGAAGCCTTCCACAGTGAGGACACATCTGACAAGGGCCAGAGCAGGGTTACGGAAGCTGCTGGCATGACGGAAAGTGTGAAAAGAAGTTCTAAAGCATCAAAGAACGATGCTTAAGAACTTCTAAGTTTCACACTGAAGAATGCATAAAGCGTGCATTCTTCTCACGGATTGTTTGTGCCGCCGTAGGCGGCATGTTTGGAAGTTTGAAAGAAAAACGCTTTCAACCTCCCTGATTTGAGTGTCCGCAAAAGCGGACAGATAGGAGCAAAAATGAAGGATTTCAAGATAAAATATCAGCGGGCATATGAGGGTATCGTACCGTCAGCTGATGTTGTTGACAGTATATGTAATAAACTGGAAAAAAGGAGTAGAAAACAACAGCGGGGAGCTGCTTCTATCATACGTCCGGCAGCGGCTGTTTGTATAAGTATGGTTTTGCTGTCGGTAACTTTTCTGCCGGTTATGGCAAAGTCCATCCCGGCAGTCTATAATATCATTGAAAAATATGCGCCTGCATTGACGGATTTTGTGCTGCCGGTCAAGAAAAGCGATACCAGTCATGGTATTACGATGCAGGTAGAAGCTGTCCATGTGGAAGAAAATACAGCGGAAATGATTGTGTCCTTTTTTGATGCGGAAGGAAATGGGAAAGATCTGATTAACGGAAAAATTGATATGTATGACAGTTATGATCTGCAAAGTTACGGCGCAGACTGCGAAATCGGCGGCTGTAGTTTTCTGGAATATGACAGGGAGGAAGGGAAAGCCTATTTTAAAATCGATGTAACAACGGATGGTAAATTTGACAGAGGAAAGCTGAGACTCAGTGTGCATCAGATATTGGTGCAAAGCAGTGAAGAAAAGCAATGGATTTCACTGGAGAATCTAATAAAGAACCCGGAAACCAGGCTTGTGCCGTTAAACGGTACAAGCGGTTCGTGGAATCAGGAGGAAATTGTAAACTATATTGGATTATCTGAGGACGGATTACGATCTGAAGTGCCGGTTATGAGCATTGTAAAAGCAGATAAATCTATGGCGGAGACGCTTATTGTTACCGGAGTGGGATATTATGACGGTATTTTACGGATACAGACATGCCGTGGAAATTTCAGTGATGCAGACAGGCATATGAGAGCATTTCTTGTGGACAGTGAAGGAAACGAACGGGAGAATGATTTTTCGATAACATGGCAGGAGGAAGCAGATGGAGAGCGGCTTTTATTTGATGAGGCGTGGTTTATTGTGGAGGAAAGCGAACTGCAAAACATACGGTTATATGGTATTTTTTATATGACAGAGGGTAATGTGGAGGGAAACTGGGAGGTGACCTGCGGCCTAAAATAATACTGCAAGTATTTTTCTAATTTAATTATTTGAATTTTTAAATTTACCCCTTGACTCTGACGTTTCGTCATAGTGTATTGCGTAGCATATAGAAAAGAAAGGAGGATAGGAAGCAGCAAAATGAGAACGGTAAATGAAGTAAGCAGACTTACGGGAGTAAGTGTCAGGACTTTGATACAAAAGAAGCCTACTGTCCCGGGAAGGCAGAAAATTAAAAAGGAATTTCTGCATAAAGCGTTATGAATTTTGTATAGGGAGGCTCGTATGGAACCTCCCTTTTATGTTGTAAAAGAAATGATAATGCTATATGTTCTGTCTGATCCATGTCCTTTGTCGGAAAGACGGCGTCATATGCTTTTAAACAATCAGAAATAAACAGTAGTTTCCTGTATTAGGGATTGTAATTACAAGAGACATTTTGTAAGATGGTAACAAAGTAAAAAAGTGAAGACGGCAAAATGGAAGAAGGATTTTGAGAAAGAGAGGAGATTATGTTACAGTTTGGAATGCCGACATTGATTGAAATAGACAGTTTGGAAGCTGCAATGAAGCTTTGTAAAGAACTGGGATTGGATTTTGTAGAACTGAATATGAATCTGCCGCAGTATCAGACAGAGCATTTGGAAGATACGGCATATTTAAAATCATTGCAGGAAAAATACGGGATTGGGTATACCATACATTTAGATGAAAATCTGAATGTATGTGATTTTAATAAAGCGGTTTCCAAAGCTTATACGGATACGGTTGTACAGGCGGTCCGGACAGCCAAAACGTTGGAAATTCCGGTTTTGAATATGCATATGAATCATGGAGTGCATTTCACACTTCCAAACCAAAAAGTTCAGTTGTTTGAACAGTATTTTGAAGAGTATATGGGAGCATGGGAAGAATTTCGCAGTGTTTGTGAGCAGGAGGCTGAGGGTTCGGATATAAAAATCTGTATTGAGAATACGGACGGATACAAATCATATGAGAAATCTGCTATTGCGTTTCTGCTTCAAAGCGATGTGTTTGGTCTCACATGGGATATCGGACATTCCAACGCCGCAGGCAATGTGGATGAACCCTTTATTTTGGAGCATCAGGATAAGCTGTATCATTTTCATATACACGACAGTCTTGGCAAGCAGGATCATATGACATTGGGTACCGGCGAAATAGATTTGGGGCAGAGGCTGGATCTTGCAGAAAAATGTCAGTGTCGGTGCGTAGTAGAGACGAAGACGGCTGCGGCGCTCAAAGATTCTGTGCAGTGGATATGGGAAGATTATATCAAGAAATTTTAGGTATGGCGGGAAGGGATTGTTATGACAACACAGGATTTTATGAAAATAATGAACGGGGCGGAATACGATTTTCTAAGAAACGAAGAAAGGCTTGGTAAACGTATTATTTTACTGGGGCTTGGCGGAAGTTATGCTTATGGAACCAATAATGAGAATAGTGATATTGATTTCAGGGGGATTACGCTAAACCTGCCTTCCGATCTTTTAGGGCTGACTGATTTTGAGCAATATGAAGACAGATATACTGATACCGTCATATATTCCTTTAATAAAATCGTAAAACTGTTATTGGAATGTAATCCGAATACAATAGAGTTGTTGGGACTGGACGAGGAGCAATACCTGATTAAAACCAGTCTTGGGCAGGAATTATTGGATCATAAAGACTTATTTTTGACAAAGCGGGCAGCGAAGTCTTTTGGAGGGTATGCGGGCGCCCAGCTTAGAAGGCTGCAAAATGCAATTGCAAGGGATTCCATGCCAAAACAGGAGAGGGAACAGCATATTTATCATTCCGTAAAAAATGCATTGGAGGATTTTCAGCGTAAAAGCGAATTATTTGACAAGGGAAATATCCGCATTTACATAGATCAATCAGATCATCCCGACCTGGAAACGGAAATTTTTATTGATGCGGATTATAAACATCTGCCGCTAAGAGATTATGAAAACATGCTTGGAGTCATGAATAATGTAGTCAGAGACTATGACAAAATTGGCAAGCGGAATAAGAAAAAGGATGATAATCATTTGAACAAGCATGCCATGCATTTAATACGGCTTTTTATGATGGCAGTCGATATTTTGGAAAAGGGTGAGATCAGAACACACAGAACGGACGATTTGGACTTGTTGAAAAGTATCAGACGCGGTGATTTTCAAAAAGAAGACAGGACATTTTCAGAAGAATTTTATGATTTATTGTCAGAATATGAAAAGCGGCTGGATCTTGCAACAAAGAAATCGACTCTGCCGGATAACCCTGATATGGACAGGGTCGAGAAGTTTGTAGAATATGTGAACAGGAAAGCGATAGATGGAGACTGGTTATGAAAAATAATGTGGATAATACAATAGAAGAAATTTTAGAGAAACTGTCTGAAGTGGAAAGAAAAGAGAACGTGAAAGTCCTTTATGCAGTAGAATCCGGCAGCAGGGCATGGGGCGTGGAATCGCCGGACAGCGATTATGACGTAAGATTTGTCTATGTCAGGCACAAAGCGGATTATCTGAAGCTGGAAGAGGGGAAAGACGTTATTGAGTGGCAGTTGGACGAGGTCCTGGATATAAACGGATGGGATTTGAAAAAGACACTGATACAGTTTCATAAAGGCAATGCCACTTTGTTTGAATGGGCAAGCTCGCCGATTGTATATAAAGTAACAAAAGAATGGCAGGCAGTCTGCGAAAGCGTTAAGCCATATTTCTCCGTTAAAGCGGCGCTTTATCATTATTATGGGACGGCAAACAGTACCTTTAAGCAGTTTTTGCAGGAGGAAACCGTAAAATATAAGAAGTATATTTACGCCCTCAGACCTCTTCTGGCATGTAACTATATTATGGAGCACAGAGAGGTTCCGCCGGTGAAGTTTGAAGAACTGCTAAGGCAGCCGCTGCCGGAAGAGCTGTTGTTGGAAATTGAAACAATGCTTCGCATCAAAGCGGACAGTGATGAAAAGGCGCTTCATCCTAAACTGCCTGTTATCCAAAAGTATATAGAAGAGAAAACAGAGGAATTTGGAGAAATATCAAAGTCCATGAAGGATGACAGAAATCCGGATTGGACAGCGCTTAATCAGGTGTTTTTAAGGATTCTGGAAGAAGGGAGGATTTTGTAAAATGAGTTATGAAAGACCTTACTATACAGACTTAAATTACCATCCGTTTTTATATTATATAGTGTTTGGCGTAAAAAGCGAGGAACTGCAGGTTTCAAGGGAAAGACATCATGTTGAAGGGTTTCCGAAAGGGCTGGATTTTGTATTTTTCAGTAAGAAAAAAAATGATTCTTATATGCAGTCGCTGCTCGGGGGCACTTTAGGAGAAATCCTTGACAGGAAAAAACATATTCTTTATGAAAAAGTAAAGAATACGGATAAATGGGCGGTGATCCGCGGTGAAGTACAGCAGGATGCAGATTTAGGATATATGAGAGACTGCATAGGATTTGTACAGGCTCTTTTGGATCAAGGTGCAGTCGGAGTTTTGGATTTACAGACGATATCTCTTTATTCTTCTGAAGAGTGGACAGAGTGTTTTTTTGAAAAAGAATTTTGTGCTTATGATCATGTGACAATACTTTTATCTGAAATGGAGGGAGGTTTGGTCTGGCTTCACACAAGGGGAATGCGGAAATTCGGGAGGCCGGACGTCAGTATAGAAAATGTACCGGAAAATGAGACGGAGGATGCGGCGCAGGCTATAAATCAGATGATCTACTACGGCAGCATAGGAACATTTTTTGACAGAGATATGAAACTGCATACGCACAGCGGCAGAACATATTTTGCAAAACCGCAATTTATAAATGATTTTGAAAATCCTGATTTCAATAATTCATATTATAGTTTTGTATGGAGGGAGAATATAAAATGAACGATAACAAATGGTGGAAAAGCGCAGTCATTTATCAGATCTATCCCCGCAGCTTTGCGGACAGCAATCATGACGGAATAGGGGATCTGCAGGGCATTATTTCTAAATTGGATTATTTGGAAAACCTGGGGATAGACGCGGTCTGGCTTTCTCCTGTGTGCAAGTCGCCACAGGATGACAATGGATATGATATTTCCGATTATCAGGATATTGATCCTATGTTTGGTACTTTAGAGGATATGGATGAACTGATTAAAGAAGCAGGGAAACGCAATATACGTATTATTATGGATTTGGTATTAAACCATTCTTCGGATGAACACTACTGGTTTAAAGAAGCAAAAAAGAGCAGGGAAAATCCTTATCATGACTATTATGTCTGGAGGGATGGCGCGGAAGGAACTCCTCCGAATGACATGCGGGCGGCTTTTGGCGGGTCGGCATGGGAATGGGTTCCGGAAATAAAGCAGTATTATTTTCATCAGTTTGCGGTGAAGCAGCCGGATCTGAACTGGGAAAATCCAAAACTGCGGAAAGAAATCTATACTATGATAAATTGGTGGATAGAAAAAGGCGTGGGAGGATTCAGGCTGGACGTGATCGACCAGATAGCAAAAGAGCCGGATAAAAGAATCACAAATAATGGTCCCCGTCTCCATGAATTTTTAAGAGAACTTTCAAAAGAAACTTTTCAAAAGGCCGATCTGGTTACGGTGGGAGAAGCATGGGGAGCGACGACGGAACTTGCAAAATTATACAGTAATCCAGACAATAGCGAGTTATCTATGGTATTCCAGTTTGAGCATATCTGTCTGGATCAGCTGGAAGGGAAAGAAAAATGGGATTTGGCGCCGCTGCCGTTTTTGAGATTAAAAGAAGTATTTGGACGCTGGCAGGAAGAGCTTTTTGAAAAAGGCTGGAACAGTCTTTTTTGGAATAACCATGATTTGCCCCGAATCGTTTCCCGGTGGGGAAATGATGGAAAATACCGGGTAGAATCAGCAAAGATGCTGGCGATTCTTTTGCATGGAATGCAGGGAACGCCCTATATCTATCAGGGTGAAGAACTTGGAATGACCAACGCAGCATATGAAATAGAAGAATATCGCGACATTGAAACGCTGAATCTTTATAAAGAACGTCTGGAAAACGGATATGCAAAAGAAGAAGTGATGCGTTCGATTCATGCAAAAAGCCGGGATAATGCGAGAACGCCAATGCAGTGGAATGATGAGAAAAATGCGGGATTTACGGAAGGAACCCCCTGGATTAAACTGAATCCCAATTATAAAGAAATTAATGCCGCAAAGCAGGTAAACGATCGGAATTCCATTTTTTCCTGTTATAAGGAATTGATCCGCTTTCGTAAGCAATATCCGGTATTTGTCAGGGGAAATTTTCAGATGCTGCTTGCGAATCATGAAAGTATATTTGCTTATATCAGGGAAGATGATCAAACTCAGCTTTTGGTTATCTGCAATTTCTACGATCAGACAGTAGACTGTCCGTATAAAATGCCGGGTGAAGATATGCGGCTGCTGATCTCTAACTATAAGGATACCGATCAGAATTTTATATTACGTCCTTACGAGGCAAGAATGTATTTGGGAGAAAAGTAGATTGACAAACATATAGATGGTATGTTTATGTTATCATACCATCTGTATGTTAAAGAAATATTTCAATTTGATCCGGCTATTGCCAACAGGCTGTATGGTTTTGCGCAAGGAGCATTAGCAGCCGGCAGGCGGCATCAGCGCCGGAATTTTTGCAGTCAGGGCATGGAAAATATTCAAAGAGCTTTAAAAAGGCGGATTGTCAGTCTGTTTATCTGGTGGTGATGACCGAATCGATCAGACCATATTGGAAAGCTTCTTTCGCGCTCATAAAATGATCTCTGTCCGTATCCCTTTCAATTTCCTCAAGGGTACGGCCTGTATTTTCAGCCAGAATACGGTTTAGTTTCCGCTTACTTTTTTGCATCTGTTCGGACATTATTTGAATATCGCTGGCCTGCCCGTTTATACCATTACCGTGTATGGCAGGCTGGTGTATCATAATTTCAGAATTAGGCAAAGCCATTCGTTTCCCATGCGTACCGCCTGCAAGTAAAAAAGCGCCGAAGCTTGCAGCGAGTCCGACGCAGATGGTAGAAACGTCGCATTTAATAAACTGCATCGTATCATAAATTGCAAATCCTGCTGTCACGGAACCGCCGGGGCTGTTGATATAAAACGAAATATCTTTGTCAGGGTCCTGTGCTTCCAAAAAGAGCATTTGCGCTATAATCAGACTGGCGGAAGTATCGCTTACTTCTTCGCCTAAAAAAATAATCCGATCTGCCAGCAGTCTGGAAAAAATATCAAACTGCCGCTCCCCATGACTGGTCTGTTCTATTACATAAGGAATCAAACTCATGCTGCAATCTCCTCCATTTTACTATAAATCTTATTATATTTTCTCATACCGTAATTAGAATGTAACATGGAAATCGGTTTTTGCTTTGGCGTAAAGACGCCATTATCTCTATATGCTTTGGGCGGACACAGATAAACCTGTTTAAAGGCAAAGGTAAAGGACTGCTGCGAGTCATATCCCGCTTCATATGCAATCTGTATGATTGGTTTCTCTGTTTTGACTAATTTTTCGGCGGCAATTGTAAGCCGGCGGTTTTGCATGTATTTGCAGATTGTGGTTCCTGTATAGGACAAAAAAAGCCGGTTTAGATAAAATTTTGAATAGCCGATATTTTTGGCAATGCTGTCTAAGTCGATTTCCTTTTCCAGATTCGTTTCTATATAAGCGATAACCTCTTTTGTGATGTCTTTGTGATCATTCATATTAACCCTCCATGCCGCCCTCTCCATTTTTTAGGCTGTCAGTGCAGCCCGTACTGTAATCTTATGAATATTGTAGCAGGTTCAGAGAAAGAAGTCTTAATAAAAAAAGCTATTTTAACCAATAAAAAATCTAACAAAAAATCGGCTTTGTTTTTCTTGACATTGTCCCTGAGGCATAGTTTAGCCTTAATTTATGGCAAAAAAAATTTTCATAAGAGGGGGTAAACGTTTTGAAATTGTTAAAGAAGCTGATCCGGCTACATAAGATTCTTTTCTCCACAGCACTGTTGTTTACTGTTTTGTCGGTGCTTTTCAATCTTTACTGGAATCGCTTTCTGGCGGAGACAATAAACAAAACGGGCAGTATGGCGGGGCTTAAGGAAGCGGAGGAATTTTTGCTTCAAAGCTTCATAACAGCGGCTGCAATTGTTTTCTTCCATGCGGCAGTAGAATATGTATCTTCTTATCTTGCTTCTTATACCTGTGAAATTTTTGCCCATGAGATGCGAATGGGATATAGCAGATATTATTTACAAAGTGACATTTTTACGCTCTCAAAGTTAAATGTTGGTGAAGAACAGTCAGCTATGCAAAATGAGCTAAGGGAGATTTCTTCTTATTTAAATGAGAATCTTTTTTCTTTTATCAAACAATTTATTGCTTTCATTGCTGCGGCTCTTTTTTTATTTTTCCAGAGTTGTAAGTTGACTTTGGTTTCCATACTTCCGGTGATTTTGCTGTTAATCTATTGCTATTTTTCAGGCAGAATCATTAAAAAGGATACGGAGCGGTGTCAGAAAAGCAGGGAACAGATCAATGGGATGACGGATATACTTTTAGAACTCTTTCCGATTATTCAGATATATGATGCTTATAGTCTTATTCATAGGGCATTGGAGGAAAAGTTTTCGGAATGGCAAAATTCCAATATCAGAAAAGAGCGGATTACGGCAAGGCTTATGTCTGTTTCCGGCCTGTTGTCTTTTGTGCCTCTTTTATTATTGCTTGGAGTTGGAGGAACAATGGTAAAAAATGGAGAAATTAGTATTGGTATTTTTTATATTTTTATAAATCTTTCGGGAGATGTCTCAGGTTTTTTGCAAAATATGCCAGCGGTTTATGCAGGTTTCAAGCGGTTTATGGCGTCTGTTTCCAGAGTGGAAGATAAATTTAAAAAGGGGTGGGGATAGAAATGGAGCGATATGCAGTTTGTCTGGAAAAAATCTCATTTTCTTATGAGAATACGGTAGTGCTGAATGATTTGTCTTTTCAAGTGAAGGCGGGGGAACATATCGGACTGATCGGAGACAGCGGGTGTGGTAAAAGCACTTTATTGAAAATAATTGCCGGGCTTTATGCGCCGGATGAGGGGCTGGTAAGCATAGCAGGCGAGAGCCTTCCTGAAAAAATCAGGGAAAAGGCAGCGGTAGTGATGCAGCATAACAGTCTTTTCCCACTGTCTGTCAGAGAAAATATTACATGCGGACATGATATTTCGGAAGAAAGAATATGGAGTGCATGTCAAAGCGCAAGTCTCACCGAATGGATTGAAAGTCTCCCGGACGGGCTTGATACAAGCGTAGGCGAAAGGGGAGGGCAGGTGTCAGGGGGACAGGCACAGCGGATTCAGATAGCCCGAGCGCTTTGCAAAGACGCTCCGATTATTTTACTGGACGAACCACTGTCGGCGCTGGATCAAGACACAGGCGCCTCTGTTCTTCATGCGCTGGATACATTGACGAAGGGGAAAACGGTGATTCATGTCACGCATGATCCTGAACCATTGGGGAGTCATTATCTTCTGTACCGTATGGAAGGAGGCAGGCTGATTCGTGCATGATTTTCTGAGTTTGTTAAAGAAAATGGGAGTTTTGCGCAAGTATGTTTTTCTGTTGATTCTCAGGTCGCCTTTTGATGCTGCCAGAGCATGGATGCTGGCGAATCTGATGAAAACTGTATTTTTATGTTTGGAAACAGACAAGATAGATGGACTGCCAGAGGTCTGTGTAAGTTATGGTTTGCTTTGCGCGCTGCTGTTTTTGTATAATGGAACAGTATGGAGTATTTATGCAGCTTTTTGTTCTAAATTAGAAGCAGGACTTCAAAAAAAGATGATACAGAAAATCCTGACTTTACCATATAGATATGTGGAAAGCCAGAAGAGCGGCGAGTGGATTACAAAACTAAACAGTGATATACAGGCGGTGTGCACTATGATGAACGGAGCGCTGAATATTCCTCATTTTGTGGTGGCTGCCTTAAACACGGCGCTGCTTTCTGTTCTGATGTTTCAAAGCAGCGTTCTGTTGTTTTGCGTTATATGGATTCTGGCTGTTTTGCATTTGTTTGTGAATTACAGAATCATATTGAAAGACATGCCACATTTAAGGGAAGAATCACTAAAGGCTATGGCGGAAAGTACATCTGCAATAAAACCGCTTATTACAGAAGCGGAAACGATCCTGATGTATCATGCTGGTGGCTTGATGATGAAAAAATGTGAGGAAAGCAGCCGCAGGTTCCTGAAAATCAATCAGAATATTCATATGAAAAATGCCTTAAGCAGTGCAATTTTACGTTTATTCGGATGTGGGGGCTTCTTTTTGGCGCTTCTGATAGGATGCCGTTTTATTCTAGACGGGGCAATGTCTTTTTCTGATGTGGTATACTGCCTGCAGGTAAGAGCCGCCATTTTATCATCGTTGTTTATGTTGACGGTTTCCATGAATAATATAAAGGCAAATTTGGTTTGTGTAAAGAGAATAAACAGGGTATATAGTAAGTGAAAAAATCGTTGGTGTATAAAGAGCCACAGACGGGAGCATTTATGAAGGATAATCTTATGCTGATTGGAGAAATTGCAGAGTTTTTTGGAGTTTCAAGAAAAGCAATACGTTTATATGAAAAAAAGGGAATTATAAAACCGGTGAAAGTAGACAGCCAAAACGGATACCGTTACTATTCAGCAGAGCAGGTACAACAGTTAAATGCATTGCTGGAGTTGAAAGCGTTAGGATTTTCGCTTGATGAGATTAAAATTATTATTGATGGGGCGGCGACGAAAGAGCGGCTGCTCGATGTGCTCAGAAAAAAGCGGCAGGCATGGCAGGCGGCTATGGAGGCTGCAAAATATAAGATGGAATGTCTGGACAATGTGATCAATAATGTTCAGTATTCCGAAACAGCGGAAAAAATAACGGAGATGACGGAGGAGGAGCGGGCATGGCTGCTCGTAAAAATGGTCTGCATTGAGGATGTACGGGCGCAGAAGGCATTAAGTGAGGCATTGTGGCTGTGAATGTAAATTGTAATGGTTATACTTAGTCAAACGGTTGACTTGCTGGAACAGAATGACTAGAATATATTTAAAACCCTGACTGGCGCTGCGGTACAGCAATGGCAGGTATTATTGGTCTGACGGAAGGAGAACGTGGGATGAAGGAAACGGATGCTTTTTTAGAAAAGTTAAAAGAGGATTCCACGGAATATAAACAGTTAAAGACAACGGGCTATACGGAGGAAGAAAAGAAAAATGCAATTCGCTCTCTGATGAATATCCGTATGCCAAGAGAAATTTCTGAGGAACTGTTGCAGCTGCAAGACAATTATTTGAAAAAAGAACTGACTCAAAAAGGTGTTGTAACTTTAGAAGAGATTCCTGTTGTGAAAGGACAGCCTGGGATATCGCTCTGGCAGGGAGATATTACAAGGCTGAAAGTCGGTGCGATTGTTAATGCAGCAAATTCTCAGATGTTAGGCTGCTTTGTACCCTGCCACAGGTGTATTGACAATGCGATTCACAGCGCTGCAGGTATGCAGCTCAGGGAAGAGTGCGACCATATTATGAAAGAACGGCGTATCCGGTATGGCAGGAGCTATGAGGAACCTGCCGGTACGGCTACGTTAACATCAGGCTATCATCTTCCCTGTGATTATGTGATTCACACGGTGGGTCCGATTGTATACGGCGGACTGAACGACGCGCTTTGTCAGGATCTGCGTAATTGTTATGAAAATGTTCTGAAATGCTGTGTGGAACATCAGATCCGGTCGGTTGCGTTTTGCTGTATTTCAACGGGAGAATTTCATTTTCCCAATGATACGGCGGCGGAAATCGCTGTGGAAACAGTGACAGATTTTCTAAAGATCCACAGCGGCCGGTTGGACAGAGTGATATTCAATGTATTTAAAGATATGGATAGAGAAATATATGAAGCTATTTTACAAAAAGAGGATCGATAAGCGTATTAAAGTATGCAGATGGGAGTAACGATGCAAATACCTGAAAAAATCCATAATCTGATTTTGGAGGAAGAATATCGGAAAGACGATATCGGTATGTCTGATTCGTCCGTTTTACTTTTTCACGATAAAGTGCTGAAAATACAGCCATGCTGTGAGGAAGCTGAAAATGAATACTGTATGATGCAGTGGCTTTCGGGAAAAATTCCGGTCCCGCAGGCGCTTGCCTGTGAAAAGATGGATCAAAAGTCTTATCTGCTGATGAGCAAATGCAGCGGTAAGATGGCATGTGAGGAAAATTATATGCAGGAACCGGAGCTTTTAACGAAACTTCTTGCGAATGGGCTTAAAAAGTTGTGGAGCGTCGGGATTTCGGACTGTCCTGCAGACTGGCGGCTGGATCGGAAATTAAAGGCGGCAGAGGAAAATATAGAACGCGGTCTGGTAGATATGGACAATGTGGAACCGGAGACTTTTGGAGAAAACGGATTTCGTGATCCGCAGGCACTGCTGCAGTGGTTATATGACCACCGGCCGCAGGAGGAGCCGGTACTGTCACATGGGGATTATTGTCTGCCCAATATTTTTGGGACGGGCAGCGAACCCACCGGATATATTGATCTTGGAAGAACCGGTATTGCAGATAAGTGGTGCGATATTGCACTGTGCTATCGGAGCCTTTCTCATAATTACAGCGGAAAATACTGTGAAAAATCGTACGAAGGATTTGAGGAATCACTTTTATTTAAAGAATTGGGAATAGAACCTGACTGGGAAAAGATTCGATATTATATCCTGCTGGATGAATTGTTTTAAATTGAGGATTAAAGCAGCATGAAATTGTTACACTTAAGTGATCTTCATATAGGAAAGTCTGTAAACGACTTTAGTATGATTGAAGATCAGAAATATATTTTAGAACAGATATTATCTGTCATCAAACAATACAACATAGATGCAGTTCTGATTGCCGGCGATATATATGACAAGTCTGTTCCCAGCGAGGAAGCGGTAAAATTGTTGGATCATTTCCTGTGCAGTCTTTCAGAGAGCGGCACAGAGACGTTTCTGATCAGTGGAAATCATGATTCGGATGAAAGGCTGAATTTTGGCAGCAGTTTATTTGAGGCAAAAAAGATTCATATTTGCGCAAAATATAATGGCATACTTTATCAGAAAGAATGTCAGGACGAATTTGGGAAAGTGAATATTTGTCTTCTTCCGTTTGTGAAAGCTTCGCAGGTGAAATTTTACTTTCCTGACGAGAAGATAGAATCTTATGACGAGGCAGTAAGAGCGGTTTTGTCGCATGCAGATGTGGATGCGTCTGAGCGTAATATTTTAGTGACGCATCAATTTGCTGTCGGAAAACATGAGGAACCGAAACTCGGAGGATCGGAGGGGACTGCAGTTTTAAATGTGGGCGCGGTTGAGAAGGTAGGAGTTGACTGTTTCGACGACTTTGATTATGTTGCCCTGGGACATATCCATTCTCCTCAAAAGATTGGCAGGGAAACTGTCAGGTATTCCGGTTCGCCTCTGAAATATTCCCTTAGTGAAGTGAATAGTGATAAATCGGTTCCCGTTGTTACATTAGGAGAAAAGGGGGAAGTTGGAGTGGAACTTGTTCCTTTAAAACCTCTTCGTGATATGAGGCATTTGAAAGGAAAACTGGTACAGCTGCTGGACCGGAAAAATGTGATATCACCGGAAGATTATATTTTTGTGACGCTGACGGATGAGGAACCAATAGAACAGGCAATGGATATTTTCAGGCAGCACTACAGAAATACAATGAAGATTGTTTATGATAATATGCATACAAGAGAAGCCGGTCAGATGGATATTACGAAGATGACACAGGAAAGGTCTTATCCTGAACTTTTATCGGATTTTTATGAAATGATGTATGGCTGTGAAATCAGTGAAGAAGAACTGGCAATCATGAAAGAAGCCGCGAAGGAGGCTGGGATTATCGATGAAACCGATTAAGCTGATTATAAGCGCGTTTGGTCCTTATGCCGAAAAGATGCCGGAAATCAATTTTGAACCTTTTGAAAACAAAGGGCTTTTTCTGATTACAGGGGATACCGGTGCGGGAAAAACAACTATTTTTGACGCCGTCTGTTTTGCATTATACGGGGAGACAAGCGGAAATTACAGAGATACCAAAAATTTGCGCAGCGAATATGCAAAGCCGCAGACAGAAAGTTTTGTAGATTTTTATTTTACTCATCAGGGCAGGCAGTATCATGTGTACCGGAAACCGTCTTACGACAGAGCAAAACAGCGGGGCAGCGGAGTGATCAATGAGAAGGAAAAGGCAGAATTTTACTGTGAAGGAGAAACTCCTATTGAAGGGACAAGTTTAGTTAACAATGCAGTAAAAGAACTTTTGCAAATAGATTTTAAGCAGTTTAAGCAGATTGCGATGATCGCCCAGGGAGAATTCTGGGAACTGTTAAACGCCTCAACGGAAAAAAGGACGGAAATTCTCAGGACAATTTTTATGACTTCCGGTTATCAAAAAATGGAAAATTATTTACGAGAGCGAAAGAATAAAAGTTATGCGGGAAGAAAGACAGCGGAGGACAGCATTCTTCAATATTTTAAAGAAGCAGAAGCATCAGAGGACAGCAGATTGAAAGAAAATCTGTTCTCTTTGCAGGAGAAGGCGGAAAAGAGTGGGAGTACATGGAATCTGGAGGAAATGCAGGACATTTTGTCTGATATTATTTCGGAGGACAAAGCCGGTTTAAAGGAGAAGAGAAAGGAGGTTACTGCAGAAGAGAAGATTTTTGAGGAAAAAAGCGCCGCACTCCATCATGCCCATTCCAATAATGAACTGATCCGGCGTCTGGCGGAATATGAAAAGGCACGAGAAGAACTGGAAACAGGCAGAGAAGCGATAGAAAAGCTGGAAGCAGCAGTGAAGAGGCAGCAGGCCGCAGTCCGGGAAGTAAAACCTGCTTATCAGACGTGGAAAAAGGATGAGGAGGAAGTGGAAGAAGTCCGTAGACAGATTTCAGAAAAGAAAGAGGAAGCGGCTTCTTTAGCAGAAAAGGCTGTGCGGACGGGAGCAGCGCTGAGTGAAGCCGCCTTAAAACAGCCGGAAGCGGAAGCGCTTAAGAAAAAAGCAGAAAAGCTGAAAGACGATATCGAAAAGTACGCAAAACGGGATAAACTGATTTTGTCAGCCGCGGCTTTGGAAAAAGAGAAAGGCGTCTTAAAAGCAGCGGAAGAGGCATTACAGGAAAAGGAGAACGACTTAAAAGAAAAGATTAAAAAACTTGACAGAACAGTAAAAGAACTGAAAGACTGTAAATCAGAGCTTGTAAAAGTACAAAGCGAGGGAAAGAGACTGGTTTCCTTACAGAAAGAATTGGAGAACATCACGGAGAAAGCACTTCCTGAATATCAAGCTGTGGAAAAGAAGCTTGCGGAGAAACAGAAAACCTTTGAAGAGGTGCAAAGGGAATACCATGCCGTGGCAGAAAAACGAAGGAACTTGGAAACGGTTCTCGATCATTTCCGTGCCGGAATACTGGCAAGAGGACTTACAGAGGGCAGCAGGTGTCCGGTCTGCGGTTCTACACACCATCCGTATCCTGCATCATTGCCGGAAGAGACCGTTTCGGAGGAGGAATTAAAAAAATTGCAGGAAGAGGAAGAAGATGCGAAAAAAAGGAAAGAAGAGGCGCTTATAGACGCCGAAAAAACAAAGTCCGCCAGGGAAGAGAAAAAAGAACAGTTATGGATTCGGATGATGGATTGCATGGAAGAAGAATATACCGGGAAAAAAGAAGAAGAAATGTTTTCTCTTGTTTTCCGGCGGTTACAAGAGGTAAAAGAACAGGTTATAAGCAACGCAAAACAGGAAAATTCCGTGCAGAAGGATTGCGTTTCTTATGAGAAAGCCGAACAGGAGTTGGAAAAAGCGAGGGGAAAAGAGACAGAGGAACTGGAGAATATACGAAAAAAGCATCAAGAGAAAAAAAGTGTGAATCAAACTGCGCTAGTGGAAACGAAAACGGCGCTGAAAGCATTTGACGGATTGGAATTTGCGGATTTGAAAACGGCGGAAAGAGAGCAGAGCAAAGCGGATAAAGAAGCAAATCAAATTTTTGATGCGATAGAAATAGCAAAAACAGAAAAGCAAAAGGCAGATCAGGAAAAAGCAAGTATGGAAGCGGCATTGCGCACTTTAGAGAAAACGAAGGAGCTGCAGATGAAAAAGGCCGCGGATTCCAAAAAGGCTTTTGTAAAGGTATTAAAAGCACGAAAATTTGAATCAGAAGAGGAATTTTTGGAGTTTCTTGTAACGGAAAAGGAGATTGCAGACAGCGACCGGAAAATCCGTCAATATTATCAGAAGGCCGCAACAAATAAAGAGCAGTTAAAGCAGGCGAAAAAGGATGCGAAGGATAAAAAAGAGATCGACGAAAAAGGATTAGAAGAAGAGGTAAACAGCAGGAAGCATTATCTGGAGGAACTTAGAAAAAGAAATTCGCAGACAGAGCATAGAATTGAAAGAAATGAAAAAATTAAAAAAAACATTTCAGCAAAACAAAATACCTTAGAACAGTTTCGCGTAGAAAATGAGAGGTGCCGCCGGCTATATGATCTGATATCGGGGAACATCAATAATAAAGCGAAGGTCACGTTTGAGCAGTATATACAGGCCGCCGGGTTTGACTATATTATTGCGGCGGCGAACAGGCGTCTTCTTCCTATGAGCGACGGGCAGTATGAACTTGTCAGAAAAGAAGACTCCAGCGATAAGAAAAGTAAGACGATTCTAAACCTTGAAGTACAGGATAATTTTACCGGACACAGAAGACCGGTGGGCAGTTTATCGGGAGGCGAAAGCTTTAAGGCTTCGCTCAGTCTGGCGCTTGGGCTTTCTGATACGGTATCTTCTAATTTTGGCGGCGTACAGATGGATGCCCTTTTTGTGGACGAGGGCTTTGGAACTTTAGACAGAAAATCGATCGAAGGCGCAATGGATATTCTGATCCGCCTGTCAGGCACAAACAAACTGGTTGGTATTATCAGCCACAGAGAGGAATTGAAAGAGAACATTTCACAGCAGATCAGGGTAAAAAAGACAAAGCATGGAAGTGAGATTGAAATCGACGACGGTATTTAGAGTGAGCAGCACATAGAAAGGAATATATATGAAAAAATATTTAGACAGGTCACTTACGGCAATAGAGCGAGCAGAGGCTCTAGTAGATGAAATGACGGTGGAGGAGCAGGCAGCACAGTTAAGATATGATGCGCCTGCATTAAAGCGTTTGGGGATTCCGGCGTATAACTGGTGGAATGAGGCACTGCATGGACTGGCACGGTCGGGAACGGCAACGATGTTTCCACAGGCAGTCGGGATGGCGGCGTCATTTGATACAGAATTGACAGAACGGGCTGGGGAGATTACTTCTCTGGAAGCAAGAGCCAAATATAATGCCTATCAGAAGTTTGGCGATACGGATATTTACAAAGGGCTTACCCTCTGGTCGCCCAATATCAATATTTTTCGAGATCCGCGCTGGGGGCGGGGACATGAAACTTACGGCGAGGACCCTTATCTGACGGGAGAGATGGGAAAAGCCTATGTAAAGGGGCTCCAGGGAGAAGGAGAAACGCTCAGGAGTGCGGCGTGTGCAAAGCATCTTGCAGCGCACAGCGGTCCTGAATCACTCCGCCATGAAATGAATGTCAGGGCGACGCCAAAGGATCTGGAAGAAACTTATCTTCCGGCTTTTGAAACTTTGGTGAAAGAAGCGAAAGTGGAAGGAGTCATGGGTGCATATACCCGATTGAATGGGGAACCGACCTGTGCCAGTCCGTTTTTAATGAATAAGCTGAAAGAATGGAAATTTGACGGTTACTTTGTATCCGACTGCTGGGCGATCAATGATTTCCACGAGCATCATAAAATCACTTCCAACGCGGCGGAGTCTGCGGCTATGGCGTTAAAGGCGGGATGTGATGTAAACTGCGGCTGTACCTATGCTTTTGTCCTGGCGGCGTTGGAGCAGGGGCTTGTTACAAAAGAGGACATCAGAAAGGCCTGTGTTCATTTGATGAGGACAAGGATTCGACTGGGAATGTTTGACGAAAAAACAGAATTTGACGATCTGCCATATTCTATTGTGGCTTGTAAGGAACATAAAAAAGCAGCGCTGAAATGTGCGGAAGAATCTATGGTACTGTTGAGAAATAATGGAATTCTTCCGCTTAATGAAAACCGGATAAAAACGCTTGCAGTAATTGGACCAAACAGCGACAATCGGGTTGCACTGGAAGGCAATTATTGCGGAACAGCTGACAGATATGTCACTTTTCTGGAAGGGATTCAGGACCGGTTTTCGGGAGAAGTGTTGTATGCGCAGGGGTGCCATCTTTATAAAGACCGGACTACCGGGCTTGCTGTGGCGGGTGACAGGTATGCAGAAGCTTTTGCGACAGCAGAGAATGCGGATGCAGTGATTTTATGCGTCGGTCTGGATTCCTCCATTGAAGGGGAAGAGGGGGATGCAAGTAATGAATATTCTTCCGGGGATAAAGAGAATTTAAGGCTGCCGGAAAGTCAGAGAAAACTTGTCGATCTGCTTATGAAAACGGGAAAGCCTGTGATTGCGGTTTGTGCGGCAGGCAGCTCCATCAATATGGAAGCGGAAACGGATGCGCTGATCCACGTGTGGTATCCGGGTTCTGAAGGCGGAACGGCTCTTGCAGAAATTCTTTTTGGGGATGTATCCCCTTCCGGGAAACTGCCCGTTACCTTTTATGAAGACAGTGAGAAACTGCCTGCATTTACGGATTATTCCATGAAAGGAAAAACGTACCGGTATGCACAGGACAATATTCTGTATCCGTTTGGCTATGGTCTTACTTATTCTAAAGTAGTCTGTACCGGATTACAATACAAAGAACAAATTGCAGAAGTTACGGCAGAAAATACTGGGGATTGTTTTACGGAAGAGGTGATTCAGCTGTATATGAAGGACTATGGCGAAAATGCGGTGCCGAATCATAGTCTGTGCGGGTTTAAAAGAATTGCGCTGAAAGCGGGAGAAAAGCGTACTTTTGAAATTCCGTTGTCCTCAAAGTGTTTTACGGCAGTAAACGAAAGCGGGGAAAGAAAAGTATTTTCGGATCACTTTACTTTGTATGCGGGGATCTGCCAGCCTGACGGACTCAGTGAAAAGCTGACGGGAACGACATGCGTGAGTACGGAAATTATTTTGTAAATGGACAAATGACGGATCGGAAACAGGATTTTGGCAGTTGTCAGGAAAAAATAACCTGACAGCTGCCGATAGAACCTATGCCGACAGAAAATATGAGGTTTAAAACTGTTTTGTAAAAGTGTTCGGATATCGGATTTTTATTTACAGTTTTTTCTGTGTGCTTTCAGCTTTTTGATGGCCCAATTGTAGTGACTGCCGGTGTTGCTGACAAAATAGGAACCCAAAGTGCTTCCGCCGGTCCAGGGGAAAATTCCTTTTGAAAATAATTCTTCATTGGAAAATGTTTCAGCCAGTTCCATCACCTCTTTATGTGATTGCGCCAGCATTTCTTTTGCTTCTTCCAAACTTGTATCCTGATGTTTTTTCCAAAATACCATATTCAATTCCCCATAGTTTTTCCAATTATAAGGCTTGGGTAGAAAGGACTGATTTTCCCCTGCCTGATTTTTGGAAATCCAGTGGAGCATAAGCTGATGCCATTCATAAAGATGAACTAATATGTCCCTGAGATTTTTATCCCTTTTCCAGTGTGCTTCTTTTTTACTGGCTTCATTGCTGAAGTCAAAAGGGGTTGATAATTCTTTTTCGGTTAAGGAAGAAATGAGTTTGTTCATTTCTTCATAATTTGTATTTGCAGCGTTTATGAAGTCTGCTTTTGTGGTTGGTCTGCCCATGTTAATTCTCCTCTCTGATTTTGGTATTACTATAACACACATTTACTGACACCTTTTGTCAGGGTTATTTTTTTTATAAATCTTTAATGCTTGTTCTGCTAATATATTTCGTAAATATTCCGGTTCTATGACGGTAACCTGTGTCCCGAAGGAAAGCAGATACCCAATCAGCCAGGAATCAACAGGCATATTGGCGAAAGCGGTTAAGTTTCCGTTCTCCTGATATTGGATCTGAGAGGCATCAAATTCATCATAAACGCGGTATGCGATTTCTTTTGAAAAAGAAAGGACAATAGGAGGATCTTCCGTCTGGTCATCATATGGTTCCGGATACTGCATTGGCACAAAATGATCTTCCAACAGCTTCAAATCTACGATTCGGTTCAGTTTGAAAATTCGGAAATCCTGCCGTTCCATACAAAATGATTTTAAATACCATTCTTTTGACTTGTAAGACAGTTTTAAAGGCCATATTGTCCGTTCGCTGCTTTTTCCCGTTGTGCCGGCATAGGTTATTTTGACGGCTGTATGTTCTATGACGGCTGTTTTCAGCGATTCAAATTTCTGATGATCGCAGGGATGTTTTCCCCAGCGTGAAAAATCAACTTCCAGCCAGTCTTCTGTCGTTACATTAAAAAGTGCGGATAATTTAGTTAATATTTCTTTCTCCGGGGTATAGCCTGTGGAGGAGATGCTTTGCAGGGATGTCAATATTTCTTTTCTTTCCTGTTCGGAAAAGGCCGCTTTATTTAAAACAAAATCATTCAGTAGATAAATGCCGCCATTTCGCCCGGTTTCCGTATAAACGGGAATGCCGGCGCTGCTGAGCGTTTCTATATCCCGGTATATTGTTCTTACCGAGACTTCCAGTTCTTCCGCCAGTGCGGGAGCGGTGGCATGTCCCTTCTCTATGAGTTCATATAGTATGTGAAACAGACGGCTGCCTGACATGGGTTTACCTCCGTGGTGAGTGTATTGTTAGGTGTTTAACTTAAATTATTTATACCACAAGGAGGCGGAATAGTATAGGCTGTGACAAAATTTGAGAGAGTGCATTTCTATCATTGTTCCAGCAATATTTTTTCCTCCAATCTGAAATTTCTAAAAATGTTAAAATCCAGATTGGAAAGGCGGCGAACGACAGCCAACAGCAGAAACAGCCTTGCGGAGATTCTACTTCTGGTTTCATGGTGAGAAATAGCGTTGCATGGGCATAGCAATACCGCCCACCATAACACCGTTTTTTTATTTGGTGGGCGGTTGCTTTAAAACCTTATGAAATGAAAGAGAACCGACAGACTATGATATTAACTCACATGTTTATCGGCTCTGCATCTATGTGTCTGGCTTTTTAATAACTGCTATTTCAAATTTCTTGCTTTTCAAGATTGCTCATTTACCTTTTGGCATATTACTTCATTTCTTGACTTATAATTTTATAAAAGTTCACTATCTAAAGCTCGTAAATTTATGACAGAAACTATTTCCTGTTGTATTCTTTCAACTTCATCAACTCTAACTCTGCCAATACAGTTTCTTTCCATTTTATAATCTACATCTGGAAATAATTTTTCCAGCAAATTATTTATTTCTGGAGATGCCCCCATTGAAGCTATCACAAGAGATGTCATATCATATTGTTCCAGTATTTCTCTTAATTCGTTTTCTGGAACTTTTGATAATTGTTCAAAATCAGTTATTTTTTTAGTCGGTATATTCGGCTCTAAAATATCATTTATTGTAATTCCGTAAAGCTTAGATATTTTTAACAGAACCTCTAAATCTGGAATAGCTGCTCCCGTTTCCCATTTTGAAACAGCTTGTCTGGATATATCCAACCTTTTTGCTAATTCGTCTTGTGTGTAGTTATGTTTTTTTCGCAGTAATTGCAAATATTTTGAAATGATGTTTACATTCATAAAAATTCTCTCCTTTTTTCTATAATAAAATGACTTTATAGAAAAATAAAGAACTTGAAAAGTGCCAAAAAGCAATTAGCAGTTGCTGTCATTTACCTTATTTCGATGGATGTCTTATCTGTATTCGGTATACCGCAGACTTTCATCGGCTCTGCGTCTTTGCGTCTGGCTCTCTGATAACAGACATATTCATTTGTCGGACATTTATAAGAGTTTCCTGCTTCATGCTGACACCTCCTGCTGTTCCCTTTCCATATTTTTAAAGAAACTCATTGCAGATAATCCTACGATGCAGACTATGATGCCGGTCGGGATTAGGACAAAATATACGGTACTGTAAAATTTGTCAAACAAAAAACCGTACACGATTTGTCCTATGGGTTGAACACACAAAGTAACCGTTGATGTATAAGCCATCACTTTTCCTATTAAATGATTTGGCGTCCTCTGCTGTATGAGGGAAACAGCAAAAATAGAAAATATACTGATAACAGCCTGCATACCGCAAAATGATACAACCGTAACGCCATACTTTATCATGGCATTCACTGGCAAAAGGAAAACAATGCCGGCAGGGATAATAAAAATACCAAGAGCTGCAAGCAGGAAAGATAATTTATGGATTTTTAATTTCTCTGCCAAAACTCCTGCGGCAAAGCTTCCCAAGATTGCAGCGACTGCTAATGCACTTTCCGCAGCCCCATAATACTTTGCATTAAATCCGAGGACAGTCCGCACAAGAAAAGGAAGTCCGACTATGGTAATGCCCATCACAAAAAACCTTGAGAATGCCGTTAAGAGCAGCATTTTTGATATGCTGGTCTGTTCTTTTGAAATATACTGCATACTTGATAAAAAATCCTGCTTAACAATCTGAAGCACACCGCCTTGATTTTGAATACGCTGATAGCTCAATTTTATAAAACATTCAAACAGGGCAGTAATAAAAAAACAGACAACGCTCGCATACATTACGGGTTTTAGCCCAAGCATGGCATACAATACGCCGCCCAACATAGGGGCAATCAGATAGGATAAAGATGCCACTTGATTTACAACGGCATTTCCTTTCATAATATTGTCGCCTTGTAACATAGTGGGAATACACGCTTGAACAGTAGGCGTTTCAAACGCACCCAAAATAGAAAGTATAATAAGCAACGTACTGATTACGGCAATGGCATTGCTTTCCGACAGGAATAGTGCCGCACATAAAACGGATACGCCAGTCAATGCGTCTAACGCCACCATAATATTCCGTCTGTCTGCCCTGTCCGCCAAGATACCGCCAAGCGGTGACAAAAGAATGGTCGGGATTGTAGCAGCAGACAATATCCCTGCAAATATGGCTGCCGAACCAGTCGCTTCCAGTACATACATGGACAGTGCCAGTTTCAATATAAAATTTCCAAACAAAGAGGTTAGCTGTCCTAAAATAAGGAGCGTGAAATTTTTTGTAAATAAGTTTTCCGTCATAGCTGATTCCCTCCTTTTTCCTTGATTTTTCCTGCATTCTCTGGCATAGAGGCATGCCCGCAGGGCGTTTCTGTAATAGCGGTGATAAATTTTTCTGTAAAGGTTGTCGTATCATCATCATAAAGCGGCAGTCCCATATAGGCTAACACTTCTTTCACAAAATGATATTTATGATACAGTTCTTCCTCTGTTGCAGGGAATACCGAGGGCATGAGCCAGAAGTTGATAAGCGGCAAAAGCTCGGAAAGCTCCTTTATGTATTCCGTCTTGATAGAACCGTCCTTTTTTCCCTCCTCCAGCAATTCCAGCCACAAGGGAGTCAATACACGCCTGTTTTCTCCAACCGCCGCCGCTAAAATGTGCGGGTCTTTCAAAATCGGGACTGCCTGCATATTTATCTGGTTTCGTTCAGCGTCCGACTGATTCAGTGTAAGCAACAACCTGATTTTTTGCAGACCGTTCAAGTCATCCCTCCCCTTGACTGCTTCAAATGGGTTGTCCTCGAAAAACATTTGATTGCCTAATGCGTACATTACTTCCTCTTTGCTTTGAAAACAACGGTAAAACATTCCTTTTGCTCCGCCTACCATGTCCATAATATCGGAAATTGAAGTTTCCTCATATCCTTTAGAAATAAATAAGTTTTGGGCAGCGTTTAGGATTTCTTTTCTCCATTCCTCTGGTGTCTTTTTTACAGGTCTGGCCAAATGTGATTGCACCTCCTTAGCATTTAGTTATTGACTTAAAGTCAATAACTATTTTAACATCATTCTTAAATTTTTGCAATAGAGATAATTTGTCATAGCACAGAAATCACTTATTTGCAAAATCCGCAAAATTCTTAACATTTAAAAAGCGACAAAGATTTCTTCCTGCCACTTTTGTCCATTTATGCAAAAATGGTTTCCTTGTTTACAATCTCCCTTGCACAAGCTCTTATGTTGCCTAAATGTCCTATCCATTCTAAGGCATTTTCAGCCTTTAACTGCCGTTATGCCTTGTGCTTGTTTCATGTCCTCAATGAGCCATTCAAAGAGTTCCTGCGCCTGTCTGTCAATGCTGATAAGATAAGCATTCAGCTTGCCGCTTGTAAGAAGATTGGTGTATGTAACTTTGCAATATTGCTTCAGATAGTCCAGATGCCGCTGTCCCCATGTGCCTATCGGCTGTTCTTCTTCGGCAGGCAATCGTAAATCTGGAATAAAATATCCATTTTCTTCGTGATATATTGCCTAACTGTTCAAATAGTGATTTTTCCATCTTGTAAATTTTCCGTATAAATTGAATTTACCTACAATCCAATCATTCTGGCTGATTACAAAGTCTTTGGGTTATAACTTCCTTATGAAAAATTAACCATACCTGTTTATTTCATGTTATAATATTCTATATGATTTTGGTTCCTTTATCAGGGATTGTAATGCCTGTGGGAAAATTTAAAAATGATAAAATCACAATCGGGACTTAGTAGAGGGCTGCAAAGGTTGGAAGGAAATCAACAAATCAGAGATCATGGTATAGAGGCCTTTTGGGAAAATAATTCTGAAAATCCACATTATAAGCCGTACAAAATGTAATCATAATTTTCTGTTTTGGTTATCAAATTTTACAAGCAGCAGAACAATTACAGGACGAACAGGCACGCCAATATGCGATTGAAGAGGCAGAGGACAAGTTTAACTGGTGGATGGATACTTATCCAAAATCAGCAGCTATTAACATAGATTTTGATGAATCTTGGGAAAACTACCGGAAATTAAAGAATAAACGAAGAAATCAAGGAAATACTTGATAGTGCCAAAAGCGTATGCTATAATACCTGTCTTTCGGAGTTGAATTAAAAAAATAGTGCTAAGCCATAGTTTA
>CANSUS010000026.1 GCA_947650155.1 uncultured Lachnospiraceae bacterium
ATTTTCCCTCCCCCTGCATAGCAGGGGGTTTATTTTTGTCTGTGACACAAAAAAACCGCCGAAGCACCCGCTTCGGCGGTCCGATACTTCATTACTGCTATGAAATTATTTATTCAGTAATTATTTATTTAATACGTCAGTTACTCCGTCAAAGATAACCTGCGCTGCTGCTGCGGAATCATAATCACCATAGCTTAAACCAGCCATTGCGTCATAATATACTCCGTCAGAATTCTTCAGTCCTGCATCTTCAAATTTAGGATCTAATTCATAAGATACATAATCAAGGATCTTACCGTTTGCTTCTGCAACTGTCTCGTTCAAAAGCCCCTGTGCAGTACAGTTTGCTAAAGCTGCTTTGCTAAGCGGGATACCTCTCTCAGAAGCCATGATGGTTGTACCTTCATCATCATTCAATAAGAACTGCATTAACATAGCCGCTTCTGTAGGATGAGCTGTACCTTCGGAAATTGCAAAACCTAAAGAAACTTTGGAGAAACCACCCTGGTAATCGCCCATATCGGATAATTCTTCACCAACTACAAATTCACGTCCGTCTGCTAATGCACCGCCAAATTTGCTTGCGGAAGAATCCCATTCAAAGATACCTGCATACTGACCTTCTGCCCACTTCGGGTTCTTGTCAAGAGACTCAGCGCCATCGCCAGCAATTGTTGCAATAGACGGAGTTACATGTGCATCTTCCAGAGACTGAATGAAATCAAGACCTTCCTGAATTTCTTCTACCGTGTAGTTTAACGCACCGTTTTCAACCCAGTTTTTGCCATATACAGACTCTAAGTAATATACCATAAGGATCATTCTGTCATATTCGCCTAACGCTACCGGATAGTAGTCGTCTCCAAGCGTTGTCTTGAATGTCTCGCCTGCTGCCATTAAGTCTGCTAAAGTCTTAGGTGTATCAATTCCTGCTTCGTCAAAAGTTGTCTTATCCCAGTAGAAAATTCTACCTGTCATGGATACCGGAATTGCCTGTAATTTACCTGCTACCGTACACATATCCAAATACTTCTGATCAAACTGTGTGAGATCCAAAACGTTGGAAACTGTATTTAAATCCAAAAATGCACTTCCGTCTGAGCTGTAAGATGTAATCCAGTTCCAGTTAATCTGATTTACGTCCGGAGCTGTCTTTGTTGCAAACATGGTTGCCATAGATTCTTCCCATCCCGACCATGCGCCATATGTTTCTTTTACGGTGATTCCCGGATATTTTGCCTCAAAAGCATCTACTGCTGCCATTGTAGCTTCATGTCTGGAGTCGCCGCCCCACCATGAAAATGTAAGTTCACACTCTTCATAAGAACCGTCCCAGTCGCCTGATGCTGCCGGTTCAGCCGGCGCTTCTGTTTCTGCCGGCGTACTTTCTGCAGGTGTGCTTTCAGCCGGTGTACTCTCTGCAGGTGCCGGTGTACTGCTTTCAGCTGGTTTGTCGTTTGCTGCGCCATCATTATTGCCGCATGCTGCTAATGAAAATGTCATAGCTGCTGCCAATCCAAGCGCAAGAAATTTTTTCATCTTTCTCATAATGTTCCTTCTCCTTTATTCATTCCCTTAATCTTTCTTGAAAAGATTAGCTACTGCACTTTTAAGTTTTCTTTGTAAGTGCTTACATTTATTGTAGCACACCATTCCAAAAAATGCACTATATTTTTTTAATTTTTTTCATTTTTTTAGTTATTATTGTATTTCTTTTTCTTCTGAGGTTTGTAAGACACACCATTTTATGGCATTTTTATGGATTTTCACGCTTTACATTTCGTAAATTTAAAATGTAAATTTTTGTAAACGTTTTCATTTTCATGCCCGTTTTACGCTTTTTATAATGTAACGCCCTGCTTAAATATTGCCATATCATGAAATCCTGCTTCTTCGCTCCTTACCTTTTTACCGGAAGCCACTTCCACTACATACGCAAAAAGCTGCTCTGCAGTTTCCTTCATATCTGCGCCTTCTACCAACACGCCTGCGTTAAAATCGATCCAATTGGATTTTTTCTCTGATAGCGCAGAGTTGCTGGATATTTTAACTGTCGGCACCGGTGAAGCAAAAGGCGTTCCCCTTCCGGTAGTAAACAGGACGATCTGTGCCCCTGAAGCTGCAAGCGCAGTAGCTGCCACCAGATCGTTTCCCGGCGCGCTGAGAAGATTTAATCCTTTATTCTCCACCCTTTCTCCATAAGAAAGCACACCCTTTACCGGAGCCGAACCGGACTTCTGCGTACACCCCAGCGATTTATCTTCCAGAGTAGAAATTCCTCCCTTTTTATTACCCGGCGAAGGATTTTCATAGATGGTCTGATTGTAGCTTTTAAAATAATTTTTAAAATCGTTAATCAGCGCTACTGTCTTGTCAAACAGTTCTCTGTTCTCACAGCGGTTCATCAGTAAAGTCTCGGCGCCAAACATTTCCGGCACTTCCGTCAATATGGTTGTTCCCTGATTTTCAATCAGAAGATCGGAAAATCTGCCAACTAACGGATTGGCTGTAATACCGGAGAATCCATCGCTGCCTCCGCATTTTAAGCCTACAATCAGTTTGCTCACACTGACTGCTTCCCGCTCAAACCCGGATGCATACTCAATCAATTCTTCCAGAAGTTTTAAGCCGTCCGCCATTTCATCATCGCTTTCCTGACATACGAGAAACTTTACCCTGTCACTGTCATACTCTCCGATATATTCTTTTAATACGTCGATATTACTGTTTTCACAGCCAAGTCCCAGTACTAACACGCCGCCGGCATTCGGATGATGAATCAGATCTGCAAGAATCTGTCTTGTATGTTCCTGGTCATCGCCCATTTGGGAACATCCGTAAGGATGAGGAAAAGCAATCACCTCTTCCACGCTTCCTTTTACCTTCTCATTCGCCGCTTTTGCCATTGCCGTTGCAATATTATTAACGCAGCCTACCGTCGGGATAATCCAGATCTCATTTCTGACGCCTGCTTTGCCGTCTTTTCTGGCAAATCCCATAAAGGTGCGTTCTTCCGTCTGCTTATCTGCAGATTTTCCATCCGTTACAATTGGTTCATAGGTATAAGAAAGCAGATCTCCCAGCGCAGTCTTTACATTATGAGTATGTATCCACTGCCCCTTTTGAATTTTTTCTTTCGCCAGCCCTATTTGACAGCCATATTTGATTACCGATTCTCCTTCTTCCATATCCTGCACCGCCATTTTATGCCCAGCCGGAACGTCCTCTGCCGCCGTAATCTGTTCTCCGCAGACCGCAACCGTTTCTCCCTTTTGAATCGCCTGCAGCGCCACGACGACATTATCCTCTTCATGGATTTTAATAAATTTCTGCATATTCCCTCTCATTCTGCCGTTTTGGCAATCTCATACGCAATGCTTATTGAAAGTTTTTCTCCATTGCCTTTCTCATTCCCAGCGCCCGGATATCATTTAAATAAGAACCGACGGCTTCTTTTGCGCCTTCAATTTTACCAAGATCCTGTCCCCAGAAACTTTCATTGGAAAGAAATGCCTGCACAAATTCTTCGGTTTGCTTTTCACTATTGTCACGGAAGAACTCCAATACCGCCATATCATCCAAAATATGGTATTCCTGTCCGTCTCTATGACCAATTAAAGCCTTTTCCCTGATTTCTGTTCCTGTGTAAAACGCCATCAGCGCCGCAAGCGAAAAAGTCAGATGTTTCGGAAGCGCTTTCTTTTCTTCTATGTATCCGAGGAAACTCGGCATACACCTTGCCCTCCACTTTGAAACAGAATTTAATGCGATGGAAAGCAGGGC
The DNA here is from genome assembly GCA_947650155.1 of uncultured Lachnospiraceae bacterium. Lineage (GTDB taxonomy): Bacteria > Bacillota > Clostridia > Lachnospirales > Lachnospiraceae > RGIG3002. Next base: position 3,784 of record CANSUS010000026.1, read on the forward strand.
GTGTTTTACATAAGGATTGTTAAATCTTGTAATCACCGCTTCCGCAAACTCTTCCAGATCTTGTCTGGGAAGTGTCAATGTGGGAATCACTTCCTCAAAGATCGTCTGATGCATAAAATCATATACCAGCTCATCTTTCATGGACTCCAGCACAATATCATTGCCGGCAAGATAAGACGCAAGTACAAAAGAAGTATGCGCGCCGTTTAAAATTCGCACTTTTCTTTGTTTGTAAGGCTTTTGATTATCCGTATAAATAACCGGAAGCCCCGCCTGGTCGAGCGGAAACTCTCCGCTGATATCTTTCGGGCATTCAATGACCCAAAGGGCAAATGGCTCTCCCGTTACAATCAGTTCATCTTTATATCCCCATTCTTCCCAAAGCTTTGCATCCTCATCTCTTGGGTATCCCGTTATGATTCTGTCTACTAAAGTGGAGCAGAAAATACACGCCTCGTTCAGCCAGTTTATAAAGCCCTGCTCCAATTTCCATAAATCTGCAAACTGAAGAACACATTTCTTCAACATAATGCCGTTATCATCAATCAGCTCCACCGGCAGCATTACAAGCCCCTTGTCAGGCGCGCCGCTAAAATGTTTGTATCTTTCATATAAGAATTTGGTCAGTTTCCCCGGATAACTTTTAGGCGGATTCATTTCCAGCTTATCACTGTCGTCAAAGACAATTCCCGCTTCCGTTGTGTTTGATACAATATATCTTAAGGAATCCAGTTTTGCAAAAGCATTGTATTTCTCATATTCTCCATAACAGTCTATCACGTCTGTCACACTGGTCACTTTGCGGTTCTGTACTTTTGCCTCTCCATCCACAATGCCGCGCAGCGAAACGGTATACTGACAATCCTGTGCATGAAATCTTTCCAAAGAGCCGAATTCAATCGGTTTTACCAATACAATATCTCCATCAAACTTTCCCTTTTCATTTGCGATATCGATCATATAATCAACGAAACCGCGGAGGAAATTTCCTTCCCCAAATTGTAAGACTTTAACCGGTCTTTCTTTTTTACCGGTCATTTTTTTGTTTAACAGCTCCATCCTTCCACTCTCCTGTCCTTAAGTCCATTTTTCAATTTTTTCATTTCTGCTTTTTTCTGTTTTATTTCCATTGTATGTAAGTGCTTACATTTTGATTTTAACTTTATTTTCCTCAATAGTCAATAGCATATTCTCGAAAAATGTATCTTGAATTTACAGGAAGATTGTACTATAATTTAAACAATAATGTTGTAACCGCTTACAGCATTATATCAGACTTATATAGAGAAATGAGGGGATCACTATAACTATTTACGATATTTCTGAAAAAGCCGGTGTTTCTATCGCAACTGTGTCCAGGGTTCTCAATGGCAGCAGTAATGTCAGTGAAAAAACCCGTAAAAAAGTCATGGAAGTTATGGAAGAATATGATTATACGCCAAATGCTTTTGCAAGAGGATTGGGACTGAACACGATGAATACCATAGGGATTTTGTGTGCGGATTCCTCTGACCTCTATCTTGCCAAAGCAGTATATTATATAGAACAGAGCCTCCGTGCCAACAACTATGACTCTCTTTTATGCTGTACCGGATACGACCTGCAAAACAAGGAAAAATGTCTTGAACTGCTATTGTCCAAAAAAGTGGACAGCATTATTCTTGTCGGTTCTAATTTCATCGGAGAAACGGCGGCGGACAATAAATATATCCGGGACGCAGCAGCGGAAGTTCCTATTATGCTTCTTAATGCTGCATTAGACAGCCCCAACGTTTACAGCATTGTCTCTGATGATTACCGTTCCATGTATGAAGCTGCTTCTGCTCTTATCTCAGCAGGAATACGCGATATATTATATTTTTATAATTCTAACTCTTACAGCGGCAGGCATAAATTATCCGGTTATCAGGCTGCCATGACGGACGCCGGGATTACCCTGCCCCCTTCCATGACACAGTTTTATACCGGTTCCCATGAAGATATTGACGCCATGACGCAGACATTGTTTAACGTCTCCAAACGGGGAATCAAATTTAACGGCGTTATTGCTGCAGACGATAATCTCGCTGTTGCAGCAGTAAAATACGCACGTCAGAAAGACTTGAAAATTCCGGAAGAACTGGCTGTAATCGGATATAATAACTCCATTCTGACTACCTGCTGCGAACCGGAGCTTACTTCTATTGACAATAAACTGGAAACATTATGCCAGCAGCTTATCACTTCACTTATGGGTGTACTTGCCGGGAACAGTATTCCCAAGAAGGCGCTGTTTTCAGGGGAACTTATAAAACGGGGAACTACCCCCTTTTAATAACCTATCACTATTTATATGTATGGAGGAAATCTATGAAACCTTTTATGGACGAAAACTTTTTATTATCAACTGACACTGCGAAGACTCTTTTTCACAACTATGCCGCAAAGACTCCTGTACTTGACTATCACTGTCACATAAACCCAAAAGAAATTGCCGAAGACAGACAGTTTGAAAATATTACGCAGGTATGGCTTGGCGGCGACCACTATAAATGGCGTTTTATGCGTTCCTGCGGTGTAGACGAGTCTTTTATTACAGGAAATGCTTCCGATCAGGAAAAGTTCTTTCAATGGGCGGAATGTCTCGGAAAAGCAATTGGCAATCCCCTGTTTCACTGGAGCCATCTGGAACTGCAAAGATATTTTGGATATCAGGGCGTTTTAAATAAAAATACTGCTGAAGAAGTATGGAATCTGTGCAATGCCAAACTTGCCGACAAATCCATGAGCGTACGCAATCTGATCCGACAGTCTAACGTAACTTTAGTATGTACTACTGATGATCCTGTCGATTCTTTGGAATGGCATAAAAAAATCGCCGAAGATCCCTCTTTTGACGTGCAGGTTCTTCCGGCATGGCGTCCTGACAAGGCAATGAATATCGAAAAACCGGATTATCTGGATTATCTTGCAAAACTTTCTTCCGTAAGCGGCGTCAAAATCGACTCTTTTGCCGCTTTAAAAGAAGCGCTGAAAAAACGGATGGAATTTTTCGCTTCTATGGGCTGCTGCGTTTCCGACCATGCGCTGGAATATGTGATGTACGTTCCCTCTGACGAAGCGCAGCTGGAGCAGATCTTTACCAGCCGCTTAAAGGGAAATTCCGTTAACCGGGAAGAAGAATTAAAATTTAAGACGGCTTTCATGCTGTTTGCCGGCCGGGAATACAGCCGTCTGAACTGGGCTATGCAGCTGCATTACGGATGTAAACGCGACAACAACACGCTGATGTTTGAAAAATTAGGACCGGATACTGGATATGACTGCATCAACAATTACGCACCTTCTGCACAAATGGCTGATTTCTTAAATGCCCTGATTAAAACGGATGAACTTCCCAGAACGATTATTTACAGCCTGAATCCCAATGACAATCAGGCAATCGGCACGATTTTAGGATGTTTCCAGGATTCCACTGCCGTTGCAAAAATCCAGCAGGGTAGCGCATGGTGGTTTAATGACCACAAGACCGGCATGCAGGATCAGATGATTTCCCTTGCCAGCCTTGGAAATCTTTCCGGTTTTGTCGGAATGTTGACGGATTCCAGAAGCTTCTTATCTTATACAAGACATGAATACTTTAGAAGAATTCTTTGTGACCTGATTGGAACATGGGTAGAAAATGGAGAATTTCCAAATGATATGGATACACTGAAAGAAATTGTAACGGATATTTCTTATTATAATGCGGTACGGTATTTTGGATTTAAATTATAGGATAACAAAAAGCCCTTTGCATATGCAAGGGGCTTTTTATATCCCAATTAATTTTCCGGCATATTATCAGAAACATTCTCCGACACACTCTCAGTTATATTACCTGATGCATCCCCGGATACGCTTTCCGCCATATTGCCTGATACATTTCCTGACACCGTAAACCCATTCCATTTACCAAGATATTCCCCATCCGCTTCATTCTCAAGACTGATCCGGATCACCTCTTTTGCAATATGCTCTCCAAGAATCCGATAGCCCTCATCTGTTGGATGACATCCCGGTACATAGGAATTAAAGACTTCACTGTCATACGAATTCATAAAATTAGAATGAAATAAATCTATCACATCCACATCATACTTTTCGGCAAGACTGATCATGGCATTCACATAAGTTTCAATCGGTTCCATGTCAGGATTCAGCGATCTTACTTCTTCTATGGTGACTGTATCCATCGGTGTTACTAAAATCAGCCAGCTTGTTGGATAATGGATTCTCAGTCCTTCTAAAAGTGTGTCCAGATCTCCACAGAAAGTATCTTCTGACAAAGTATTCAAACTGCCAATCGTTTCATCCGTTCCACTGAACACATCATTGATCCCGCCATATACAATGATGATATTGGTATCCTTTGGAATCTCCATATACCGGTTCACCATTGCCGCCGCCCAGTAGTCTCCTATCGTAGAGCCTCCGACTCCCAGATTGTAGACTTCTTTGGCATGAAGAACTTCTTTGATAACCTCTGGATAGGTCAGCCCGTCTGCATGTCCGGTGGCGCCATTGACTCCTTCCGTAATACTGTCTCCAAGGCAGGCAATCGTAACCTCCGAAAAATCATAGGGTTGTTTTGCAAGAATCTCCCTGTCATAGGCATTTTCCCTGTCTGTAATCTCCTTCGATGCCATAACTGCACGTTCTTCATTTGTCAGAATACTTTCCTGTATTGTAAACGTATAGGGATAATCACAAAATGCAACCACTCCGACATAAAGCATACAAGCCAGAATCAGGATACATACAACGCGTTTTTTTGTACTTTTTCTATATTCAGTTTTCATTTCAGACCTCTTTTCTTACCTGTGAACATTCTATTCACATGGTATAAATAAACGGTATGCCTGTCCGTTCCTTTTGGCATCTCCCGTCATAATTTCCTCCTTATACCATTCTCGCTTTACATACGGTTACTGGTCTATGATAACCGATGTCATACCGGATACTGTTTTGTATCCTACACCTGTTTTTATTATATACCAGATTCGTCCAAATAATTCTTATATTTTTCTTATATTTTCCTTAAACATTCCTCTCTGCTCATTTTTTCACTCATTTGACCGCTTTAACTTCCATATTACCAGTATTCCCACAAACGCTGCCACAATTCCCACAGAAATATTGCTGACCATCATGACTATTCCCACGCTTTTGCTTCCAAAATCCGTATACTTCTGTAAAAACCACAACACCGGAATACGGAATACAAACACTCTTGAAAAATTAATGGCAAGCGTCAGCCTTGTTCTTCCGAGTCCGTAAAGCAGCGCCAGTACGGAGGCATTGATGCCAAGAGTAATCGTTCCCAATGCTTCATACCGGTACACGTCCATAATCATTTGGTGAAACGCCCGGTCGTTTCCATCAAAAAATCCACTGATAAAATCCAGATAATATACTGTAAGAGCAAAGAAAGCAATACCCATAACAGTATTAATCATTAAGGTTATTTTAAAAGCATCAATTGCTCTTTTATAATTTCCTGCACCTATATTCTGACTGATAACAGACGCCGTTCCTTCCTGAAATCCATTTTGGGGATTGGTCGTAAGACCTCCTATGTTGTTGGATACGCCAAGGGCTCCTACTGTAAGAGCGCCATATACAGTACTCATGGCATTTACTACAATCTTCCCAAAAGCAAATGCCATTTTTTCCACAATAACGGGAACAGAACTTCCAATCATCGGCAGTACTACTTCTTTTTTTACGGTAGCGGCTCTTAAGGAAAAGCCAAATGCATTTTCGTCCCTGCCGTAGCTGTTTATCAATGCAAAGATAAAAAGGCTGACCTGAGAAATCATAGAAGCAAAAGCGATCATAACCAGATCCCCGTTCAGGATATATACAAATATTGCCGTCAGTGAGAGTTTTACTACGATTACAATTATATTTAGATTAAGAATCCTTTTAGAATTTCCTCTGGCACGCTCTACGGCGATATAAACGTTATTCATAAAAGTAATCACCATTGTAACCAGTTCTACCGCAAAGTACTGTTTTCCCACTGCCGCCAGCTCCGCCGGTGTCCCCGCCATTTTTAAAAATTGCTCGGTAAAGGGCAAAATTCCCAGTAAAACTACAGCTCCTAAAATAATACACATCACATAGAGGCTGCTTATCCGCTCCTTCACCATCTTATAGTCGCCCTTTCCATAAGCAAGGCTGATTTTGATTCCCGCCCCGACGGCAAGCCCTCCGCCAAGCGCTGAAAGCATAAGATTGATTTGGGAAAGATACGCCACAGCCGATACGGAAGAAGCACTGATATGGGACGCCATCATTGTATCCAAAATTTTAAAAATTTGATTCAGGCTTTGATACAATGCAAGCGGTGTACCAACCTGCAATACAACCTTCCACATATTCCCATGAAGACTAAAATCCCGAAACGCCTCATCTTTTGCTGTAAGCGTCACCTTCGTCTGTATTTCCATAATATCATGCTCCTCCTTCCTGTATTGCCCTCCTGTTTTCCTTATGGTATAATAATTTTTAAGTATTTTCTATTGTTTTTATAACTTTTTTATTTAATAATACTGTTTTTTTGTCAAACGGAGCGCCCTATGAGAGTAAAATTTTCTAATCTAAAAGATATTTATGTAGACCGGATTCGCCGCGGTGCAGGATTTGTGATGCCGGAAGATCATTTTCATCCTTATTATGAACTGTATTATGTAAGAGAGGGGAAATGCTGCTTCTTTCTAAATGACACCCTCTATTCTCTGAACGCAGGAGACTTTATGTTGATTGCACCGGGAGATCTGCACCATACACTTTATTTGCAGGACGAAGAATGTGAGCGGGTCACCGTCTATTTTAATAAAGAGCACATTTTCCCGTCGTTATCTGAGCATATAAAGTGTCCTGAAGAACAGATTCTTCATTCCGGACTGATCATGCTCCATTATGGAGCGGAAACGGATATTCTTTCCCTGCTTGACAAAATGCTTTCCGAGTACCGGCTTAAAGACCGCTACTCTAAACCGCTGCTGCTATCTTACCTGCATCAGCTTTTCTGTCTGATCCTTCGCTATCAGATGGAAAATATCAATGATTTTGGAATTTCTTCCCGAAAAGACGAAGAAGTGCTGCTTGCCGCCAAATATATCTATCAGAATTTTTCCGCTTCCCTTACGCTCGAAGAGGCTGCCGGCGTTGCAGGCTTAAGCCCTTCCTATTTTTCCAGAAAATTTAAACAAGTCACGGGACTTGGATTTAAGGAATATGTGAATTTTGTCCGAATGAAAAATGCCGCTATGGAACTGCTTGCCACCAGACATTCTATTACGGATGTCGCCCTGAACAACGGTTTTTCAGACGGTAACTACTTTAAAGATGCATTTAAAAAAGTACATGGCTGTTCACCACGGGAATATCGAAAGCACAGCACACTTGTTTAGCATGACGGCCCCTTCCTTTTTCCTGCCCTTATTTCGCAAAGAAATGGGCAAACCAATATTGCTTTTTAGATAGGAAAGTGTTATTATTTTAACGAACAAATACGGTTGCGAAACAACATAAATTTAATAAGAATATGAGGTGTAAACAAATGAGCAGAGGTTTTAATGATTTGGTAGCAAAAGCAGGGACCGGCGCCATGAAAAAAGTATCCGTTGCAGTCGCACAGGATGCGCCTGTTCTGGAAGCAGTTAAAGCTGCAAAAGAACGTAATATTGCAGATGCAATTTTAGTCGGTGATGAGGCGAAAATCAGGGAGATTGCCTCTTCTATCGGTATGAATGCAGATGATTTTGAAATCATCAACGTAACAGACACTTATGAAGCTGCACTTACCGCAGTCAAACTGGTACATGACGGAAAAGCAGATATGTATATGAAAGGTCTTATCGATACAAAATCTTTCTTAAAGAGTGTGTTAGACAAAGAAGTGGGCCTTCGTACAGGCAGACCGCTGTCTCACGTTTGTGTATTTGAAATCAACGGTTACGACCGCCTTCTTTTCCTTACCGATGTGGCATTTATGACTTATCCTACTTTGGAAGATAAAGTACATATTATTGAAAACACAGTAGAAATTGCGCATGCCTGCGGAATTGCATGTCCTAAGGTCGCACCGGTTGCCGCTGTAGAGGTGGTAAATCCTAAAATGCCCGTAACAGTAGAAGCAGCAGAACTTACCAAAATGAACGACGAAGGAAAAATCACCGGATGTATTGTGGACGGTCCTCTTTCTATGGATCTTGCTATCTGTCCTGAGGCAGCACAGCATAAGGGCGCAGAAGGCAGAAAGATCGTGGGCGACGCTGACATCATTCTTTTCCCGGACATCCATGCCGGAAATATCACGTATAAGACACTGGTACATACCGCACAGGTTAAAAACGGAAACATTTTAACAGGAACAAAAGCGCCTGTTATCCTGACTTCCCGTTCCGATGATTTTGAAACAAAAGTAAATTCACTGGCTCTCGGCGCCGTTGTTGCAGAATCTTTAAAATAGAACAAGCATTTTGCGTGAAAAGGTTTTTGGCGTTTTAAACGCCTGCCTATATTGAAAATTAAAGGAGAAAAATTATGTCTGTCAAGAGTTTAATTATCAACCCCGGATCTACTTCTACCAAAATTGGTGTGTTTGAAGACGAGACCTTATTGTTTGAAGAAACTTTAAGACATTCTACAGAGGAGATTTCACAGTATGCTTCTATCGTAGATCAGAAAGATTTCCGTAAAAATATTATTCTTTCACTCTTAAAGGAAAAAGATTTTGATATTCATTCCTTAAATGTTGTCGTAGGACGCGGCGGCATGTTAAAACCTATCCCGGGAGGCACTTACGCAGTAAGCGACGCTCTTCTGGAAGACTTGAAAATTGGAAAGCAGGGACAGCATGCTTCTAATCTGGGCGGTATTTTAGCACGTGAAATCGGTGATTCCATCAGCGTTCCTTCTTATATCGTAGACCCGGTTGTCGTAGACGAGCTGATGCCAGCCGCACGTTTTTCCGGCGTACCGGAGCTCCCGAGAACAAGCGTATTTCACGCATTGAACCAAAAGGCAGTGGCAAAACGCTACGCAAAAGAAAACGGTAAAAATTACGAAGATCTGAATCTTGTTGTCGTACATATGGGCGGCGGCGTATCCGTAGGCGCACATAAAAACGGCAAGGTAATCGATGTATTCAACGCACTTGACGGGGACGGCGCTTTTTCACCGGAACGTGCCGGCGCCGTTCCTTCCGGCGCACTGGTTAAAATGTGTTTTTCCGGTAAATACAGTGAAAAAGAAGTTTATGCAAAGCTTGTCGGCAAGGGCGGCTTTAATGCATATCTCGGCACCAACGATATGCGTGAAGTGGAAAAGAAAGTCGCGGCAGGAGATAAAGAGGCAGAACTTTACAGAGAAGCTTTTCTCTTACAGGTTGCCAAAGACATTGGCTCTATGGCCTGCGTATTAGAGGGAAAAGTAGATCAGATCATTGTAACAGGCGGTATTGCTTATGATGAGTATGTTACTTCCGAATTAAAGAAAAGAGCAGGCTTTATTGCACCATTTACTATTTATCCGGGTGAAGACGAACTGCTTGCACTTACCCAGGGAGCGCTTCGCGTGCTGAACGGGGAAGAAAAAGCTATGGAATACTAATATTGCAAAATTTCCTTTACTGATCATCCATAGTAACAAGGCGGTTTGATAGATTCAAACCGCCTGTTGTTTTATTCTGAAATATTTTGATTTTTAGGGGGAATCTATTATGTGTAAAATTTTGTGCTCTACGGGGGCTTTATTGGGGAAACCAAACAACAGAGATTATACGTTATTAGAGTCATTATCCAAAGAACTTAACTGTGACGGATATGAATTTATGATGTATAATTCATGGTATTTAGACGCAGAAGATATGCTGAACGCTCTGCTTATGCTGCAGCTGCCCATGCCAATCATGCACTGCGAAAAGCATATCGGCGAGATCATCAGTAAGGGCGGTTCAGAAAATATGATTGAAGCCTGCGGTTTATTTGAAATGAATTGTATGATAGCACAGACCATCGGCGCTGAAAAGATTGTGATCCATCTGTGGGACGGCCTGCTTTCCGATGCCAATTTTAAGCATAATTTGGATGCTTACTCCGAAATAAGTGAAATTGCTGAAAGCTATCATCTTGACCTTTTAGTGGAAAATGTTGTCTGTAACCGGGAAACTCCTATGAAACATTGGTGCGAACTAAAGGAAAAATATCCGAATATTCATTTTGTATTTGATACGAAAATGGCAGCCTTTCATGGTGAATTGGATTTATTATATACACCGGAATATGACTGGCTGTGGAAAGAAAATCATATTTGCCATTATCATGTCAATGACTACGCCGGTCAGCCTAAAGACTGGGGAAGTCTGCGTTCTCTGCCAATGGGAGAAGGACATATTGACTTTGAGAACTTTTTCCAGTTCATACATAAAACCGGCTATCACGATACCTTTACTGTCGAAGCAACTGCCTTTGGTCCGGATGGAACCGTGGATACCAATATGCTTAACAGGCAGTTCCAATATATAAGAGAAGCATTAGCTTAATTTTAGAGGAAAAATCGTTTATGAATCCGGAAAGAAATATAAAATTTAAGCGTTTCAAAGCAATGTATCCTGTATGGCTTATATTAGGTATCGGACTTATATTTTTATTCATTGGTTTCGGAACCCAAAATCTTACTGTAAAAAGTGATAAATCTTTATTTGATAGCAATACAGAAGTTTATGATATGGTTTATGTGGAAATAAAAGATCTGCCAATCCAGATAGAATATGCGGATGATAATTATTATTTATTTGAAGATGAGCCAAAAAGCTATATAATAAAATTAAATGATAGACAATATGCCAAACTATATAATACCTATCAATCTGACACAGAAATCTTTCAATATCACGTTGTGGGAAAATGTAATAGTGTATTCACTAACTTAGAAGATGCTGTAATTTCAGCTTACAATAAAGAAAAGGGCGAAAAGATATTAACACACAGTAATTTTTCAGATAACGTATATCCTTTATACATTGATGGTTTAACAAATAACTCATTGGTACTGTCGGGTGTATGTTTTATGCTCTCAGGCATATTCTTATTTATTTCCGTTCTTCTCTTCGTTATGTACATAAATGCTAATTTGAAATTTAACAAAGCATTAAAGACATATGGAAAAGATAGGTTAGAAAAAGTATTAAACGACGCTCAAACATTATATTATGGAAATTGCGGCATTTATTTAACGGAACATGAATTAATATCCATAGCAGCTGATTTTAAAGTTATCCGCTATCAGGATATATGTTGGACCTATCTCTTAAAAAGAAGGCTTAATTTTGTTACAATAGCCAAATATATTATGGTTGGAACAAAGGATGGAAAAATAATACCTGTTGCTACAGCAAGAGAGGAAAAACAGTTGGCTGAAATCATTGAAAAAATTCGTGATAAAACCAATAATACTATCGTTGGCTTTACACCGCAAAATAAGAAGAATTATTATGAGATGATTCGCAGATAGTCGTTATTTAGTGCCATGCCGTATCAAAGAATGGCGTTTACTGTATCTTTGATACGAAAAGCGAATCCTTTGACAGGATATCATAGGAAACCATCTTGCATGGCACAATAATAATATAACGACCCTAACCTATTCCTTCTGACCGGAAATCCATACATATGCCGTAAGTATCATCAAAACGTATGACCTTGTGTAAGATTCTCCATACACCGGAAACTTTTTCTAAAAAAGTGTATTATTTTAATACATACGTCATACCTTTTAACGTTCCATCTGCTTCTCTTCTGCATACGACAAATTCTGCGCTGTCACTTGAATAAGCGCACCCCATAATGCAGACATCCGTTTTTCCGTTTAAAAACTCTTCACTGAGGAAACCAGCCCCACTCATCCCTGAGCCGTCTTCCATGAAATAACTGTATTCCACCACTCCGTCATTCTCAGTCACTTTCTGCACAGACGCTTCTTCTAAAGCTGCATAACTTAGCAAAGTTTCAACCGGTATATCATCCCATTTCTGAATGCTGTTATCTTTTTCGTGTTCCTTTCTAATCACCTCATCAAGCGGTGTGCATTCTGTATAAATAAAACCTTCCTCACCTGCTGCCTCGCTTTCCGGTTCTGCCTGCCATGACTCTTCCAGTTCTTTCAGATAGGCGCGGGCCTTTGTCTCATCCGCTCTGCTTTTATCAAGGGGCAGATCCATAAGCAGGTTAATTCCCTCATAATCTTCATTCCTTGTAATCGTACCGTCCGTTTCGTTATATTGATATGCTTCTGTCGGATAGAATGCGGTATCGGTAATGCAGAGATATATGTGCCTGTTTGCAAACAACGCAATATCATCGCATTCTATAATACGATAAAGCACCCCGTCTTTTACCGTCGTACTATGACTGCCGCCCATAGACGCCATGTTATACTGCCAGGGCTCTAACCCCTGAATAAGTGGAGAAACAAAAAATGTGATCTGATTATACTCTTCACTGCTCGTGTCCGGCATTGGCGTACCGTCCAGCCGTTCCACAGCAAGAATCACATAAGTTCCTCCATCCTTCTCCATTTCATCGGCAAGACCGCTCCCGGCAAGCGCTTCCTTTGTTGCCGCCGTATAAAGTTTGAAACGATAATCTCCCGCTTCCAGTGTTTCATTTAATTCCAAAGCTTCTTCACCGCCAATGGCTTCTCCCACACTTCCATTTCCAATTTCTGAAACAATCTCTTCTTTTGTTAAATATTTTACCGCTGCAACTGCCGTCGTAGATATTGCAAGGACACAGACCGCCGCCGCTGCCGCCATAGATGCTATTTTTCTTTTCTTCATCCCGTTTACCTCTTTTTCTAATCGGAGGCCGTCCGTTTCACTGTCGAAGTTTCCGGCGTCCCATTTACTGAGAATGCGTTTATTCAGCTCTGTATCCGGCGCCATATCCAAAATAAGCGCTTCCCGCATCAGCTGGTCCGTCTTCTTTTCCGTTTTCATAGCCGTAATCCTCCAATCTTTTCTTTATCGTTTTTCTTGCTTTATGTAGTCTGCTTTTCACTGTGCCTTTCGGTATACGCATCGTCTGTGCAATCTCCTCTACGGAAAGCTGCGCCGTATAGTACAGATAGACAGTAAGTCTTAAGTATTCCGGCAGCGCTCTTGTTTCCTTCCTTATGAATTCCTGTATCTCCTTTCGCAGAAACTCTTCTTCCGGCGTCTCCCCTTTGTCGGCAAGAACCGCTGCCAGTTCTTCCGTAAGTTCCCCCACCGGTGCAATCCGCGCTCTGCGGGCGGCCTTTTTACAATTATTTTTATAAATCCCCACGCTTACCGCTATCAAATAGCTTTTGGGATTTTTGCAGCTGTCAATATCCTGACAGCGCACAACCGCCGTAAGCCATGTTTCCTGATACAAGTCTTCCGCTTCTTCTTTATTTCCTGTCAACATATAGCAGAAAGAATAAATACCCTTCCCTTCTTTTTCCAATAGATCTATTAATTCCTGACGCGTCATTTTTACACCCCTTTTGTCTGCGTATTTTTACGTACACTGATCAAGGATTTTTACTTTTTGATTGCCGATGCCTTTCCTTTTCCGGCGTGATCTTCATCCTACACTTATATATTGTCTTTATGATAAAAGAGGTTCATGATTTTTTAAAATAAAAGGCAGTTTTGAGTTTTCAGCCCCTCAAAACTGCCTGTCCGGTACATTAAAATTGATTTTTGTCTTTCCATGCATTAATATAATCTACAACTTCTGATAAATTTGTATACCATATATAATGACTTCCCTTTACAACATGGATTTCATGACTGCCTTTTTCCAAATCCAGCTGGTCGCGATGCGCCGTCTCCCATGCTGGAATCGCATTTGCATTATCCTCTGATACCATTGTCAGTACTGGAAGAGTCGCAGGAAATTTTTTCCCAATAATTGTTTTCATTGCCGCATCCATATGAGCCACTTCATCGCTTATCGTTTCATTGCAGCTGAGTGCATATGCCTGAAGATACTCTTCTTTATCATCTGCAGAATAAGTATATCCTGTAATTGCCGGCAAATCCGATCCGTATTCTTCAGGGTTCTCAGCTAAAGCTTTTTTAAAATCTTCTATAGACGCAAACTGTTTTCTTAAAGCGTCAAAGTCCTTTATTCCCTGCTGCATATATGCCTGTTCCATTGCTAAAGCTTCTTCCAGATCCTTGTCATATACCGTATTATCTATTGCAATAAATCCCTCTATCCTGTCAGAATAGTCAAGAACAAAATTCAGTCCATATACTCCTGAAATGGAATGTACCAGTAATACGCATTTATCAATATTAAGCTCTTCCAATGCCTGATCCAGTTCCCGGTTAATATTCTCTACTGTTCTGTCAACGGTTGTCACATCACTCAACCCATAGCCAAAAGGCTCTACGATTACTACATTAAAGCTTTCATCCAGCGCCTCTGCCAACGGTTTAAAATAGATATGAGGTGAGGGAACTCCCAACGCAGGAATCATCACTAAAGTTGTCTTATTCTGATCCGTAAATTCCTGAGCGGTTTCCTCCACACCGCCATATAAAACAACATGCATCTGCTTTCCATCCACCGTAATATAGCGGCTGACAGAGCCTGTTTCCTGAGCTTTTGCATAGGCAGTCACGCAAAATGACATGCTTATCACAACAGCCAGAGATAAAAATGCGATCCATTTAAAAAGTCCTTGTTTTGAATTTCCTTTCATACTTTATTCTCCTTTTCTCGAGTATTTTTTACACTATGATTTTATCACTATGCCAAAAATACAGCCAGAAAATTCCGCCGACAAGGTTCTTCATTTTTCGACATTATTTCAGTATATCCCCAAACTCTGCTCCCGCTGCCCTGCAAAGATCCTCCGGTCTTAACTCGATCTGTGAACCGAGCCGGCCGCCGCTTACAATAATGGTGTCTCTGTTCTTTGCCGTATCTGAAATCCTTGTTACATATTGCTTTTTCATACCAATGGAGGTACAACCGCCCCGCACATAACCGGTTACCTCATTGATTTCCTTTACATGCAGCATTTCCACCGACTTTTCTCCCACAGACTTTGCCGCCTTTTTCAAATCCAGTTCTGCTTCTATCGGAATGACAAACACAAAATAATTTTTACTGTTTCCCCTTGTGACAAGCGTTTTATATATTTTATCATATGGCATGTGCAGCTGGTCTGCAAGCTGTATGCTGTCTACAAACTCTTCACACTCGTAGGTGTAGTGAGTGTAGTCGATGTTTAATTTATCTAAAATGCGCATTGCGTTTGTTTTTATTTCTTTTGCTTTTGCCATTGTGTGGTTCCTTCCCTGCTTAAACTACAGGCGGTTTCATAATTTAAGAACCTGAAACGGCCTGCAGCATCAACATTTTTCTTTATGCATTAGGATATAATTTTTTCAAAATAAGCTGCATTTTCAAACTTTCAAAGTTTTGGTCTATTTTTTCCGAAATATATTCTGAAATCTCTTTTGAAAGCCTGGTATTGAACCGGATCATCCCGGACATGGCATCTTTATGAAGATTTTGCAAAACAATAACCGTACAAATAGAATTCAACACCCCTCCAACGTTGAAAAATTCTTCCTGATTTCCCAATCCAAACTCAGCATACCGTTCCTGTACATTTGGGTTCAACCGTAAAACCACCTGATCAAATATAATGTCTACCAATTTTTTTGCTTTTTGGATATCCTGTATTTCCAAAACTCTTAAAGGATTAATCGCATTATATGCCTCCAAAATTTTTTCAATATACTCATTCAGATCACTATACAGTAAATCATTGTTAATTATTTTTTCTACCTGTTTCATAACAGACGCTTTGTCATCAATAATATCTTCTTTATATGTATTCACAAACTTCTCAAATAAACTATTATATTGCGGCATCATTTCCGCATCCATTTCATCTGATTCATACTTTAAATAAGTATCCAGACCCTTTTTCCAGTCTTCACCTATTTCCTTAATGATTTGGTTTAATATTTTAATACTCTCCTGCATGTTAACTCCCATCTGCATATTTCAACACATTTGCAAATTAAAATTTATAGACTTACTTCCAATTCTTTATCTTCCTGCCTATTTGAGCCGGCATTTACCCACAAATTAGAAAATATATTTCTTTCAAATTTTCTCTTCCCGGATTCCTCACCAATCTGCTTTACCGAAATAATAGCATATTGGTTGAAGCATTCCTGCCCGGAATTATGATAATGCATAATATAGTCCATACCTCTTTTAACTCTGTTAGTTCCTTCTGCAAATTCTATATAAAAATCATTTTTTCCAAAAGAACGGATTTCTTTCTGCTCTTTTTGTTTTTTAAGTTTCTTTTTTTCTATTTTTTGAACACTTGATTTCTGAACATATTGATATGCGGCAGGGGTAAGCGAATATAACGTGAATTTACTAATCTTATCTATATTGATCAGTTTCACGGAAGTTGCGTTCATCTGCTTAATAACCGCAGTAAGCCCGCTTGCCGATACCCCTATCGCACCTGCTAAATCCTTATGGAACATAATCCTTTTTTCCATCAGAATACGCAAAATATCATCTTTGTATTTTGTTTTTACTCCATCAATTTCTTTTTGTGATGAAACTTTCTCTAAATAAAGCTGCATCAGATCAAGAAGTGCATCATTATAACCAATATCGAAAATACTCTTTTTCAGATCTTCTTCTATTTTCAATTCCTGAAAATAGGCTTGTCCCGAGTATCTACTGGGTTTGGTTTCTTTATAAAATGTAATTATCTCTTCATATTGTGATTCAATCATCAGGTTTATGAAACTCTTAGCTGCACTTCTAATCTTTTCTTCCCTCGTTCCTGCCTCATCAGCAAAAAAATTAGCAGTCAACTTCTTGTATTCCATACCTTAATCCTCCATATTCAGTTTATGCGCACATACAATGTTCAAACTGAACATAAAACCTCTTGTTTTGATAGACAATCTTGATATCAAAATAGCATATTTCGTCCGAACATGCAAAATCACATTGAGGCTTTATCTGCTGCACACACTCATCATCATTCGTATTTGTGGGTATTTGCACCGCTGCAAGTACTTCCGGAACTTTACCATTCCTGGAAACATTCTTTGCCGAACAGCAATTTACCCATAATCCCAAAGTCATTGCCGCCTCTCCCTTTTTCAAAGTCTTGATAAACGCCTGATACCCGGGTGAAAAAGAAGGCGTAATAATAAAGTCCGCATGTCCTTCTTCCATCATTTTAGAATAGTACATTGGTTCTAGTAATTCCGCGCATATTGGAAATGCAATATTTCCTAATTCCTTTGTAATCAATAATTCTATTTGGTTGTTGTATTGCAGACGCTCCCTGTAACTTTCTCCGTATTCATCCTCTTCAATAAAGGCAGTTCCCTTATCTTTATGCATCAGTTCGACTCCGCCAGGTCCTAAAATAACTAAAACATTTCTTTCACTGCCGCATATTGTCGGCAGGAGTACAAAAGAATAAATTTCAGGATGCATTCTCATCTTTTCTTTAATAGCCTCCAAAATGTCTTCACTGCCTAGCATTTCCGGGAAAACAATAATACCATATTGCTTTTCAAAAACTGCGTCAAAAATGCGGAGAACTCTTTCCTCTACTTCTTCTTTATTTTTGATTCCATTTACTCTCTTGCTTTTTCCATACTCCTCCTCCACTTTTTCCGCATCGATCTGTGCATAATCCATTACCGGACTCAATGCGACTTTCAGTTTCCAGCCATTATCTGTCCTTTGCAATAACCCCTCGTCATTCCAATAATTCATGGAAATTTCAAAAGGCGATACATCATCCTTTCTTATCATAACATGATTCTCAAACTTTGCATTAAATGTCCTGCAGCGCTTCCGTTCTGACTTGTCCACATTCCATGCCGGCGGGTAATGCGGATAAATATAGATATTTGTTTCAATATAATTAGAATTTAATGGGGCTATCGGAAAGACAACTCCGCGCCCCTGCCAGTTTGCAAATCGCTCAATACAATGTTCTATTTCTATCGTCAAAAAATATAACTGCCCAAATTCGGCTGTGTTTTTCTTACAGTTTTCATCTATTTTCTGTAAATAATCATTAATACATTGAATTTCTTCGCTATTAAATCTATATTCATTCGCTGACGCATTTAGAACAAGTGCAATCAGATTTTTATACTGTTCCACCATTTTCTGCACTGTCTCTTCCACGACTGTGCTCCGCATTTCCGCACATTCTCTTTCTTTTTCTTTGGTGAAAACAGAACATAGAAATGCGAGAAGATCAAACGCACTACTGTTTTCTTCAAGTTTCAATCTTGTCACCTCTTTTCTAAAGTATAGCGTATTCCCTCTCGCATTTCAATATTATTGTTCATTTTTTGTTCATTTTTTGTTTTGTAAAATGATAGTGCTATGACAGCTCCCCATGCTTCTCATACCGTGAAACTCTTGCAATTGTATTCTTCTCATCCGTGAACACAACAAACGGTTTGTGCTCTTTTGCCTCTTCCGGCGTCAGATCCGCATACGCCATAATGATTACATGGTCGCCAATCTGCACCTGCCTTGCCGCGGCGCCGTTTAAACAGATCATGCCGCTGCCCGCCTCTCCTGCAATCGTATAGGTTTCAAACCGGTTACCGTTTTCCACGTCCACGATCTGTACCATTTCATATTCTAAAATCCCTGCTGCCTCTAAAAGTTCTGTGTCTACCGTAATGCTTCCTACATAATTTAATTCCGCCTGCGTTACCACTGCCCTGTGTATTTTCCCTTTTAACATTCGGATTGTCATTTTTTTGTTCTTCCTTTCCCTCTATTTTACAGCTGCAGGCAGTCAAAAACTACCTGCGCTTTTTCATTTAGCTATTTATCTTCATGATAAAATTATCAATTAATCTCGTTTTGCCGATATAGACTGCGATTGCACAGAGAATTTCTCCCTCCGCCGCCATATTCAAATCTGCGATCGGTTCGATAGCAGAGAAGTCCACGATTTCCACATAATCCACTCTGGCAAGAGGCTCTTTTGCAATGACATCCAAAATACACTGCTTCACTTTACAGGCTTCCCGCACTCCTGATTCTATGGCCTTTTTTCCTTCCGCAAGGCTCCTGTTAAGGACAAGCGCTGCCTTTCTCTCCTCCTGATTTAAATAAGTATTCCTGGAACTTTTAGCAAGACCGTCCTCCTCCCTTACGATCGGGCATCCGACAATTTCAATATCCATGCTCAGATCTCTTACCATTCTTTTTATAACGGCAAGCTGCTGGGCATCCTTTTGTCCAAAATAGGCTCTGTCCGCCGGTATGATATGGAATAACTTACTTACTACAGTCTGTACTCCCCGAAAATGTGTGGGGCGGCTTTTTCCGCACAGTTCTTTTGTCAATCCGTCCATATCCACATAAGTACAAAAATCTTTCTCATACATTTCCTCCGCTTCGGGATGAAAAATCAAATCCACGCCAATCCTTTCGCACAACGCCGCGTCTTTCTCCAAATCTCTCGGATAACTTGCAAAATCTTCATTGGGTCCAAACTGGATCGGATTGACAAAAATACTTACAACTACTTTATCATTTTCCTTTTTTGCTTTTTCCATCAAGCTTTGATGCCCTTCGTGCAGATACCCCATTGTCGGCACAAGCCCCACTGTAAGCCCCTGCTTTTTCCATTCTTTTACCTGTTGTCTTGTCTCTTTTATGCTTCCTGATATATTCATTTTCCATCTTCTCCTAATATAATTTTTCCAAAATACTTTCCTCTATTTTAAAAGTGTGTTCCTCTGCCGGAAAAGTCCCTTCCTGTACTTCCTTCTTATATGCTGCAAATCCTTTTTTCATTTCTTCACCCACATTGGCAAATACTTTGACAAATTTGGGCGCCATATCAGCGTACATGGCAAGCATATCCTGATATACAAGCACCTGTCCGTCACAGCCTGCGCCTGCGCCGATACCAATCGTCGGAATGGAAATTTTTTCCGAAATAAGAGCTGCCAGCTTTGCTGGCACACATTCCAGAACTACGGCAAACGCGCCTGCCTGTTCTACGGCTTTTGCCTCTTCCAGTAATTTCTTTGCCGCCTCTTCTCCTTTTCCCTGCACTTTAAATCCGCCAAACGCATTGACCGACTGCGGCGTCAGTCCAATATGCGCACAGACCGGAATCGAAGCTTTTACGATCGCTTCTATCTGAGGGCACACTTCCTTCCCTCCTTCTAATTTTACCGCATGAGCGCCGCCTTCTTTCACCAGTCTTCCGGCATTGACCACCGCATCATACCAGCCGGTCTGGTAAGACATAAAAGGCATATCTGCTATCACCAGCGTATTTTTAGCGCCCCTTGATACCGCTTTTGTATGATGGATCATATCTTCCATCGTAACGGACAGCGTATTTTCATAACCAAGGCAGACCATTCCCAGGGAATCGCCTACTAAAATCGAGTGAATCCCGGATTCCTCAATCAATTTTGCCGTTGTATAATCATAGGCTGTAAGCATGGTCAGTTTTTCTCCCCGCTCCTTTGCCTGTTTAAATGTTGTCACTGTATGTTTCATTTCTGCTCCTATCTCTCTGCTTTGACTTAAAACTGCAAGGCAGAACAAATCAAATTAATATATTCCCAAATTATTCGACCTTATTTTCATCATTTTACTCTGCTTAACGGATACAAAGCAGCGTTTCCAGCTTTTTGAAATCTTTTTCCGGCTCCTTCTCTTCTGCCATCCTTAAAAGTTTTCTTCCCAACAGCAGATAGATTTCCCGTTCTTCCCCTTTTAAAACCTGCAAATGCTTTTCCACAGTCATTGCATCTCCTCTTGGAATGGGTCCTGTCATACTGGAAATCGTCCCGTTCTTCAGAATATTTTCTACATTTCCCTGTATCAGAGATGCCGCAGACTCTCTTGCTTCTTCCTCCGTAAACCCGCACCTTTGCAGCAACCCAAAGCCAGTTTCCAAAAGAGCCAGTACGTCGTTACTCAATATACTTGCTGCACAATGATATACAGCCTTATCCTCTTTGGCTATGATACGGTAGGAATTTCCCAATTCCTGCAAAAGCGTTTCCAGATTCCGTAAGGCAGTCTTATCTCCTTCCAGTGTAAAAAAGCTATGATGCAATTGTTGGTAAGATGAAAATTTATCGCGAAATGCGAGCAGTGGATGAACAGACGCCCCGTACGCCTGCTTTTTCTCTATTCCTTGGAATACATCAGATGATAATGAGCCGCTGACATGACATATAACACGCTCATTTATGGACATTCCTTTCATACAATCCCATACCTTACCGATTTCATCATCCGGTGTGGCAATAATCAGGGTATCGCTCAAAGCAGCCAGTTCTTCCATATCGCGATACGCTCTGACAGGAAGATCGTCCGTACTGGCAAATTGCGCCGCCTTTGCGGCATTTTCATAACTCTTACTGTAAAATCCGGTTACCGGCTTTCCCTTGTCCGCTAGATATTTTCCAAGCGAACAGCCTACTCGTCCGGCGCCTATAAAACCAATTTTCACTTCATGCATACACCTCTCTTTCAAAGCGGATGCACATTATCATCGATGCAGCTTCCTAAGAATACCACTCGTAAAAAACATAACACATTGCACTTTTATGTGCAAGTACAAATCCATACAATTTACACATATGCAATTTGTACATGCATATCTGCACATTTGTTAAACAATATTTTTTTCTATACAGAACCTCTTTTCTATTGCTTTTAAATACCGCTCATTATGACTTGCAGCAGCAAGCATCGGAGCATACGCATCCCTGCCGCTGATGCGGTACATACAGGGAAAATCTTTAAAATGCCTCTGGTACTTTAAGACAAAATCAAGAATCCCTTTTTGAATTTCCCTGATTCCTTCTTTATTTTCCTCTTCCTGTCCGAAGGACAATGTAATATCATATTTTTCAAAATACCGGAAAGACGCTCCGTTTTTTCTGCCTTCGTAAAAACCGGAAAACTGCGGCGTCGGTGAAGCCAGCAATAATTCCCAGTAAACATTGTAATTTCTATTTGGATCATGTTTTTTCAACAGATCTCTGTTATGGCTTTGCGAATAAAGATACGCCGTCAATTTTCCTGTCTGCAAAAAAATTTCCGCTGCATCCGGTTCTGCATTATGTACCGTATTAGTTCCTGCAATTATCCCTGTCGTCTGACACGGCAGTTTCCATACTTTCTCTATTAAATGGGAAAGAGAAACTGCGCCGCTGCCTGCCCATCCAATATCAACCGCCGCCGCTTTTCTGCATCCGTTTAAAATTCCGCCATAGTACTTTCCCGCCGCTGCTATTTGCGGTTTATATACTGCCTTCACCTGCTCCCACTTTTCCTCAATAAACTGCCTGAGCTGATGCACATTTTTATCCGTTAACTCTTTTTTCAACCCTAAATCCACAAATGATTCGGTTTTCCAGTCTTTTAACTGTCCAATAAGGCAGTCAAGTTCCATCGAATGCAGAATCTGTGATATCGTATATTTTTGATTTACTTTATGATACAAAAATCTTCTGAAGTAATCATGCCTGTCCTCATCTGCCATAATCTTCACGGCTGCCTTTCTGGACCAGTAAACATACTCTGCAGCGTCATTTGGAAAAAGAATGTCATAAGCCTGCTTCAAAATATCCCCGTCCCTGGACAGAAACAGCAGTTTGTCCAGTTCCTGCTTTTCATAATATTCATGGATAAAATTACAATATCCGACTACAAACAATCCTCCATAAATAAATCCATACTCATATTCCATCCCATAAGAATACAGTCCATTGTATAAATGACTGTTCACAACTGCCCTGTACGCACTGCCAACAATAGCTGACATATCCATAGAGCGGTATAGCAACGTATTTTTATTGATATTTGGATAGGGCAGCACATCTATACCGCAGTTTCTTGCCATCTTATAGTCACTATAGAGATTATCACCTACATGGACTATCGAAAACCCGCTCTTATCTGCACCGGCTTTTCCTTTTTTCTTCCCGAGATCTCTGCCCCGCTTTATTTTTTTTGCTTCTGTATCCATAGGATACCAGTCTTTAAGTACCTCCAGATACAGACTGCCATCCGCTTTGCTTTTCTGATATTCGTTGGATACATAGATTTTTTGTATGCCTGTATATCCTGCATTTTCCAGAATCCTAATGATACTCTCACCGGACAGGTACATATCGGATATTAAGATCATTTTCTTGTTCATCATTTGCAGGCGTTTCCAGACTTCCAGCATAAAGGGATTTGCATAGCAGAGGTTCTGCTCTGTTTTCTCTTCCGCCTGTATACCCTCTCCGGCGGACAGACCGGCCTCTTTCTCAAACATTTCCCAAATATCTTTAAGTCCGACCTCGCTATGACCGCTTTCTTCCCTGCATTTTTTTCTTGCCTTCTGCTCCGCCGCTATACGGATATTTTTAAAATCCATATAATCAAACGACTTACCGACAAGAAAAAACAAATCTGCCGGCAGGGCAAATGGTCTGAAAATCAGAGTGTCAAAAACATCAAAAGATATGACGTCATACTTTTGCAGCCTGTCCACAAAAGCATCTGCGAAAAGACAGGGATTCTCTTTCAGATTTGCCTCCGATTCGCTTATTTTTGTATGCAGTCTCCGGCTCTCATATATTTCCAGTTCAGGCTTCTGTCCAAGAAAATGACAAAAGAGAAAATAATAGGCAAAATTAAGCAATAACAAATAAATCCACGATAATGCCCTGCGCACACCCGCAGCGCCGTCATGAAATCGATGATATCTGTATGAAATTCCATTATGTCTATTCACTAAAACTTGATAAATTTTTTGCTTCATGCTTTTGCCGTTTTTTGAAACCCGGAGCAGCACCCTTACTTATGCATTAAATTAATTCCTTCTAACATCTGATAAGTTTCAAGTGCAAATTCATCTGTCATACCGCTGACATGATCCAACAGTAAATGAACCCGCAGCCACCATTCCTTGATTGCATAATCATGCTGTCCGGCATCCAGTTTATCAATTGCATATTTATATGCAGTGATATAGCGCCTCCCCAGACGGTTAAACAACCGCCTTTCTACATCAACGCCTTCGGTCTTTTCTCCATTTACCATCTGTAAAAATACCTGGCATGGCAGCCTCAAAACCCTCTCATAATTTTTCAGTATCCCCGTTATTACAGCATATCCGGTGAGTTCAATACTTTCTGCTTCAAAAGAGGTATATAATATTCGTCTGGAAACGCTTTTAATTGTTTCAAGCACACGCCCCATCGGTTTATTGGTATGAATCAGCGAATCCGCCGTTCCTTCAAAAATTTCTTCCTCATGTTCAAAATAATTATCTACGGTTTCCTTCAAAGCGCATTGAGACCAGGGAACCGATATGTCCCTTCCAAATTGGACAGGATCGGTAACCGGTATTTCAACCGGCAGTTCTTCCTCCCCATATCTGCATTTCCACTCACTTTGAAATTCTTTCAGAAATTCTCCTTCTGTCAGTATTCTTTTTTCTATGCCGTCAGCAATATCGCTCATGCAATAGGCAATATCGTCGGCAGCCTCCATGATATAGGTCAAGGGATACCGATGATGCAGTTCTTTTCCGATTTTTGCATAAATTTTCTCTACCAGATCTTTTTCGCTTTGAAAATATCCTGCTTTTTTCAAAATGCCGTCTCCTTTTTCTTCGCCGGCAGCTCTGGAATATTTCAGAGTACAGAGCAGGGTTGCAAAAGTTAAATTAAAACTATACTCATCATATTCCGTATGTAATTTTGTAATCGTTCTGAATCCTTGCGGGTTCCCGTCAAACTCTCTGAAATCGCTCATCAGTGTTTTTAACAGTGCATCTTTAGCGCTGATTCCTTCCGGCAAAGCCTCCAGTGCATTATGATTTGCCCAATCACGAATCGCAATCTCGCCAAAATGTCCAAACGGAGGGTTTCCTATATCATGCAGCAGACACGCATTCTCTACGATCGCCACAACATCCGGTATTTTCTCCGGACTGAGAAGCTTGTTTTCATGCAGTCTGTATGCTATCCTATTCGCCAGCGTACGCCCCAGATCTGATACTTCCAACGAATGTGTCAACCGGGTTCTTACGCTTGCATTGGGCTCCAGTGAAAAGACCTGAGCCTTTTGCTGCAGCCTGCGAAAAGAGGAGGAATACAAAAATCTTGACCGATCACTGTAAAACTGATCGATCGTAAATTTACGTTTCATAGATGACTGCCGCATTCTGTCCACACATAATAACTGATCATATTTAGGTTTCATTTCCATTTTCAACTCTCCTTTAAAACTTCAACCATTTTCCGTCGAAAGTAATACAAGAAATTACAAATTTCCCTAAATATAGAATACCATGTGCTTCTGAAGATAAACATGATGTATCTGGAAAAGTTTTCGTTTGCTTTTCATCAAAGTTCGTTTTCTCATCTAAAACAATCAAATTTTAAGGATGCATTCTCCTCCAGTCTTCTCTTATCTTTCTCTCGTCGTATTCCGGCGCATACAGTGCCGCTTTCTCACACAATGCCAGAATCTTGTTCTCCGGCTCCTCTAAGGCTTCCGCTATTTCTGTCGTTGTTTTTCCCTTTGCCAGCTTTTTACTGACGAGCAGTAATAAGTTAAGCTCAATTCCCTGTTCTATCCCTCGTTCGATTCCCTGCTCAATCCCTTTTTTTATCCCTGTCTCAATCCCTTCCTCATAAATGCTTTCCCCGAGTCCTATCATATGCCCTTTCTCCTTCCAAAATTCCCTTCGTACATGCCCTTTTTGTATTCCTCTACAAGCTTATGCCTCCTCTTCGCAGACGTTTTTACCCAGTACTTGCAAACGCTCCGTGCTCCCATAGAGCTAATGTTCTAACCAGTCATTTTATTTCCACTGATAATATATTCTAAGATCACCTGTAATATCTTCTTTCCTCGAGCTGCATTAATGCATCTAGCAGCTGCCCTTGCAACTCCGTTTTAGAAAGGCTCTTTACATATTTTTTCATATCCTCGTAATGCTGCCTCTCCCGTTCTTCCTCTTCATTTTCCCACTTTTCCACTTCCTTAAGAAAGTCTTTTGCAATTTCAGGCTCTGCTGTAAAGTACAATGCTATCATATGTTTACAGATAACCCGCCTTCCATCCGCAAATGGACAATTACAGGAAGATTTTCTCGGATGCCCTGTATCTATATGTACTGTATACGCATTACTTTCACTGCCCGAAACAACACCTTCATAAATACCCGTTTCAGATAATTCCCACGAAACAACTTTTTTATTTTTATAATAATCCATCCCACGCCAAACAGAATTGTTGCTGGCTAATTCAATTAATCCCATACAGATTTTCCCCTGTTTATTTTAAACATAATTCCTTTGTTTTCTCTATATTCTTTTCCCTATAACTTGGTCACTTTGACCAAGTTGCAGGCAAGTTTTAAAAATGTATTCTCCCCCAGTCTTCTTTTATCTTTTCTTCATCATATTCCGGCGCATACAGTGCCGCTTTCTCACACAATGCCAGAATCTTGTTCTCCGGCTCCTCTAAGGCTTCCGCTATTTCCGTCGTTGTTTTTCCTTTTGCCAGCTTTTTACTGACGAGCAGTAATAATGTCAGCTCTATTCCCTGCTCAATTCCTGTCTCAATCCCTTCCTCATAAATGCTTTCCCCAAGTCCTATCATATGCCTTTCCTCCTTTCTTCCCAGCTCTTCTTCAAAGCTTATGTATCTGGACAGTTTCTGTCGGAATCCGCTTCCATGCGGATGAAAGATGACCGTTAAAAATTCCAGCAGACTTTTTTCTTCACTTTGATACTCTTTATCACCAAGCCTGATTATTACTAACGTCATCAGATCATAGTCTGCTTCATTCGGATGCGCATTCCCTGTATTTTTATAATTTACCATCTTAGAAAAGGATATGCTCATCTGTTCCACTTTGGGTATCCTCTCACGGCAGATCCAGATACTATAGCATTTTTCCAGCCGGTTATAATCTGTCTTTTCCGTCAGTACATCCAATTGGGAACACAGTCTCCTCGACAAATAATATATGCCTCTTTTTTCAATCGGATATCCCGGTCTGTAGTTCTTTTGCGGTTCCACGTCGATGTAAAGGTTTACTACGACTTCTCCGCCGGATAACCGCGGATTTTTCGCACGAAACGCAATATCAAAGCGGGAGGTTTTTTCGCTTAATTCGGCAAACTCTGTTGCAGACCCGTCAATTTTTGTATTCGTCCTTCCGCCGGATACCTCCATTTCTTCCGTAATGCTGTCGGCTTCTATAAATTCCATGATTTCAGCTTCGGAATATCCCTCATACTCTTCCACCGTTTCTTTCAGAATAATTGCAAGCACTTCTCTGTACTGCATTACTTTCCTGCTCTGCTTGTCCAATGCGGACATCTCTTCCGTCAGCTGAAATGCACTGGCCGCCCCGAGACTCCCCTGAATTGTCTTTTCCATCTCACTCCTCCTATGAAGTTTTCACAGGAGTCCGCTTTTCTTTGAAAACTCCTGCTTTTTAAAATGTGGTATAAAAGCATGAATTTTCCTGAAATGCGAATTGAATTTTCGATTGATAACGGATTGCTATAAAAACGCTCCGTTTATGAAACTGCCTCACAATTTGCGGCAGCCGCGGTTTGAAACCGCGGTAGAAAAGAAAATATGCTTTGGTTTTATGGTAGCATGGAAAAGTGGAATTGGCAAATACATTATTCCGTAACAGCATATGACAGGTAGTAATGATCCTTTTCACCTATGTCTATGGAAATTTTGTCACTTTCATCAACGAATATATTGCTTGCATATACGATACCATTCTTATAAATTTCTACAATATATTGTCCTGTTGAACATCTAAAAGTGACAAATGTATCTGCTGAATAACTATTTTCCAGTATCACTGCTTTTTGAGATTTCTTTTCTCTTAACATGATTGTTGCTCCGCTAAAATCTGGTATAAAATCTCCATGTACTCTAAAACTTATCTCTACTGTGTGCAGCACTAACCAATAATCAGCCAAATCATAATAATTATATTTGGCTATGCTCGTTTCACTGTCATCCTCATTGCAATAATAGGTTTCATTGACAATAAATCCATGAATATCTTCATTTATGGGTACTTTGTTACATTGGTACTTGTGAAACCCGATCGGAAGATTGACAACATATTCTTCTGATTCCTTCAAAATCGGTATGTTTAGCACTTGTGCTTCTGAATATTCCGTAGAAAACGGAAAATCCTTAACAGATTTATCAGATGAATTTTTAATATTAATGTCTGATTGTAAAATTTTATGTAATAGTATGTTTCCAATCTCCTGTGAATTTTGTCCTCCATGATCTGTTTGTTCTTCCCCGCTTATCCAATATACAATATTTTCGTATTTTTGTTGAATAATACTTTCAAAATTTAATGGTAATGCTATAAAAAAAGAACAGATGATTCCAACTGTAAATAAAAGATAATATTTTAATTGATTAATAAATTTTCTGCTTTTATGAGTCTCTGACTCTTGGAGGTCTGATTCTTTCTTTGTTTCTGGAACTTTCTGGTTATCATCAAGTTTTTTCTTTAAATTATCTGAACGATTGGTAATTATTATAGTAATCAAAAGCACTATAAGAAAACTGATAATTAATACTGCAAGTTTCATTTTATCACCTTTTGTATAACTATTTTATCATAACAAAATTGTTTCTCTCTAATATTACTCTTTTCTCAATTATAAATTATATTTTTTTCGGTATTTTTTTTCCACAATTCTCCAACTTATTGCATTTTTTAATTTATAACTCTTAGTTTTCTTCAATTTTTCATGATAATTTCCAGAATCAATCCGACCTAGCCAATCCAAACCTTTTAAAAAATCGCGCATCGCCAATATTAAATAATATTCCAATAACCACTCTTTTTGAATATGGTATCGAGTAATTTCTTTTTTCCATTCTAAAAGAGTAAGCATTGGCTCTACATCAAGATGATAAATCTCATTGACAAATAACTTGTTTCTCGTATCATAATAACCAAGCAATGGTGTTAATCTTTTCTCAAACGTCTCATGCCACACTTGCACACCCTCAATGATTATTGGTGCTTTACCACATCTCAGTCCATATTCAACATCATCACAATGGATAAAAAAAGGCAAAATATCATTTTCTCTTGCAAACGTCATTGGAAAACAGCAAAGCCACCATCCTCCATATTCAGCGCCAGAGTCATATACAACTTTACCATAATGATAGTCCTCTGCTGTAACATGTCTCATATATTCAATATGCTTAAGATCTCCTTTATTCCAAACTTCACCCGCCGTGTACTGAATATTGGGCTTGTCCATACAAAACATACGCCCTGCAATCGGATTATCAGCGTACTTATTGTCTGCTATCCTCAAAAAGTCATATAAAATATAAAATGTATTTATTTCAAATTCCACATCATCATCCATAAAAATCACATGTGAAAAATCAATTGGAAAACTTCTTATTTTTTCCAGCCCCCTTTGAAATCCTCCAGAACCTCCAGTATTCTTGTTATAAAAAATATGTAAAAAATCTGTATCACAAAATTTAATTTCAGAAGCATTATCTACTACAAAAACATGTAGTTTTCCGTAAAATCTACTATTTCTGTCCTCCACAAATTTTGATGACAATAGTTTCAATATATTCCTTTCAATATATTCTTTTCTCTTATACGTGCAAATATTTAACGCTAAAATAATATTCTCCATGCCAATCTTTCATTCCTTTAACCAATTATCAAAACAAAATTTTTTTTGTATATCCATATCTGACAAACCTGCACTTCTTTTTTGATATTGTAATGCTTTTCTAAACCAACTTTTAGATTGCTCAACATAAACATTGAGTTTTTCATGTACCAATTCATAATCAATCTCTATTTCTCGTAAAACATTAATCTTTTCGTGTAAATCATAACTGTCATTTACACTCCTACCAGTTAACCCTAAAATCTCTAACAAAGAATCTGCCCTTGATGGTGCGTCATTCTCATTTCTTATGAAAATAAAATTTTTCTGGTAAATTATTGCCATTATCATGCAATGATAGGAATCAGAAACAACTAACTTGGAATTTTTAATATATAATATCCATTCCTCGACTTTACTATCATATATGTGGTCGATTTCCCCATATTTTTCTACCTTCTCTCTCGTTGTCTCAATTCCATCCGTTATATTTTTCCAATAATCATTATGAAAACACTTTTTTAAATTTAAAAATTTATTCATATTCAAATGCCAAATGGCTGATAAAATGTAGCCAGATTCATTTATATTAATTCCATTTATCAATTCATCATAAAATTTTTTATTATAAAAAAATACTGGATCAATAACCAAATCTGCCTCAATACCATAATAATTCTTTAACATCTCACATCCGCTGATTTCTCTACAGGATATAAAATCAAATCTATGCAAATAATTTTGCATTTCATACATGTCCATATCCGAATCAACCATTGGATAATCTTTTGTAAAAGAGAGGCCATATCCTATTTTCTTTTTTATGTCATATACCCAATCTAATCCAAAACAACTCCCATAATTTTTGTAAAAATATGAAGCCAGCAACTGGTCTGAACCTAAAACAAATGCTTCACATAATTCATTATACTTAATCATATCTATCTTATTTTTTGCATGTTCGGCAATACTATAATCAGGATATGGATTCCTTACAAAAAATGGCTCATTTTCAAAAATCCATTTTGATCCATCATGTTGCTGAATAAGCAGAACCGTATAGCCCTCATCTTCCAGAAATTTATATGTCACATATGTTAATAAAGCTGCTCCCTGATTTTTTAACGTCCGAAGTCCCACTAATCCAATATCATATTTTTCTGTACAGACCTTCTTTATTAAATCTAAAGTATCTCTCTTTCCATAATTATCCCAAAACCGCCTGTGTTTACCATTTTCCCTAACCCGGACATTAAATCTATTAAATTTTATTGCATTATTTATTTGCTGAGTTTTCAGAAGCTGAATCCCTTGTTGAACCTCACCAATTAATGTTATGCCCTTATTAGAATTAGTTAGTAATAAAGAAGTGCCTAGTTGATCAAAATTAGCATAATCTATTTCCCAAATTCCCCAGAAATCGCCTATTGTAATATCACCCACTCTGGGAAGTTCAGCATACTTACAATCTAAGCATGCATCATTTGTATTTATCCCTTTCAAAAAGGCTTCTGTAAACCAATTAAATTTTAAATCCCTTATACCAGTTTTTGCATTTAATACTAATTCGTTCCCATCACATAATTTTATACGAATATAATCACTATTCCATCCATAAGACTTATCTCTAAAATCAATTGAACTTATATTATCTAAAGTAAAATAATTTTCCAATACTTCTTCTAAGCACTTACTCGAAGGAACTCCTTTACAAATTAAATCAACAGTAATAAGTTTATCATAGTCTTTTTCTAAATAATTTTTTAATCCCGCTATTTGACATGGACATCCCGAATATAAAACCCAGGTATTCTTATTAAGAATTTCTTTAACTTCCTTGAATGTATTTCCTGTATTGCTTTGTACATACTTTGATTTTTGTAAAAACGTTAAATCCTCGATAGTACTTACACTTATATGAGAAACACGCGTTGAGGATGAGTATGCCGCGCCAAAAACTATGCCACCTTTTTTTATAATGTTCTCCGCAAAAAGATAAAAAATTCCACCTGACGATGATTTAGCCCTTATATCATCAATAGCTTTTACAGAAAAACACAATTGAATATCACTTTTTACATCTTTAAAATTAATTTGTGGACATACATTTTTACATTTTCCACAATTAATACATGTATCCTTATCAATAACTGCTCTTAAAAATCCATACGTATCTTCTATCATTTGAATGGATTTTTGTGGGCAACTATTAATGCATGCTCCGCAACCAGTACATTTCTTTCCGCTATCATTCAAAAAAGCATTCATATTTTTTATTACCTCCATAGTCCTATATAAAATCCAAAATTTATATATGTTTAATTTCTACACTTCTGTTTGGACTCTGAAACAATTTTTTAATTTCAATAAGACTTTCTTCACTAATTGTCTCATATGCAGTAAATATTCTTCCTAACCGCTCATATTTTTTCCTTGCAAGATTATGAACAGAAAAAATTTCTATATTTTTCGCCTCAATCTCATCCAAATACTTTTTTACTTCTAATAATACTTTTGAATTTTGTAAAAAATAAGAAACAATAGGAACTCTAAATACAATTTTTTCAATATTTTTTAATTGTTTTAAAATAGTTACATTTTTTTTATACAAATCAATATCTCCACCTATATAATAATTAAAAATACTTTCATCTACTGTCTTTATATCAACATAAAATCTATCAATATAACTTGCTGACCATTTAACTTTTTGCTCACTAACATTTAATGCCGTCTCAACTGCCATGTCTATTCCATCCTGCCTTAGTCGGTTCAAAGTCCATTCATAGTCACATAAAAACAATAACGGTTCTCCTCCTGAAAATGTTATTCCACCTTCCGCTCCATAAAAATTTTTATCCTTAATTAATTCGTTATATAATTTTTCTTCCGTGAAATATTTTCCCCACTTACCGATAGCTCCGTATGGACACTCCTTTGGATATTTTTTTTGTAAACATTCCTTTATATATTTACAAGAAGAAATGCATTTTTCTGAAATAAAAAACGTTTCTTCATCAAAATGTATATTTTCAGGGTTTGCACACCAAGGACAATGCAACGTACAACCTTTGAAAAATACCGTCGTCCGTATTCCTGGCCCATCATGCACACAAAATCTTTGTATATTAGTAATCAGCGGCTTCATTTTTAATCGCCCTTTCAATTACATAATTTTGATATTCTACCGGTAAATCCTTAAAATAGGCACTAAATCCCCACACTCTTACAATTAAATTAGGGAATTTTTCTGGGCATTCTTTCGCTTTTTTAAGTGTATTACTATCAATGACATTCATTTGAATCTGAAACACTCCAGACCTAATACTCCCTTGCATCAGTGTAACAAATTTATCCCTATTGTCCTTTATAAACATTGGTGACATTGTAAAATCAACTACATTTCCATTAAAGCCATGTTTACCATAATCTAGCCTTGATGCAAAATTTAGCAAACCCGTTACATGTTGGTTTTCATCCGCGGATATATGGATACTATATGCTTCTCCGTCCCGCCTTCCATCAAATGTTGCTGCATTATTTTTCCCCATAATAATATACCCGGGTGAACTCAGACCAAATTTTATTTTTCCACCCAAATTATTAGTAAAATCATTAAGACTTTCATCAACTTGTCTAATCAGCCAATTCGTAAGTCCGATAACATCCTCATTTTCATCATCATTGCCAAAATGCTTTTTTGCATTTTTAAGTAACTCATATACATCCTCATGCCCAACAAAATTCTTATTTCTCATAACATATATTTCTTTTATACTAAATTTTTTTTCCTGATAAACATATTTTCTAATGTTTATCAGTGAATTAATGCTGTTTGCCAAACCCACTGACAAAATTCCATAATTATTATACTTACATCCTCCTTCCGAAATATCCCTCTTATTATATCTACAGCTTACACTAAAAAAACTCATTAATGGATCCTTTTCCCAAACTATGTAGTCTGTCAGATGTGCCATAAAATTAACATGTGCACATAAATGGATACTATATTTCCATATAAATTTATCCCATGTATTCAATGCAGAAAGATCTTCCTTTTTTCCAATTAGATCTAAAGGGATTGCCCAATCAAAAACTCCAATATTATTTTGTTCACAACTATTTCCAGGAATTAATTCCCAACAAGCAGAAGTAGTATAATTTCTGGCATCCTCCTTTTCATATCCAAATTCAATTAACTTATTAATAATCACATCATCATTTGCTATAATTGGACTTCCTATTCCCGCTGAAATACAATCAATTGCCAATTCCCACAAGTCCTTTGGCGTATTTTTTGTAACTCGCAGTAAAATTTTAGGATCTGGCAATTGACACTTCTTTAAACTCCTTATAAAAGAATAGGTAAGCCTATTACAAATCAAATTTTCCTTAGCATCCAATCCGCTTAAAATGATAATTTGTCCTGTATCTCCCGGCATTTCTTCACTTTTCAGCCAATAATAATTATGTAATACACTTAAAAAATCACAAATTACATTATCTAAATATTCGTCTGTCATATCATCTTTCAAAAACTTTTCCAACAATAAATCTAATCGCCCTAGCCCTATCTGAATATGGCTTGTCTGCCACATTAACTGATTAACAAACAAGATCCTCTGCAATGCCTCTTCTAAAGAGTCAGCTTTTTCCATTTTTATTCTTTCCAACCATTTTATAATATTTACCTTATTTCTTAATTTACTATGCTTTACACACTTCTGTATCCTATAAAAATAATGCTCTAAATTTTTTAACACTGCATTATTTTCATTTTCATATTTTCCTAATGATAACTTCATATAGAGTGCGTCCAAACAAGAATCTACCAATAGACTATAATCAATAGAGCAATTAGCCATTTGCCGATTATG
Organism: uncultured Lachnospiraceae bacterium; assembly: GCA_947650155.1. Lineage (GTDB taxonomy): Bacteria > Bacillota > Clostridia > Lachnospirales > Lachnospiraceae > RGIG3002. Next base: position 38,461 of record CANSUS010000026.1, read on the forward strand.
ATTTTTCCATGATTTATATACATCAATGGAATAAGCAAAATACTTTGATTCACAGAACTGTATTTCACACTCATCTAAGAGCCGCTGCATATCATCCACTTTATTACCTGTATCATATAATTTTGTTTTAAATAAACCATTTATGAGAAATTCTATTCTTTTAATTGAAGATTTCTCTGTCCGAATAAATTTTCTATATAAGTTTTTACAATATGTAACATGCCCTTGCGTTTTAATATCATATTTAATCAGAAAATACCTAATAACTCTAAATATCTGATGTTTAAAATCATATTGATCAACTGTATTTATTGTATCCAGTACAGCATCATCAGGGGTTTTTATTATTACTTTAAATTTCTTTCCATCCCGTATTCCTTTTTTAATCACTTGAATTTTTTGTCTCTTGAAACGAGTATTACTTTTTCTTATCACTTTTATTAAGTTTCTTGTTTCCTTTTCAAAATCACAAGCTGCTTGTGTACTTCTCATTAAATTTGTACACATCCAATTTCGATAAAAATAATAGAATCTTTCTATTCTATTCTCCTCCACATTCCATATATCCACTCCAGTATTAAAATCCATAAAATGATATACTTTACTCTTAGCACAAATATATCCCTCATAATTTTGCAATATTCTTGTTGAATATTCTCCATCATCCCCCCAAATAAAATATTCTTTAATTGGCAATCCCACGCTTTTAATTATCCATGTTGGTATAAGCATAGCAACAAATGAACAATGTACTACTCTAATAATTCCTTTTTCTGCATATTCATTCCACATATAATCAGGCTTACATATATTCATAAAACAAGGTGTCTCGTCCTTATAAAATACGTTACTAGCCAAAAATCCGATATTTCTATCTTTTACTATTTCATATCCATCCATCACCTTTTCTAGGGAATCTGGAGTGCATATTGTATCATCGTCCATAACCCAAACGAAATCACACCCCAAATTATAAGCCTCTTTTATTCCATAATAAAATCCTCCTGCACCACCTTCATTAATTTCTTTATGAATTACAACTAATTGTTCATTGGAAATATTATCTAGATAATCTTTTGTATTGTCAGTACTTGCATTATTAATAACTATAATCTTATTTAATCTAAAGGTTTGACTAAATAATGCATCCAAAGCCTGCTTTAACAGTTCACATCTATTATAAGTTACAACAACTGCATTTACAGAATATTTCATTATAATTTATCCTTCCTATCAATTTTATACAATAAACTTTTATTTCAACTTACTATGTAATTTACTTCTATCTTTATAAGCCTTCATAAAAAGCAGACTTGGAAATACTTTTCTAATCGTATCAAAGATATTTCATCCTTACTCATTCATCCTCCGATACTCCTCGCATACCGCCCTCGGCTCTCCCACCATCTGAAGCTCTCCCTTTTCAATCCAAACGCACCTTGAACAATGCTCCAAAATCGTTCCCATGCTGTGGCTTACCATTAGTACGGTACTGCCGCCGTGAATCATCTCTTTAATCCGCTTCAGACTCTTCTGCCTGAAAAACTCATCTCCCACACTTAGGATCTCATCCAAAATCAGAATCTCCGCCGCGTCTCCCGCGGTCGCAATGGCAAATCCCAAACGGCTGACCATTCCGCTGGAAAAATTCTTGACCTTCTCTTCCATGAAATCCTGCAGCTCTGCAAACTCCACGATCTCGTCATAATGAGTTTCCAGAAATTCCTTTCGGTAGCCTATGATGGCACCGTTTAAAAACACGTTTTCCCGTGCTGTCAGTTCCAGATCAAATCCGGTTCCAAGGGTCAGAAGCTGTATTCTCCTTCGTCCGGTATCCACATACCCGCTTGTAGGTTTCAACACTCCTGATACAATCTTTAACAGGGTAGATTTACCGGAACCGTTGGTTCCAATAATTCCAATTACCTCTCCTTTATAAATGTTAAAAGATACATGATACAGTGCATACAGTTTCCGGTAGGATACCTCTCTCTTTATCAGCTGCACAATATATTCCTTCAATCCTGACGGGTTTACGGAAGACAGTTTAAATTCCATCGTGACATCGCATATTTTAATCACAGGCCTGCCAAACTGCCACTCCAGTTCCTCATCACACAGCATGATCGGAGTCGAACTTTTTACGCGTTCTTCCGGTGAATCAAGGTCAATAAATTCAAAGCCATCCTCCAAACTGTCATTCCGGGATTTCATGGAATTTCTCTGTTCCTTATCCGCTTTTCGTCTTCTTATTTTCTTCAGTATGTTCCAGACAGCCACATCTATTATTACAGCAATCAGAATTACGATTCCTGCAAGTACAAAATAAACATTAAAAAAAATATTATTTTTCCCTGTACCTTTTAAACCTGCTGCCTGCTCTCTCTTTTCTGCTTCCCCTGTGCTATCCAATATCTGTTCTTCCTGCTCTATGCCCTCGACTCCTTCCGCGCCGCTTTCTGCCTGCTGTCCTGCATTCCCCGCCTCTTCTTCCTGATTTCCAGTCTGCTGTACTTCTCCTTCCGTCCCTTCTGTGCTGCTGTTTCCAGTCTGCTGTCCTCCACTCTCTGTCTCTTCCGCGCCGCTTTCTGTCGGCTGTCCTTCACTCCCAGCCTCTCCTGTACTGTTCTCTGCCTGCTGTCCTGTATTTCCTCCCTCCCCGACGCTTCCTCCGCCTTCTTCCTCTAAGACCCGCTCTGCCTCTTCCAGTCTGGCTTCTATTTCCGCTGCCGTATCTTCTCCTTTCAGATGTACCGGGGCGCTGTCGTACTCTGTAATTGTAAAAGTTTCTCCGTCAGTACTGTTTCGCAGTTTCACGTCCGCGGAAGATACTTCAATTGATGCCTCTCCTCCGCTGACAGCCTGGAACCGAAGCCAGAATTTGATCCGCCTGTTATTTTGATTTCCCTCCAGAATGAGGATACCGTTTTCCTCATCTGCATCATCTGCGCCGTCCACATATTGCAGGCGCAGATTGTCATATTTAATTTCTATATGGTAATCACCGATTGCTGTCTTTGCATTTAAATATACTCCAACCGGAAAAGTATCTCCGCTTGACTTGTTGTACCAGTTTGAGCCGAAAGTAACTGTGGCTTCTGCTGCACAGGCAATTAAAGGGTTTGCCATCAGTCCCAAAATAACGGCAAAAAGAAATACAGCCAATATGGGGTTTCGTTTTGCTTTCATATCCCGAAGCTTTCCTTCATCTTTTTTAAATTTTCTGCATAATCTGATTTTCTTTTATCCTGAAAAAATGATATCCCACCGTAAGACTGCCAAGGCTCCAACCGATCAGTTTCATCCACATCATCATATCCGGCACTCTTCCATACATCACACACTCCCTTGCAAATGCAATGCACACATAAACAGGATTGCACCCAATAAAGTCCCTCATCACCTCAGGCAGGCTTGTTATCGGGTAGAACAGGGCTGACATATACATCCACAATGTCAAAAATACAGAATATAAATATTTTACATCTGCAAAAAACACATAGATTACTGACAAAATATATCCCACTCCTGCCGAAATGGTAAGCATGAAAATAACAGACAGGGGAAACAGAAGCAGCGCCGCGCTTGGTTTCACTTGAAATACCACAAGCATCAGTACATAGGCAATACAGGTATAACCAAAATTCACCAGCGATGTATAAACCCTTGACAGCACAAAAGTCTGCCTTGGCAGTTTGGATTTTATCAACAGACTTTTATTATCTACAAGCGCCGTCATGGCGGACTCTGTTGCTCCGCTGAATAAAATCCAGAAAATTTGTCCGGTCAGATAATAAATCGGAAAGTTTTCAATAGAATGCCGGAACATTGTTGAAAAAATCAATGACATAACTACCATATGAAGAAGCGGATTTAAAACACTCCATATAATCCCCAAAGAACTGCCGACATACTTTCTTTTAATCTCTCTGGCAGTTAATTCCCTGATCACAAAAATATACTGCCTGATATCCCTTCTGTTTCCTCTGCTTTCTGACCTGTTCTCTGCTTTCACCTGATAACTGCCTTTCTCATATACATAAAACTTTTATATAATCTTTCCTGCCTCAGATTCTTCTTCACCTTTCCTCCAAAGTTTACGATACTGCCTTCTGCCCATGCGCTATCATGCAGAGAATCTGACTTCAGATTCATTTTAATTAAGAATTTATTCAAAAAACGCTGTTTTTGCAGTTCGTCTTCGTCCCATCCGGCTGCCACTGGCTGTAACTGCTGCTCCAACATATCATCACAAAAAAGCAATTCGCCAAATGCCTCTGCCTCCAGCCGCGTCGGACTTCCCATCACAGGTTTTAACAATCTTTCCACAAAAATCCTCTGCTTTTTTCTTCTGTGCCTTTCCGGCACTGCTGCCCTGCTGTCAGGCATACTTCCCACATCTGTCATTTCCAGATATGCCTCCCCATAATTTAACAATAACTCTGTAAACCGCTCCATTACTGCTGCATTCGGGTTCTTATTTTCCTTTTCCATTGCCGCATAAACCCAATCGCTTTTATCATTCTGCTCCGGATTCGGAGACCGTTTCAGTCCCTTTTGCTCTTTTCTTCCATACCCACAAATCATTCCTTCCGGCGAAGAAAAAACAGTTTCAAACAGACAGTTTGAAAACCTTATTTTTTTGAAAATTTCTTTCTCGTCAAAAAAAAATGCCTTGTACTGCCCCTTTTTCGTCCCTTTTGGTCTTTCATACATTCCAAAATAGTAACCCTGCAGCTGCATGCTTTTTGCAACCGCATGCTCCAATACTTTCTGTAAGCTGAACTGCAAAGTCCCTGTCCATCCGCTGTCCACAAGCGCATAGGGGATTTTCTGAAACAATCCTTCCTGTTTGAAATAAGATATGGCAGTCTCATAGCAGTCTTTAGAATGTTTTTGTATCAAAGCAAATAATAGATCAATGCGGGATAATTCCGCCTTAAGCCTGCAAAGCTGTCTGCTGTTTAATACCGCTCTATAAGTTTCCTCGTATCCGGCAAGCTTTGCCACACAAAACGCTTCCGCTTCAGTAAGGCCTGCCCGCTTCATAATTGTTTCAAAGCTGATGCCGATTCCACCGGTACAAAGAGTGTCCAGTGCGGCTTTTTCGGAAAAATAATATTCTGCACTGCGAATGGCAAATCTTGATATCTTAAGGTATCTGATATCCAGTTGCAGGTTTCTTGCCTTTACCAGTTTTTTGGCCAGCCGGTACATCATATACCCGTCTCTGGAAAGAAAATAAAGTCTGGATTTCCCTGCTTTCAGCGCTTCTTCCAGTACCCATTCCACATACTCCGTCATGACAGGCGCCCACACATATAAAAATACCTCATCTCTCACATATTGGCTTTCTGTTCCGCATTTATCCAGCTGTTTCATGGAGCGGTCCGCCGCCTGCATATGCAAAGGGTTCCTCCGCAAACTGGCTCTGTAATACTCCACCCTTTTCTGATATTCTTCCTGCTCTTTCAAGGTTTCCCACCTCCGGCTGCATTCTCATGCTTCCCGCCAAATCATTTCCCGTTTCTATTCTCTTCCATCGAATTCCTTCCCAGCGTTTTACAAACTCCAATACTTTCGCCGGAATCAGACAGGCTGCAATCGGACGAAGCACATACACCCATCCGATGGGAAATAGAATCTTCATTTTTTTATAGTTTCTGTACCTGATTTTTGCTTCATTCAGACGAAACCTCACTTTTCGCTTTTTATAAGAATCCCTCGTCTCACGGTAACAAAAAAGCTTTTCCTGCAGATTATATCCCTGCTGTCCCTGTTCAGATAAATGCATAAAAATTTCAAAATCTTCACAACGAAGTGTTTCCTCTGATGCAAGGTATCCCGGATTTTCAGCAAAAAGCTCTGCTCTGAACATGACAGAAGGATGAATATACGGCGAATAATGAAAGTAATCGCTTCTTTGCGGAATCTCCGGCATAGGCCTGCTTCCCCACACGCCGCTCTCGTCAAAGAGTTCCGCCCCCGTTCCACACCACCCGTATTCAGGATGGGTTTCTAAAAATACCACCTGCTTTTCAATACGCACCGGTTTGGAGATATCGTCTGCATCCATGCGCGCTATATATTTGCCTTTTGCAATCCTGATACATGCATTTAAACTGTACGCAAGTCCGTTGTTTTTTTCTTTTCCCGCCACAATAATTCTCTCATCCAGTTTGGTCAGCTTTTTCACTAACTTTGCAGCAGCCGGATCAGAACCGTCATCCCAGATAATAAATTCAAGCGTTTTATAGGTCTGATTCAATATAGAGTTTACGGATTCCAGCAGCGTTTTTTCATCCCATTGGTTAAACACGCCCATAATCACAGATACAAGCGGCTGTTCCATTCTGTTCCTCTTTCCCGCGGACAAGAAAGTCCGCTCTTTTTTCATACCATCCCGATAAACAATCAGGCATTTAAAGCTTTACGGTATACGTCTCTCATTGTTTTTTCTACTTCTTCAATCGTAAATTTCATTGCGGACGGTCTGCAGTACTCTGCCATTTTTCCCAGCAGTTCTTTATCTGTGTACAGCCTGTCAATTGCCTGTGCAAATTCCGACACACTGTCCGCATGACAGATAAGGGCATTTTTTTCCTGTACCGCATATTCTCTTGTGCCCCGGTTATCAGAAACGATAAGGGGGACACCGCACAACAGGGCTTCCACTGCTGCAACGCCAAATCCCTCTCTATAGGAAGGAAAGGCAAAGCAGTCAGCTGTCTGTAAAATTTCCTCCATATCCGTACGGAACCCCCAAAGTCTGACTCTTCCTTCCAGTCCTTTTTCCCGAATCAGTTTTCTCAAAACTTCCTCCGTACAGCCCTTTCCACAAATGCTGTAATAAATATCTGTCCGCGCCAATCTACTGATTGCCTCTATAATAACCTTTTGGTTTTTGTTATCATTTAACTCCGCCGCCGTTACAATATGAAAAGCTTCCTTCTGCACGCCCAGTTCCCCGCGCTTCACCTCGCTGCTTTCCCGTTTCGGCGCAAACCGGTCTTTATCAACTCCAACACTATGTATTTGAAATACGGCGCCTCCTGCTTTCAAATGAAGCCGCTTTGCCCTTTTATAGTCCTCGCTGTTGATGGTCACAATGATATTTGTCATATGTGCCAAAAACCATTCAACAGGATAAAAAAGCAGCCAGTTTTTCCCTGGCGCACCCTTATAAAAATGAAATCCATGCGCCGTATAAATCACATACAGTTTCCTTCTGCATAGTCCGGCCGCAATCCGCCCTGCCACTCCACCCATTGGATTATGACAGTGTATAATATCAATTTCGTTTTCTCTGATAATGTGAAGCAATTGCCTGACTGCCCGCAGGTTTGTTCTAAATTGGAACGGACTTTTAGCAATATCAATCTGATGCAGGCGGATTCCTTCTTTTCTTAGATCCTGCGCATTAAAATTATAGACCGGATTTTTAAAATTGGATGCATAATGAATCTCACACCCTGCTTCATGCAATAGCTTCACATTATTCTTTTCAAACTGCGGCAGAAAGCCACTGATGGTCGTTATAATCAAAACCTTTTTCATGAGTATTCATTGCATTCCTTTCCCGAATCCAATGTTTCAAACAATCGTCCGGGCGGAGCAAAGCCCCGCCAGACTTTTGCTTTCTAAATCCACCACATGATATTTAGAAAATAATAAGATCTTATTTTGTAATATTATGATTTCATGCAAAATATTTCTTCCCGCATACTGCCGTACCAACAACGCCAACAATCAGAATCACCGCTGCCACAGGTATGGATGAACCTGTCTGTGGAGACAGCGAAACACCTGCTGCACTCAGTTTTACAACAGCAATCGGAGACAAGCTCGCACTGGCAAATGTTACGGCGCCTTTTTCTACGCTTGAAGGAACAATGGTTTCCCACGTGCTTCCCGTATAATGAAGAACAACGACTGCGTCTCCTTTTGCAATATCTGAAAGATTCAAAGTTACAACATAGTTTCCATTCGCATCTTTAGCGGCACTTGACGCCTTAACCTCAATAACAGTAACGATTTTTGCTGTTACCTGACTGCCTGCATTTTTAGCTGAATCCGCAAGTGTCTTATTTCCGATTTTGGAAGCAATTGATGCAACGTCATTTAAAATGGAATTTTGAACAGCCACTGCTGCTGCCTGAACGGTTGTATCGGATACTGCCGAAACCTGGTATCCCGTTGATACTGACGTCCCGCTCAAATAAGTACCCGGCGCTTCCGTAGCTGCTAAAACGGTGGATGCTTTCTGTGTCTTTACCGGCGCTTCTGTCGTCCCCACCGTCGGACTGGCTGCAAATGCAGTAACTGATCCCATTGCAAAAACTGTCAATGCAGTGAACACTGCTAAAATTTTTCTCTTCATGATTACTCCTCCTTCCTAATATATTCATGTGGTTATATCAAACCGAAGATGTGGTTCCCCGGAAGATATCAATTGGTATTACTGCGGACAGGCTCGTAAAACAACTCTATAATCAGATCCTGCAATGCCTCATCGTCCACATAGAACTCTTCAAAATGATTTCCCTGCACAACTTCTCCCGGCAGGGAATACATGTTATCTTTATCAAAATCGTACCCTATGTATTCCGTAGCCATATAGGTAAATGCATTTAAGTCAATATCCGTTACCATATATTTGCGTACTGTCTGATATAAATTAACGGCCACACGGATATCCGCTACGGCCTGGTTTTTGGCTTCTGATGCAAAGGTTGTCAAATACTGCTTTTGTCTCTGTAACCGGAGCTCATTAGAATTAAAAACAGCTTCATTCCGAAGGCGGACATACCAGTATGCCTTTTCCCCATACAGCGTTACTGTTTCACCCTGATGCAGGTCCATATCGTATTCAGGATATACAATATCGTCCAATACCTCTACTGTAATACCGCCGACCACATCATTTAATTCCGGTATAGCATCCATGCTGATCGCCGCATACGCATGAATGGGAAGCCCATGAAACATCCGGGATACCGCCTTAACCTGCCTTAAACAGCTCTCTTCTCCTCCATCCCCATACCCGTGCTGAAGTGCGATCTGCTTCGTAAAAATTCCCTGATAATTGCCATTTTCGTCAAATACATCCACCTCTGCCATCGCATTTCTGTTAATCGCTATCACATAAACATTTTTGTCATGCGGATTAATGAGCAGGAGAAATAATGCATCCGCCTGTCCGCCTGCATATTCACTTCCCTCTTCCGCTGTAAAACTTTGTCCGCCCACTTCGGTGACGGTTTCTTTATCAATTCCCATCACCAGTATCGTAATGAGATCTTCATTTAGAACATAGTCATCGCCATGATACAGAATCACATTTCCTTCAAGTTCTCCTGCACTTTCACCAAGTTTCACATTTTCCGTCCCCGTAATGGTAACGGATAAAGAAGCCTTTCCAAGCATACGCATCACTGCAACAATTCCTCCTGCAAGCAATACAACCGTGATGATTGTGATAACCGTAAGCGTACCAATTCCAAATTTCTTTTTTTCAACAACTGTTTTTTTATCTAACATAGCATTTCCTACTCTTTCGGATTCACTAACACGCCCGTTACCAGGAAACGTCTGGAAGAATCATGATCCGCTGTACAGGTAGACAAAGTAACAATCTTATCTTCCGTCGTAACCGCAATGTCCTCCCTGACATTTGCAATCCGGTCCGCTGTACCGAATATTTGTTTCAGGTAATCCTCATACACGTATTCATTGGTGTAATCATAATTATCCAGAAGATGAATCGCGCCAAACTCATAAGCTGCAAATATCTGATATACAAAAACATAATCTTCCGTATAAATAAAAATATAATGATCTTTTCCAAACAACTCTTTATCTTCAAAATTATGTAAACTAGAAAACATAGTTTTGTCTTTTAGATTGTGCCCGTAGATCACTGTATGAATATCCGAAAAATCTTTACTGTTATAATTTTCCGTATAGATACAGCCTGGATACCCTTTTGTTCCGTCCATATTGTAATTTAAATAATATTTGTTGTCTGTCGGATGCTGCAGTACCGGATAATCTACGATTGTGTCCGGTATATAGATCCAGGCATAAATATCCGGGTTTTCCTGATGCAGTTTTTCCCAGTCCAGATCCTTCTGTGGTATCTCAATACCGGCTTCCTCTAATACATCTGTTTTGGCATCTTCTTCCCCTGCCCCATCTTCCGTATTTTCTTCCCACGTCTGTTTTTCCTTTGTATCTGGCATGGACGGTTCTTCTGTCATATTACCTGCTTCGTGATTCACTTCTTCCTGTAAACTGCTAAACTGGTCATTCGATGTCTGACGCTCTATGTACTGTCTGAATAATTTTCCTGCCGCCACGACGATAACCATTAAAAACAGCAAAAACAAAATAAACCATAATTTTGATTTTTCTTTTTTTCGATTCACTCTTTTCACATCCAATCTGCTGTTTTTGTTATGTAAACAATAATGACTTCGGGGATTTCTATAATCTGCGAAAA
>CANSUS010000027.1 GCA_947650155.1 uncultured Lachnospiraceae bacterium
AATTATAGGTGAAATTTGAGGATTAGAATATCCGCTGGAATATTTGGCGCTTACCTAAAAATAATACGTTTATTCTTTTTTCTGCAGCTTAAATTTAGCATGAGTGTATATCTTTATTAATGTATTTTCAATCAAAACTGTATATAAATAGTCTAAAGCTACACCAATTATAAAAAGAATTGTTACCGTCATAAAATAATGTAAAATAAAAGTTTTTGTGTCTTTATGATAATATATATTCCCTTTAAAAATCATATCCCATAAAATCAAACGACTAAGCATGCCAGGACCATGAATCAAAAAAACACCTAATGTATGTTTTCCCAAAAAATTAATTAATTTATAATTTTTTATCCTTAAATTTTTAAATATGTAAAATGCAAAAAAACTATTCAGTACCATCAACGGTGATTGAGTACCTTCAAAAATCTCAATATACTTTTGTACGGGAGCATATATATGTGTTCCTATCCATGATATAGAAATCTCATAAAGAACAATTAATGCACTTACAGATAAAAACCCTACATACGAATATTTTTCAAATACATTTTTTACCCCCCCCCACTTCAACAAATAGCCCATAAAAAAATAAATAAAAATTGCGCATCCTAATCTTCCTGTCAAATCAAAATACCCTATAATCAAAGGCATAATATAGACCACCCAAAATAAAACTATCAAAATAAATTGATACTCTTTTATATTTAATCCATCTATTATCCTATTTAAAATTGGAGAGAAAACGTATAAAATTATGTACGCCGAAATAAACCAATACATATAGGTAAATGGAGCAAAAATGCTTTTAATTAACCAAATAAGATCAAATCTAACATATCCAACTATGAATGCAATCCCTAACAATACAACTGCAAAAAATGATGTTTTTATCATCAGTTTTTTTATCTTTTTAAGATCATATCTACAACTTTCAATAAGGAAATAAGATGTGACAATAAAAAACAAGTTTGTTCCTAACGTCCCCCAAGAACCTGCCAGTATTGCAACAAATTGATTCTTTGAAAATGCCTGATACATAATGGTATCCGAATCAATATGTATTTGATAATGAAAAGCCAAAATACTAAACATGCTAATTATTCTCATTAACTCAAAATTAGATTGCCGTTCCTTTTTCATTAATTCACTCCCACATAATTTACCCACTATTTAACAATTGCAATACTCAAATCATCCCCTATGGGACATAGTGTTAAATTACCTTCTATTTCTTTATCAAAATCTTCAACAGCACGTTTCACATTAGGAAAAACTTTAGAAAAGTAATCATGAATCAAGATAATTCCCCCTGAATTCATTTTAGGATAAAAAAAGCGCAAACCTTCTAATGTTGGCTTATATAAGTCCATATCTAAATTCACAAAGCAAAACTGATCAACAATGCCCGTAGTTGTATCTGGAAAATAACCCTTCTTAATAATGACATTTTCTTTATATTTCATTTTATTCATTACCCATACTACACTTGTTTCACTAATATGTTTAGCATCTGTAAAAGACTCCTCTTGCTCATACTTGAAATCCCTATCATCGAATCCTTCAAAAGTATCAAACAAATATAGTCTTTTATGTGGAAAATAAAAGTTAATATATTGAGCAAATTCTCCTCTAAAAACTCCTGCTTCAGCAACCTCTCCTTCAATATGATTTTGAATCGTCAATTCTGCATATCGAGACAAAAACAATATTCTGCTATCCACTGATAATTGTGCATAACTACTATCTATGCGTTTATGAATTCCTATCTCCTCTAATTGTTTCGGTATATCATTTAAACCAATCAAAGAACCTATCAAAATTACATCAAATTTAATATCCATAAGTTCCTGTGGTGAAATTACTGGCAATGAACAGTATACAGTCCCGATTTTATTAATATCATTATCAGTAAAAGCAATGATTTCATATTTCTCTTTATTTAAAATCAATACCTTTTCTCCTATACTTCCAGCACCAAATATTATTGCCTTCTCCATAACAACTCCTTTAACTTAATTTCAAAAAATCTATAATTTCCATAACTGAATCGCATACTGCAATACATTCATCATTATCGATACTTTCAGTTTTTCCAAATCCAAAACCGTATGTAACACCTAAAAAATCTAAACCTGATTGTTTAGCCCCTTTTAAATCATAACTGCTATCGCCAATGTATAATAATTCATCCGATCTAACTTTTAATTGTTCAATACATATATTAATAATATCCGATTTTTTTAATTTACCATCTAAATCTGATCCTGCTGCATAATCACAATATTCCAATATTCGAAACTGCTTCAAAATTTCTATCGCATTTTCATGACTTTTATTTGTCGCAATTGCAATTTTATAATTTTCATTCTTTAGTAATTCTAATAAATTAAACACATCATCATAAACTTTAGCCATAAATAATGATTTTTTTTTATAATTGTCCCTAAAAATATTCGCTGCCTTCAAAGCTTCTTCTTTATCCATTCCAAAATATCTTTGGAATGAGTCTTGCATAGGAGGACCAACAAACTGCTCTAGATTTAAATTATCAGGTTTTATTAATTCCAATTGGAATAAAGTCCTTTCTACCGCATTAACTACCCCTTCAGTTGTATCTAATAGCGTGCCATCTAAATCAAATATTATTCCTTTATACATTATCATCCTCCCAAACATCATCATATAGACTTCGGGTAATTAACTTAAAGCATATATGATTTTGCTCACATTCGCTTCTTATATCTGAGAGCATCCCGCGCATCTCTTTATTAAGTAGTTGCAAACCTTCGTAGTCAATTTCTTCACTACTTAACTCATCTCGATAAAAATTATCTTTTCCCGAAAATATGAATCCGTCAAGTCCTGCAATATAAATACTTTTTACATTTAAAGATACTAATAATCTTAATAACAAAATTGCTGAATTATCAATATTTACCCACCCATATTTAATCAATGACAAATAATTAATTATATATTCTTTTTCTTCTCCTTCCTGTTTTATATTTGATGTGATAATAAGTTTGCTTTTTATTTCATCATGTTTCTGCTCAATAAATTCATATCGTTTAATACCACTAAAGAAAATATAATCTGTCTTATAATCTACTATTATATTATTGACTGCTATGATAACAGGTTTTTCATTCAATATAAAGTCTTCTATTTTTTCTTTTTCAGTTCGTAATGACTTACCTGGTGCTAATAGAAGAATCTTTCTATCTTTAATTTCTTTTTTCAATTTTTCTCTGATTATAGTATCATCCACTTCATTATTGAAATAATTAACGTACAATTTTTCTAACAGAGTATAATTATATTTCTTTTTTTCTTGTTCACTTAATAATTCAATTATGGCACGTAAATCTCTCGATTTTATATTATGTCGCTTTAATAACTGATTAACATTAAATACATGTGCATTATGCAAACCTGAAATAAAATATGGAATACTATATCCCCATGTACACTTTTGTTCGATTACAGGCATCTGCATATCAATCAGATCTAACAATTCATTCACATTGTACTCAGTCCCATACTTTCGATTTAAAAACTCCATTATCAATTCCGTATGAGCATTCCCAGCCCCCCTTCCACACCCTAATACTGATGCATCAACAATAATCTCTCTTTTGTCATTAGATGCAATTCTTATAAATTCCTGCGAATTTGAATTTGCCAACATCAAGTTATTATGAGAATGAAACCCTAAACGTATATTTCTATTTAAATTATGACTCACTATTTCATATAAATGTCTAATATCACTCTGATACATTGCACCAAAGGTGTCAACAATAGAATATGCATAGGGATTAATCTTATTCACTTCCCTAATAAATGCCACAATTTCCTCATCATTATATCCAAGTGTATCGACATGTTGAATAAATACAAGATATCCCTTACTTTTGATGAGCTCTCCATACTTTATTGCTTCACATTCTTCTCCTTTTTTAAAACAAATTCTTACTCCGTCTATAGACTTCCCATCATAATCAGGTAAAGTATCCACACTAAAACGTCCAACATCTATCAACGCCACATATTTAATGTCCTTTTTTTTATTCAATAAATAATTATTTATTTGTAGAACATCACTAAAAACTGCACTCCCATTTTCATATATCCCATCCTTCAAAAATCCCACTTCTATAAAATCTACTTTTGTTTTCTCTAACCCATTGATAAAATTATACAAAAATCGCGAACCGTATCTCAATCCATTCAAAGGTGCTTCGCGTAAAGTGCAATCTAATAACTTTATTTGTTCCATTCATTTTCTCCCACAAGCTTTGATTTCATAATCATTCTAACTTTTTCTAAATCTTTGAATGTATCAACAGACAAAGACTCGGAAGCTACTTCTCTAATAATGACCGGTTTGTTATGTTCTATAAATCGTAAATGATCTATGTCCTCAATTTTTTCTAATTCTCCCATTGGGGTATGCGCATAAAATTGCAATGCTTTTCGATTAAAACATTCCACACCTATCAATTTTTTATAAGTAACCTTCAATGTCCCCTTGGGGTAAGGAATTGGATTCCTAGACATATAAAGACATCTTCCATTACTTAGGACGGCCAACTTTATATTACTTGGATCAATTGTTTCCGCTGGATCTGTCAAACTTCGCATCAAATATCCTGCATATTCGTCTTCAACAATTCTTTGCGGTATCACTTTTCTAATGTTTTGTGGAAGTATTAAAGGTTCGTCACCATTTACACATACATAGTAATCTGCCTCCATCCTTTCCGATACTTCACTCAATCTTGTTACATGATTTTCATGATCATTCCTTGTCATTATTACTGGCATTTCATACTGATGACATACATCACTAATTCTTTCATCATCTGTGGCTACCACTACTTGGCTCAACTCCTTAACTTGTATAACCTGCTGATATACCCACCAAATCATTGGCTTTCCACATATATCTGCCAAAGGCTTACCTGGAAATCTCGTAGAACTATATCGTGCAGGTATTATTCCCAAAATATTCATTTTCTTCCTCCTTACAAACATCCTCTTTGATATAACTCAAGATTCAATGGTAGTATTTCATCATCTGTTCCATGAGAACAATTATAACATTGTATTCCTTCTACTTGTCCCTCCAAATGTTTTTTTCTGACCTCTATCATCTTATCAGAATACCATGCATCTTTCATACTAGTGTGATTCAAATCTATCATAGCCATTTTATTTAACGCATCTTCATTGCACACTGTTAAAAATCCTTCATAAGATATGGCAATATGTGTAAACGGATAGTAACATGGAATAGGTCTTTCAAATACAAAATCTTTTGCATTTTCAGTATGAAATTCTGTGTTTAATCCAGCCTGTTCCCTATTTGACTCTCCACTAAAATTTTGTGCATGAAAATATACAAAATCATCAACAAAGGGTCTTATGTTTTCATGTATAGCGGATAGTTCATCCAAAACCTCATCTGTAACAACGCAAGATGCCAAAATTTTATAGTTTAAATTGCTTTTACAACGATACTCATGTGCAAATTTTAAATTTTGAAAGACCTTATCAAAATCATCCTTTCCATGTACTTTTTGATAAGTTGTTCTACTACCTGCATTAATTGAAAATTTAATACTATCTAAACCACTGTCAAAAACTGCTTTTAAGTTTTCTTCATTTGCCAACGCTCCATTAGTTGTTATAAATACATACCCTATTCCACTTTCTTTACAAAATTTTATATATTGAGGAAGATTCCTGCTGATAAATGGCTCTCCGTTCATAAATAGTCCTATTTTCTGTCCGCCTTCTTCAGCATACTCCTTGATCAGTCTATAAACCAACTCCTCCTTCATTTCACCCTGCCTTCTAATCTGTTTCATTTTATTATGCAAGCAAAAAATGCATTGGTGATTACATATATTTGATAATTCTAATCTTAATGTTGCTTTGGAAATATCCGGATATAATACATATTCATCCGATTTAGAAAATTTTGCTTTTATTTCATCATAATATGCCATTTCTTATTCCTCACTTTTCTGCTATAAAAAGATCAAGAATTTGTCGCAAAGGTTTTGTTGCAACCCATAATTTAGAATTATATATACTGTCTAATTCGCGTTGCATTGCGTTTTCTCTCTCTTTATAAACTTTCATCTCATTTTGTATTTCATTCACTAAACTAAACACATCCCATTTTCTATATTGCCACTTAATTACTACGTGATTTTTTTTATATTCTATAATTCCTTTTATTTTCTTCCCCCATTCTCTTCCCACAATATAATAATCATTATCTCCGCTGTCAAATTCTTTTTGATTAATAAATATTTTATTTATCTTAATAATTCCCACCGCATTGCCTATAGGGAAAAATTCCATTTCACTAAAATTATTATTTTCAAATATAAATTCACTCACAATTTCATTATCTTTGTTTCTATTTAAACAGTATAGCTTTTTCTTAATACCTACCGCTTCATTTTTTAACTCTATATATGAAGACAACATATCAAAATTAATCTCTGAATCATTTATGGGGCGATTAAACATTTCTATTTCACATTTTGATATCCCTCTTGCCATTAATATTTTCTCATATCGCTCTTCCTCATTTAACATAAGAATAGAATTATCTAGTCCATACTCAGCCAATATAATATTAATATGTTTTAAAAATATTTCTCTTTCACTGGTATTTTTCCTACGCCACTCCCAATAATCTGGACTAAACAAAGTTTCCTGCTTTGGCACTAAATAAGCTATAATAAAAAAATTCAAAAAAATATCTTTTATTATCTTTTCAGATTTAAAATCCTTTTCACATGCAAAAGAAAATGCAACAATATTGCATTCTGTACATGCTACTCTATTCCAAAGCATAGCTTCAAGCAATACATTAGATGTAACAGCAGCAATACGTTTACAGGATAAGATAAAATCCATTGGATCTCTTTTTGCCAATAGTTGACACTCATCTCTTAAATACCCTGGATGCTCCCGTATTGTCCATTCGTCAGAATCATATATCTTTGAGCATTTATAATAAATATCCTCATCTGTATATGCTTCTCTGCAGAATGCATGTGGATAAACTTTTCCCCCCATCCCACAAACCCCTAATTCATACCTATATCCACCATTATTGAGTAATGGCTGTAAATGCAATGTTTCACTCTTCCCAAATAGTGCCAATAACTCCTTTCGACTGAAAAAATTAATATCTTTACATTCACCTATAAAATTTTGGTATCTTTTTTGACACTCAAAACTTTCATATAGCTGTCCCTTAGTATTTGCATACATTAAACTCATCGGGAAACCATTTGATTTTCTAAATGTAGAGAACTCATAATTAATTAATTCAAACTTATATTTTTGGGCCATATATCTGATACTTTCATAAGCTTCTCCAAAAACAATAAATCCTTTTATATCTTTATCACTTGTTTCATTAATTTCACAAATAAAATTTTCAACAAACTTTTCAAATTCCAAATCCCGTTGTGTTAATAGATCCATAAATAACTTTGTACGTGATCCACATTTTTTTTCCTTGTTTTCAAAAAATTTTTTTGGAATCCCAAGACTTGTCACATTCTTTCTTTCCTCCTCAGAAATTTTCTCCATATCATATTCATTAAAAAATATTTCATTATATTCTAACGATTGATTAATGTATTCTTCATTTGTTATAATTGGCCATTCATTTTTTTTACCAATATATAGCGCATTTAAATATGAATGAAACACATGACCTACATATAGAATACTTAAAACAACTTGAATATACATATATCTTCCTTTCTATTCCACTACTCTTAGCATAGGATATGATGTACTCCCCCAACCACTACTTGGCCATGCATAATTAAAAAATTGACCTTTAGTGGCAATTACCTCAAATGCCAAAGCATTTGCCACAGCGTCATATTTTTCATGCGCTCCATTATAATTAGGTTTAAACAAAATAACTTTCATAGAATACTGTCCTGGTGCTATTTGGCTGGAATCAAATTCAAATACAATTTCTTTTACATCATTTTTTTTACAATTTTCCACGGCCTGGGACATTGCAGTTCCAGCTGCTATTCCATCTAATTTGCTGATTATACATCTAAAGAACACTTTTTCAATATCTTCTTCACATTTAAAAGTAGCTCTAAATTTAAATTTATCTCCTGCCTCAATATAATTATTGTCCTGACCTATTAAATCTATTCCAATTAATCTGACTCGTAATGTCATATCATTATCCAAAACTCTATCACGCATTGAATCATCTATAACATTTTCTACTTTCATCACACTTTCAATCTTCAAATATCTTTGAATTGCCTTTTCTACATCACCATCAAAAACAATATTTCCTTTTTCTAATACAAGGCATCTATCACACAAGCGACGTATTGTACCCATATTGTGACTTACATACAATATTGTTTTCCCCTCATTTTTTGACACTTCTGACATTTTATCAAGACACTTTTGCTGAAATGCCATATCTCCAACTGCTAATACTTCATCCATAATCATAATTTCAGAATTCAAATGTGCAGCCACTGCAAAAGCAAGTTTAACATACATTCCCGATGAATATCTCTTAACTGGAGTATCAATAAATTGTTCGCATTCAGAAAATTTAATTATATCCTCTATCTTTTGATCTATTTCTTCTTTTTTCATTCCTAAAATAGAACCATTTAAATATATATTTTCCCTTCCAGTCAACTCCCCATGAAATCCTGTTCCTATTTCCAACATACTAGTAATTCTTCCTTTTATATAGATTTCGCCTTCAGTAGGTGCTGTTACTCTGGAAAGTAATTTTAATAATGTTGATTTACCTGCACCATTAGTGCCAATAATTCCAACTCTTTCTCCCTCACTAATTTCTATATTAATTCCTTTTAGTGCCCAAAACTCTTTTTTCTTTTTACCATCTGTATCATCGATCATTGCATTAGGGTCTTCTTTTCCTAATTTAACAGATATCCAACTTTGGATATCACCTTTTAAAGTACCGCCGCCAATAGTTCCCAAACGATATTTCTTTTTAATATTTTTTATTTTTATTATTACCTTCGGCATAATATAACCTCATACTGTATCCATAAAGTTCTTTTCTACTTGATTAAATAAAATTATAGCCCCAAATAAAGTTAGCAAAGTTATTATCCAACTAATTCCCCAAAATCCATAAGATATTTCTCCAATTCCCAAAAAAGAATATTTAAATGCCAATATTACGGGTGTTACAGGATTAAACATAAACCATTGGCGATATCTTTGCGGAATTAATGTTATGGAATAAATCACTGGACTGGCATACATCCATATCTGCAACCCAAAATTAATTAAAACTCCCAAATCACGGTACTTGGTCGTTAATGAAGAAACAATAATCCCCACTCCCATAGCAAGCAATCCTATCTGTAATAAATACAATGGCAAGAAAATTACCGTCCAGTTCCATACAATATTTATCCCTCTATACGCATAGAATGCTAATAGTAATAACATTAAAAAAAATTGCACACAAAAGTCAAAAAACAACGTAATCATCGTAGACAATGGTACTACCATTCTAGGAAAATATATCTTTCCAAATAATCCCGCATTATTCGTAAAAGTGTTTGAATTTGAAATTACTCCACTTGAGAAAAATCCCCATATAATAGTACCTGCCAGATAAAATAATGGTTTGGGAATACCATCTGTAGATAATCCTGCTATTCCTCCAAATACAATCGAATATGTCAATATTGTAAATAACGGCGTTATTATAATCCAAGCTGGTCCTAAAATCATTTGTTTATATCTTGTAGAATAATTCCTTTTCACAAAGAGCCAAATCAAATCCTTATATTGGTATATTTCTTTTAATTTTAAATCAAATAATCCTGTCTTCGATTTAACAATAATATCCCACTCGCTTTGTACTTTCTCATTTTGCATTTCTATTCCTCATTATTATAATATTTTTCCAATCAATCATATTCTAAACACTTTTTAAAAAAATTTATAGAATTTTCTTTAATATATGTTCCCAACTTTTTTCCCATTTTTCTTTTGAAAACTCTTTTGACACCTCAAGTGCATTTTTTTGTAATTTATTACGATAATCTTCGTTCACAAGAATATTTTCCACCGCTTCCAAAAGTTCATTTTTATCAGGATTAATCAACACTCCGTTAAAATCATTGATAATTAAATTCGGCAATCCTCCAATATTAGTAGAAATCACTATATTCCCACATGCCATTGCCTCAATACAAGATAGGGAGGTGCCTTCACAATATAACGTAGGTATCAACGAAATATCTGCATGTTGGTATACTTCATTCATTTTATTTGCATCTACCAACCTATGACTCACTCTTCCTGGAAACTTATTTTTTAATTCATCTATTTTATCTCCTATATCTGCTGTATGAATAAATCCCACATATTCAAATATAACTTCTTCATGATCCTCTAATATCCGTGGTAATATATCACTAACTAGCCAAAATCCTCTTTCAGGTGAACAACGCCTTGGAAAAATAATTTTTATTCTTTCCTTATCCTCTTTTTCAATTGGATAATACACATTCAAATCAGTATAATTTGGAATATAAACCATCTTTTTTTCGGTTTTATTTAATGATTCCGCATAAGTCGTCCTCAGCCACGAAATAGTATTTGTATCTACAGACACTAACTGATCAGCACTTTGAAGTATTTGCTTAATTGCATAAACATTTGCATCCGCCGCTGGATTATCCCACGTTATTCCATGTGAAATTATTATATTAGGCCTATGTAATTTTCTGCCCCAACTTGCATATCCTGAATATATTGATAATTGTACATCCGGCAACATCTCTATTATCTTAAAATATTCCATCATAGTAGCATTTACTCCGATAACAGTAATGTCATTCATTTTCTGTTTCCATTCGTATTCACTACTACTATCACCAATCTGTATTAAAAACACCTTATATCCTATTTTCTGAATCACTGCCGCCAGATCGCAGGCATATCTTTCTCCGCCTCCTGAAATATACCTCTCACCTTTGGTATCAAAAAAAGAATATTGAAATAAGTATACTTTACCCTTATATTGTTGCATATCAATTGATTCTATAATTTCAGAAATCCTTTGTACTTTACTATATACTTTTTCTCCTAGCCTTTTATCTTGTTTTGCTTTGACACGTTCGATCCATTTATCTCCCATTATTCTGTAAAATGTAAGGCATACTTTTACAATAGGTTTATATAAATGTACCTTTTTCAAGAAAAGAATAATTTTTTCTCTTGTATCTAATGTAGTATTTTGATTCATCTATTCTGCTCCATATTATCTTTCAAAATTTTAATTATTTTCTCGCTAGCATGCCCATCACCATATGGATTTACTGCATGCGCCATTTTTTCATATACTTCCTTATCATCCAAAACTATTCTGACGTTTTGATATATTTTTTCTTTATCTACTCCAATCACTTTAACTGTTCCTGCTTCTACAGCCTCTGGCCTCTCAGTTTCAGTTCTCAAAACTAGAACTGGAACGCCCAACGAGGGGGCTTCTTCCTGTAATCCCCCTGAATCAGTCATAACCAAATAACATCTTGACATTACATTATGCATATCTTCCACATCCAACGGCTCAAGCAAATGAACATTATCAATATTTCCTAGTATGCGTTCTGCAGTATTTTTCACTACTGGATTCAAATGAACCGGATAGATAAACTCAATATTTTTATCTTCCTTTGCTAATTCTGCAACTGCCTCACAAATATTCTCTAAAGGTACTCCTATATTTTCCCTCCTGTGAGCTGTCAGCAAAACACAACGTTTCATATTAAAATCTATTTGATTTAGTTCTTGTCTTTTAAAGCAATAATTATCTTTTACAGTAGTTTTAAAAGCATCAATAACAGTATTTCCAGTAACGTAAATGTGATTACTTATTCCCTCACTTTGTAAATTTTTTTGATTATTTTTTGTAGGAGCAAAATGGTATTCCGCAATTCTGCCTGTCAAACACCTATTCATTTCCTCTGGATATGGAGAATATTTATTAAATGTTCTTAACCCTGCCTCCACATGTCCTACTGGTATTTGCTGATAAAATGACGCTAATGCTGCAACAAATGATGTCGTTGTATCTCCATGCACCAACACTATATCCGGCTTTTCTCGCTTCAAAACTTCCTCTATTTTTTTCAAGATATCAACAGTGATTGTAGTTAATGTCTGTTGTGGGCGCATTATGTCTAAATTATAACTAATATTAATTTTAAAAATATCGACAACTTGCTGCAACATTTCTTTATGTTGCCCAGTCAAACATACTATACTTTTAATGGCAGGATCCTTTTCAAGTTCTTTTACCAATGGACACATTTTTATAGCTTCTGGTCTTGTCCCAAATACACTCATGACTTTCATTTCTATACCCTCTCTTACTGTTTTCTTTGATCTAAACATTTTTTATAAGCATCTAGCGTCATTTTTGCTACAGTTTGATACGAGAAAAAGTTAAAATAATCTTTTAACACTATTTGCTTTCCCGAATTATCCATTGCTTTTAAAATTGCTTTTTTTATACTATTTGTAGAATATGGTTCACATAAATATGCTATTTCATTAAATCTATAAAATTTACAAGGACAATATTTTTCATCCGATGTAACAATTGGTAACCCATTGTATAATGCTTCCATCGATGCCAAACCTGGTGATTCTCGGAATGATGGATTTACATGGCAAATTGCATTTTGATAGTACCAATCCATCTCATTATGTGGAACAGATTCTATAAAAAAAACATTACCTCTTTTATGAGCTAACTTTCTACACATATTATAATACTTTCGATTTTCTGGTTTCCCAATAAAAACAATAGGTATCTCTTTCTTCTTTTTCAAAGCCTGCAAAACTTTTATCTGATTTTTTACCGTTCCTATTCTCCCAACCTGTAATACATAATTTGAAGGCAGTCTGGCATTTTCCGGATTTTTAATATCCTTACTATCTTTTTCGATAGCATTTGGAATAATATTGCTTTTTGAACTCATATCCTCGTAATCTAATTTAAAAATCCTACAAATTTGTTCCAATTCCTCATAAGAATTGGGAAGAATACCGTCTACATTTTCCAAAATTTCCTTGGCCTTACCCCACTCTTTTCCAAAAATTCCAATTCGCTGATTAAATTGAGGTAAATGAATTAATAATTTCCATATTATATTATTTCCAACTTTCATCCACTTTTGAGGCTTTAAGTTAAAAAAAGTATAAAACCCACTTGTAATAAGAGAGTCCTTTAGATCCCAAAAAATAGGAGATAAAAATACTATGCAATTATATTTTTGACATAATTGATAAATTGTATATGAAAATTCAATTGTTTGTAAATTAAATATGTGAACTATATCCGCGTTTTCAACCGCTTCCTTAATATCAAGATGATTACATATTTCAATTTCTAAATCTGTCCTCATTTTTTCCATATATTCTTTTGTCTTCATCATCTGTATGGAATCTCCACCCAATTGAGTTAAATAGTCAGCTCTAATAACATAAACTATTTTCATTTTCTCTCCAATTCTTTTAAAAAATTTCTATATACTTTTGCTGCACTCAAAGTATTTTCCATCCGGAATAATATTTGATTTTTCATATTATTATCTAATGCCTCAGTCGCTTTTCTTTCCCAATGCCACACCTTAATTTCTGGTTGATACACTATTTTCTTCCCGTTCTTTTGACACCACAATGTTTGAATATTTTCTTCATAATAAAATTTCGTTTCGGGTTCAAATAATTTATTACGCGACTTTATATATTGCCGTGAAAATATTAGACATGCACCCATTAAACAAACATTTACTTGATATTGTTTTGGGCATAACGATCTATCAATATTGTCAAGCCGGAAAAAGTATTTTTTCATTGCGGGGTATAAAAAAGGAAACAATGCCAAAACACACTGATTCATCAAAATAGTCCTATTCACTTCTTTAAGATTAGGCGGATTTATCGCCATTGGACTTTGATGGATATGTTTAATCGGATTAATAATATCTGGTCCTGCAATATCAAATCTACTTATTTTAAATTCTGTATCTACCTTTTGCAGAAAATCTTTTTGCGGAAATTGAATGTCATTGTTTGCAACAATAAGAAATTCTGGATTCCACTCGTCTATAGCAAACTGACACCCAGCATTATTTCCTGATGAAAACCCGTCGTTATATTTTCTTAAAAGAACTTTTATTTTTCCACAATTACTATATTTATTTTCCAATATTTTCCCCGTTCCATTGGAGGATGCATTATCAACAATGACTATTGCAATCTCATTCTGGTTTTCCATTTCCTGAATTGACTTAATACATTGTTCTGTTACTTCTATTGTATTATAATGCAATACTACAAAACAGCCTTTTATCATTATGCTCCTTTAATAATTCGTTTTTTATAGAGTATACTATATTTTATTACAAACAATTGAATTGCAATTTTATGCAAAATTGGTAATTCAACTTTATTTCTTATTAATTTCCACTCACTTACCATACTAAGGAAATCATCTGCTATTACTGTTAATATATATTCTGCAAATCTTTCTTTTTCAGTACTATCTGCATATTTATAAATACCAAATTCAAACTGTGTTAAAAACTTTAATACACCTAAATTATAAAAAATTTTACTATTATTTGGAGTTGTTTCTGCTATCTGTTCGTACATCTTTTTAAACGCTATATACGGAAACAAAAACTTCACTTTTTTCTCCTTATTATTCATGGCAGAACCAACACGCTGAACATAATAGTACCCTGCTTCATTCACAATTCCAATATTATTTGCCATTGCATTTGCAAATAAGGCAATAGGTACATCCTCTGCCCTTGCCTCATCTTCATGTATAAAATTCAAATTATATTTGTCCCAAAAATCTTTTGAATATAATCTTCCCCATGCTGCCGAAATCCTGTAAACCCATATTTCATCCTCAATTTTTGTATATGATTTAGGAATTACTGGCAGTTTCCTATTTCCTTTTTTTGATATCACTGTAAATCCACTTACTACCATTTCAGAATTTAATTTTTCAGCACAAATCACCAAATTTTTGACATAATTCCTATCAATATAATCATCTGCATCAACAAACAAAATATATTTTCCCTTTGCCTTTCTTATAGCTACATTACGCGCTTCTGCCACTCCATGATTATCTTGACAAATATACCGTATATTTGAATGTTTTTTCACAAATTGTCCCATAATTCTATTGCTTCCATCAAGACTCCCATCGTTGACAACTATAATTTCAATATTCTGATAAGTTTGACTTAATATAGATTTTATACATTTTTCAATATACTGTTCACAATTATATAATGGTATAATAACAGATATCAATGATTCCAATTTCTTTTCTCCCATTAATCTATTTACAACAATTAATTCTAATCGTTTTCATTATATTTTGCAAGCTATAGTTACTTTTTCGAGTTTTCCCGTTTTTAAAGCGCAAATGTTCCTATATCCTCTATTTTCAAACATTCAAACAAGTTCAACTGCTCTGAGTTGGCTATTTCCATGAGAAAATCAGTTATCCCCCAGCTTATGAACAGGATACGCTTTATTGCCTATCCCAATCCAATGTAAAAAATTAATTTGGAAACCTCATAAATGCATCTAGAACACTTTTTCTGTTCAATAAAAAACTCTACCTTCATGAACAGAAAATATCAATCTGGTTTATCCTGTCGCAAGCAAAGAACGCATGTTTTTATTATTAATAAACCACTTGGGCATTACCCTAAATCCTCAAGTTCAAACTACTTTTCGTAAACTAAAAATATCACTCTATACACCGTCTCATCAGATATATCTTTGCTACAATATGACACAGCTATTTCTTTTTCTACATATTGAGGTTACTCAATAGCGATATAGGTTGTCTCCAACCATATACCACCACAAACATTAGTTCCTTTTCCAGATATTCACGCAGTTTTATATGAATGCAACTCATTTTATAGTTTACAGCTCGTCATTTTATTCCTAAATTTCATACGATAGTTTCCCTTGTACATACTGCCAGATTCTATGGTATTACATGTTTTTCCGTTATAAATAACATTTCTGTTTTTCTTTACATAAATTGCAAAACACTCACTGCTTTTGAAAAATAGTAATAATAATCATCAGCATCGAATCCACTATAAAAAACATGAACGCTTTTAAATATTTCGAAACAATCAGATAATGGTCTTAATAAATGTAATATTTTCTTTCGAGGAACAGACAATTTCTATCAAATGAAGTTTGTTTTCCACAAAACCCAAACTGCTGTAGACATTTTAGCCTCTGTAAAATTTTTTTAGAAGAGTTTATCAAATTCTTTTATTTTCATGTCCCACTCTATTATAATTAATCATGCAAAAACACTCTCCTTTGCTTGATTTTACTGATTTAATTGCAGCAAAGATTCTGTGTTTTCGTATTTTTTATAAAATAAATTTAATCCTTTGAAAATGGAGAAACTCAAAATAGTTATTTTCGTATTCACATTATTTTAATCAAACTCTTTTTAATGAAATATAAAATATTCTATAAAATATTTTTCAAAGTCACCATAATTTTTCTTATTATTCATTAGCAATTATATTAAAACATTCAAAGATACTTCTTCTTAATCTGCATTATCATACCTCATTAGATTTCTCCCCCTTGCAATAAAACCACTCAATCATCCCCGCCACCCACTTCGGCCAAAACTTGCAAAACATTTCATAATCCTCTTTTGTTCTGTCATGATCTGCAATGATTGCTGTTGTTGCAGATTCTTCATGAATCCTGTGATACATCAGAATATCCTTACAATATACAAAAGCTCCTTTGAATTGGGAAATTTTCTCCCATGCCTGCCAGTCCACATCGCTTCGATAGCCTGACGTAAAAATTGTAGCAGGAAGATTCTCTTTCACAAAAGTAACTGACGGACAACAAATAGGAGACCCCAACGACAAAATCCGCCGCCTGACAAATCGTATTTGCTGTAATGTTTTAATTCTTAAAGGAAATAACATAATCCGTTTTATTTTCAAAAGTCTGTTATTTGTTACCCTTTTTTTATTTCTGATCTCTCCATAATCCGTAAATGCAATCAATGGTTTTTCATGTCTGTTTATATTTTCTAATATCTTCTTTGCAAAATCAGGTTCATATACATCATCCTGATGTGCAATCGTTACAACTCTGCCTTCTGCTTTGCTCAGCCCAAAATTCCAGTCCTCGGCAATTCCACTCTTTCCCCTGTTTATATAATATTCTAACTGATACTTTTCTACCAGATTTTCTATATATGCATTAGGCGTAGAAGTAACCAGTATTATCTCTGCAGGTATTTTCTGCCCTTTCAATGAGCGAATACATTCTTCCAAATAGGGACTCTCTTTATAAGCACATATAACAAATATATAATCTGCTGCTGTAAAATTACTCATTCCCGCTCCCATCTGTATGTTTCAGCTTAATACTTTCCGAAACTCATTCAGCATTTTCCTTCTTCTTTCGCCATATCTGTATGCTTCCTCCCAGCCTCTTCCAACTCTCTGAGCCTTTTTTCCAACATCGCATTTTCCTGAATCAATATCCGTATTTTCATCGTCTGTCTCGAAACAATCGACGTCAGCGCCATTAATATAATAATAATGAATCCAATACACAAAACAAAAAGTCCATTCATCGGACTTTCAATCCCAAGCATTCGCACCAAATATACCAGAAGCTGTGGGAAAATCACAAAGGCCCCCAGCACTACGCCGCTTAAAATCCAAAGTAACGTATACTTCAGCTCTAATGCTTTTCTTTTTAAAAACAACAGGATCAGTATAAAATAACAGCCTACGGCAAAAATCAGAATAATCCTTAAATTTGTTTGTATCATGGCTTTCTATCTCCTAATCCCAAAACTAACCCTGCAAATAATAATAGCCAATGTCACTTTCACCATATAATAGACAGATTTCCACGCATGAATGGAGCTTGTCCCGCTTTGTCTTTCCTGCATGGTAACCGGAACTTCTTTAATCTTTCCCCGGTGCATTACTGCCGCCACAATTGCCTCCGGCTCCGGATAATCGCTGGGATAACTGTCTGCGTATATTTCGATAAATCTTCTGTTTACAGCTCTGTAACCGCTTGTTACATCCTTTACCCTCCTGCCGGTACATATAAAAATCAAACCGCTTAAGAAATGGATTCCAAAACGTCTGACTGAAGAGGATTGAAAACCTTCCCGCTCAATGAAACGGGAGCCAATTGCAATGTCCGCTTCTCCTTTTTCTAACGGTTCCAAAACCTTTGACAGCTGTGAAACGTCATGCTGCCCGTCTCCATCGATCTGCACTGCGATTTCGTAACCATTCCTCTGTGCGTACTGATATCCCGTCTGTACAGCACCGCCAATCCCAAGATTAATAGGCAGATCCAAAAAACAGTATCCCCTGCTTTGACAAATGCTTCTCGTAGCGTCCTTTGATCCGTCATTGATGATAACATAATCATACTGGGGATAATTTTCAATTATATTATCTACCAGTTTTTCTATGTTTTCCGCTTCTCTATATGCCGGTATGATAATTAAAGGATTTTTCGTCTGCATTTATACTATCTCCTCTTTAGAATCATCATTTCATTTTTGTGACAATATCATTGTTTATTATATACCAGGCTGGCACAAGACATTCGATCATACTGTCAAAAAACTTTAATGCGTATATGTTACCTGTTGATCTTTAAACTGAATTGACAGATCTTTGCAATCCAACTCCCACAAGTTATATTGTTTTGGCATACCCTCTGTAAATACACCCTCTCTGCTGCCTGAAAAGGGACGGATAATCAATTTATCTTTGTATACGATACACTCTGCACTGTCTTTAAATCCCAGCATAATTAAAAGTTCTTTTGGGATTGTTATTTCTCCGTCCATTGAAATGTTCAATCTTTCTATTATCATCAACTCTCTTTTACCCTCGCTTCTTTATACGCATTAATATTCCATACGCGCACTTTCGTTTGTGCTTTCATTCAACGAAAACCGACATTATTCTACCATTGTTCATAGCCGCCTGCAAGTTGATAATGTACTTATTTATCGCACTGTCAAAATACCGTTACTCTACAGCCTCTTTCATCCCCTGCCATTCTGTCAGATTTCCAAAATATCCCGCCTCCACATAATCTGTCACAAAATCTTTTTTCTCAATAAATTGGATTTCTTTATAAAACTGACCTTCATATTTCTTTTTTGTATTCCCGACCGCCTCCATAAATTCCTGCTCATCTGAAAAAGTCTTTGTTATGCTAACATCCCTTTCCGTATTTCCTTTTATGGGTCTCATAGTATTAAGTGCATTATTAATTCTGCGCACACCCTCTCCATAATTTAACGTATCGTTATAAACCAGCAGCATGTTTAGTTTTTTTGATAACTCTGTACTCTTTTTATTTCTGTAAAAAGTTTCAGTCAGCATCATATGAGTATCCACGATTTTTATTTCAATTTCATTATAATATTCTTTCAAATTGTGATAATTGGTGTTTTTAAATTCTATCACCAATTGATTACGCTGATCGTAATAATAGGCGTCGCATGATTTCAATTTTTCATCATGCCTGTAATACTTACAAAATTCGTCCTTTATCTGATCCAGATCATATACCTCATATCTATCAGCCTCCGATGAAAGCAGATATCCGCCTTTACTTGACTTCGACGTTTCATATAAATTTGATACAATTACATTTCTTTTGTATTCCACGAGTCCTCTCCATCTCACATAATCATGTTAAAAGGCTCCGCCATTTTATCGTAAATAACTCCCAGTTTATCGGTTACACATTCACTTTGGCTCATCCCCGTTACAAGATCCTTTTTCATCATATAAAAATTACATTTTTCCAAAACCT
This sequence comes from uncultured Lachnospiraceae bacterium, assembly GCA_947650155.1. Classification (GTDB taxonomy): domain Bacteria; phylum Bacillota; class Clostridia; order Lachnospirales; family Lachnospiraceae; genus RGIG3002. Next base: position 19,990 of record CANSUS010000027.1, read on the forward strand.
GATAACGGTCAGCATAGTATTCTATTGCTCTCACAAAATATGGACTATGTGAATTGATATAAATCACAATATCAAGATTGATATGAAGAAGTACTAATAAATGCGCCAGCTTTAACTGCCACTCAGGATGCAGGTTTGTCTCCGGTTCATCTATAATCAGACAGACATGTTCCAAAAATACTCCATTATTGACAAGACTTTGTAAAATCAGAAAAATCTTCATCCCCGACGCAATATTAGAAAGTTCAATGTTGCCATCACACCATCTGTCACGATATATGAGCTGACCATCGTCAAAGTAAAATTCCCCCTCCAGCACTTCTTGCAGCAGTTTTTGGATCTGCTGCTTTTGTTCTTCGATTTTATTGTATTCTTCCGCCACAAAATAGATCCGGTTCCGTTCTTCCATCAGCAGCTTTGTAAGTTGTGCATCTGCATAAGATATGGTTCTGGAGCGCTCGGCCGAATAAAGTTTTTTGTAAGTTCCTACTGCATCCATCAAATCCGGCGTTGTAATATAGACAGGCTGGATAGAAACTGACTCATATGCCATATCCAGTTCTGAAATTTTCTGATACTGTATAGTTACTCTGGTGTTCAGTCCATGACCCGCACAGGAAATGATACCTTCCCTGTCATTTTTTAAACAGTTAACCTGGTTTCGGAACACTTCTCCTATAACCATCTGTGCAGCATATTGATTATAATAATCTAAATCTCTGTCTGCAATCGCATTATATTTTTCAAATAATATCTGGATATTTTCCTCCATCTCTTTTTCATCCCAACACCTGTCAGGTGTCTTCTCTTTAATGTATTCTTTCATTTCCTGAATAAAGACGACAGAATCTCCATTTGCTTCCTTACTGATATCATCAAGCTTTTTTAAAAATGCTGATGTAGTAACATTTAAATACGACAGATATCTTCTTCCCCAACTCACGCTGCAGCTGCGCATACTGCGTTTTTTCTGAGCCTGTGCTTTCTGCAGGGAATCATTTGATATTTCCAATATTGAATACATAGACTTACTGATCGTACTTTTCCCCGTTCCATTTTCACCGGCAACAACTGTAATACCCTGTATTTCAATATCTGCTTTTTCTACTCTTCCAATATTTCTTATTTCCAGTTTCATATACAGCTGCTCCTATCCACGTACACAAGCACGCGTTATTCCTCATCGTTCTCCTCCAATTTATCTGACAAATCCTCAAAACAAATCGGACAAAGACATTCGTCCACCAACTCCTCTGTCTCTATCAGATTATTGCAAAACGGACATCTTATTACATCACCAACTTCTTCGTCCCAAAAATCCTCATCCTCTATTTCGTCATCCGGTATACTTCCATATACATTTTCACACTCGTCACAATACCACAGCCTATCGCTTTCCAAAATAAAAAGCGTATTCTTACCACAATGCCTGCAATACATTTCCCGATTATTTGCCATAATATCTCCATGCCGCCTCCGGCGGCTCAAATAGTAATACAAAATGCTGCTTTTGCATACTCATTTTCAAATTGAAACACTTTCGTAATATTTTAGCATTATTCCCACTAAACCGCAAGCTCATACTAGTTCTTGGCCCTGAAAGGTACATTGCGTCTTGTTACAATTCCGCCTTCATCAATTCCCCGTCTACTTCCCTAAGCGTTCCCTGAATTTATATGTATACAGCCTGATCTGATCAAGCACTATCATATCATATTCCTCTTCCGAGTGATCTAACCGGTATACCGTCTCAGCCAATTCTAAAAGCAGGTCACAGACTTCCCCTTCCTTTCCTTCAAACCAGCCATCTCTGTCAGAGTCCCCGTACCATGTCACGCACCGGTGAGCCGTTTCTGCCAAAATGTTGGAAAATTTCGACTCATAAGCATCTTGATTCATCTCATAAAATTGTTTTAATACCACCAATGCCTGAAGGAGTGATGACACATCATAAAATACCGTATCAAAATACACGGCTCCGCCTGAAGAAAAATAGTTTTTAAAAAGCGGCAGGGTTTCTTCACTCACATGCTCTAAATTTTTATCTATCTCCTTCCAGAATCGACAGCTTTCTAATATCAGAAAAATTTCTTCAAATTTTTTTGCAAAATTAATTCCTGAAATTCTATATTGCTCTCCCTTCAATTCTTCTTCTAATTTTTTACAAAAAATTTTAACACCCTCCAATTTATCAGTTGGGGTAGAGTCTGTAAATCGAGACTGTCTATCGATCTCTTCCATTCTATCATATAAGTGTTCGATATCCGAAGGCTGACGCATATTCCAGCAGCGATCTACTGTCTCCACTGAAAATACCACAGATAGAACATAATGGAACCGCCAGGAATACGCAGCAATGATCCTTTGTGAAATGATAGATCCCTCCTGAATACATAGGTTTCTTTCCCGATTCGATATAGCAGACCGCTTCAAATAATCCGTCAGCATATTTGATAATTCCAGAAATTCTTTCCGGTCTGCTGCCAGCCATCCATGCTGGTCCCCCATACGGTCTAAAATACTTCTTAAATATTCTTCTCTGTAAGGACCGTTTAAAGAAAATATGCTTTCACAAATTGCTACCGTCCGCTTTAAATCCTCATAATTTTCCGCATATTTCACATATGCTTTAATATGATCCATTTTTACATGATTTTCGCGCAATTCCTCCAGATATTTTTCCTTTTCGGTCTTCATTTTCTTAAATTCGACAACGTCTATATTATAAAGAATTTCCTGAAGCACATGCTCCCTTTTTTCCCGGTTAAGCGCCATACTGCCCGTTTCAAACAATATACTCACATGACAATCTTTCTCCCTCATTCTGATCTCTGTAAAGTCCCTGTATTTTTTCAAATTATAAAACGCTTCCGGCAGCATATTTTTGATGAACTGGACTTCTATCACCGCCTCTATCCAGTCTTCCTTTTGAAATTCCCGTCCGCACTCTTCCACGCTTTCATTCAGATTTGCCAGATTCCACTTGATCCCCTTTAAATAATTTTTTACCTTTCGGGAATTTGTCATATTTCTCTCTATTTCAGATTGCAATTGCTTCAGTTTTTCGATCTGTTTTTCATCTTGTTTTCTTTTTGCTTCCTGCTTTGTCAAGTCTCCGCCTTGATATTGTGTTTTTCTTTCTTCTATTTTAGAACACTCATTTTGAAACCTGCCCAACGTTTCTTTGGCACATAGATACACCATGCTCCGAATCTCATCTGCACTTCTGTCTTTCAGGAAAATGCTGTTCATCCCCTGCAAAAATGCATCATCCAGTATGATTTCACCATAATAATCAAGGATCTCATCATAATTCTCTCTGCATAGGTCTAAGGTATAGCTGATATATTTTTCAATGGAGTGCGCGCTTCGGCACTTGCCGTCCTTTTCAGGCCAAAAGGTCTCCTGATCCGCCAGAAAAATCGTCTTGCATTTCGTCAGTTCCGTTGTACTCTCCCGAATCACCTTAAACATCTTATCCTGATATTCTTCGTCGCACCGGTCCAGATCGTCTATAATCAGATAGACCGTTCCTTCCAGTTCTTCCAGCTTTTCATTAAGGTACTCCTTACTGCTGGCGCCTTTATCCATCCCGCACAGTTTTGCTATTTTATCCAGAAATTTCAGTTTTGCATGCTCTTCCAACACCCCTGCAAACGCGCCAAAGTACTCTTCTATTAACCCGCCTCGTTCAATATAAATATTCTTTTTCTGCAAAACCTCCAGTATCTTATTTGAGATCTCCTCCATAACAGTCGAAACCGACTTTTCACTGCCTGCATTGACCCATATAAACTGATCCCCTTCTTCGGTAAGCCTTGCCTCCAGCGCCTTTACAAAACTGCTTTTTCCCGCTCCCCACGTGCCGGAAATCAGAATGGCATAAGGTTCCTTTTTCTGCTGCTCCAGAATAGAAAGAAAACTTTCCAGCTGCCTTTTTCTTGTTCCATATAAATGAGAGTTAGGCTGGTCCGACCCTTCCCAATTCTCTGATTCTTCCTCTTCCTTTTGCCGTTTCTTTTCAAATTCTTCATACCAGAGAGGCAGAATCCGCATAAACACAATCAGCGATACGCCCGCCATCCATTCCTCCAGTTCCAGATGGTTCATCGCCGCCAGTAAAAATATTTCAACAAATACAAGATACTGCACATAAACTGCCGTCCGTAAAGCGGGACGGATTATTTTTCGGTAAATAAGCATCTGTCCCGTCAGATTTAATACAAGGAATCCCATCACTGCAAGAAAAACCATCACATTAAAGTAAGCATATTCTATATCCGGCACTGCGCCCAATCCCTGCAGAAACGCTCCAATCCCTGCAAATAAAAGCGTGCAGAAAGCAGGCGGAAACAGTTTACTTAAGATATATCTTTTATTCGTTTTCAAGGAACATACAGCGAAAATAACAACGCCCCATAAAACGGCGCTGACCCCCAAAAGAAACTTATCGCTACTTTTAAAATAGAAATCTATCATGCGTTCTATTGTACTGATCATCTTATGTTCCTTTCCTTACCCTTCTAAAAGCTTTTACTGTCCTTACTTTCCATCTATAGAATATGCCACCCCTGCATATCCATACATTTCCACACACCAACCCTCTTTTTCAAACCGTCCCAGTTCCTCTTCCGTAACAAGATAAATCTTATCCCTCTCCGGCTCAAAATTTTCCGTTTCCTCTTCCCTGATCCACTCAAAACACCCGAAAGATTCTGTTTTCAGCCACCTTGCCGGATATTCCTGCCATTGTACCGATTCCATATAATCCTTCAGCGACCACTCCGTATAAAAGAGAATCTGGGAGTGCCTGAGCGTATTCGGCACCACAATCGTTTCCGCTTTTCTCTCTTCCCTTAAGGATAACGCAGCCTCTACCGCCTGATCCGCGCCCGCCTGCTGCCTTCTGCTGATTTCTTCCTGATACTCTGTAAAATAATAGCCTTCAAAGCAGAGAAAACTCAGCGCATAAACTGCAAACACTGCTTTTCCAAAATATCGTTTTCCCTTTGCACAAAGAAAAGAAACGCCTTCCGTCCATAAAATAATGACCGGAATATGAATATAATTAATCTTATTCGCATTGATACCCTGTAAAATTCCTGTTACTGCCGAAACAAAAATCCAGACCAGTATCAAGAACTCATATCCAAATTCTTTTTTTCTGAAATGCTCCCAGGCTGCCCGTACATACAAAATAAATCCGCACAAAATAAAAGGCAGCGAAAATAAATAATACATGCCGAAATAAGGAGTAGTATTCCATAAAAGTCCGTCATCCTGCCTGATAAAAAGCCCAAAAAGCGCTTTGATATGATTGAGCAGATTTCTCTTTCCTAACTCATCCGAACGAAAATCCACCAGACGCGGAACGGATAGAAGTCTGCTTCTTATTTCCGGTATCCATCCCATATTGACTGCTACAAACAAAAGCAAAGGCAGCGCCAGAAGGATCAGTATTACACAGGCGGTCAGCAGCGATTTTGAAAATGCAATTTTTTTATGGCGCAGACAGTAAATTCCCCACACCAGTAATAAAACCGGAACCAAAATCCACACCGTCGCATAACAGTACAAACTAAGTCCCCAGGAAAGCGCCGAAAGCATCAGATACTTATCCTTTTCCAATCCTTTTACAAAAAACCATACTGCAAACAGTAAAAAGCCAGGCGCCAGATTACAGTCCAGTCCCCATCTCGACATCATAATATGCCAGGGGCAGATGGCGAAAAGAAACATCCCCCATAACGCCGTATCTCGATTCGTAATTTTCTTTAACAGCAGGTAAAAAACATACACAGAAAGGATACCGACTATCATCTGAGGCAGCCGGATTGTAACCGTATTCAACCCAAAAAACCTGACAAACGGCATCATCAGAACAGAATTTAACACGCTCATCCCCGATCCCCATACCGTAAGATATACCGGATGCTGAAATCCCCACGAATCCATTCCGTAATGCGCCATAGCCCATGCCTCATAACCGGCATATGCTTCATCCACATTTACTCCTCCCGGAAAAGATCCAAGTCCTGCCGCCCTACTTACTATTGCAAGAAACATAATGATAATGACGCACCATTGCTCTTTCCTGATTTTCCTTAACCTGTTTGCACTCTCCAAACTGCTTCCTCATTTCTTTTATTTCCCTAATTGTATTTTGCAATAAAACCATTTTCATTTTCAAAAACTTTCTCATAAGTTTCCAGATGATCGTGCAGTAATTCCCTGTAAATCAGATCATCATAAAAAACTATAAAATATTTTGCGTCTATGGTCTGCAGAACCGACCGGAATTCTTCCTCTGTCCATGTTGGTCTTACCAGATAACTTCCTCTTCTATAAAGCCCGCAGTACCATGATCCCGCTCCCACCCGCTCATTGGTTACTACCAGCGGAACGGTTGGAACTTCTTCCCCTATCTCTTCCATAGCATATTGAAATAAATACAGCTTTCCGTTATCGCTCATATAACCAGCCGAAAAGTCCGTATTGACAAATACGTCTATATTCTGCATGTAAATGCTGTTTTTCACGCTGACCGGACCGCTTTCTTTCCCGTTATAAGACAGTGTCAGAAAACAAAAAACCCCTAATAGATAAATGCCCAGATATTTTTTCCCCTTTTCTCCTATGTATCCACCCTTTTGTGCTAAAATGGCAAATACAAGAAACCAGAGAATAATATAGGTTTTAAACAAATAATATGTGGAAATTAAACCTGCCCCTGCCATGCAGGTCATAACAAGCTGCATCCCCATATACACAAACAACCCGATATGAAATACATTCCATTTTTCTTTCCTTCTTTTCACCTCTGCCATAACCATAATCACAAAAGGCGACAAAACCAGCAGTTCCAATGCGTTTGTATTCATACTGCCTTCTTTTAATTGTTTAAAGATTTCAATCCCCCTGCTTGCAAAAATCATCTGATATCCAATCAAAGCACAGACTATGGCAGCGGCAGCTCCGATAAAAAGAATCATCAGACTTTTTTTACTGAATTGCAGCTTCTTTTCTATCAGCATATGATATACGATCACTCCAAAAAATGTGATAAAGATACCGGGGGCAAGCTGAATATAGCAGACAGATATGGCAAAGCAGCCTGTTACTGTCAGGCACAGCGCCATTCTTTTCCCGTCTGTTTTTTCCTCATACCATTTCAGCAAAAGAAATACATATTCTATCAACATCGCCGCCATACCCCAATAAACATATCCGCCCGCCGCAAAACAGAATAATGGATAGCCGCACCAATAAACTATGCTGATGATAAGCGGCTTCCATTTCTTTTTGCTTTTTTCTGTAATGGCTTCTATTACGGAATAAAAAAACAAAAACTCCATAATAGTATGAAAAATGTCCGCCAGAATAAATGCCTTGTAAGTCCATTCCGTTGGTAACAGCCATTGAAACAGGCTGATAAACATACCATTATATAAAGGCGCAAAAAACATACCGCTCAAACGCTGATCTCTGGCAACTTCCATCGCCCAATAATAATGATTGCTCGGATCATATGCATTGGCATAGTTAATATGAAGATAGGGCGTAAAAATTGAAAGAGAAATCATTCCCACAATCAAAATACAAAGAAACACCGCCAGAACGTCCCTGCTTCTGATAAAAAACCGCTGTCTTTGTCTTTTCATAACGCTGATCAGAAACCCGCCAAATGCAATCAATACATATACAACGCCCATGCTTGGCAGACAGACCGGTATCCCTGAAATGTGAATCGCAAGCGCGCCAACAGCGCCTATGCACAATACCGTCACATAGGATGTCATAATTCCAACCAGTAAATTCATCTTTTTTTCTGTCTTTGGGCAAACCGTAAGCGCTGCTACTGCAGCCGCAAATGTAAACACATAAAAAAAAGCTTCTGCCATACTATCCTCCATGCCGCGATTCAAATTCTGATGAAAAATACCGTATTTCAGGCATTTATTCCAATTCCACCTCGCTCATTTTCACTACAATCATATCCCCGAACTTCTGCACCGAACCATCTGCAGGAAAAACCGGCATTTGAATATATTCTTGATTTTGTAATAGCTTTTCATACTCTTCCTGGTCACAGGCTTCAAAGCTTACACCAAGATACTGTTTTAAAAATTCCACCCAGCAGTTCTCATTTCCCGTATAAGTATCCCACATAAATCCATAACTTGCGGACGTCCCGGAAATCGCCTGCGCCGGCCATTCATAAAGCGCCGGAAAATTACCGTCCTCCATGCTTCCCGCCACTAACAGTCTGGTATCTTTTTCATATCCATATTCCTCTACAATCCGGTCAAACATTAAATCCGCAACATTCTGCGCTTTGTGCAGATTCAGTTCCATACTGTTAATGCATAAACCGGTAAACACAATGCTGTTCCAGACAAACAGAAGAATCAGCAGACTGACAGCAGGTCTGAAAAACCAATATTTCGTTTCTTTTGCCAGACTGTTTCCAAGCGCTAATGCCAGAACATAGACCAATACAAATGTCGGTACCATAATGATGCCGGTAGGACCATATTTATCAACTTCCGGGGACATTACTGTGATCGACTCCGCTGCCAGAGGAAAGAGAAATATCGCTAACCCCAATATTCCAAGCCTCGCCGGTTGTTTCCATACTTTATTTATAACAACAATCATAACAATCATTGCCAAAATAAAGATAAATATAAGAAAATTGAGCAGCCCCCGGTCTCCAAACTCATTATTTAACAGCCTGTTTCCCCAGAAATATTCATAAAAGTTTACATAAGCCTGTCCCAAAAGTGTGAAAATCCCTTTATCCCCAAAAAGATTGGTAAATCCCATCCCCCTGTCCGTCCTGACACGGATATGAAAAACGAGCTGAAGCGCTTTGAAAGACAGCACATATAATACCACTGCCGCCGCACTGGTAACTACAAAACGAAGAAAAACGGCAAGCGCCTCTTTTACCGATTGTTTTCCCTCCAGCATGGCAAGCATTAAAAATGACAGCGCCAAAGTAAACGCAATACAAATATAGGCCTGATACAAATACAACGACGCGCCAAACAGGCAGACGGATAAGCAATACGTAAGAATGGAAGGATATTTTTTGATCAGATAACTGCCGAAAACCACACAAAAAAGTGCAAGGAAAAAGCTGTCGGCACAGTAATAGTAGGTAAGAGAACTGGAAGTGCAGGGCATAAACACTAAAAGTAATCCTGTAAGCAGTCCCGCGCTGAAATTACTGTCAAACATTCTTCCTATCAACAGCGCCGTTACGCAAATCAGTAAAATACAGATTACCGTTGTAAGCACAGGGGTAACCATATTCATTTTTAATTTAGCCGCAATGATCTGAAAAAGCCGGCCATTGATCTTCTCACCCCCATATCCCATCCTGAAATAGATGGAATTCCATACGGTATCCGGGTTTGTAAGCCAATTTGCAGGCATCTCATAGTACATCATAATCCCTGCAAAAAAAGTTACCAGCATACTGATCCATTCTTCTTTTGTAATCTTTTTCTCCTGTTTCCAGATATGAATGAACTCTTTCATTTAAAATTCACCGTTTCTTTCCTAAACATTTTACACCTATTCTACCATTCTTTAGATACTGCAACAAGCCAAAGAATAGTTTTTTTGATATTTCACATCTTATATGGTAGAATATTGAATCATATAATTGGAATTTAGTGTAAAAATACTTCTAAGGCGGCATGGAGGATTATGATGAAAAAATATTTGATTCCTGTACACTTTTTACTTGCATGTGCATTTTTATATTGTCTGCATACTCTTTATTTCGGCGCCGCTCTGCCTGCGGTATACGGCAGCTATAATATTCTGACGCTTTTTCTGCTGACAGGACTTACTTTTATTCTTACTAAAGGCTATGATAATTATTTAAAATTGCCCAAAAGACGTCTGATCTTTCTGCTATGCGGCTTTCTTTTCAGCGTTTTTTTTGTCTTTGGCACCCTGCTTATGACAAACGGGCAGATCTCTTTCGGATCTCCTTTTCTATACATTTACATCCTGCTTTTCGCTTACGTAATGACCGCCCTTGTCATTCTGGCGGAACAAATCCTGCTTCCCGCACTTTACAGCCTTTTCATTAAGACCCCTTATCCCCGTTTAGATAAAATATTCTCCAGACTATCCTTTCCCATATTATGGCTTCTTATTTTCCTTTGCTGGATTCCGGTATTACTGGCCTGCTATCCCGGAATCTTTTCTTATGATGCTATTTACCAATGCTCACAGGTAACCGATACTTTACAGCTAAATACCCATCACCCTGTTATTCATACATTAATGCTTGGCGGCTGCGTTCAGTTTGGCAGATCCGTACTTGGCAGTGCAAACAGCGGAATGCTGTTATATTCCTTGTTGCAAATGTTAATAAACTCCTGTATCTTCGCCTATGTGCTGACCTTTTTAAAAAAGCATAAAATTCCTTCTATCGTACTTGTACTCTGCCTGTGCTTTTTCGCGCTGATGCCGTTTAACAGCCTGTTTTCCATATGCGCTACCAAAGATTCTGTTTTTGCCGCCCTCTTTTTATGGTTCCTTACTTTCGTCATAGAACTTGTTTTAAACGGCGGCTCCTTTTGGGACACCTGGAAAAATCCGGCAGGCTTTATCTGCGCCATGTTTTTCCTTCTGACCTTCCGTAATAATATGCTTTATGCCTTTATCCTCTGTATTCCGTTTCTTTTGATCCTTTACCGGAAATACTGGAAAAAAAATCTGATTATGCTGTTTGCTCCCATTGTCCTGTTAAAGCTGTATCAGGGCATCCTTTATCCTGCGTTATCCGTAGAACCCGGCAATTCAAGAGAAGCTTACAGCGTCATTATCCAACAGTTTGGGTGTGTATATAATGACTGCGAATTGGATACGGAAGAAAAAAATATGCTACTTGCCATTATGGATAATGCTTCATGGGAAAAATATGAACCGCATAAATCAGATGTGCTGAAAAATGAATTTCAAACGGAAGTTTTTGAGAAAAACCTTATGGGCTATATGCGCCTGTGGCTAAAGCTGGGAATCAAACATCCTTCCCAATACCTGAACGCCTTTTTTAACCTTACTTACGGCTACTGGTATCCCAATGACACGCTCCCGGATACCACCACATACCGAAAATATATTGAAGTATATACCGGCGCGGACATTACCTTCGATTCAAAGCTGCCCTGGCTTTTCAAAAAGCTGGAGGCTTTCGGCATGGAATCTTCTTACCAGCTTCTGCCCGGAATCTCCATGCTTTTCAGCCCCGGGTTTTACGTCTGGGTCCTGCTGTTTTTAAGCGCACATTGTTTTTATCATAAAAAGAACCAATTTTTTACAATCATACTGCTTCCCGCAGCTTTGTTTCTCACACTGCTGCTTGGTCCGGTCGCACTGCTCCGTTACCTTTATCCGATCATTTTATGCGTACCGGTCGTCTGCTCAATGATACCCGAAATGCAGAAAGCGGGAGAGACCGGGATAGCTGTTTAACAGATTTTCCCTGAATGCGCTTGTGCAGTCCGCTTTCTTCTGCCTGTGAATGCAGACAAGAATCGGATACTCTGCACCTGCCTGTTCCCGTTTTTTCGCCGCTATCCGCTCTTTTCTGCCGCGCGGATAGCGGTACTGGGAAATATCCTGAAAGCTATGAAAACCCCACTTTTTGGATAAGACACTGAAAATCGACTGGTCATGCCGGTTATCTTTAAATTCTTTGTCATTGGGTTTATTGTGCAGCACATTCTTCTCGTCTGAAATCAATTCATAATTCTGCGCGTATTCCAGCCATTGTTTTACAAACGCTTCTGTTTTCTCTGTCTTTTTAATCATAAAATAGGTAGCGCACCTCTGTACGGAATCCTTATATTTTTCTTCATCACAGCCAAGTTCTATGAAGACATCCCTCTTCGTATACTCTTTTTCTTTATGATCCAGATTAAAAATCAGAAAATCCTCTTTTTCCTTCTCCATAAAGTCCGTCAGTATATGCAGATCTTTTGTCACAAAAGCGCCGCTGTCGCAATAAAAAAGGTAATCTCCTGCCTTTAATTGTTCTAAAGCCATAAAAACGGCGTATGGTTTCCAGACCCAATAGCCGCCTCCCCGTTTACAGGATAAAATCTTTTGATTTCTTTCGCAAAACTCCTTCGACAGATCCTTTTCGCAATATTCAAATACTTGATCCGCTTTTCCTTTTTTATATGCCATTTTTACATTATACTTTCTGGCGCTTTCATAGGCGGATGTGGAATAAGTTACCTCTGCCAGCATCATTTTTTCTACCTTCCGTTTATCGGTTAATCCCGTCAAATTGATTTCGTGTCTCAGCTTTTCTGTTTTTTAACCATACAATTCTTTTTACAGAAACAGATACCGTATTTTATTATTTTCTGATACCCTTCCTCCAAAAGCTCCCTGTCATAAGCTCTGTTTTCAATCTGTTCCAGTGCTGTATCACACAGCCCTTCCATCTGGCTAAACTTTCCTGCCCATTTCAATTCTATAATAATGACCGGCATTTTAGGGTGAAACGGCAATAGTACCAAATCCGGGCGGCCATCTCCATATTCCTTGTTAGAATGCATTTCGTAACCTTCCATTCTGCTTAAAATCCCCGCCATATATCCATGATAAAAATTCTCTGCATTATCATAATAGCTGATACTTGCAGCAAGCTGCGATGATATAAAACTTTCCACAGATTTTTCTTTTCCCTGTTTCAAGTCCTGGAAAAATTCCGTGAAGTCTGCTTTTTTCAAGATATCTCTAAAATAATCCTGAATGGTGTTTCGATAAATATATCGGATTTCTACATTGGGAATTTTCATAGTAAGATATATGGTATCCGTTTCCAAACGTTCTTTTACTACTTTCAGATATCCTGTAAAAAAAAGAAAATTCCACAGATTGTCCTGTGACTGACGAATATCCCCATAAGTAAGATCTTCATGAATCGGTTTTTCTATAACGCCGCCAGCTGTCAGGCATTCCAGTTCCCTCTTCATGTCCGGATCTGCTGTTTCCACCAGTTCTCTGATGATATTGTTTGAAGAAGTATTGGACCAATAAGGTCTGGGAAACGCATTCCTGTCACTGACAGCTGTTTCCACATAATTCAAAACACTCCACGGATTATATACCGGACTTTTTCCAAACAAATACCCGTCATACCACTCTTTTATTTCTTCTTTCTTTTCCGATATCTGAAATTCAGAAAGCATCTCTTCCACTTCACTTTGTACAAATCCAAAATATTCTCCAAACTCTGTATGGAGAATCGAATCTGTTTTTAAATTATTCAATCCTGTGAAAATACTCTCTCTGCTAATGCGTAAACAGCCTGTTACTACTGCAAATTCCAAACTGTTATTGGTTTTCAGCGCTGACTCAAACAGGGATCGGATAAATTCTGCCATTCTATCATAAAACCCTGAAAAATACGCATTTTCCAGAGGAACATCATATTCGTCCAAAAGAATAATTACCTTTTCCCTGTGATATGCAGACAGGCAGTCTGATAAAAATTTTAATGATGTAACAAAATCCACATCCTCTGCTTTTCGATCCATTATCCTTTTATATTTTTCTCTGTCTGCTTCCGTCAATGATTCCTCATCCCGTAAAATATAGCGGTGTCTTGAAAATTCGCCGGTTATTTCCTCTTTCAGAACATGATAAGCCATTGCAAAATCCGGCTGCTTTGCTGATTTTAAAGAAAGATTTATGACCGGATACTTTCCCATTTGTCCCGTATACGCTCCGCCTTCTTTCATAATCTTCATCCCTTTAAAATAGTGACAATGATCCGTTTTTTTTCCCGCATAGTCTAAATCAAGTTCAAAGAAAGTTCGCAGCATACTAAGCATCAATGTTTTACCAAATCTTCTGGGGCGGGTAAATAAATTTACTTTTCCCCCCTTATCTAACAAGTCCCTGATGAAAAGTGTTTTGTCTACATAATAGCAGTTCTTCTCTATAATCTCTTTATAGTCTTCCATGCCGATTGCAATCCGGCGCCTGCCTGTCATAAGCTCTCCCTCTACCTTCCGTTTATCAGTTTTCCGATCCTGAATTTCCATTTTAACAGCCTGTATCTTTTTTTGCTTATCATACCATACTGATAATACAATCCCTGTGTCTCCATATAGGCTTCTCCCGTACCGGACGCCCCGCCCAGCGCATAATTGGAAATGATCCGGTACACCGGCGTAAACTCCACTTTCCCACTGTGATACATTCTAAGCATAAATTCATAGTCCGCAGAATATCGATAGGCTGTATTAAACACGCCTAAATCTTCATACAGCTTCTTCGTCACAAAACAAGTGGGATGCGTTATCATCTGATAATCCAAATTGGTATGATGATGAATACAGATACCTGCTTCCTTTCCATTCCGTAAAATCCTCTCAAATCCATATAAAATCTGATAAGGTGCGTCCGTCCTATACTCTGCCATAACAGTAACTGCATTTTCTTCATAGTAGTCGTCACTGTTAATAATGCCTATCAGCTCTCCGTCCGCCATCTGGATTCCCTTATTCATGGCATAATATATGCCGTCATCCGGTTCGGAAATAATCCGCATTCTGCCGCGAAAGGATGCGCTTTCCCGAAAAGCTTCCTCATAGGATCTGGCGATCTCCACTGTCCTGTCCGTAGAAGCCCCGTCTATAATCAGATATTCCATATTAGAATATTTCTGGCCAAGTACGCTTTCTATTGTCCGGCTTATCGTTTTTTCACTGTTAAAACATGGTGTAATGATTGTTACTAACATATCGTTCATTCTTGTTATACCACCTTATTCCTGCTGCTTCCCGGCGACCCCATCAATGGGAAGAACGCCGCTTTTTAGGCGTTCTTCGGCGTGAGACTTAGAACTTCTTCGCGAAGCGGCCTCTGCCGCGAGTGTTAGAAGTTCTTCTCACGCTACTTCCAGTAGCAGGCATTTTCTACGCTGGACGCGTTGGCAGGTTTCTCCGATTCTGCCGGATATGTCCATGCATCATTAAAACACTCCGCAATTTTGGACGGGTAATTTTCCTCCCACCGCTTTCCCTTGATTCCAAACAAAAGCTGCGTTGCGCCGCCTAAATGAACCGCCTGCTTTCCCGCCTTTTTTAGCTTTGCTCCTAAAGGCATCCCATATGCGCCGCAGCCGATAATTGCAATGTCAAAATCTATTTTAAGCGCTTCTTCATACATATAGTCCAGCGCCTCAAACCAATTCTTAAAACGGGGATCTTCCACTCCCGCTACTGTCTGTACCGCTTTCAGCGTCCGAAGTTCAAATTCCGGCAATACTTCCGTCCCCGGAAACAATTTTTCCCGTTTTTTATACTGAGCGAGAATCGTATCTTCAAAGGGGTGGATCACTAATACTTTTTTCCCTTTTAACGCAGCAGACCACGGATTTTTGGCTAACCAGGGTTCTAACCGAAGCAAATAAGTCAGTTTTGCATGCTTCACATATTCCTCAATCACAAAATCTTCCATATGCAGGTGCCACATGGCCAGCAAGTCCAATTCTTTTGCCGCGTCCATAATCACATCACTAAAAGGATCTGCAATGGACAGATCACAGGGAAAAATGCCTGACACATCTCTGGAACGGGTAAACCACTTTTCCAGTCTCTCGTCATTTTCAGGCGTCCTTCCCACAATGCGGTTACGAAGCACACTGGTGACAATAGAAAATTCCGTATTGCCGAATCTCCCCACAAAAAACGGTTTTCCTGACCGGATCAGTTCTGCAATGTAATCGTTTGTTTTTTTTCTGGACATCACCTTTTTGTGGGCAAATACCGGCATAACCGGTTCCACATGAAAATACTTTAAAAGGAAATGCCTGCGCAATGCCTTGTTAAAGTAAATATCCCGGATCTTCCATCTCTTTTCATATAGCTTCCATTTGGTTGATTTTTTCATTATGATACCTCGCGTCTGTCATAACAGACTCACTTTTAAATACGCCCGCTTATTTTAGAAAACATTTTTTTCAAAATACCAATAAAATACTGATACTGATCCGTCTTAAAATAGCATACGGATATTGCAGCAGCCGAAATCCCGACACAAACCGCTCCTTCCGTTAAAAACGCTGCAAAAGAATACCAGTGTGGGAAAAACTTCTGCTTTACGAAATGAAGCAGAGCGATCTGTACCACTACAAGTATGACATAACCAATATAATTTTTCCACATCTCTATCCATTTTTCTTTTGACTGAAAATATCTGTGAAAAAGCAGAATACTTTTTGACACCCAGAAAAATACCTGAGATACGCAGGTGCCGATCAACACGCCTTCTACTTTCATATACCGGACTAAAAATACGGACAGCCCCAGATTAATAAACGCTCCCGCAACATTGATATATTTCTCATAAGAAAAATATCCTAAAACCGTGGTGAATTCTGCTATCGGCCCATACACAATTCCAATAAAAATATCAATCACAATCAGATACAACACGGTGTACGGCAAAATATACTTTTCCCCGTATACAAAACCGACAAAAGCATCGGCACAGATGCACAGACCTGTCGCCGCTATATTGGCAACCACATACCGGATAAAAGAATACCGGCGAAACATCCTATAGCTTTCTTCCTTATCATTTGACTGTGTATAGTTTCCGATAGTCGCAGTAATGGAATCCGTCATGCCGCTGACCAGATTTTTCACTGCATTTGTCACATAGCGGTATACAGAAAATCCTCCCGCAAGCACAATTCCTGAAAAAGTAGAGATAACCAGATTATCCGTGGAACTGTACACATATCCTGCCACTTTTCCAATCAGCAAATCCTTAGTATCCTTAAATACGCCCCGAATGTCCTGAAACTTTTCTTTTGTCCTGGTTTTCACAAAATCATAATGTTTATTACAATAATGCGCAAGTATCATATTTGCTGTCAGTGCCTGTAAAAACTGAAGCCCTAAATAAATATGATAATTCTGGAACGTCAAAAGTGAAATTATACGCATGATTGAAAAAAAGATATTGATTCCAATATCCACGATCTTACATACAAACTGCTTTTGATCCGCAAAGATAAGGGAACGCTTATAGGCAAAAAAATAGCTGGAAGCCGTGGCAAAAAGCTGTATCATATAAGCGCTTCGTATAAATCCCATATCGGAACTTGCATCATTAATGAATACAGGAAGAAACAGCATTAAAATCAATCCCACCGTAAAAACAACCGCGCCAATAATCCTGTAAAGAAATTGATACAACTGCATGAGAGCAGTCAGTTCCTTCCTGTCGTTTTGAACCAACGGCTTATATAACCTGTATGTGATCGCTGTTCCGACTCCAAGTTCCGCAAAAGATAAAAATCCCAGCGTATCGCTTATAACGCTGTTGATCCCCTGGACCTCCAGCCCCAGATATCTTAAAAAATAACGTTGGGAAAAAAATCCGATCAACATGGAACAGATCTGAGCCACAGCGCCTATCATACTATTTTTCATTACAATCTTACTACTGGACATGTTATTTTCCCTTTTCTTTTTTTTCCTGTAAAATCTTTTTAAATTCCTTTTCAAACATTCCAAAGCAGGAATGATCGTATTCAGGCATTTTCCATCTGTTATGCCAGTGATAGGCAAAAGCGCCCGGATAAAAATCCCTGTAAGAACTGATTTTTCTCTCTTTCATCATATTTTCATCAAGCGGTAAGAAGAAGGCATCCAGAAATTCATCCGAAGCCTCAGCCTTTTCATTCAGCCATGCAGGATCAAACAACTGGTATGGATATAAAATAAAATCTTTTAATTTTTTATCCGTATAATGGAAAACCGCCCAGGGCATTGGCGCTTTTCTCTGCGCTTTCCGAAACAAATATCGGATAAGTTTCGACTCTTTTCCGTTTTTAAAATACAAAAGCGCATTATTGGCATACGCCTGCTTTTCCCATGCATATCCCCACTCTCCACTGCCGCATACCGGCAGTATATCATCTAAAAAGCATACATCCATATCAAAGTAAAGACCGCCGTATTTGTATAGTATTAAAAGCCGGAAAGCATCTGCACGATATGGCAGTTTAAAATTCTGCGTAAAAATATAAGTGCGAAAATGCCGGATCCCTTTTAACTCTTTCACAGGATTATAACACTTTACCTTAATATAAGGCAGCAGCTCCTTTAAATATTCATTCTGTTCATAACCCTTATATCCGTTTTCTTCATCCAGCCAAAGCCATACCTCGGTTTTATTCAGATCCTGGGTTGCCAGATAGGAAAGAATTGAAAATGCCTGCTTTCTCCCCACTTCTCCATACCAGTAAGTATGTGCAATTACCTTTTCTTCCGGCGCCCTGTCAAACGAGAGTTCTTTTCTAAGCTTTTTTCGTTCTTCATCCGTCATATATCGAAAATAATTTTCTTTTGCTGTCACTAAATGCAGATTTGTGATGCAGGAATGATCCTCATGAAAAGGCTGCCTGTTTAATCTGTAAGGTATCCTTTTACATTTTTCTAAAATCTTCATCGTTTGTTTCCCTTCTTCCATTCTGAAAGTCTTCATACAATTTCCGTTCAATCTGCGGATACCTTTCCATAATCGCCCTGACCGCCTCATCATTTCCGCTTTTCTCAGCATTGTCCACAAAAAGACCTGTCTTTCTCGTCTTTAAAAAACCATAAAAAACCTGGCTTTCCTCTGTGCATCGTACTGTTTTCGTTTCGTTGGCGATTTCCATTGCTTTCAGCCACAGATCGTCCGTAACAGGACATAATTTTATAATCTCATCCCTGTCAAACACCCTGTCCGAAAGAGAGTGCGGCGGATATAATACGCCCCCGCATCCTACCGCCATAATCTGAAAAGAAGGGGTCGTGTTCCCTGACACGCCGCTTTCCCAATTCTGATAGCTGCCAATTTTCCCCTTTCCGTCATAAGTGATCCTGTGGGCAAACCAGCAGCAGACTGCCTGCGGATATTCCAAATGCTTCTTCCATAGTTTTTCTAAATGATTTTCCGGATAAAAGATATCATCATCCACTGTAACAATCACATTTTCTGGATATTCCTGCATGACATAATAATATTTTTTATGGGGCCTTAAATCTTCGCAGAAGCGGATCTCCAATCCCCTTTTTTTTAAATTCAGTAAAGAATCCGGCAGATCCTTTTCCCCGTCAAACTGCTCCTTTGCCAGCCATAAAATAATTTTTCCGGGCTGAAACGTCTGATTCATAAGGGAAGTGACTGTAATCCAGACCAGTTCAATCCGTGCGGGAAAGGAAGTCAGGGATACAATAATTTTACCATCACTGTCCACTCCCATATGTCTGTCCCTTTTATGCAATAAAGGATAAAACTGATTTAAAATCACTTTATTGACCTTATATACATATTTCCATCCCGGAACCTGTTTTTGCTTTAAATACACTGAAATATCATACAAAAATTTAATCATCCATACTCCTCTACTGCCTTTTGCAGTTCTTCAAAGTACCCTAACTCTTCCATTCTATCATAAATCAGGTTTCCAATCAGCCTGTATCCTTCCGCGTTAAAATGTACCTGATCAGTCAGTAATGACGACGGAACTTCTCCCCGCTCCATCTGCACCAGATCTTCTTTGGTCGGCTCTATCCCTGCCGCATCCAGTCCCTGGGAGCTCAGATATTCCCGTAAATTAATATATTTTTCTCCATACTCTTCCTGCATCGCCCGTTCCAGTTCCTCCCGCTCTGTTTTTGTACCGCTGGTCAGACCGACTACAATATACTTTTCCGCCTGTTTCCTTTGCAGGCCTATAATTGCTCTCTGCTGACGCACCAGATCTTGGATATCTGTAAAACCCATGTTCTGACCAATGAACACCACATAAATATAATCCCGAAACTGTTCTTCCGCCCATGTTTTCACCGCAGTCCCGTCTGCTATCTGCATTTCCTCTCCGCGCTCGCTTCTCGTAAAATAATACACAAGTTCATCCCCATGCCATTCACTGGATAAACACCCTTCAACGCCTCCTATCATACAGGGATTAATGCCGGTATCCACACCGCCGTCCTGGGACAGAAGATTGAGTTTTCTTCCCTCTTCTTCTATAAAATGAACCTCCGCCTTTTCTGTTTCCTCCGGTATGGTAAAAGAGGCGGTGCAAAAGGGAATGCCTCCCGCCCTGCCGGCTATCGTTATGCTCGTCTCCCCGCCGATTCCCATATTAAAAACAGGGATATAAATTCTGTCCCTCTTCAGGTTTTCCTCCAACACAAGCGGGTAGGAAACTCCTTCCCCGCCGGTTCCTGCCGTCAGGGAATCTCCATAGCAGACAATTCCTGAAACCAGTTCTTTTTCATAAGCGGATAATAAATTTTCACGCTTCACATATAATCTGCGGCAGCTGAGTATCCCCAAAGCGCCTGCCAGCCCGATCATACAGACTGCCACAGCTGCGATATACCTTCTTTTTTTTTGCTTCATACTGTGTTTTCCCTTATACTGTTCCTGTTTCGTCTCCTATAGCGCGTCTTGCAATATCACGGTACGAAAACTGCTGTTTTCCTTTCTCCTTTGCCGCCTGCTTCATCCGTTTATACGCCTCTTTTTCATGACCTGCCGTTTCTTCCAGCACACCCTGTATTTCCTCGGCACTGTCTTCATATAAAAACTTCACATTGCCGCCGATATCTATATGACAGGTTCCCTTCCAATACTTGACAACCATAGGAACACCCTGCCCGGCTGCCTGCTCCCAAAACACGGAATGGCGCCCCGGAAAGCAGATCAGATCCGCCGCTTCAAAATAACTGTAAGATTCTTCCGCACTGATCCATCCTGCAAACTGTATTCTTTTTCCGTCTGTCAGATTCTTTACCTGTTCTTTCAATTCTTCTTCCACAGAACCGAAAATCAAAAGTTTTACCGTATCATCAGAAAGTTTTTGAACCGCCTGCATCAAATAAATCGTCTGGTACTTCGCCTTATCTATTTTTCCCCCCGTCACAATCAGAAAATCTTTTGGGGCAATGCCAAACCTTTCCCTGATCTTTTCTCCCAGCCCTTTTGTCACTGCAAGTTCTGCCTTTTCGTCATCCGCTCCCATTACCAAAAGGCTGGTCTTTTCTTTTGGGATATGATACAGGTCAATAAGGAAATCTACTCTTGCAGGCAAAACCCCAAAAAAACGTTCTACATAAGGTTCTATCGCTTTGGTGCAGAATTTCCAGATTCCTTTATGAAGTACAAATTTAGAAAGAAAGTTAGTCCCGCTATTGGAAAAATCAGCGTGATTATCAATAAATACCCTTATGTTTTTATGGTTTCTGACATATTTTCTGACCGTCCATATGTCCAAAAACTGACATCCATGTATAAATAAAATATCCGCCGCTTCTTTTTCCAGAGTTTCATACAGCCCCTCATATCGTTTAAACTTTGCCTCTATATTTCTGTCGCCTTTGATGCGCAGACGAAAGACAGGGATGTCATATTCATTATGATAAAAATGCCGGCTGTCCTTTTTTAAGTTTCCGTCTTCTCCCCAGATCCATTCCGAAGTAATGATGCTCACCTTGTAACCAAGTTCTTTATGATATTTGGAAAGCAGATTATCCTGATAGCTCCATCCGTCCGTCACCGGTCCGCACAGGCATACGTGTACAATCTTGTCCATCTGCCGCCTCCAGTTCCTTTCCCTTTTTGCAAAATATTATTTCTTTTCCAAAATTTCCCGATATAATGCAAGATATTCTAAAAATCGTTCTTTTTGTTCCAGCTCTTTTTTTATATCTGTTCCTGCCCTCAAATTCTCAGTTTCTTTAATCGCTGCAATTACCCCGTTTAAATCTCCCTGTTCCACCACTTTTCCATAACCGGTGCTTTCCACGATTTCCACGCTTCCTCCCGTTCGATAAGTAATCACCGGAGTTCCGCAGGCAAGCGCCTCCAGATTGGTTGTCGGATAATTGTCCTCATAAGTCAGATTCAAAAAAACATCGGCCGCCGAATAAAGCTGTGCCAACTCCTTTACGCTGTCCGTCCTTATAATCCCCACAATCTGTTCCGGCAGACTTTTTAACTGTTTTTCAGTCAATCCGACCATTACCATTTTGTACTCTTTTGAAATCATTTCAGACAATCTGATAAAATCTTTCAGTCCCTTGCTCTCTGCCCATGTAGAAGAAACGCCAAGAAGCATTTTTTTACCTTCTATCCCAAATTTCTTTTTGACAGTTCCATTCTCCGGCTTAAAATCCTGTGTATTGATTCCGTTAGGAATCACCCTCACCGGGTATTTACTAAAAAAAGACTGTCTGACAAGTCCTTCAAGCCACCTGGAAGGAGTAACCACCGTCAAGTTTTCTACCCCTGTAAATAATTCTTTTTTCTTTTTGTAATTGGATCTGGAACGATCCAGCAGCAGGCTTTTGGGATGATGACTCTTTTGTATGCATTTCTTACACTCCGTTTTCCATTTCCCGCATCCTGCCATATCAAAATAAGGACAATGTCCGGTAAAAGCCCAACAATCATGAAAAGTCCAGACAACAGGCGTCTTTTTTTCCTTCAGGTATTCAAACAGCAGTTCTAAGTTTACATAATATCCATGCATAATGTGCAGGTGAACAATATCAGGATGATATTCTTCCAGACGCTTTAAAAACTTTTTTGTAACTGTTTTTGAGCCGAACCCGCACCGATCGGTAATCCTTGTATAAACTCCATGCAGAATCTGATCCATTCGATTTCCTATTTTTATAGTTGGAATCTTTTCAGGCGCCGTATTGATTCTTCCCCATGCAATTGCCGCCTCATTTCCACTGTCTATCAGGGTTTCACAAATTCCCTGCGCAATTCTTCCCGTACAGCCCCAGCCGCCAAAAGCGGTAATCTGCAATACTCGCATTATTTTAAGTCTCCCTGTTCTTTCATTCTGCGTCCAAATTTCTCACATTCATACATTTTTGCATCCACAAGAAAGCGATACCAATACGCCTGCAGGAAATGAAATATTTTCCCTTCCTTTCCGTCCAGAAATCCCAACCGGATATAATATCTGTAAATAAAATATAAATGACTTCTGAAAAACTTTGGCAGACTGTAATAACCATGATTTTTAATCATACGTTTCCGTTTTGCCTGTTTTGTTGACACTGCCCCGTCCAGAAGATTTTCTTTCTGCACATTTTCCATCATCTGCTGATGATCAAGCACTTCGAGATTACTGTACCAGTTATGTTTTCCGATCCACCATTCCAGATCCTTCGTATTATGATCCATAAAGTCCTGTTTAAATTCCACAGTCTCTCCTCTTTTTAAGATCAAATGTTCATCCATTATTTTCTGTTCGCAGACAGCATCCCCTGTCCGAAAAATCCGAAGCAGTTTTTCCGGGTAACGTCCTCCATGTCTGATCCATTTTCCAAGAAAGTACACTCTTCTTCTTAAAATCACTCCTGAAACTTCCGGCGGCAGTTTTTCCAGACGGCTGTCAATTTCACAAGCAAGTTCTTCCAGCAGTTCTTCATCCGCATCCATGCGCATCGCCCACGATGTTGTAACAGATGTATTTTCCAGCCCCCAATTAAACTGGGCAGCATGATTGACCCACTTGTTTTCATAAAAATCCAGCCTGCTGCCCTGTTTTTGCAATTCTTCATTTAATTCCTGTGCCAGTTTCTTCGTTCCATCCGTACTGAAACTGTCTATTACCACGAACCGTTTTGCCACGCCCCGAAAGGATTCCACACATTTACGCAGATTATGCTCTTCATTTTTCGTCAGGATCAAAACTGTCAGATCTACCATTTATACCCTCCTCCTGCTGAGTCCGTACCGAAGAGATTACCATCCCTGAAAACATAAGCGGGAACCAGCTCATTTGTGTTGCTTCCATACTGTCTACCGTGATTCCGGTCCCTAACAGAATCACCGCAAGCAGAATCATAACATAAAAAGTCTTTCTGTCCTGTATCTGTAAAACGTAATAGACAACACTTACCACAAAAACAATAAAAAATAACATTCCTGCGATCCCTGTAGTATAGAGGATCTTTAAATACATATTACCCACAGAACCGTCTATTCCGTCCGCACAAAGATTCAAACCGAATAATTTTTCCCATACTCCCGCCGATAAATACTGGTTCCAGACAGTGCTCCACCTCTCATACCGTACATACATATTTCCAACAGAAAGCCAATCTCCCAAGGTACCGATCTGCTCCAGAATACCAGTATGCCTGCTGATGACAGGCAGCATTAACAAACTGCTGAGCAGAAGCAGTCCAAATATGGAAACTGCAAGCAGAATATTGGTAATTTTCTGTTTTCCCGCCGCTCTCTCAAAAAGGTAAAAAAACATCAAAAACACGATGACCAGTAAAAGCGCTTTTTGTATCCCTGCGTCTGAGCAGAATACCATATAAGGACAAATGAGAAACATAGTCATATATTTTCTCATGGTATTTCTTCCAAACATCCCAATAAATATCAATGCCAGAATCATAGCGAATGCCATGTCCGTATCATAATAGTACAGGTCCCCCTCCGCATTATTTACATGCAGAAAACCCGCGCCAAAGCGGTAAAGACGGTAAAAAAAATTAATGTAAACGACCATGTATGCCGCTTTCACAAGCGCCCCATAGCACTCTTTGATCCTGTCATAGTATATCCGCCCTACAAAATACATTAAAAATGCAGATAATACTTTTACATAAATCCCGTACCCATCCGTATTTTTTAAGAAAGACACCGTCAAAAGCGTCCCTCCAATCAGAATAAGCAGATCAGAAAATGTAAAAAATTCCTTGACGCTCGGACGTACAAGCAAAATCTGATAGACAAGCGCAGCCATAACCATAATCACCATCATATAGTCCATCCAGTGATAGGGGTACATAATATCCACGATTTGCTTTAAAAACAGAAATACCGACATAATTTAGTCCTCTCCCATAATTTCCTTCCGGTATTTTTCAATGGATACCTTCTTTGTTAAATGTTTTGTCAAATATGTCCTCCCTGCCTTTCCCATCTGCGCCTGGCTGTCGCTTCCACGGGTTTGAATAAAATAGGCGATCAATTGCTCAATTGCTTTGTAATCTCCCGGCTGCGCCACAATACCGCACCCGGATTCTTCTATAATGAGTCTTGCTTCCGACTCCTCTTCCAAAATGCCAAGAACCGGTTTACCCGCAGACATTACGCCATAAAGCTTACTCGGAACAGAAACGCCTTTAATTCCCTTTGCATTGACCACAAAATGAACATTTCCGGCATTCAGGCTGTATACCAGCCTGTCCTTATCCTGATAGGGTGCAAAACATACATTATCCAGTTCATGCTTTATCACATAATCTCTAAGCTGCTCCACTACAGAACCATCTCCGGCAAACAAAAAAACTACCTCTTTCTCATCCTTAAACTTCTCTATCACTCTGATAATATTCAGCAGGTCATAATACAAGCCGATATTCCCCGAATACATGATCACAAACTTATCCTCTATCCTGTATTTCCTTTTAAATGCCATCACCTGTTCATTTTCCCCGGAAAGCGGTACAATCTCTTCTTCGTCGATCCAGTTATTGATATAACTGTAAGCAGGCATTTTTGACCTTTCCTTATCTGTTCCTGCAAAACGCGCTTTCAGCGTATCAATCATATCCCTGCCTACTACAATAACCTTGTCTGCTTTTTTACAGCTGTATTTATCAAGGCGCATTAAAAATTTTAATGCCGCCTTATTCGTTGCATACTTGACCGCCATAATCTGTTCGGGATTAAAATCCTGAATATTGTAAATAAACTTGGCATGTTTGATCTTTTTTCCGATCACGCCAAGCAGACCGCCAAGAACAGGCGGCTGGGATATGGTAAATACATAATCCTGTTCTTCGATCCGAAGGGTCGCTGCAATCGCTGATATAAAATAAGCCGCTATATTATAAAGACGGCTGGGGGCAAAATTTTTACGAAACTCGGGAACACGGATTCTCAGTACATTGATGCCGTTTATATTTTCATAATAATATTTATGTTTTTTATAATACTGCGATATTTTGCCTGTATAAGAAGGCACTGTACAGATCACCGTAATATGAAAAGAATCTTTTAATCCTTCCGCCAGTTCTGTTAAGATCTGCCCCGTTGATGCCACGTCAGGGTAATAGTAATGGGCATAAATCAGCAGGCTTTTCTTATCCCTTTGTACACGTTTTTTCCCTCTGAAAGCTTCTTTTGCCAGTAAAAGCAGAAACTTTCCGTTTGTCTTTATATAACGTTTCCACAGTCTCTTTGGGTCCTGTATGAGCCTGTAGAGCCATTCCAGATAATGGCTGCGCATCCACAGCGGCGCCCGTTTCACCGTTCCTGCATGAAAATCAAAACCGGCGCCCACACCAAACATCAGAGCATTTACTTTCCCCTGATGTGCATACATCCATTCTTCCTGCTTTGGCGCGCCTAAGCCAATCCATAAAATATCTGCGCCCGACTCGTTGATCCGCTTTACCGCTTCTTCATCTTCTTCCCTGCTTAAAGGGCGAAAAGGCGGCGCCTCCATACCTGCAATTTTTAATCCCGGATATTTCTTCCTGAGATTTTGTCTAAGCGCGCTTATCGTTTCTTCACTGCTCCCGTAAAAATAATGGGAAATTTCCGTATTTTCTGTTGCTTTCCATAGCTGCGGCATCAGATCGGGTCCTGCAACCTGCCTGGCTTCTTTATATCCCCGCAGTCTTTGCAGAAACGCCAGCGGACTTCCATCGGGCAGCGCAATAAACGCCGAATTTTGAATATTACGGTACTCTGCGTTATCATATGCCATAACCGTTGTATGCACATTGGACAGGCATATAAATTTTCCTTTTAAGTTGTCCAGATCGTGTGTGATCAGGCGCACCACATCTTCCATATTGGTAATGGCGATGTCCACACCCAATATGCGGTTTGTAAAAGGTTTTTTCATTGATGCTCCTATCCGCATGAATCTTCATTCATACAAGCTGCACTCTGTCGTTTTCCCGTCAAAAGCATACCTGCAGACAGCATCGGAAACCAACTCATCTGCGTTGACTCCAGACTTTCAACAGTCAGGCCTGCAATTAACAGCATGCTCCACAAGATCAACACAATATATTTCTGCTTTCTGTCGTCTTCCTGTAAAAGTTTCCTGAAAATGCTGATCAGAAAAGCCAAAAACACAAAGCATCCCAAATATCCTGCCGCGTAAATCTGTTTCACATACATACTGTGCGCTGCTATTCCTTTGGAATTATGCAGATATTCCGTTCCCAGATCAATTCCAAATATCCTTGTTAAAAAAGACTGGTTACTGAAGAAATCCAAAATATCCCACCATACAATATGCCTCGAATGCATCAGTTTTTCAAGAAAAGCTCCTGCTCCCGCCTCATCGCCCATTCCCGGTGCAATTTCTGTAAACGGAATAAACTGCAGCACAATAAAAAAGACAAGAACCAGAAAAGAAAGCACGCCTCCGATCCAAAACACATATTTCTCCTTCAGTTTCAGCGCAAAACGCTCTCTGAGCTCCAATTCATGCAGGAAAATCAACAAATATTCCACTGCCATGATAAGCTGTCCTGTTCTTGCCCCGGAATAAAATACCATGTAACCGCATACGGGAAGGATCGTAATCCATTTCAGCCACTTCACTTCACTGAACATATAAATAAACAAAACAGCAATAATGATTCCTATTGCAAGATCCGTCTTATAATAGTATAACCCGCCCACATTTAAAAGAGTCTCTTCGGGTCCCGTTACAATAAATTTAAATCCAAACTGATAAAACCGGTAGAAAAAATTAGAGTATACGACGATATAACCTGCGCCGGCAAGTAATTTTCCATATTGTAAAATATCACACCCATACGCTCTTCCTAAAAAATACAGCAGAAAACAAGACTCTATTTTAAAAAAATTGCCGTAAGCAGACGGATAACGAAGGAAAGAAACAGCGTATATTAATACCAGCGCTATAATCAAATAATCTGCCGGACATAAAAACTCTTTCAGATTTTTATATATCTTATCTTTTCCTATTTTCCTGCAAAGCAGAAAAAGGCACAGTATTACCATGCCATAATCCAAAATCTTAAATTGATAACACATATCTACCAGTTGTTTTAAAAATATAAATATTGGCATACTGTCTCACATTCTCTTATCATCGTTTATTTTTTTCAATTTTATCAATTCCATACAATAATGTCAATCTGACCCGTTCCACGGGTCGTGTAAATTTACTGTAGGAATTTAATAGACAGAGTATCCCTGAGATCTGTT
>CANSUS010000028.1 GCA_947650155.1 uncultured Lachnospiraceae bacterium
CTAGAGCATACGGTTCATACCCGTAGTGTCGAGGGTTCAAATCCCCCTCTCGCTACTTGGAAACACTGTGGAATGCAGTGTTTTTTTATTGCATAATTCCTGAAAAACTATTGTATCTGTCTTTTTTTTGTATTATACTTACTATATAAAGGAAAATTGTGGAGAAAAACGCTTAGATTGAATTGACCTTGTCAGGAGATTTCAAGTTTTAAGCTGAAGAATGCACAGATTTATATTTTGGTGCAGGAAAGGAGTTATTATGAGAGTAGCGGCAGTAAATCATGTTAGCAGGGCAGATATGATGTACGGAAAGATTGCCAGCGGCAGACGGATTCAAAGTGCAGCAGATGATGCATCGGGATTGGCCATTGCCAATAAGCTGAAAAGACAAAATAACGGATTGGATGTGGGTGCGTCTAATATTTCAGATGGCATCAGTGTTGCGAATATCAAGGATGGCGCGTTGGGTACGATGCAGGATTCCCTGCAGCGGATCTATGAACTCAGCCTGAAAGCATCTAACAGTTTGTATGGTGCTTCTGAAAAAGGGATGATTCAGGATGAAGTAAACCAGCTTCTGAAGGATATTGAAAGTACGGCGGTAGGGACAGAGTTTAACGAAATGAAGCTTATGGATGGCAGTATGGCGGATATGAATATTGCTTCCAATCCTGATGGCACAGGCATGAAAATCCAGATGGAGAATGTAACGTTACAGGCATTGGGTATTGACGGCTATGATGTTACAGGTAACTTCGATATTAACGATATTGTAGGCGCTATGGAGAAGGTCAGCGCTGCCAGAAGCAGTACGGGCGCATCCACCAATGCAATGGAACATGCCTACAATTATAATACCGGTTCATCGCTGGATTTAGTTGCTTCCAGGAGCCGTATAGAGGATTTGGATATTCCAAAGGCAGTTTCGGAACAGAAGAAAAATAAACTGCTTAAAGATTACCAGATGGTTATGCTCAATAAGAGAATGCAGAATGATGGTATGGTATTGAAGCTGTTTGGAAGCAGATAGAATAAAGTTAAAACAAAAATAAACGGAGGCGGTATAAGCCTCCGTTTTGTGTTATACTATAAAAAACGAGAATCATGGAATGCGGGGCAAAGAATTATGAGAATAGGAATGGGATACGATGTGCACAGATTGACAGAAGGAAGAAAGCTGATCCTGGGCGGTGTGGAGATTCCGTACGAAAAAGGACTGCTTGGCCACTCTGATGCAGACGTACTGCTGCATGCTGTTATGGATGCACTGCTTGGCGCAGCAGCGCTTGGGGACATCGGAAAGCATTTTCCGGATACGGATGAACAGTACAAGGGGATTTCTTCGATAAAGTTATTGGAGAGAGTAGGAGAACTTCTGGAGGAAAATTGCTTTTTAATAGAAAATATTGACGCAACAATTATTGCACAGGCGCCGAAAATGCGTCCTTATATAGATACGATGCAGAAGAATATAGCAGAAGCGCTTGGGATTGAGTTATCGCAGATAAATGTCAAGGCAACAACAGAGGAAGGGCTTGGATTTACCGGAAATAAAGAAGGAATTTCCTCACAGGCAGTCTGCATGCTTACCAGCCCGGCAGAGCTTTATGACAGAAATGTGGCTGAGGAACAAGGCTGTGACGGCTGTGGCGGCTGTCCTAAAAGATTTTCTTGACAAAATGCTGTTTGTTGCATATGCTAAATAAAGTAGAACAGACAAAGGCTATGAACGAAGAGAGTAGGCTTTTAGAAGATAAAAGAGAGGGACTGCCGCAGGCTGAAAGCAGTCCTTACCTGAGAAAGCTGAAAGTGCATTCGCGAGCTGACCGGCGGAAATCATTGGTAGAGTATGTCGGTACGGAAACGACCGTTATCCGTTTTGAGCGAAGGATTATGATCCTTTAATAGAGTGGAACCGCGGATAATTTCGTCTCTGATGATAGAGAGAAATTATCCGCTTTTATTTTGGGCAGGGTTCCCTGACGGATGAATAGGAAAACAGAAGCGGTATTTCAGATGCTTTGCGGCAGGGGTGTAATCATGATATTTTGTCTGTTGAAAAAAGGTTGGTGGTCATAATGGGGTTTATTAAAAATGTAAAAGAAGAGATCGGAGTGATAAGAGAGCGGGACCCGGCGATCCATTCTTCCCTTGAAGTATTCTTATATCCAAGTTTTAAGGTCATGATTCATTATAGGATCGCGCATAAACTGTATTTAAATGGTCATTATTTTCTGGCAAGGTGGGTATCCCAAAGGGGAGTGCGAAAAACCGGCATAGAGATTCACCCGGGCGCGAAGATAGGAAAAGGCTTTTTTATAGACCACGGGAATGGCGTGATCATTGGAGAAACTGCTATTGTTGGCAATAATGTTACGCTGTATCAGGGAGTGACGCTTGGAGGAACCGGAAAAGAACACGGAAAAAGGCATCCGACCATTGAGGACAACGTTATGATCAGCGCGGGAGCTAAGGTTCTTGGTTCTTTTACGATCGGAGCAAATTCCAAGATTGGCGCCGGAAGCGTGGTATTGGAGGCTGTTCCGCCTAATTCTACGGTAGTAGGCGTGCCGGGGCGGGTAGTGAAGAGAAATAACAGATCGCTCCCAAGAGAAGATATGTGCCAGGTGGATCTTCCGGACCCTGTCAGAGAAGATATTGCCTGTCTGCAAAAAGAAAACAGTGAACTGACAAATCGTGTACTGGAATTGGAAAGCGTAGTAAAGCAGCTTACCAGAGAAAAGACACTTATAAAATAATCAGGAAAACAGAAAGGAAGGCTGTTTGATGAAAATCTATAATACTTTAACGAAGAAAAAAGAAGAATTTGTACCTATTGAACCGGGAAAAGTCAGGATGTATGTGTGTGGTCCTACCGTTTATAACTATATCCATATTGGAAATGCCAGGCCAATGATCGTCTTTGACACCGTCAGACGTTATATGGAACATAAAGGGTATGAAGTAAATTACGTCTCTAATTTTACGGATGTGGACGATAAGATTATTAAAAAATCGGTAGAGGAAGGGGTGGATGCATCCGTTATTTCCGAAAGATATATCGCCGAGTGCAAAAAAGATATGGAAGGATTGAATGTACGTCCCGCAACGACACATCCGAAAGCAACAGAAGAAATAGGCGGCATGCTGGACATGATAAAGACATTGATAGAAAAGGAGCATGCTTATACCGGTGCTGACGGAACGGTGTATTTCAGAACAAGGAGCTTTAAAGACTATGGGAAACTGTCTCATAAGAATATTGATGATTTAAGGGGAGGAAACCGTTCGCTTCTTGTTTCAGGAGAAGATCAGAAGGAAGATCCGCTTGATTTTGTGTTATGGAAACCTAAAAAAGAGGGAGAGCCGTACTGGGAGTCTCCCTGGTGTAACGGGCGTCCCGGCTGGCATATTGAATGTTCGGTTATGAGCAAAAAATACCTTGGAGATGAGATTGACATTCATGCAGGAGGAGAAGATCTGATTTTTCCTCATCATGAAAATGAAATTGCACAGTCTGAAGCGGCAAACGATAAGGTTTTTGCCAGATATTGGATGCACAATGCTTTTTTGAATATCGATAATAAAAAAATGTCAAAGTCGGCCGGTAATTTCTTTACCGTAAGAGAGATCAGCGAAAAATATGATTTGCAGGTGGTTCGCTTCTTTATGCTTTCCGCACATTACAGAAGTCCGCTTAATTTCAGTGCAGAGTTGATGGCGGCGGCAAAAAACGGGTACGACAGGATTGTTACCAGCGTCAGCAATTTAAAATATCTGATGGATAATGCTGCTTCTTCCCCAAGGAGTGAGGAGGAAGAGGCGTTATTAAAAGAGGCAGAAAAACTGGCTGTTAAATTTGACGATGCAATGGAAGACGATTTTAATACTGCGGATGCGATTTCTGTTATTTTTGAACTTGTGAAATTTGCGAATCAAAATGCGGTTGAAGGGAAATCAAAGTCGTTTTTGCAGGCTTTAAGGGATAAGATTATCATGCTCTCTGATATCTGCGGCCTGATTGTAGAAAAAAAGGAAGAACTTTTAGATACAGAGATTGAGCAGCTGATAGAGGAAAGACAGGCTGCAAGGAAAAATAAAGATTTTGGACGTGCAGATGAAATTCGGGATGAACTGTTTGAAAAAGGTATTTTATTAGAAGATACCAGAGAAGGTGTGAAATGGAAGAGGGCTTAAGTTTTTTTTCACAAATCAAAGAATCTTTTCAATGTGGAGAGACGGATATCAAAACATATTCTCCGCTTACGCTTGCCTATATCGGGGATGGAATATATGACATCATCATACGGACGGTAGTGGTGGGACGCGGTAATCTTCCGGCTGAAAAACTTCATAAAAAAGTAATACAATATGTAAATGCCGGAACACAGGCCGTCATGATTGAGGCGGTTATGGAGGAATTGACAGAGGAAGAAGAAACCGTGTACAGAAGAGGGAGAAATGCGAAATCTTATACCAGGGCGAAAAATGCTGCTATGAGTGATTATAGAAAAGCGACCGGCTTTGAGGCGCTTATGGGTTATCTTTATTTGCAGGACAAAATGGATCGTGCCATCGTACTGATTAAATCTGCGCTTGAGAAAATAGATTTGGCACTATAAACAGATGAAACAGAAAGAAAAATTATAGAACAGGAGAAGACATGGGATATCAGGAATTTACGATTGAAGGAAGAAATCCGGTAATTGAAGCATTCAGAGCAGGAAGAACGATAGATAAAATTTTTATTTTGGATGGCTGTCAGGACGGACCGATCATGACCATTAAAAGAGAGGCAAAAAAGCAGAATACGCTTATGAAATTCGTGACGAAGGAACGTCTGGACCAGATGTCGGAAAGCGGAAAACACCAGGGAGTGATCGCTTATGCTGCAGCCTATGAGTATGCCCAAGTGGAAGATATTTTAAAGGCGGCACAAGAGAAAGGAGAACCGCCCTTTCTTTTTCTGCTGGATAATATTGAGGACCCGCACAATCTGGGGGCTATGATCCGAACAGCGAATCTGGCGGGCGCCCACGGCGTTATCATTCCCAAAAACCGTGCTGCAGGACTGACGGCAGTCGTGGCAAAAACATCGGCAGGCGCTTTGAACTATACTCCGGTCGCAAAAGTAACTAATCTTTCCAAGACAATAGAAGATCTGAAAAAAGAAGGGATCTGGTTTGTGTGCGCAGATATGGACGGTACGAGAATGTATGATCTGGATTTGAAGGGACCAATAGGAATCGTCATTGGAAGTGAAGGAGAAGGAGTGGGGCGTCTTGTAAAAGAAAAATGTGATTTTGTGGCTGCGATTCCAATGAAGGGAAATATTGATTCTTTGAATGCATCTGTGGCGGCAGGAGTGCTTGCCTATGAAATTGTAAGACAGAGAAGCATGTAAACAGCAGCAGATAACAGTTTTACAGGGAGATTCCATGAAGAGAAAGGAGAGCAGTAATTGATACTGTCGTAAAGGGAATCAGATATGGCTTATGAAAATGTAACAGACGAAGAATTAATACTTCGTCTGCGTGACGGTGAGAGCAATGTTACAGATTTTATTATGGATAAATATAAAAATCTTGTACGCAGTAAGGCAAAAACAATGTATATTTTAGGCGCAGACACAGAGGACCTGATTCAGGAAGGGATGATCGGTCTGTTTAAGGCAATCAGGGATTATGACAGCGGCAGGGATGCCAGCTTTTTTACATTTGCCGATCTGTGCGTATCCAGACAGATGTACACGGCGGTTCAGGCTTCAAGAAGGGAGAAGCATGCACCGCTTAATTCTTATATTTCACTGTATTCTACAGGTAACCTGTCCGGCAGGGAAAGAGAGGAGTGGGAAGAAACCCAGCTTGTTAACGCGATTGCGTCCCATATAGATTTAAATCCTGAAAATATGCTGATTGATAAAGAAAATGTGGAAAATTTGGAAAAAATGCTGGAGAAGGAACTGAGCACTTTGGAAAAAGAAGTTCTGGATCTTTATATGGTAGGAATGAGTTATTCTCAAATTGCAAAGGTATTGGGGCGGGATGAAAAATCTACAGATAATGCGCTGCAAAGAATAAAAATGAAAATAAAGAAGTATATAAAGGCGGAAAATTTTGAGGAATAGGAAAATAGGAAGCGGGCGGAACATGCGTAAAAAAATACAACTGTTTTTTATTACTTTATTTTTATCCATAGTCGGAACGCAGGGATGCGAAAATATTAATAACGATAGTTTTTCTTTTGCATATGAGGAGGAAGAGACAAAAGAAAACCTTTCACAGGAGACTGGTACAGAGCAGACGGAAGCGCCCTTTGAAATATGGAACCATAACATTCCGGTTTTTACAGATGATGAAATCACAACACAGTCTTTTGAGCGGTATTCTGAATTGGATGAACTGGGACGGTGTGGAACGGCATTGGCCTGTATTGGCGAAGATCTGATGCCTGCGGAAGAACGGGGAAGGATAGGACAGATAAAACCGTCTGGATGGCATACGGTAAAATATGAATTTATAGACGGGAATTATTTATATAACAGATGTCATTTAATAGGCTACCAGTTAGCAGGAGAAAATGCAAATGAAAAAAATCTGATAACGGGTACTCGTTACATGAATGTGGAAGGTATGCTCCCCTATGAAAACATGGTAGCAGATTATGTGAAAGAGACGAAAAATCATGTGATGTATCGTGTTACGCCTGTCTTTGAGGGAGAAAATCTTTTAGCAAGCGGTGTGGAAATGGAAGCATACTCTGTGGAAGACGAGGGAGAAGGTATTTCATATCATGTGTTTGTATATAATAAACAGCCGGGGATTTTCATTGATTATGCATCAGGAGAAAGCAGAATAATAGTCAGGGAAAAGGAAACAGAGCCGGAAGCGGAAACGGAAACGGCAAAAGAATATCATTATGTATTGAACAACAATACAATGCGGTTTCATCTTCCTTCTTGTGAGAGTGTAAATCAAATGAAAGAGTACAACAAAGAATATTATGACGGTACTCGTGAACAATTAATAGAAAACGGGTATCTACCATGCGGAAACTGTAAACCTTAGAAAATCCGGTTTAAAAAAGAAAAACAGACTTGAATTATTGAGAAAAAAATAAAGCTGCTGACGGGAATCGGACCCGTGACCTCCGCACTACCAATGCGACGCTCTACCGACTGAGCCACAGCAGCTTGCCGCGATCAGAATAAAAATTTATCTGACCACGAGCAATATTGTATCATAATAAAAATTGATTTGTCAATCCATTTGTGAAAATAGTATGATTATTTAGTAACCGTTCAGCCTCCCGCCTGCCGACAGGCAGAACTATTACATATATTCTTTCATCATCATTTCGATCAGTTCCACATGGATTTCTTCATCCAGGATGATTCGCTTTAAACAATCTGTAATACAGGCATCATCAATCATACGGACCTGCTTCTCATATTTTTCAACGGCGGCTTTTTCTCCATTCAGTGCAGTGCAGAGAAGGTCTTCGAGCGTCGTTGCGTAATGATTATATCCGGGAGTCCAGTATACTTTACGTCCCCTGTTACATGTCCAAAGCCTTGGGGAAGCGCCTGAGAGAAGGGCAAGTTGGCCGAAGATGTGCAGGTGATGCATTTCCACAATACTGATTTTATGAAAAATATAAGCGACATCAGCGTATTTTTCATTTGTCATCAGATTATCATAAATGTATAGGCTGATGGTAGACATTTCGGAATGAGAGCCGCCGACATTATCTAACATCCATCCTGCATAGGTACAGTTTTGACTGGTAACTTTTACTTCAGGATACGGTTTATCTGAAGCAAAGCTTAGTGATTCACAATTGATCATGTACTACCTCGTTTTCATGGCAATCTATAATTCCAGTATATGACAGGAAAAGTGGATTATGAAAGAAAATCAGGCTATTGCAAAATTTTTATTGCGGATTATCATACAAATAAAAGACAGGAGGTTTGCTTATGGATCAGGATAAAATGATTGAAGAAATTATGAAGCATTTGGATGGCGAGACGGAAAACGGGGTGGTGCGCATGAGTGTACTGATGGACCCGATCGGAGAAAAGGAAAAAGAAGTTTCCAGAAAATGCTGCAATATATATGGAAAGACCGGGGATGAAGTGATCGGTTTGTTAGACATGTATACAGATCTGAATGCCGGAAAACCGGATAATGAAAGGTAGAGATAAGGACTATCCATAAGACAGATATTTAAATACAGCTACAATTTAAAAATAAAATAACAGTAAATATAATAAATAATGAGGTTAAAATAACAATTGTATTTTTAAGAAGTTTCCATAGAAACAGCTCTTTTTTCATATTGGTCAAAAAGATTCCGAAAAAGATCATATTAATGAACAGGGTAAGGTTAATATAACGGAAATCCTGCGAGCAGGCATTTGGATACTTAAAACAGAACATCAAAAAGCTGCCCATGCTGCATCCGTAAAGCAAAAACAGAAAAAGCTCTGCAATACAGGAAGTAAATTTCTTTTCTTTCAGAATCGTAGAAAGGAGCCTTATGATTTCGATGATCATACCAATGAAAGCAATCAATATAAGCAGCAGATTGACAAGATGAAGTCCCCATGCGATTCCAATATAAGGAGAATCCGCAGTCAGAAAAAATTTGTCTCCAAAAAGAGAGGTTTTTAACAGGTAAAAAACGATATTTCGATCTACGGCAAGCATATTGTCCGGTGTTACATTGTAAATAACAAAGGGACTGGCGAATTGTTCTTTGTGAAAG
The DNA here is from genome assembly GCA_947650155.1 of uncultured Lachnospiraceae bacterium. Taxonomy (GTDB): domain Bacteria; phylum Bacillota; class Clostridia; order Lachnospirales; family Lachnospiraceae; genus RGIG3002. The sequence goes on from CANSUS010000028.1 coordinate 8,770, forward strand.
AGAAAAATACGTTCCAAGAGATTGTTTCCCGTATACATATAATCTCCCAAAGATAAGGTAAAAAAGGGATTTACATGCCAGAGAATCAGATTCCTTATGCTGAAACTTAAAGACAGTGGGATACAGAGTATGGCAAAGGCAAAAAATTGGGAAAATAAAGACTTCCATTCTTTTCTTTCCTGTAATAATTTAACAAGAAAAAGGATACCGACAACAGGTGCAAGTAAAAGTCCTGACATTTTTGTAAGCATTGTCGCGGCAAAAAGCAGGGCAAGAATGCAAACGCGTTTTAAAGTAGGTTTTTCGTACCAGAGAATTGCTCCATACGCAGTTAATAAGGTGAACAAAAGGCATAATTCGTCATTATTGATACTTCCGCTTAATATAATCAGGGAAGGGTGAATGCAGAGAATGGTATAAGGGAGTAAAAGGGAAAAGCCCCTTAAACGAAACTTTTTTAATAATTGATAAGAAACCAGTAAAATACAGACGCCATAAAACACTGTAAGAAATTGAACGTTTTCTAGAGCCTGCTCTAAACTAAAACCGCACGACAGGCTTATTTTTGCACAAAAAGCCGCCAGGTAGTGATGAAGAGGCGGATGGTAAAATGACCAGACTGTTGTGGGATTGAAATCCGGAAGCTTCCAGTTGTGCTCCAATAAATAACAGATGTATCCAATATGCCCGGAAGTAAAATCACCTGCGTCGTGCTGATTTACATAATATGGAATCCGTATGACGTAGATCAGACGCAGCAGGATTCCGCCCAGAGTTGCAAAAAGGAAATACAAAGTTTCGTTTTGGGTAATTTTGAATTTATTACAAAAAGTATTTTTTGATATCCTCATGGTTATAACTGCCTCTCTGCCCGTACCGGGCATCTAAAATTCTCTTCACACTTATACTACAAAAATGATGATGGATTGTCAAATTTTTCAAAGTATGCTACACTCAAAATATTACTAAGCGAAAAATAACGAAAATATTGTTACTGGCAGTCTTGTCCGTTTTTTCAATGGAACGAAGGACAGGCAAGCAGGTAATGATAATCGGATTTTGGGAGGGAATATGACGGCATTAGAGTATAAAGAGTTATATGAATCTGAGCAGTTTCTGGATAACTGTCTGTGCGTAAGAGAGGATTTTGGTGCGATATACGGGAAAGAAAAGACAGTATTTCATGTATGGGCGCCGACAGCGAAAGAGGTAAATCTTCTTTTATATGCAACGGGAACGGATGAGGAAGAAGGAGTTGAAAAAAAAGGGCTTCATGTGATGCAGCGTATTGGCGGCGGCGTATGGGAAGCGGAAGTGGAAGGCGACCTGCATGGCGTATACTATACCTATCAGGTAACGCAGGATGATACTACAAAAGAATGCATTGATATTTATGCGAAGGCATGCGGGGCTAACGGAAAGCGCGGTATGGTAGTAGATCTGGAAAGAACAGATCCGGAAGGATTCAAAGAGGACGAAGGCTGGACACAGCAAAATAAAAACACATTTTTGTATGAACTCCATATCAAAGATTTTTCTTATGATGAAAATGCGGGAATTGAAGAAAAATTTCGGGGAAAATATCTTGCCTTTACGCAAAACGGCACTACCTTAAAGGGGGCTCCCGATTGCAGGACTGGAATTGATTATTTAAAAGAACTGGGAGTTACCCATGTACATCTTCTGCCAGCCTTTGACTATGCATCTGTAGATGAGACGAAGGAAGAGGGAAATTATAATTGGGGGTACGATCCTGCGAATTATAATATCCCCGAAGGATCTTATGCGACAGACAGTTATCATGGGGAAGTGAGGATCAGGGAATTTAAGCAGATGGTAAAGGCGCTGCATGATGCAGGAATCGGAGTGGTAATGGACGTGGTTTATAATCATACCTATGCTTCAGATTCCCCATTTCAGGTTCTTGCACCTTATTACTATTACAGACTGAATAAAGATGGAGAATTTTCAGACGCTTCGGCATGCGGAAATGAAACGGCAAGCGGACACTTCATGTATCGTCAGTTTATGATGCAATCAGTCTGTTATTGGGCAAAAGAGTATCATATTGACGGATTCAGATTTGACTTGATGGGGATACACGATACAGAGACGATGAATCAGATCCGAAAGAAGCTGAACCTTCTTCCAAACGGGGAAAATATACTGATGTATGGTGAACCCTGGGCGGCGTCGGATCCGGTAATGGAAGAAGGGCTGCTGCCGTCTGTAAAAAAGAATATATCTTATCTGGATGAGGGCATAGCTATGTTTTCAGATGATTCCAGAGACACGATCAAAGGAAGCGTATTTTATGAAGAAATACCGGGCTATGTAAATGGAAAGAAAGGGCTGGAGGAGAAAATGAAGTCCGTTGTCTGTGCCTGGTGCGACGGCGGCCATGAATTTGCGCCCAAGTCACCGAAACAGATCATTACCTACGCTTCTGCCCATGATAATTATACACTCTGGGATAAACTTGCAGTGACAATGCAGAAAAAGGTGGATTACTCTGTTAAGGATGCAAAACTTTTAAAGGCAAATAAACTGGCTGCAGCGATTATCTTTACAAGTAAAGGAACTCCATTCATACAGGCAGGCGAAGAATTTGCGAGGACGAAATATGGAGATGAGAACAGTTATAAATCTTCGGTACAGATCAATAAACTGGACTGGAAGCGGAGGAAAGAATATGGAGAACTTGTAGAATACTATAAGGGGCTGTACGAGCTGAGGCAGGTTTTTAGCGGGCTTTATGACAATAGTAAAGAAAGCGTTGAAAGAATCCGTTTTTTTGCAGCCGAAGAAGATGTGGTGGCATTTGAAATGACAAACAGAAAAGAACATTCTGATTCATGGGATAAACTGTTTGTCGTATATAATAGTAATGAGGATATCAGCATGGTAGATCTGCCAAAAGGAAGGTGGCAGCTTCTTGCAGATGGAAATTCTTCCATGCTATGGAAAAACAGATCAGGATTTGATAAAATAAAAAGGATAAGCGGGAAAGTTGAAGTAGAAGGGCTTTCCGCCCATATTTATGGAAAAAGGGCGTATCATTTAGGAGGTGAAAGTATGGATTTTTTTGAAAAGGTAGGAGAGACGATTACGACAAAGGGAAAAGATGTTGCGGATAAGGCAAAGGATATGGCGGAAATCGTCAGTCTGAAAAATCAGATTAATGTCTGCGAAGAGGTGATTAAGAAAAATTATCTCGAAATAGGAAAACTTTACTATGAGGAACATGTAGAGTGTGAAAACAGCGCATATGAAAGACAATGCAGCGCAATTAAAAATGCGGAGAATGGAATCAAAGATCTGGAAGCAAAGATTCGTGAGATTAAAGGGATATAAAAGACAATATAGTATTGCACATCAAAAAAAACACCTGCTGTAGATTTACTATGGCGGGTGTTTTTTGATGTGCGCTCAGCGGCCGCATTTTATTGCGGCGGTGCGCCTTCCTGCTGTTGTTGCTGCTGTTGTTGTTGAAGCTGTTCTTGCTGCTGCTGCCATGCGGCATAGCGTCTTTGCTCTAATTCTGCCCGTTGTGCATCGATGATGCCGTTAGCGTCTCCCTGCATCATAAAGTCCGCATTATGAGGACACATGTTAGTTGTGGCAGCCGGAATGGTCGTAACCGTACCGTCAGGATTGGTTACGGTGGTCGAAGAACCGCTCTGCAAAGAAATATCTTCGACAGGAGTCAGTTCGATGGTGCCCGGTACGGCGAAGGGACAGCCTTCACATGCCGGGAGCATGGTGTATTCGCAGACCATACCCGTATAGTGTACATCACAGCTTGCAGTAGGGACTGTACCTTCTGCGAAGTATTCCGTTCTTAACGTGCCGTCGCAAAGACCTGCAATCGGCTGTTTACCGGAACGGGAGCAGACGGTAGCCTGCACGATTCCGGGCGGCATGGTAAAGGACTCATAAGGAAGTTCTTCATGTATTTTAGACATGACGGCTTTCCATAAAGTTTTTGACAGATTTTTTTCAGCGCTGGATTTTAATTTTACATTATTATCAAATCCGGTCCATGTCGTAGCGGTATAGTAAGGTGTATAGCCCGAAAACCAGACGTCGTTATAATCGGAAGTAGTACCGGTTTTTCCGGCAATTGCCATATTGCCAAAGTTTACGGAACCGCCCGTACCGGAGGTAACAACGTCTTCCATAGCGCTTGTCAGTAAAAAGGCGGTGGTCTCCTTGATTACCTGTTTGGAGTCAGGATGAGTGTTATCAAGGATCACGTTGCCGGATTGATCCACAACCTTTGTATACAGTGTCGGTTCAATATAAGTACCGCCGTTTGCGATGGTGGCATAAGCCGCGTTTAATTCCATATTCGTAACGCCTGCCGTAATGCCGCCGAGAGCAAGTGACTGCTGGATATCGGAAAAGATTTCGTTGCCAATCAGCTTGCTTTCTACCAAGGTGGTAAAGCCGAAATTCAGCAGATAATCGTATCCAAGCTTTGGCGTGATCTGTGTCAGCGTTTTTACGGCGACAATGTTCATGGAATCCCGGATTCCGACGCGCAGGGGAGTGAGCCCTCTGTACTGCTCGCCGTACCAGTTACGAACAGGCGTGCCGTCTGCATATTTAAAAGGCGCATCGTTCATAACAGTGGCAAGCGTAAGTCCTGCACTGTCCAGAGCAGGCGCATAAGTAGATACTACTTTAAAAGTAGAACCGGGCTGACGGACGGCATCTGTAGCGCGATTTAATGTACGGCTGCCTTCCTTTGTACCCCGACCGCCTACAAGCGCGACTACATATCCGGTGCTTTGATCCTCTACGGTCAGGGAAACCTGCGGCTGGGGAACAAGGGATATTTTTTCCGCATATACTTCGTCTCCTGCGCTGCACATGAATTCTTTGTAAGCTTCTATATCGACGGCAGCATCATCCTGGGAAGAATAGATCAGATTGTAGTTTGGCTGGCCGTTTTCTTTCCAGAAAGTACGGAACATTTCTGTACTGTGATTTTCATATTCACCGTTTGCTTTTAAAATGGTCAGTTCGTAATTTAAAAGCCATTTGATATCGGACGGATAATTTTCCTCATTCGTATAAATTTCATCACAAATTGCCTGTATCTTCGGGTCCTGTGTGGAATAAATCTTCAGTCCGCCGCTGTAGAGGAGCGTGTAGGCCTGAGTTTCATTGTAGCCTGCTTTTGTAACCAAATCATCCAAAAGCTGTTCTGTCAGGGCGTCTACAAAATAAGAGTTGGTAGTAGTTTCCCCGATTTCGGCGTTAACGGTCTGAATCCTGTCATATACGTTGTCCGCAATTGCTTCATCATATTCTTCCTGTGTAATATAATTCTGCTCCAGCATATTATTTAGTACTTTATCCCGTCTTTCCGCATTCCTTTCGGGATGGGTAATCGGGTTTAAGCGGGAAGGATTCTGTGTGATGCTGGCAATCACCGCACACTCGGAAAGGGTCAATTCGCTTACCGATTTATTAAAGTAACGCAGGGAAGCGGCCTGCACTCCCAAAGTGTTCTGCCCCAGGTTGATGGTGTTCATGTAATTGCACAGAATCGTATCTTTGTCCATCTTCTTTTCCAGTTCCAGAGCAAGATACTGTTCCTGAAATTTACGTCTGAACTTTTCAATGATATTGTCCTGCGTTACCCAGTCGGTAAAAACATTGTTTTTTAAGAGCTGCTGAGTAATGGTGCTGGCGCCTTCCGAAAAATGAAAGCCGTTTGTAATGCCCTTAACGCCTGCACGGATGATTCCTTTGATATCAATACCGTTGTGGTCATAAAAACGTTCATCTTCAATGGCGACAAAGGCGTGAGCAAGATCCTCAGGGATCATGTCCATAGAGACCGGAATACGGTTGGAATTGGTGGCTACCAGTTTTGCAGTCTGATTACCTTCAATGTCGTAAACAAAAGTGGAGAAACCGGTAGGCGCTACATCCAGATTGGAGATATCGGGCGCGGTTGCAAGAATGCCCCTGAAAATTCCGATACCGGCGCAAAGACCGATGATGCCTCCCGAAATAATAAATACGATCACTACCTTTAAACAGATCAGTATAAACTTTCTGCCCCACTTCACAGATTTAGAATTTAGTGCCTTTTGTTTTGCCTTGACACCCTGTTTTCCATAATTCATGAATAAAGCCTCCTTGAATGCCTTTAGGCATTCCTTTAAGATTATACCAAATGAAGCATGGTAAATAAAGGTTTTTTATTTTATATTAAGAATTGTTCACATTTTCTTACACTTTTATTCCCGGCTGTGTTAGTATAGAACATGAAAGAATCAGGTGATTTTGGGAATCAGAAGAAAGCGGTAAAAGAAAGCAAGTATGGAATTTATGAAGGAAAAACAGAACATTTTAGAGGAATATAAAATATTAAAAGAAGGCGGAAGCGGCGAGATCGTGGAAAAAAAATCACGGTTTATAGCAACGTTACTGCCGGTTACATCGGAAGAAGAAGCGGTATCTTTCATTGAAGCGACGAAGAAAAAATATTGGGATGCCAGGCATAACTGTTCTGCTTTTGTGATCGGTCCCAGCGCGGAACTTACCAGATGCAGCGACGACGGCGAGCCGTCCGGTACGGCAGGCAGACCGATGTTAGAAGTTCTGCTGGCAGAAGAGATACGAAACGCGGCGGTTGTAGTGACCAGATATTTCGGAGGAACGCTGTTAGGTACGGGAGGCCTGGTACGCGCCTATACCCAGGCTGTGAAAGAGGGACTGAAAAACAGCAGGATGGCAAAAATGTGTTACGGCATGGAAATCGTAATGCATACGGATTATAATGGAGTCGGTAAAATTTTATATCTTCTGGAAAAACAGGGGATCAAGGTGCAAAATGCAGAGTATGCCCAGGCAGTGACTTTGACGGCAATGGTGCCGGCAGGGAAAAAAGAACATTTTAAAAATGAGGTGATACAGGCAACCGGAGGAAAATGCCGGATAGAGGAAAAAGAAGGCGGCTATTATATGGACAGCAAGGAGGAGCAGAATGGATGAAATTTTAGAATTACTGGAAACCAAACAGTACACAAATTTAAGACAGCATCTTTCTGAAATGAATGACGCGGATATAGCGGCAAAGCTAGAGGAACTGCCGGAGGAGGAGATGTTAAAGGTATTCAGAATCCTTCCAAAGGATATGGCCGCGGATGTGTTTTCTTATCTGGAAGTGGAGAGTCAGCAGTTTATTATTACTTCTCTTTCAGATAAGGAAGCAGCAACGATCATTGACAATTTGATGGCGGATGATGCTGCGGATTTTCTGGAGGAAATGCCGGCCAATATTGTGAAGAAGCTGCTTGCCAACGCCAAGCCGGATACAAGGAGGGATATTAATCATCTGCTTCGCTATCCGGAAGACAGCGCCGGAAGCATTATGACAGTGGAATATGTGGATTTGAAAGAAAATCTTACGGTGGAGGAAGCGATCGAGCGCATCCGCGGCGTGGGGCTTGACAGTGAGACAATCAATATCTGCTATGTGCTGGACAGCAGGCGGACGTTAGTAGGGACGGTTGCGCTGCGTTATCTTCTTTTAAGTCAGCCGGGAGAGCGGATCGGTGATATTATGCATGAACATGTTATTTCCTTAAACACGCTGATGGATCAGGAGGAAGTTGCGCGTCAATTTAAAAAATATGACTTTACGGCCATGCCGGTGGTAGATAATGAAAATCGGCTGGTTGGGATTATTACAGTCGACGATGTTGTGGATATCATGGAAGAAGAAACGACAGAGGATATGGAAAAGATGGCGGCTATTGTGCCGTCGGATAAGCCCTATATGAGAACGGGAGTGTTTGAAACTTATAAAAAACGTATTCCCTGGCTGCTTTTGCTTATGATCTCGGCGACCTTTACGGGGAAGATTATTTCTTCCTTTGAAGAGGCGTTAAGCGCCTGCGTAGTGCTGACTGCTTACATTCCCATGCTGATGGATACGGGGGGAAATGCAGGAGGACAGTCTTCTGTTACGATTATTCGTGGACTTTCTTTAAATGAGATAGAATTTAAAGATCTGTTCCGCGTGATCTGGAAAGAAATCCGGGTGGCGGTTATTTGTGGGATTACGCTTGGAGTGGCAAATTTTGCCAAGATGATGCTGGTCGACCATCTGCAGGTTATGGTGGCGCTTGTGGTGTGCGCTACGATGGTGCTTACCGTGTTTCTTGCAAAGGTTGTAGGGTGCAGTCTGCCTATGTTTGCAAAGAAGGCAGGATTTGATCCGGCGGTTATGGCGAGTCCTTTTATTACAACGATTGTGGACGCTCTGTCGCTGATGATCTATTTTCAGATTGCGACGAGGGCGCTTGGCATTGGATAAGAGGGCAGGAAGCCTTTTATTAAAAATAAAAAAGTGCTGTTCATCATGAAAAATCATAATGAGCAGCGCTTTTTTTCGTTTCTTATTTCATGGAAGCCCGTTTCCTTAAAGTCGGGTCCAGAATTTTTTTACGGATTCTTAAAGCGGTAGGAGTGACTTCCAAAAGTTCATCCGTATCAATGAATTCAAGGGCCTGTTCCAAACTGAGCACTTTGGGCGGCGTCAGGCGCAGGGCTTCGTCTGCACTGGAAGAACGGGTATTGGTGAGCTGTTTCTTTTTGCATACATTCAGTTCAATGTCTTCTCCACGTCCGTTCTGGCCGACAATCATGCCGGAGTATACCTTTTCACCGGGACCGATAAAGAGAGTGCCCCGTTCCTGAGCGTTATAAAGACCATAAGTGATGGCTTCTCCCGCTTCAAAGGCGATCAGGGAACCTTGTTTGCGGTACTGGATATCGCCTTTATACGGTGCATATCCGTCAAAAATAGTATTGATAATACCGTTTCCTTTTGTGTCGGTCATGAATTCGCCCCGGTATCCGATCAGCCCTCTTGAAGGAATGGAAAATTCCAGTCTGGTATAGCCGCCGGAAGCGGTGCTCATGTTGCGCAGTTCTCCTTTCCGCTGGCTCAGCTTTTCGATAACGGTGCCGGAAAACTCTTCCGGTACATCGATATATGCCGTTTCCATTGGTTCTGTTTTTTTACCGTTTTCGTCTGTGTGGTATAATACTTCCGCTTTGCTGACTGCAAATTCGTATCCCTCCCTGCGCATGTTTTCGATCAGTACGGATAAGTGAAGTTCGCCGCGTCCCGATACTTTAAAGCTTTCCGTTGTATCGGTTTCTTCCACGCGTAAGGATACGTCGGTATTTAATTCTTTAAACAGGCGGTCGCGCAGATGCCTGCTCGTAACATATTTTCCTTCCTGACCGGCGAGCGGTGAGTCATTGACAAGAAAATGCATGGCAATGGTTGGTTCGGAAATTTTCTGGAACGGTATCGGCTCCGGATTTTCAGGAGAACACAGCGTATCTCCGATATGAATATCCGAAATACCGGAAATGGCGACAATAGAGCCGATACCGGCTTCTTTTACTTCTACTTTATTCAGACCGTCAAACTCATAAAGCTTAGAGATTTTCACTTTTTTTTGTTTTTCCGGTTCGTGGGCATTGACAATGACAACCTCCTGGTTGACTTTTACAGAGCCGTTATCGATTTTCCCTACACCGATTCTGCCCACATATTCATTATAATCTATGGTGCTGATCAGCACCTGCGTACCCGCGTCGGGATCTCCTTCGGGGGCGGGAATATAATTTAAAATAGTCTCGAACAATGGCTCCATGCTTGTGCCGGCTTCATTCGGGTCAAGAGATGCGATTCCTTCTTTGGCAGAAGCATAGACAAAAGGACAATCCAACTGATCCTCACTGGCGTCCAGATCCAGAAACAATTCAAGGACTTCATCAATGACTTCGTCCGGGCGGGATTCCGGTCTGTCAATTTTATTGATACAGACGATAACCGGAAGTTTTAGTTCCAAAGCCTTGCGCAGTACGAATTTGGTCTGCGGCATGGCGCCTTCAAAAGCGTCTACCACAAGGACGACGCCGTTTACCATTTTTAAGACACGCTCTACTTCGCCGCCGAAGTCTGCATGTCCGGGAGTGTCTATAATGTTAATTTTTGTGTTTTTATAAGTAACGGCAGTGTTTTTGGACAGGATAGTGATACCGCGTTCTCTTTCGATATCGCCTGAGTCCATGACACGCTCCGCCACTTCCTGATTTTCTCTGAAAACACCGCTTTGTTTCAACAGTTCGTCCACAAGGGTGGTCTTACCGTGGTCAACATGCGCAATGATTGCTACGTTTCTTACATCTTTTCTTGCTTGTCTCATTTTAAATATGCGCCTTTCTATATTTCTCAAACTTTTATAGTATACCACTATATATGTAAGGATGCAATTCAAATATGGAAAAAGACACAAAAAAATGTAAAAAATTGCAAAAATAAGCGCGAAAAACGGCGCGCGATATTTAAAACTTCTATTTTGCTGAAAATATGATATAAATAGTAGTACATCACAGGAAAAAATCTTAAGGTGCAAGAAGGGAGAACAAGATGATAGATAAGGTAATTGAAAACAATCAGGTAACGATTATGGGAACGATAGTAAGTGAGTATGTACCCAGTCATGAAATCTTTGGTGAGAATTTTTATATGGTTAACGTGGAAGTACCCAGACTCAGCAGTTCTGCGGATACAATACCGATTATGATTTCGGAAAGAATTGTAGATGTGAAGAGTGATGACAGGGGATTAAATGTAATTATTAATGGACAGTTCCGTTCCTATAACCGCCATGAAGCGAAAAAGAACAGACTGCTTTTGTCCGTTTTTGCAAGGGATATCGAATTTGTTGAGGAAGTAGCGGAAAATGAAAAAACAAATCAGATTTATCTGGATGGATACATATGCAAATCGCCTGTTTACAGAAAAACGCCGCTTGGAAGGGAAATTACCGATTTGCTTCTGGCGTCAAACAGACCCTATGGAAAATCCGATTATATTCCCTGTATATGCTGGGGGAGAAATGCCCGTTACGCAAGCAGTTTTGAGGTAGGAATGCGGTGTATGATCTGGGGCCGGATTCAAAGCAGGGAATATATGAAAAAAGTTGGTGATGAGGAATTGGAAAAGAGGATTGCTTATGAAGTTTCTGTAAGCAAATTAGAGCTTTTTGAGGAATAATTCCATGCAGCAGCAGTCCTGTATGTCCATAGCTGTCTGCAAAATTTATTGAAAATAATTAAATTATGTGCTATGATAAGTGGCGACTGAATAGGAAACAATGGTTGTGTGGAGAAAAGCGTATGAATAGAGGAATGATACAGATTTATACGGGTGACGGACATGGAAAATCACCTGCAGCCCTTGGAAGAGCAGTTCAGGCTGCTGTGAAAGGCACAAATGTGGTTATTATACAATTTTTAAAAGGGAAGGGACTGGGAGAGTCCGACTTTTTAAAAAGGCTGGAACCTGAAATAAAATTATTCCGGTTTGAAAAATCGGATGGAAATTTTGCAGAATTGTCAGAAGAAAGAAAAGCAGAAGAGATTCAAAATATCAAAAACGGTATGAACTATGCAAAAAAAGTACTTTCTACCGGAGAATGCGGACTTCTTATTTTAGATGAGGTATTAGGACTGATAGAAAAAGAGATCATTACGGTAGAAGATCTGAAGAACGTACTGGAATGCTGTTCGGAAAACACGGATATCATTCTGACAGGGATTGCGTTAACCGACGAGGTTTGTGTTCTTGCGGATGAAGTTTCAAAAATTGAAACGGTAAAATTTAAATGTTGGTAATATATTGGTAATATCATAATTAAATCTTCATATGATAATCATAGCAGTTACACGTTGACAGTAAAGAACAGTAGTGCTATGATTATTTTATTGATGATCCGTATTTTGCTTTTTCCATGCTGATGCGGAGAGTTGGATAGAGGTTGCATGATTCAAGAGTAGCTTTTCTGATATGACAGGCGTAAAAGAGGGGAAGTGAAAGGGGAAAATGCCGAAAGAGGAGGTTTCCTGTTAAAGCCGATTCTTGGGGATGCAGTGAATAACTGTATAACTGTCATCTGTAACGAGATGGGGCGCTATCATAAACGGGATTTTTGTCGGCGCATATCCATGTGCCGATTTTTTATGCACAGCCCCGGCCTAAATAAGAGGAGGAAGACTATGGCAATTTTTACAGGTTCGGGCGTTGCGGTTGTGACGCCATTTCATGAAAACGGAACAGTAAATTATGAGAAATTTGCAGAACTTTTGGAATTTCAGATTCAGAATGGAACAGATGCAATTATCGTCTGCGGAACTACCGGCGAAGCATCTACATTAACGCATGAAGAACATTTGGATGTGATTAAATACTGTGTGGAAAAAGTTGCGGGCAGGATTCCTGTTATTGCAGGAACCGGTTCAAACTGTACGGATACTGCAGTTTATTTATCAAAAGAAGCGGAAAAATACGGGGCGGACGGTCTGCTGTTAGTAACGCCGTATTATAATAAGGCGACACAGAACGGATTATATGAGCATTTTAAAATCATTGCAGATTCCGTTAAAATACCGATTATTCTCTATAATGTGCCTAGCAGGACGGGATGTAATATTATGCCGGAAACGGTAGTGCGTCTTTGCAAAGAAGTAGACAATATTGTGGGGGTAAAGGAAGCCAGTGGTAATATTTCCCAGATTGCAAAACTTCAGGCGCTTGCAGGCGGCAGTGTGGATCTGTATTCAGGAAATGACGACCAGATCGTACCGATTCTTTCCCTTGGAGGAAAGGGAGTCATTTCTGTGCTTGCCAATGTGGCGCCGAAACAGACCCATGACATTTGTGCCAAATATTTTGCAAAAGATGTGGAAGGAAGCAGGGATGAGCAGCTGCGGGCGCTCGAGCTGTGCAGTGCATTGTTTTGTGAAGTAAATCCCATTCCTGTGAAAAAGGCGCTTAATCTTATGGGGATGGAAGCAGGAGGATTAAGAAGACCGCTTTGCGAAATGGAACCTGAAAATACAGCGCGTCTGGAAAAAGCGATGAAAAATTACGGATTATTATAAGCGCACAAACGGGTGTATACCATAAGACCGGCACAATACGGAAGGGAGAAACAAAATGATAAAGGCAATTATGCATGGATGCAACGGAAAAATGGGGCAGACAATAGCGGGGCTTATTGCGGAAGATGATGAGATAGAGCTGGCAGCAGGTGTGGATGCCTTTCAGAAAGAAGGAAATGCGTTTCCTGTATTCAGATCTATTGACGAATGTAATGTAGAAGCAGATGTAATCATCGATTTTTCAGCGGCGGCGGCAGTGGATGGCTTACTGTCTTTTTGCGCGGAGCATAAAATGCCGTGCGTACTCTGTACGACAGGTTTGTCAGAAGAACAATTAAAAAAAGTAAAAGAAACGTCAGAAAAAACGGCAATTTTGAAATCTGCAAATATGTCGCTGGGAATCAATATGCTTTTTAAATTGTTGAAAGAAGCGGCAGGAATTCTGGCGCCGGCGGGATTTGACATTGAGATCGTGGAAAAACATCATAACCAGAAAGTGGATGCGCCAAGCGGCACTGCGCTTGCACTAGCGGATTCCATTAACGAAGAATTTGAAAACGGTTATGAGTATGTATATGACAGAAGTGCAAAGAGAGAAAAGCGCGGGAAAAAGGAATTAGGGATTTCGGCAGTGCGTGGAGGAACCATTGTAGGAGAGCACGACGTGATCTTTGCAGGAGCGGATGAAGTGATTACATTTTCCCATACGGCGTATTCCAAGGCAGTATTTGGAAAAGGCGCAATACAGGCAGCAAAATTTCTGGCGGGCAAACCGGCGGGAATGTATGATATGAGCGACGTAATAGGATAATGATTCAGTAACACAATGGAAAAAGGAAGCCGCATAAGTAATTTACTTAAGGACTTCCTTTTTCTGTATTGGGAGAAGAAATTAAATATAAAAAATGATTAAGGATTCACTCTTACCCTGCCGTTTGTATTATTGTTTGTATTCGAGCCATTGCCTAAAATGTCATCTGTGATATCTGCGACTCCGTCTGCAACGTCATTTACGGCATCGCTGACAGCATTGCCGGCATTATCTAAAAGAGAGTCATTGTTGTCAGTATTCGTACCATTTGCTGTGGTATTGTTTGTACCAGTCATGTTGTTTGTACCGGTAGTACTGTTTGTTCCAGCAGTATTATTTGCACCGGCGCCATTATTTGTACCGTTTGTGCTGTTCGTACCAGTACCATTGTCTGTGCCGGCAGTAGTATTCATGTCGGTATCTTTGTTTGTGCCGTTTGTGTTATTTGTACCGGTGCCATTGTTTGTGCCGTTTGCGTTATTTGTACCGGTGCTGTTGTTTGTACCGTTTGTGTTGTTCGTACCGGTACCGTTATTTGTTCCGGCAGTATTATTGGCAGTACCGTTGGTAGTATTATTTGCCATATCGTTTTCATTTCCCTTTTTATCGTCGTTGCCGCAGGCAGTAAGCATACATACCAGGAGTGCCATTAAGAACATAGATAAAACTTTTTTATTCTTTTTCATAATTTACTCCATTTCCGCACGGCTTTTTGTGCATGCCAAGTTTGTGGATGCCGTGCAGACACAAACTTGTTGATTGAAAATTTTAATTCTCAATTTTTTCTTCATTTTGAAGTGTCTGTGCTGCTAAGTTACTTCGTTATCACTTCAGAAACTACCCTAAACAGGGCTTGCGGTGCGCTTAGGACAGTTTCTAAAAATAGTATGGTCACTTGTGGGAAAAATATACGGATAACAAAAAGAAAGGAAAAATAGTATGAAATTCAGACCTTGTATTGATATTCATAACGGGAAAGTAAAACAGATTGTAGGCGGAAGTCTTTTTGATGAAAAAAATCAGGCGGAGGAAAATTATGTATCCAGTCAGGATGCAGCATGGTTTGCTGAACTTTACCGAAAAAAAGGTCTGATGGGCGGTCATGTGATTCTTTTAAATCCTTCTGCCAGTGAATTTTTTGAAGAAACAAAAAAACAGGCATTATCTGCGTTGAAAAACTATCCGGGGGGACTGCAGGCAGGCGGCGGGATTACAGCCCAAAATGCGGCGGAGTACCTGAAAGCAGGAGCCAGCCATGTGATTGTCACTTCCTATGTGTTTAAAGAAGGAAGGGTAAATTATGAAAATTTGGAGAAACTAAAAAAGGAAATAGGGAAAGAGCATATTGTCATTGACTTAAGCTGCAGGAAAAAAGCGGAAAATCCAGGTTTTTTAACGGGTGAGGCCGGATGTATTAAGAAAGAGGAATGGAATCCGGAGGATTATTATATTGTTACCGACAGGTGGCAGAATTATACTCGGTGCAGACTGACAGAAGAAACACTGGAAATTTTTTCTGACTTTTGCGACGAATTTTTGATCCATGCGGTAGATGTGGAAGGAAAAGCCGAAGGGATAGAAGAAAATGTAGTTAGAATTTTAGGTAACTGGGGAAAGAAAAAGACCACTTATGCAGGAGGAGTTCATAGTTTCCATGATTTGGACAGACTTAAAAAACTGGGACAGGGCAGAGTAGACGTTACGATTGGCAGTGCGCTTGATATTTTCGGCGGTTCCATGAATTTTGACGAAGTACTCCGGTATATGGGATAAAAAAAGAACCAATCAATGATTGGTCCTTTTTCTAATCCGTCATAACACTATTGCAAATTCATAAATAAACTTATTATCATTTATATTAAGAAAAGGCACATGTTCGTACTGATTAATTAGATGTTATAAATAATTCTTATAACTTTGTTACGTTAACAGCCTGAGGTCCTTTTTCTCCGTTTACTACTTCAAATTCAACGCTCGCGCCTTCTTCCAAAGACTTGAAACCTTCCATGTTAAGTCCTGAGTAGTGTACGAATACATCGTTTCCGGTCTCATCGGAGATGAAGCCATAACCTTTTTGGTTGTTAAACCATTTTACTGTACCTTTATTCATTCCAGATACCTCCAAATAAAAATTACGTTGCATGATCGTTTAATATACAACAGGATTAGAATATCATAAGAATAAGAAAAAGTAAAGTCCAACATAGTTTTTTAGTAAAAAAGTTGTATTTTATATACGTCTTATGGTAAAATAGAAAAAGTTTACTGGAGGTGACTGGATATGGAACCGAAGAAGCGAAGAAGAAGTACCAAATATACTTTAATGATTCTTTCCGACTCTATGGAAGAAGGGGTTAAGCAGGTATACCTTGGTGCAAGAAGGATAAAGGTGCTTAAAGTGCTGCTTAGTATTGTTTTGATTGCGGACATCTGCTACCTTGTTTATAATCCGATTATCTTATCGGGACTGAGGGAGCGGAACGATTCGCAGGCATTGCAGATTAAACAGCTGCAGGAAGACAAAACGGCGCTGGAGGCACAAAATGCAGAACTGACAGAAAAGGTTGCTATTCTGAGCGAGACAATAAACCAAAAAGTACAAAGTGAAGAAGCTGCTGCGGCAGAACTTGCTGAATCCAGTATTCCGCGGGGATTTCCGCTGACCGGTTCAGCCAGTATTCAGGAACCCGCAGAGGTAACGCCGGGAGAAGGTGAAGAAGGGCAGCAGGAGGCACAGGAGGAACCTATCATGGTGTTTAAAGGAACAAGCGGCAACATGGTAGTGTCGGCAGCAACCGGAACGGTAGAAAGCGTAGAGCCTGATGCCCAATACGGTAATAAGGTTGTCATCGATCATGGAAACGGCTATCGTTCTGTTTACAGAAACAGGGGCGAGGCAAGAGTAAAGATCGGAGATGAGGTAGTAAGGGGTTCCACATTGTTCATAATTGGGGAAGATAACGCAGAACTTGGTTATCAGATTATGGAAGGTGAAACATATATCAATCCGGAGGATATAGTGGAAATAAACGGTTAGGAGGAGAAAGAATGTTGGGTAAAAAGAATAATGTAACACTGGAAAACAGTAATCTGAAAGTAGGTACTATCGTTGGTGAAGGAGCAATTTTTCAAGGTAATCTGGTGGTAAAAGATACCGTCAGGGTAGATGGAGAAGTAAAAGGCGATATTAATACTGAAGCAGTACTGATTATAGGAAGCAAAGGAAGGGTTGACGGGAATGTTGAAGCGGATACCATTTTTGCAGGCGGTCTGATCAAAGGCGATATCCATGCTAAAACAAAGACAGAGATCTCTTCGACAGGAAAAATTTTCGGAGATATTACAACAAAAGTGATTGTAATCGACGAAAATGCAGTCTTCCAGGGACGCTGCGAGATGGGACAGAAGTTACCGGAAAACGGGACTGATACGAGAACAGGAAGAGAAGCGGCAAGGGAAACGGGAAGAGAAAGCAGAGGAGAAAGAAAAGAAGAGGAAAAATAGTTCAAAAGGCTGTAAGTGATACAAATGCGGCATTTAAAAGGCTGTTGTGCTAAATAATAGTACAACAGCCTTCATTTTGCGTGTATAAACACACGCATTTCTACTCTTTAGCAGAAGAAAGAATACGCTCAAAGACCAGTTCATAACCATCATTGCCGTAATTCAGAGAGCGGTTTACGCGGCTTATGGTTGCAGTAGAAGCGCCGGTCTTATCTGCAATTTCGAGATAAGTCTTATGTTCTCTCAACATGGCAGCAACTTCAAAGCGCTGTGACAAAGATAAAAGTTCATTTACGGTACATAAATCTTCAAAAAAGCTATAACATTCCTCTCTGTCCTTCAGGCTTAAGACTGCGTCAAAAAGAGCATCGACAGCCTCGGTTTTTATTTTCTTATTCATGGGTGCCTCCGTCAAATTCTGATTGTATTGAATAAATTAAAACGTATTCCTGAACATATCTGCATTTTAACATATTAAAGTTTTAAAGTAAAGGATAAGATTTGTTCGTAATTTTCAGTTAGGGATTTTCAAGATATGACTTGTCATGTAGTTTTTAGTACTATATAATTAGAAAAGAAGAAAGGTGTTGGTTATGACAATAAATACGGAAGATTTGATTAACAGCATATTGGCCAGTTTAGACAGGATCAGTTATATAAAGTCGGAAGATATTCCCAATATTGATCTTTACATGGACCAGGTCACGACCTTTATGGATAAAAAATTAAAAAATACAACCAGATATCCTGATGAGGACAAAATACTGACCAAGACTATGATCAATAATTATGCCAAAAATGATTTGCTGCCGCCTCCGCTGCGAAAGAAATATACAAAAGAGCATTTACTTTTGCTTATATTTATCTATTATTATAAGGGTATTTTATCAATTAATGATATTCAGACGCTGTTGAAGCCTGTTACGGACAAATATTTTGGTAAAGATGCTGAATTTGATCTGGAACGCATTTATGACGAAGTATTTAGTCTGGAGGATGAACAGCTTGAAAGTCTGAAAGCGGACGTATTGGAGAAGTTTAAAATATCACAGACAACATTTGGGGATGCGCCGGAAGAAGATAAAGAATTTTTGCAGACATTCTCTTTTATTTGCGTGCTTGGTTTTGATGTGTATGTAAAGAAACTTTTGATTGAGAAATTGATTGATGATCTGAAAAGTAAAAAAAGTAAAGAATAATAACAAAATCTTTTACTTGCTTAAAGAATATATCATATTATGGAGGATTTACGATGAGACTGGAACATTTAAGAAATAAGGGATTTGATGTAGACAGTGCAATGGAGCTTTGCATCGACAGTGAAGAAATTTACAAAGAAGTATTAGAGGCGGCATTAGACGAGGGAAAAGAGAAACTTCCCTTTATGAGAGAATGTGTGGAAAAGGAAGATTATGACCGTTATTGCATTGAAGTACACGGACTGAAAAACGCAGCGAAGCAGATAGGTGCCATGCAGTTATCAGAACTGGCTTTTGATCAGGAGAAAGCGGCAAAGGCCGGTGAATATGATATAGTAAAAGAAAATTATGAAGCGATGCTGACGGCGTATCAGGAGATGATTACTATTTTGCAGGAATTTTTAGAGGAAGAGGCATAGGCTGATCAGATTAGGACCTTGAGTGATAATCTCACTTGAGGTCTTTTTGAATTAAAAAATAGGATTGACAATAAAAACATGCGTGGTAATATATAACTAACATATACCCCTCGGGGGTATCGTGATGCAGCGGACGCATTTATATTTAACAGGCAGGAGGGTTGTGGGTGAAAGCAGACAAAACAAGCATAGAAAGATTATTAAAAACTGCCAGAGGGCAGCTGGACGGCATTTTAAAGATGGTGGAGGAAGACAGATACTGTATTGATATTTCCAATCAGCTTATGGCAACACAGTCCATTTTGGGAAAGGTTAACAGGGAGGTAATTAAGGCACACATGCAGTGCTGTGTAAAAGAAGCTGTGGAAGGAGAAGAGCGGGAGAAAAAAATGAATGAGATGATGGATCTTATGGATAAACTGTTAAAATAGAAAAAGGTTAGTTTTGAAAAGGCAGCTGTATAACGGAATTAGGGAGGCTTGTATGAAAAAAGAAACTTATGATATTATGGGCATGACCTGTTCAGCATGTTCTTCAAGGGTAGAAAAATGTGTCAGTGCTTTGAACGGGGCGGATAAAGTAAACGTCAATCTGCTGACGAACAGTATGCAGATTGAATACGAGGAAGATAAGCTAAGTGAAGCGGAAATAATAAGGACGGTAGAAAGAGCAGGATACGGCGCAGCATTAAAAGGCAGAAATATCGTTTCCCGGGAAAAAGCAGATGAGGGAGAAAAAACTACGATGCAGAAACAGGCAGAAAGCCTGAAAAAACGATTCTGGGTTTCACTTGTTTTTTTGATTCCGCTTATGTATATTTCCATGCACCATATGTTTTATGAGTGGTTTGGACTTCCGGTTCCTGCCGTAATTATGAAATATTTTCATGGATATGAAAATGCGATTACTTTTTCTTTTTCCCAGTTTTTGCTGCTGCTCCCGATTCTGTATATGAACAGGAAATATTTTCAGACAGGGTTTCAGACATTATTTCATGGAAGTCCAAATATGGACAGCCTGATTGCAATCGGTTCCGGCGCAGCGGTAGTTTATGGATGCTTTGTGATTTTTAAACTCGGGAGGGGGCTTGGCATACAGGATACGCAGGTATTGGAACAATATGGCATGGAAATATATTTTGAATCTGCAGGTACGATTCTGACACTGATTACATTGGGGAAATATTTAGAAGCGAGATCAAAGGGAAAGACCAGCGAAGCGATTACAAAACTGATGGATCTTGCACCGAAAACAGCGGTAGTAGAAAGAGATGGAGCGGAAAAGACAGTAGGGATTGAAGAGGTGCAGATCGGAGATATTGTACTGGTGCGTTCCGGTGCGGCGGTCCCGGTGGACGGCGTCATTATAGAAGGAAACGGCAGCATCGATGAAGCGGCGATTACAGGTGAAAGTATACCAGTAGATAAAAAAGAAGGGGATACAGTAGTAGGCGCAACGATCAACAAAGCGGGATTTTTTAAATTCCGGGCTGTGAAAGTGGGAGATGATACGACGCTTTCACAGATTATCCGTCTGGTGGAGGAAGCAGGCGCCAGCAAAGCGCCGATTGCAAAGACGGCGGATAAAATTGCAGGAGTTTTTGTGCCGGTGGTGATTGGTATTGCCATACTGGCGGCGGCAGTCTGGCTGATTGTGGGAGCAGGTTTTGAATTTGCCCTTTCCATCGGTATTTCTGTTCTTGTGATATCCTGCCCCTGTGCGCTGGGTCTTGCCACGCCGGTGGCGATTATGGTGGGAACCGGAAAAGGCGCTCAGATGGGAATTTTGATTAAATCAGGCGAAGCGCTGGAATCGGCACATAATATAGACGCTGTGGTTTTGGACAAAACAGGTACGATCACAGAGGGAAATCCGGTGGTTACCGATTTGATTCCGTTTGGGATTACAGAAGAAGACCTGTTAAGAACAGCGGTCTGCTTAGAAGCGCCAAGTGAACATCCTTTGGCGCAGGCAATTGTCCGGTATGGAGAAGAAAAGGGGATAAAAGCGCAGACGACAGAGAGGTTTGTAACGCTTCCCGGTAAAGGGGTGAGTGCATTTTTGGGCGGACAGCAATATTACGCGGGAAATAGAGCGTTGATGGAGGAAAATAAAATTTCTCTTAAAGAGGTGGAGACAGAAAGTTACCGGCTGGCAGGAGAAGGGAAAACACCGTTGCTTTTCAGCAAGGAAAAAGAAGTAATCGGCCTGATTGCGGTAGCGGATGTGACGAAAAAAACAAGCAGGGCTGCAATAGAAACATTAAAAAATATGGGAATTGACGTTATTATGTTGACCGGTGATAATGAGGTGACTGCAAAAGCGGTGCAAAAACAGTTAGGAATCCCCAAAGTGGTGGCAGACGTACTCCCGGATCAGAAGGAGAAAGTAATTGCTTCTCTGCAAAACGAGGGGAAAAAGGTTGCGATGGTTGGGGACGGCATCAATGATGCACCGGCATTAGCCAGAGCTGACGTAGGGATTGCAATTGGTGCAGGAACGGATGTTGCGCTGGAAAGCGCAGATGTGGTATTGATGAAAAACGACCTTATGGATGTCTGTCAGGCGATCCGGCTAAGTAAAAAAGTAATTTTAAATATAAAAGAAAATCTGTTTTGGGCATTTTTTTATAACAGTATTGGGATTCCCCTGGCAGCCGGGGTATTTTATCACAGCCTGGGACTGAAACTCAATCCGATGTTTGGTTCGGCGGCTATGGCATTAAGCAGTGTATGTGTAGTTTCTAATGCACTTAGAATAAAAAGATTTAAGGAGGAAAAAAAGATGTTTGGCAGGAAAAAATGTGATGTGGAGATGAAAGTGGAAGGAATGAGCTGCGGACATTGCAGCGCAAGAGTAGAAGAGGCACTGAATGCGCTTGCGGGCGTTACGGCAGAGGTGGATTTGAAGAAAAAGACCGCTTATGTTACACTGGAAGGCGAGGCTTCAGATGATATGTTAAAGAAAGCAGTAGAGGATGCCGGATACAGCGTAGTGGAAGTAACAAGGAATTAAGACACGAAAAGACAGTATATCCGGCACTGAGCCGACAGTAAAATAAAGACGGAAATGGGAAAGAGCAGGAAACAAAAAATGACAAAGGTAACATTTGAGGAGTATATCAAAAAAAATAGGGTGCTCTGCGACGGTGCGTTTGGCACTTATTATGCGGCACTATCAGGTGCGGATGAGCCTTGCGAGTGGGCAAACCTGGAAAATCCGGAACTTGTTAAAAAAATCCACAGGGAATATATACAGGCAGGCGCAAGACTGATCCGCACCAATACCTTTGCAGCGAACAGGGCAATGCTTTCCATGAAAAAGGAACAGCTGGGAGAATTGATAAGAAGCGGATATGCTTTGGCAAAAGAAGCGGCAGAAGAGGAAGGAAAGCCCGTTTACATTGGGGGCGACATTGGGCCGATTCCGGCAGAGGGCATGGCGGAAAGGCAAAAAAGAGAAGCGGAATATCTCGAAATCTGCCATATCTTTCTGGAAGCAGGAGCGGAAATTCTTATTTTTGAAACTTTTTCCAGTCTGGATGAAATTCTGCCTGTCATACAAAAAGTGAAAGCAGAAAAGAAGGATCTTTTCGTGGCTGTACAGTTTTGTATGAACCAGTTTGGATACAGTAATGCAGGACTCAGCGCAAAGCGGCTTTTAGAGGACGCGGGGAAAACAGAAGAAATTTCCGCGGTTGGGTTTAACTGCGGCGTAGGTCCGGGACATTTGTATCAAATCATGGAGCGAATGAACCTTTCCGTTGGAAAATATATTACGGCGCTTCCCAATGCAGGGTATCCCCAAAGAATACAGAGTAAAATGGTCTTTTTGGACAATGAAGAATACTTTGTAGAAAAAGGCGGCGATATTGCAGGACTTGGCGCGGATATTATGGGAGGATGCTGTGGGACGACGCCCGCTTATATTTCAAAACTTAATAAAAAAATCAGATGGGAGCGGAATACTGACAGATGTCTTGAAAGGAAAGAGACAGAGAAAGGGAAGACGGAAAGCAGAGATTACAGTTTTTTTAAGGCAAAGCAAAAGAAACTGATCGCTGTAGAACTTGCTCCACCCTTGAATGCAGACGATGAAAAGCTGATGGACGCAGCCAACCGCCTGAAAAACTGTGCAGTAGACGTGGTTACTTTTCCGGATTCTCCTTCCGGGAGAACGAGGGTGGATTCCGTTCTGATGGCGGCGAAAGTTATGAAGGAAACGGGAATGTGCGTTATGCCGCACTTATGCTGCCGGGATAAAAACGCAATTGCGATCCGTTCTCTGCTTTTGGGAGCACAGATAAACGGCATACATAATTTTCTGATCGTTACGGGCGATCCGGTGCCTACTCTGATCAGACAGAGTGTGAAAAGTGTGTTTAATTTTGATTCTGTAGGATGCATGAAGATTGTAAAGGATATGAATGAAGAACAGTTTGCAAAAGAGCCGCTTTATTACGGCGGGGCCATCAATTATAACCGTCGCAATCTTATTGTGGAACGTGACCGAATGCTGAAAAAAATAGAAGCGGGAGCCTCTTTTTTCTTTACACAGCCCGTTTTTTGCAGGGAGGATGCAGAAAAGATACGTCAGTTGAAAGAGGAAGTTCCGAAAGTCAGGATATTGTGTGGGATTATGCCGCTTATCAGCAGAAAGAATGCGCTTTTTATGAAAAATGAAATGGCTGGCATTCATGTTCCGGATGAAGTGATAGAACGG
Organism: uncultured Lachnospiraceae bacterium; assembly: GCA_947650155.1. Taxonomy (GTDB): domain Bacteria; phylum Bacillota; class Clostridia; order Lachnospirales; family Lachnospiraceae; genus RGIG3002. The sequence continues at coordinate 32,415 of CANSUS010000028.1, forward strand.
TACAGAGAAGATATGACAAGGGAACAGGGAGAGGAAACCGGAATTGCCATTGCGAAAGAAATCATGGCTCTTTCTTCCGGTTTCGCAGATGGTTTTTATTTTTCCCTGCCCTTTAACAGAGTAAGTGTGTTAGAGGCGATTTTAAAAGATACGGACTGACAGGGGTGTAAAAATCTTTATTTTACAGCTTTTTTTGCAAAGTCCGTATTGACAAGATCAGCATAGGGCACACGTTCCGAAAGTTCGCCCGCTTCTTCCAGAATATTCTGAAGCAGCGTAAAGCTTTCTTCTTCAAAAATCAAATCCTGTTTCCAGGTCTGCTGTTCATAGTATCTGGTAATAATGGTGGTCAGGGTATCAATATCCGTTTCCGGAAATTGAGGACTGATCGTTTTTGCGATCTCTGCAGGGGATGTTTGATTTACATAATCCATTCCTTTTTGCAGCGCATTTGTGAAACTCTGGATCAGTTCAGGATTTTTCTCAATAAAGCTTTTTTTCGCACTGAAAGCGGTGTAGGGAACGAAACCGGATTCGGTTCCGAGAGAAGCCACTACATAGCCGTCGCCTTTGGCTTCAAGCGCGGTGGCGTGGGGTTCAAATTCTACTGTGAAATCCCCCTGTCCGCCTGAAAAAGCAGCTGCTGTAGAGCCAAAATCTATGCTCTGGTCGATGGTAAGGTCACTGGACGGATCAATATTATGTTTTTTCAGAATATACTCAAATACCATTTCGGGCATTCCGCCTGCCCTGCCGCCAAGTACGGTTTTTCCGGCGAGCATGTTAAAATCAAAGTTCTCAATGGGTTCCCTGGAAACAAGAAAGTTTCCGGCACGCTGTGTAAGCTGTGCAAAGTTTACGACATAGTCTTCAGCACCCTGGATATAGGTATAAATGGAACTTTCACTTCCCATAAATCCGATATGGGCTTCGCCGGAAAGTACGGCGGTCATAGTCTTATCCGCGCCATATCCGGTTACTAATTCCAAAGAAATTCCCTCTTCTTCAAAATATCCTTTTTCAATCGCAGCGTACATGGGCGCATAAAAAACAGAATGTGCCACTTCGTTAAGTATTAGGGTAGTAGTTTTGCCCTCATGCTGTTTTCCGTCTTTGTCTCCGGCGTTTCCGCATCCGATAAGAAGGAGAAGTAAAGAAAGAGAAAGCAGCAGGCAGAAAATCCGTTTTTTCATAAAGAAAATCCTCCCTGATCATTTCTATCATTCATAAAATGAGTGATGGGTAACTTATGATATTAAAATATGCCTAAAATCAAAAAAGGTGCTGAAAAGGTATTGTTGAATTGAAATTTTTCGTGCATAATATGTCATATAGCGGTGAAATAAGCTGCTGATAAGTTGTATGGTTACAGGGGGATCAGGATGAAGACGATCAAAAAAATATTTATGGTTATTGCGTTGATTATATTGACGCCCACAGTATTGCTTGTGGCATTCATATTGATAGCGGATGCGACGGATATGAATTTAAAGGAAATTGTAGAAGGAAAAGAAGCAGAGACGGAAGTATTAACGGGCGATATGACGCTGCCTGTGCCGGATCTGAATTTTCCTCCGGCACAGGCGCCTGACAGCGGTCAGATCAACGATCCCGTGCAGACAGAAGGGAATCATCTTGCTGCCAATCCACCTGCAGACTGGCAGACAGCGGGAAATAACAGCGCGCTGCAGTGGCAGCTGAATAATGACGCGTGGGTTGCAAGTCCAAGTTCAAGGCCTACCGTGAGCGGAAATACCAGTGAGAATACAAATATACAGGATCTGAATCTGCCTGATCCTGACAAATATATGAAAGCCTATCTGGATGCTGTATACAGAAACAGCCCTAATGCATACATAGAGTATAAGATAGGAACGGCGGAGGAAGCGCAGGAACTTTATGAAGAAGCGTTGGATGAAGACACCATTAACGATATTTTTGGTTCTCTGGGATTTTCGGATGTGCAGGCGGATGAAAGAATGGAACTGATCAGGCGTATTCTTGCCAATGTCCGTTATCAGGTTGGCGAAGCGAAAAAACAGGATGACGGCTCCTATATTGTGAATATCACTTATGAAAAAATGAACGTTTATATGCCGACAGTGGATGCCTATATCAAAAGAGCGGAAAACATGATAGCAGGATGGAACAGAGACGGGGAAGCAGGGAGGGAAACCCCTTCTTATGAGAGCATGAATGAACAGCTGATAACCGTTTATACGGAATGCTTAAATGAAGCGCTTAGAAACGCAGATTATGACAGTTCCCAAAATGCAACAATCAGGCTTCGCGTGGTAAACGGCGCTTATGAGCTGGACAATACAGACGCTGCAAAATTTGAAGAATTGCTTACAGATTCTAAAGCGGCTATGGAAAAACTGGATAAAGCAGTATCAGGATGGAATTTTTAACGGTCGGAATTCAGAACTGTTTTTGTATTTTTAATGAAAATTTAATCGACAGCAGGCATAAAATTCGATATAATGAGAAACAAGTCATAAAAAGACAGATAAAAGAAAGGGTATCCTGGCCGGGATACAAAAAGGGATGAAGGATATGGGAGTATTATCAAGATTTAAGGATATTATGACGGCAAATGTAAACGCTTTATTGGACAAAGCGGAAGATCCGGAAAAAATGGTGGATCAGTACTTAAGAAATTTAGAGAATGATCTGGCTAAAGTGAAGGCGGAGACGGCTTCGGTCATGGCGGAAGAGAAGTCTGCAAAACGCAAACTGGATGAATGCAGCAGTGAAATTGAAAGAATGACAGAATATGCTAAGAAAGCCGTAACGGCAGGAAATGACGGAGAAGCAAAGCAGTTCCTTACGAAAAAGGGCGAACTTACAGAGAAAAAAGAATCCCTTCAGAAAACGTATGATGCGGCAAAGGCCAATGCTGATAAAATGCGTGAGATGAATCAAAAGCTGGAAGCAGATATTGCGCAGATGAGAAGCAAGAGAGATACTTTAAAGGCAAAAGCTAAAGTTGCAGATGCACAGGAGCGGATCAATAAACTTGGTTCCAGCGTGGATGCGGCAGGAAACAGTATGGCGGCATTTGACAGAATGGAAGAAAAAATTAACCGCAGACTGGATGAAGTGGATGCAATGGCTGAGCTGAATGCGGACAGCGGTTCGGATTCTATAGAGGAACTTGCTAAAAAATATGATTCTGATGAAGTGAAATCGGATGTGGATGATGAACTTGCCGCATTAAAAGCAGAACTTGGAATGTAGAAAAGAAAGAGTGGTATAGGCAGATGGGATTATTTTCGAGAGAACTTGCCAATGTAATAGAATGGAAAGAAGAACGCGAGGGCGTATTATTTTGGAAATGGCAGAATCAGGAGATTAAGAAAGGTTCTAAACTGATTGTACGTCCGGGACAGGATGCGATTTTTCTATATAACGGCAGAGTAGAAGGTATTTTTGAGAGTGAAGGTCAATTTGATATGGAATCTGATATCATTCCCTTTCTTACGACCTTAAAAAGTTTTAAATTTGGATTTAATGCGCCGCTTCGCGCAGAGGTTCTTTTCATCAATACAAAGGAAATGCTTGTAAAATGGGGAACTAAGAATGCGATTAACTTACAGGCGCCGGGACTTCCGGGAGGAATGCCGATACGGGCTTTTGGTACTTTCAGCTGTAAGATTGCAGAGCATGATGTCCTGATCGAAAAACTGGCGGGAATTAAGCAGGTTTATACGGTAGAAGATGTGAAAGAGCGTATCATTGCCAATCTGGATCAGCTTTTGATGAGCTGGATCGGTAAAGAAGGCAGAGATATGTTCAATCTGCAGATGGACGCCAGAAATATTTCCAAGGGCATTATGAGCGATCTGGACATGGATATGCGGAAAGTCGGGATTGCAATTACCGATTTTAACATTGAGAGCTTTTCTTATCCTGAAGAGATCAAGAAAATGCAGGAAAAAGCGGCAGCCCAGTCTATGGTTGGCGATATGAATAAATATCAGCAGATGGCGATGGCAGATTCTCTGTCCAAAGGCGGCGCGTCTCATGGCAGCAATCTGGCGGGAGATATGGTCGGTATTCAAATGGGAATGGCAATGGGGCAGCAGATGGTGCAGCAGATGCAGAATACACAAAATGCGGCGTCGGCAAATAATGCAAATACAGATGGAACAGTGCCAAAATTCTGTCCGAACTGCGGAACACCTACGAATGGAAATAAGTTCTGTGGAAATTGTGGAAATAAGTTAATCAATTAGATTAGTACATGAGTAAAGTATAAGAAATAAGGTATAAGAGCTGCCATATCAGGAAAATTACATAATGGCAGCTCTTGTTATTTTTTTATATTGCTTTCTATAAACAAAACAGAGAACTCATGTAAAGAATCGTCTTTTTACATATGTTAAATATGATATTCTTCTCTGCGGTTATATTTCTCAAGCACTTCATGAATCTTTTCGGTCGGAGTCAATACGTTTGCCATAGAGACGTCATGATTCATAAAATCAATGATCGAAGCAAGGAATTTGCTCATATCTGCTTTGACAAAATATGGTTTTTCGGCAAGTTCCGGTAAAAGGTAAGTTAAATTTGTAGTAATAACACGTTCAAATACACCTTCTTCATAAGCGGCATCAAAAGATTTCAGACCGTTTGTGAACAGACCGAAGGTACAGCATATAAATACCCTTTTTGCATGCATCTTTTTGAGCTGCTTTGCCGTGTCTAACATACTCTCACCGGAAGAAATCATATCGTCGATGATGATAACGTCTTTTCCTTCCAGAGTATCACCAAGAAATTCATGGGCTACAATCGGATTTTTGCCGTTTACAATCGTGGAATAATCCCTGCGTTTATAAAACATTCCGGTATTAACGCCCAATACGTTTGCAAAGTATACGGCACGGTCAAGCGCGCCTTCATCGGGGCTGATGACAACAAGGTGGTCCTTATCAATAATCAGGTCTTTTTCCACATCTAAAAGAGAGCGGATAAACTGATAAGGAGGGGTGAAGTTATCAAAACCGCAAAGCGGTGTGGAATTTTGCACACGGGGATCATGTGCGTCAAATGTGACAAAGTTTGTAACGCCCATGCTGCTTAATTCTTTTAATGCATAAGCACAGTCAAGAGATTCCCGTCCATTCCTTTTGTGCTGGCGGCCTTCGTATAAAAAAGGCATAATTACCGTGATGCGGTGAGCCTTTCCGTTTGTCGCGGATATGACACGTTTCAAGTCCTGATAATGATCATCCGGTGACATATGATTCGCATAGCCGTTTACACTATAGGTAAGACTATGATTACAGACATCTACCAAAATAAAAAGATCTTTGCCGCGGATGCTTTCATTAAAAATCGCTTTTCCTTCCCCGCTTCCAAAACGCGGGCAGGCAAAGTCTACCAGATAGCTGTTTTCAATATAACCGTGAAAAGCAGGATCATTTTTTACCTTGTCGTTATTGATGAATTTTCGGAAATCCACGAGATAATTATTGATCTTTTCTCCCAGTTTTTCTGCCGATTCCATCGCAATAAGTTTTAGCGGCGCAACCGGCATTGCATTTTCAAGTTCCAGTAAATTAGGCATTTTTTTCCTCCGTAAATGAAAGATTGAATAAAATAAAATCAAAATGAAATCGTACCTACCTTATAATTTTATATCATTATGCTAGTGACACGTCAAGAAAATTCGGGTATGATATTGGTAATAGCTGGAGGCAGTAAAAGGAGTTTTTATGGAACAGAATGGTCATGTGATTAAGAAAGTCGTTGCAGGCGGTATTTCAGAAGAGCTTGGCATAGAAGCAGGAGACAGGCTGATTGCAATAGACGGCGAAAAGATTACGGATATTTTTGATTATCAGTTTTTAATACAGAATGAATATATAGAAGTCCTGATCCAAAAGCAGAATGGGGAAGAATGGCTTCTGGAAATAGAGAAAGAATATGAAGAGGATCTGGGGATCGAATTTGAGAACGGTCTGATGGATGAATACCGATCCTGCCGCAATAAATGTATTTTCTGCTTTATTGATCAAATGCCAAAAGGGATGAGGGATACTCTGTACTTTAAAGATGACGATTCCAGATTGTCTTTCCTTCAGGGAAATTATGTAACGCTTACCAATATGTCAGAGGCGGATATCGACCGTATTATCAAATACCGCCTGTCTCCTATCAACATTTCTTTTCAGACGACAAATCCTGAGCTTCGGTGCATGATGTTAAACAACCGGTTTGCGGGAGAGGCATTACGAAAAGTGGATAAGCTTTATGAAGCGGGTATTACCATGAATGGACAGATTGTGCTTTGTAAGGGGATCAACGATGGAGAAGAATTGGAGCGAAGCATTTCAGATTTGACAAAATATCTGCCAAACTTAGAAAGCGTATCCGTCGTTCCGGTGGGATTATCAAAATACAGAGAAGGGCTCTATCCGCTTGAACCTTTTGAAAAAGAGGATGCAAAAAAGGTTCTTTCTACCATTCACAAATGGCAGGACAGGATTTTTCCAGAATACGGCGTCCATTTTATCCATGCCAGTGATGAATGGTACATTTTAGCAGAAGAAGAAATGCCGGAAGAGGAGCGTTATGACGGTTATTTACAGCTGGAAAACGGTGTGGGAATGTTACGGCTTTTACAGGAAGAATTTGCAGATGCAATTCGCAGTTTTCAGGAAAAAAATATTCTGCCGGATATGCATATGGAGGATACAATTTCAATGGTAACGGGAAAACTTGCCTATCCTTATATGAAGAAGATGGCACAGAAGGTTATGGAATATGTCCCAAAGCTTACGATTCATGTGTATGCTATAAGAAATGATTTTTTTGGAGAAAGAATTACGGTTTCCGGGCTTTTGACGGGACAGGATATCAGGGAACAGCTGAAAGGCAAAACACTCGGAAGCCGGGTGCTTCTGCCACAGAATGTGCTTCGCAGCGGGGAAATGGTGTTTTTGGATGACATTACTGTAGGGGATCTGGAAAAGGCTTTACAAGTAAAGGTAGATATTGTAAAATCAAGCGGATATGACTTTTTGGAGAGCGTAACAGGAAGGAGCACGAATGAGTAAAAAGAACGGAAGGCCGATTGTGGCGGTGGTTGGAAGACCAAATGTAGGAAAATCAACACTGTTCAATGCATTGGCGGGTGAACGGATATCGATCGTAAAGGATACTCCCGGTATAACAAGAGATCGTATTTACGCGGATGTTACCTGGTTAGACAAAGCGTTTACCATAATAGATACGGGAGGGATCGAACCTGACAGCAAAGATGTCATATTGTCTCAAATGCGGGCACAGGCAGAGATTGCGATTGAAACGGCGGACGTGATTTTGTTTCTCGTAGATGTGAAACAGGGGCTTGTGGACGCGGATGCAAAAGTAGCGGATATGCTCAGACGTTCGCATAAACCGGTTGTGTTAGTAGTAAATAAAGTGGATCATTTTGATAAATATATGGCGGACGTGTATGAATTTTATAATCTGGGCATCGGTGATCCCCACCCGATTTCAGCGGCTAACCGTATGGGAATCGGGGACATGCTGGATGAAGTGATCTCTTATTTCCCGGAAGAGACTGTGGAAGAGGAAGAAGATGAACGAATCCGGGTCGCCATAGTGGGAAAGCCTAATGTGGGAAAGTCTTCTATTATTAACAGGCTGTTAGGAGAAGAGAGACTGATCGTTTCCGATATAGCGGGAACTACGAGAGATGCGGTAGATACGGAAGTGACCCGCAGCGGGAAAGACTATATTTTCATCGATACGGCGGGACTGCGCAAAAAGAATAAAATTAAAGAAGAACTGGAACGTTTTATGATCGTGCGGACGGTCAGTGCGGTAGAGCGGGCGGATGTGGTAGTTATGGTCATAGACGCGGCAGAAGGCGTGACGGAACAGGATGCCAAAATTGCAGGAATAGCCCATGAGCGTGGAAAAGCGGTGATCATTGCAGTGAATAAATGGGATGCGGTGGAAAAAGATGATAAAACAATCTACAAATTTACCAATAAGATCAGGGACACACTTTCTTATATGCCTTATGCGGAATTGATTTTTATCTCTGCAAAGACAGGGCAGCGTCTGGAAAAGCTGTTTGAGATCATAGATATTGTAAGTGAGAATCATTCCATGCGCGTGGCGACGGGTGTGCTTAATGAAATCATGTCGGAGGCGGTAGCGTTGCAGCAGCCGCCTTCGGATAAAGGAAAACGGCTCAGACTTTACTATATTACGCAGGCTTCTGTGAAACCGCCTACATTTGTAATTTTTGTAAATGACAAAGAACTCATGCATTTTTCTTATACCAGGTATATTGAAAACAGAATCCGGGATGCCTTTGGTTTTAAGGGAACCCCGCTTAAATTTATTATCAGGGAGCGGAAGGAGAATAAATAGTATGGAGCGTTTGATCTGTTTAGTGATCGGTTATTGTCTGGGACTTTTCCAGACTTCCTACTTTTATGGAAAAATGAAAGGGATTGACATCAGGCAGTATGGAAGCGGAAATGCAGGGACTACGAATACGCTGCGCGTGCTTGGGACAAAAGCAGGGCTGATTGTACTCGCGGGGGATATTATAAAGAGTATTCTTGCAGTAGTGATTGCAGGATTGTTATTTAAAAATTCCCATCCTGATACGATCTGGCTGTTAAAACTCTATGCGGGAATGGGCGCAATTCTGGGGCATAATTTTCCTTTTTACATGCATTTTAAAGGGGGAAAAGGAATTGCGGCAACGGCAGGAGTGATTCTGGCGTTCCATCCGTATTTTATTATAATGGGTGTTGTATTGTTTTTTGGCGCGTTTTTTATTACGCATTATGTTTCTTTAGGTTCTTTGCTTGTATATGCCGGTTTTATGATTGAGATGGTGGTCTGTGGACAGTGCGGGCTGTTTACGGGAATGACGCAGGCTAATCTGATTGAAATGTATATTGTGACGGCATTTTTAACGGTAATGGCATACTACAAACACAGGGCAAATATCATGCGGCTTATAAAAGGGGAAGAAAGAAAGACCTATTTAAAAAAGAAAGAAGAGAAAGATCAGAAACAGTCTTAATGTGGGAAAACATAAAATGGCATAAGCAAAACAGGGTGAAAGCAAAACCGTTTTTTAATGGAAAAATAATAAGTTTAAGAAGGAATGGAGAATCAATATGGCAAAAGTAGGTATGATTGGCGCGGGAAGCTGGGGGATCGCATTGTCTTTGTTACTTTATCATAATGGAAACGAAGTAACGGTCTGGTCTGCTCTTAAGGATGAAATTGAAATGCTTTCTAAAGAGAGAGAGCATAAAGACAAACTTCCTGGAGTAAAACTGCCGTCTGACATGAACTTCACATTGGATCTGAAAGAGGCAGTGGAGGGGAAAGACGTGCTTGTCCTTGCCGTGGCGTCGCCTTTTACAAGAAATACGGCAAAGAGGATGAAGGAATATGTGAAAGAGGGGCAGATCATTGTCAATGTGGCAAAAGGCGTGGAGGAAGCGACGCAGATGACGCTGTCTGAAGTGATAGAAGAAGAGATTCCACAGGCTGAGATTGCAGTGCTTTCCGGTCCCTCCCATGCAGAAGAGGTGGGCAGGGGACTTCCTACTACGATTGTGGTGGGAACCCGGAAAAGAAAGACAGCCGAGTATCTTCAGAATTTATTTATGAGTGATGTATTCAGAGTCTATACCAGTCCCGATGTATTAGGTATCGAACTGGGAGGCGCTTTGAAGAACGTAGTTGCGCTGGCGGCAGGAATCGCGGATGGACTTGGATATGGAGACAATACAAAGGCAGCGCTGATTACAAGAGGAATTGCAGAAATTGCAAGGCTTGGAGTGGCGATGGGGGCAAAGTTTGAAACTTTTTGCGGACTGACCGGAATCGGGGATCTGATCGTTACCTGTGCTTCCATGCATTCCAGAAACCGCCGTGCCGGTATTCTGATCGGAAAAGGCGCTTCAATGGAAGAGGCAATGGCAGAAGTCAAAATGGTAGTGGAAGGGGTTTACTCCGCAAAAGCAGCAAAGAAACTTGCAGAGAAGTATCAGGTACAGCTGCCGATTATTGAACAGGTGAATCAGGTTCTGTTTGAAAATAAGTCGGCGGCGGAAGCAGTAAAAGAATTGATGCTTCGGGATAAAAAGATTGAGATTTCCGGGGAATGGGAATAGTGTGAGAAGTACTTCTAAGACTCATGCCAGAGGGCATTTCGTCAAGAAGTACTAAGTCTCACACAAGAGAATGCCTAAAATACAGGCATTCTCCGCATTGATTTGTATGCCTGCTGAGGCAGGCGGATGGGAGTTAGTGTGAGAAGTACTTCTAAGACTCATGCCAGAGGGTATTTCGTCAAGAAGTACTAAGTCTCACACAAGAGAATGCCTAAAATACGGGCATTCTCCGCATTGATTTATGATTCCGCTGAAGCGGACATGGGGTATAAAAATGAGTATTTATGATACATTGAACGAACAGCAGAAGCAGGGTGTATTTACCACGAATGGTCCGGTGCTTTTACTGGCAGGAGCAGGGAGCGGAAAGACCAGGGTACTGACGCACCGTATTGCATATTTGATAGAGGAAATGGGGGTCAATCCCTGGAATATACTGGCGATTACCTTTACGAATAAGGCGGCGGGCGAAATGCGTAACAGAGTAGACGATATTGTAGGGTATGGAGCGGAAAGTATTTGGGTATCTACGTTTCATTCTACCTGCGTCAGGATTTTAAGGCGTTACATCGACCGGCTTGGGTATGATAATAATTTTACCATTTATGATACGGACGATCAGAAAACTGTCATGAAGGATGTATGCAAGAAGCTGCAGATTGATACAAAGACATTAAAGGAAAGAACACTGCTTGGCGCTGTTTCATCGGCAAAGGACGAATTGATTTCTCCTGTACAATATGAACGGAACGCGATGGGAGACTATAGACTTAAAAAGATTTCTGAAGTTTATAAAGAATATCAGGAAACGTTACGCAAAAATAATGCGCTCGATTTTGACGATCTGATCGTAAAAACAGTGGAATTATTCAAAAACTGTCCGGAAGTATTGGATTCTTATCAGGAACGTTTTAAATATATTATGGTAGACGAATATCAGGATACCAATACGGCGCAGTTTGAATTTGTAAGGCTTCTGGCTGATAAATACAGAAACTTATGTGTGGTTGGAGATGACGATCAGTCTATTTATAAATTCAGAGGGGCAAATATCCGCAATATTCTGGATTTTGAAAAAGTGTACCCGGAAGCGGAGGTAATCAGGCTGGAACAGAATTACCGGTCTACCCAGAATATTCTGGATGCGGCTAACATGGTCATTCGTAATAATACGCAAAGGAAGGAAAAGGCGCTTTGGACGAAAGAAGGCGAAGGGAACAAGGTGCATTTCTGTCAGTTTGATACTGCGTTTGAAGAGGCGGAATTTATTACGGATGATATTGAGAGAAAGACCGGAAGAGAAGGAGTTATGTATGGCGACTGCGCAGTACTCTACCGTACGAACGCTCAGGCCCGTATTCTGGAAGAACGTTTTGTGCTAAAGGGGATTCCTTATGATGTAGTAGGCGCCACGAATTTTTATGCCAGACGGGAAATAAAGGATATTTTGGCTTATTTGAAAACGATAGATAACGGAAAAGATGATGTGGCGGTAAAACGTATTATTAACGTTCCCAAAAGAGGGATCGGCGCGACAACGATTGTGCGTGTACAGGATTATGCAGATGCAAGAGGAATCAGTTTTTATAATGCGCTGAGAGAAGCAGACAAGATTATGACGATCGGGAAAAGCGCTGTGAAACTGGAGCCATTTGTGACTATGATACAGACGTTTAGAAGCAAACTGGAATATTATGGACTGGGAGACCTGATCCGGGATGTGATTGAAACGACAGGTTATGTAAAAGCGCTTGAAGATTCGGACGAGGAAGACGCAGAAGATCGGATTTCCAATGTGGATGAACTTGTCAGTAAAATTGTTTCCTATGAGGAGACAGCGGAACATCCGACTTTAAGTGAATTTCTGGAAGAAGTGGCACTGGTATCGGATATTGACCGGGTTGAAGAGGACAGTAACAGAGTACTTCTGATGACTTTACATAGTGCAAAGGGACTGGAATTTCCCAATGTTTATCTTGCCGGTATGGAGGACGGAATTTTCCCCAGCTATATGACGATCGTTTCAGACGATCCTTCGGAAGTGGAGGAAGAAAGGCGGCTTGCCTATGTGGGCATCACAAGGGCGAAAGAAGATCTGACAATGACATGCGCAAGGCAGAGGATGATACGGGGAGAAACCCAGTACAATCCTGTCAGCCGCTTTGTAAGGGAAGTTCCGGCGGAACTTTTAGACGGGGCGCTTCCGGCAGTAAAGAAAAAAAACGTGGATTATTATGAAGAGGATTCCAGTGAGCGGGAACGATTCAAATCCAAACCGTTTGGGGGTGTGGAAGGGTATTCCGGCAGTTCTTTGACGGACAACACAGCCTATGCGCGTCCAAAGGCTGTAAAGGCAAGGAAGAGAACGGCGTCGGAAAATATGCCGTATATTGCGAAGGGGCTTGCAGATCTGCAAAAAGGTACGCCGCAGACAACGGGAATTGATTACGAAACAGGAGACAGAGTACGCCATATTAAATACGGCGAAGGAACGGTGCTTAAAATAGAAGAAGAGCCGCGGGATTACAAAGTTACGGTGGCTTTTGACGGCGCAGGCCAGAAAATTATGTATGCAGCCTTTGCAAAGCTGAAAAAAGTGTAGTAAAATCTCAGGAAAAGTGGTATATTATAAATAATAATATATTGGAAGTGAACAGGCGGAAAGGAAGGTATTAACAATGAATAAATTAGATGAGGTTTTGGACAGAGTAAACGAAGTACTTGGCAGAAAAGAAGAAGAGGAGAAAAAAACAAATACGGTGTTATGGGTATTTGCTATTATTGGCGCAGTAGCTGCCATTGCAGCGATTGCATATGCGGCGTATCGTTACTTTAAACCGGATTATTTTGAAGATTTTGAAGACGACTTTGAAGACGACTTTGAAGATGATTTCTTTGATGAAGACGACGAAGAATTTACCGGAGACGGAGACAGCGAAGGAATCAAAGTACAGTAACAGAATGGAACTCCAGAAGTTTTTAGTATCTATGATTGATTTGGGGTATCAGTTAAAAAGAGCGGGATGTGCGATAGAAGGTGCATCCCGTGTTTTGCCCTGTGAAATATTTCAGAACCGGTATTACCGCGTGCAATGGAGCGAGTGTCGTGCCTGCACGCTTTTTTAGTTTCGTAGTTAACGGATAAAAATCAAGTCCGCAAATTCCAGCAGCTTTTTGGGAGATAAATTCTTTGGTTTACTATGAAGCGCATAATGGAAGGTCAGAGGAAGGAAAACAGAACATGAAAAAAGGACAGATTTATGAAGGAATTGTAGAAAGAGTGGATTTTCCCAATAAGGGAATTGTAAGAGCGGAAGAGGGGATTTGCGTAGTAAAAAACAGTCTTCCCGGACAGAAAGTGTCTTTTTGCGTCAACAAATCGCGTAAGGGAAAAGCAGAGGGACGGCTTTTATCGGTGATAGAAAAATCGCCTCTTGAAATAGAAAGTCCGTGCCCGCATTTTGGAATCTGCGGCGGGTGTGTTTTTCTGTCTCTTCCCTATGAAGAACAGCTTAAAATAAAAGAAGAGCAGGTGAAAAAGCTGTTAGATTCAGTCCTTAAGAAGCAGGAGAGGGAGTATTTATTTGAAGGGATCAAAGCAAGTCCCAAGCCCTATGAATACCGGAACAAGATGGAATTTTCTTTTGGGGATGAAGTCAAAGACGGTCCGCTTTCTCTGGGAATGCATAAGCGTGGAAGTTTTTATGATATTGTAACGGTTTCAGAATGTAAGTTGGTAGATGAGGATTACAGAAAGATTTTAAAAGAGACGCTTTTCTGTTTCAAAGAACGTAATACCAGCTTTTACCACAGGCTCCGCCATGAAGGTTTTCTGCGGCATCTGCTTGTCAGAAAGGCGTCAAAGACAGGAGAAATACTGGTTGCGCTTATTACAACCACGCAGGAAGAGGCGGCGCTTACAGAATGGGTGAACAGTCTTTTGCAATTAGAACTGGGTGGAAAAATCGTAGGAATTTTACATACGAAGAATGATTCTGTTGCAGATGTGGTAAAAAGTGATGAAACTGTAGTTCTTTATGGACAGGATCATTTTTATGAAGAACTATTGGGGCTGAGATTCAAAATCTCTCAATTTTCTTTTTTTCAGACAAACAGTCTCGGAGCAGAGGTACTTTATGAAACGGTGAGAGAATATGTGGGAGAACTTGGAGAAGGAGAGCATACGGTATTTGATTTGTACAGCGGCACGGGAACCATTGCACAGCTTATGGCGCCGGTGGCAAAGAAGGTTATAGGAGTGGAGATTGTAGAAGAGGCTGTGGAGGCGGCGAAGAAGAATGCGGAATTGAACGGGCTTACCAACTGCGAATTTATTGCAGGAGATGTACTCAGGGTATTGGATGAGGTTACAGAGAGACCGGATATGATTATTTTAGACCCGCCCCGGGATGGTATTCATCCGAAGGCACTGCCGAAGATCATTGCTTATGGTGTGAAACGGATCGTGTATGTTTCCTGCAAACCTACCAGTCTGGTGCGGGATCTGGAAGTGTTTCTGGAGAATGGATATGAAGTGGAGCGGGCAGTGGCGGTGGAACAGTTTCCGTGGACTGGGAATGTGGAGGTAATCATAAAGATGCAGTATAATGCGAACTTTGTTCGCATGGGAAAAGAGAAGAAATAGGGGGCTAAACCACAAGAGGTAGTGGTTTGAGGGCAAAAATTGGAGCGAAAATCGACCAGTTTTTGCCCTATTTTTGTTTTCCCAGCATGGGCGTTTTCTAACGGGTGAAAGTCCCGAGTGCGCGTAGGCAACGACGAAGCACATAGCTGAACAGCAAGGGTGTCTACCGCGAGACAGAATTTGAAAGAAGCTGTAGGCAAACCTCTGGCCTGACGGACAGGAATCGCATATAAGGCTCGGAAATACGGATGAGGTGGCAAAATTGATCAAAGACGCGATGGATGGGAAAATCGACATGATCCTAACCAAGTCCGTGAGCCGTTTCGCAAGGAACACCGTGGACGCGCTGATCACCATCCGGAAACTGAAAGAAAAGAACGTGGCGGTAGTGTTTGAAAAAGAAGGCGTCAACACTTTGGACGGCACCGGGGAAATCCTGCTGACCATCCTGAGCAGTCTCGCGCAGGAGGAAAGCCGCAACATCAGCGAGAATACAAGATGGGGCGTGGTCAGAAGGTTTGAAAAAGGACAGGTCATCGTCAACCACAATAAATTCATGGGCTACACCAAAAATGAAAAAGGCGAGCTGGTCATCGTGCCGGAAGAGGCGGAGATCGTGCGGACGGTGTTCCGGCTTTACCTCGAAGGGTACAGCGCCGCCAAGATCAGCGAGCATCTGCAGGAGAAAGGCATCCGCACCACAACAGGAAAAGAGAAATGGCATGCCA
>CANSUS010000029.1 GCA_947650155.1 uncultured Lachnospiraceae bacterium
AGAATTTGCTTATGTCACGTACAACCATATCCGCCCTCACAGCTATAACGGGTACTGCTTCACATATATAAAAACGGATTTTATTAGCCGTAAGTGTTACAAAAATGCTTGACCACTACAATATAGAAAAGAGATTGTCAACTTTTTCAAAATCCTGTATGATAAAGAGGAATCATTTCTTTCATGCCGTAATAATCGGCATGAAGGAAAACGGGTACAACAACAGGAGTGTACAGGATCACAAATAAAACTGTGAATTGTACAGAAAGGACAATTATGATTTTATCACCCTCTATTTTAGCGGCGGATTTCAGCATTCTTGGAAAACAGATCAGGGAGGCGGATCAGGCGGGCGCGCAGTATATACATATTGATGTTATGGATGGTATTTTTGTACCCTCCATTTCTTTTGGCATGCCTGTTATTTCTACAATTCGGAAGGTAACGGATAAAACTTTTGATGTCCATTTAATGATTATGGAGCCGGAAAGATATATAGAGGAATTTATCAAATGCGGCGCGGATATTATTACCTTTCATGTGGAAGCGACAAGACAGGTGGAAAAGGCGATAGAATTGATTCATTCTTTCGGGAAAAAAGCGGGAATCTCCATTAAGCCGGATACGCCGGTTGAAGAGATAGAGAAGTATCTGCCAATGGTAGAAATGATTCTGGTCATGACGGTGGAACCGGGATTTGGCGGACAGTCTCTGATTCCAAAAACTTTGGATAAAGTAGCGGCAGTCAGGGCAATGATAAGAAATAAGGATCTGCACACAGACGTAGAAGTAGACGGAGGAATCCATATGGGGAATATCGCTGAAGTGGTAAAGGCGGGCGCGAACGTCATCGTATCCGGTTCTTCTGTATTTAAAGGGGATATTACGCAGAATGTGATTGGTCTGATCAACAAGGCAGCTTTGTAAAAAGTAATTTGGCTAAAAGGTAAGATGAGAGACTTATGAAAATAAAAGGAAAAGATTTAACAGAAGGTTCACCGGGAAAAGGGCTGCTTATCTTTGCGCTTCCGATGATTCTCGGCAACCTGTTTCAGCAGTTTTATAATATGGTGGATACGATCATCGTAGGAAAGTATGTAGGAGAAGATGCGCTTGCGGCAGTAGGTGCATCTTATGCTTTAACTACCGTTTTTGTGATGATCGCTATTGGAGGCGGAACCGGCGCTTCTGTCATTATTTCGCAATATCTCGGCGCAAGGGAAAACGGAAAAATGAAGACGGCTGTTTCTACGGCGGTTATTACTTCCCTTGGGACAAGCATAGTGCTTGGTTTGATTGGAATACTGGTAAATCGTCAGATTTTGCTTGCATTGTCAACACCGGATAATATTATGGAAGATGCCGCGTTGTATTTAAAAATTTATTTTACCGGGCTTCCCTTTTTGTTTATGTATAATATTCTGGCGGCAATATTTAATTCCCTTGGCGATTCAAGAACTTCTTTATATTTTCTTATTTTTTCTTCTGTACTGAATATTTTTCTGGATCTGTTTGCAGTGAGAATACTGCATATGGGAGTAGCAGGGGTAGCGGCGGCAACTGTTACTGCGCAGGGAATTGCAGCAATTTTGTCTTTTATTGTACTGGTGAGACGGTTGAAGGGATATGACGGCGAGCGGGAGTTTTTTGATCTGTCAATTCTTGGGAATATGGTTAAGGTTGCCATTCCGTCTATTATTCAGCAGTCCATTGTTTCGGTGGGAATGCTTTTAGTGCAGTCCGTAGTAAATGGTTTTGGTTCTTCCGTACTTGCCGGCTATACGGCAGGAATGCGTTTGGAGTCTATTTGTATTGTACCGATGATTTCTATGGGAAATGCGGTATCCACCTTTACGGCACAGAATATCGGCGCCGGAAAAACAGAGAGAGTAAGACAGGGATATAAGGCAAGTTATTATATTGTCGGTGTTTTTGCTGTGATCATATGCGCAGTGCTTTTACTTTTTAAGAATCCTCTGATTCGTATGTTTCTGGAGGAAGGAGCGGGAGGCGAAGCGTTTGACACAGGCGTCAGCTATTTGTCGTTTATTGCCTATTTCTTTGTTTTTATAGGATTAAAGGCATCGACGGACGGTGTGCTCAGGGGTGCGGGTGATGTGGTGGTATTTACGGCGGCCAATCTGATCAATCTGGCGATCCGGGTTTCTTTTGCTTTTGGCATGGCGGCTGTGATCGGCGTGAAGGCGGTGTGGTTTGCCGTACCAATCGGATGGACGGCGAACTATATTATTTCCGGTCTTCGTTATCTGTCAGGGCAATGGAGCAGGAAAAAGTTAGTCTGAAACATTTACAAAAAAATAAAATTATGTTACTCTAAGAAAAATGCAAGGTTGCGACAGGCAGCAAGTCGAAGTCAGATTTGACCTTGACGACCGTTGTGAGGGATAAGGGAACGGAAATGGTAATACGGCATTGGACGTCTTCCTGCGTATATGCAGAAGGACGTTTTTATTTTTATATATTTATGAATGAATACGGAAAGGAAACGGAAAATGAATAAAGGAAAATATTATATTACGACGGCAATTGCCTATACATCAGGAAAGCCGCATATCGGAAACACGTATGAGGCGATATTGGCGGACAGTATTGCAAGATTTAAAAGAAAAGACGGTTATGACGTGTTTTTTCAGACCGGAACGGACGAACATGGACAGAAGATTGAGCTGAAAGCGCAGGAGGCAGGAATAACGCCCAAAGAGTATGTTGACAAAGTATCCGCTTCCATTCAGAAAATCTGGGATCTGATGGGAACCTCTTATGATAAATTTATCCGTACTACGGATGATTATCATGAAAAACAGGTGCAGAAAATTTTCAGAAAATTATATGATCAGGGAGATATTTATAAAAGTGCATATGAAGGAATGTATTGTACGCCCTGCGAGTCTTTCTGGACAGAATCACAATTGGTGGACGGCAAATGCCCGGACTGCGGCAGGGAAGTGAAGCCTGCAAAAGAAGAAGCCTATTTTTTTAAAATGAGCAAATATGCGGATCGGCTGATCGAACATATTAATGCACATCCTGAATTTATACAACCGGTATCCCGCAAAAATGAAATGATGAACAATTTCCTTCTTCCGGGACTGCAGGATCTGTGTGTATCCAGAACTTCTTTTAAATGGGGGATTCCGGTAGATTTTGATGATAAGCATGTGGTTTACGTGTGGCTGGATGCTCTGACCAATTATATTACGGGAATTGGATATGAATGTGACGGGGAGGATGCGGAGCAGTATCATCAATACTGGCCGGCGGATTTACACCTGATCGGAAAAGATATTATCAGATTCCATACGATATACTGGCCCATTTTCTTAATGGCGCTGGGAGAACCCCTGCCGAAACAGATTTTCGGTCATCCGTGGCTTTTACAGGGGGACGGCAAGATGAGTAAATCCAAAGGAAACGTGATATATGCGGATGATCTGGTGGATTTTTTTGGAGTGGATGCCGTAAGATATTTTGTACTTCATGAAATGCCTTTTGATAATGACGGCGTAATTACATGGGAATTGATGGTGGAACGTATGAATTCGGATCTTGCCAATACTTTGGGAAATCTTGTGAACCGTACCATATCCATGAGCAATAAGTATTTTGGAGGCGTAGTCTGCAATAAGAATGTGGCAGAGCCTGTGGATGAAGAATTAAAGGCAGTGGCAGTACAGACTTATGATAAAGTATGTAAGAAAATGGATGAGCTTCGCGTTGCAGACGCCATTTCGGAAATTTTTGCATTGTTTAAACGCTGTAATAAATATATTGACGAAACAGAACCGTGGGTACTTGGTAAAGACGAAGAGAAAAAGGACAGACTGGCTACTGTGTTGTATAATCTGGTGGAAAGTATTTCTGTCGGCGCTTCTCTGCTGGAGCCTTATATGCCGGAAACAGCGAAGAAAATTGCAGCGCAGTTAAATACAAAGCTTCCTTCCTTTGAGGAAACGAAACAGTTTGGACTTTATCCGTCGGGGAACCGGGTAACAGAGAAACCGGAGATTTTATTTGCCCGTCTGGATGTAAAAGAAGTAACGGAAAAAGCGGAAGCCATGTTCGCGGCAAGAAGAGCGGAAGAAGAGGGAAAAGATAACTTGGGAGACATGGGGACAGAAAAGGTTGAAGAAGTGATCGATATAGAAAAGAAACCGGAGATTACTTATGACGATTTTGCAAAACTGCAATTTCAGGTAGGTGAGATCATTGCCTGTGAAGAGGTGAAAAAATCCAAAAAGCTGCTCTGCTCTAAAGTGCGTGTCGGCAGTGAAATCAAGCAGATTGTATCCGGTATTAAACAGCATTACAGCGCGGAAGAAATGGTTGGAAAGAAGGTCATGGTATTGGTGAATCTGAAACCTGCGACTTTAGCAGGCGTGGTTTCAGAAGGAATGCTGCTTTGTGCAGAGGATGCAGAGGGGAATCTTGCACTTATGACACCGGAGAAGGAAATGCCCGCAGGCGCGGAAATCTGTTAAGTAAGTTAATGGCCAGTACGTGTGCAGAAACACACAGATAGGAGCATGTATGATAAAAAAAGAAGAACTCTATTTTGATTCCAGAGATAATGTGACAAAACTTCATGCGATCCGATGGATACCGGAAGAAAAGCCAACCGCCGTTTTACAGATTGTGCATGGTATGGCGGAGTATGTGAACCGCTATGATGAGTTTGCCGTTCAAATGGCAGGCCGGGGGATTTTAGTAGTGGGCGACGACCATTTGGGACATGGACAGTCTGTACCGACGGGCGGGACATATGGCTATTTTTGTGAAAATGATCCGGCAACGGTTGTAGTCAGGGATGTGCATAGGCTTAAAAAGATGACGCAGAATTTATATCCGGGAGTTCCCTATTTTATTATGGGGCATAGTATGGGATCTTTTATTACAAGAAACTATTTGTGTAAATATGGAAGCGGAATTGACGGGGCGGTTATTCTGGGAACCGGAATGCAGCCTAAATCTGTGCTTGCAGCGTCAAAGGCAGTCGCAGCGATTCAAAAAGCGCTTTATGGTTCTAAGCATGTGAGTCATTTCATTGATAAAAATGCATTTGGAAAATATAATAAGAGAATTAAAGATGCAAAGACGGCGGCAGACTGGCTTACGAAAGATGCTGACAGAGTGGAGGCTTATCTAAAAGACTCTTCATGCGGGTTTGTATTTACTGTAAACGGTTTTCAAACATTATTTGAGCTGATATGGAGACTTTATAAGAAGGAGAACCTTGAAAATATGCCTAAAGATCTTCCGATCCTGTTTGCATCAGGGATGGATGATCCAGTTGGCGATTATTTTGAAGGAGTACAGAGAGCAATTGAGTCTTTTAAGGTCGTGGGTATGAAAGATATAACGGTTAAAAAATACGAAACGGACCGGCATGAACTTTTAAATGAGACAGACCGGGATACGGTTACGCAGGATATTTACAACTGGCTGATGCAGAAAGTAAATGCAGGCAGTAAAGAATAGCGAGGATATATGCGGAATTTAAAAAAACAAAAAATAAAAATGAGAGTGGCTGCGTTTCTAATTTCAGGACTGTTTTTTATTTCCTTTTCTCAGACAGTAAACGCGGCTCAGGAATCTATGGCTGAAAGTGTGGAAACGGACAGTTTAATCGACGAAGCGATGTCAAAAGACCAGGCGGATGAGATATTCCGGTTTATTATCCAAAAAATTTCTGAAGGCGGTCTGGATTCCGAAGAAGCAATAAGGGAAGCGATTGCCGAAGGGGAAGAAACATTTCAGATATTTTTAGCGGACGAGGAGAAAGACCGGATTGTCCAAATTGTGGATCAGGTCAATACATGGGGCCTGGATGCGCAGGGGCTGGCAGAAAAGGCGGAAGAACTGTATGACGAGTATGGTATGGAATTACTGGAGCATCCGGAAAAAGCGGCTGCGGAAGTAGTAAAAAGCAGTATTGGTTCTTCCTTGAAGGGGATTGGCGATTTTTTTGTTGGTATCGGGAAAGGAATCAAGGATTTTTTTTGCAACAGTGTAAAAAGTTTTTTTGACGGCTTTTAAGCCGGCGTATTATGGGATTGCTTTTGAAGTGGATAAAATCGGGTGAATTTCATATAATGTTTTTAGAACAGTGCATGAATAAAGAGAAACGCTGTAGAAATAACAGAATGTGAGGTATATTTTTATGAGAATCGCTTTTTACGGAACGAAACCTTATGATAAGATCTGGTTTGAACCAATGGGGAAGGATTATGGGTTTGAGATTCATTTTATTGAACTGCCATGTAATGAAGATACCATATTTCTTGCCAACGGGTATGATGCCATTTGTATTTTTGTAAATGATTATGTAAATGCCGCTATGATTGAAAAATTATATGACATGAAAGTGAAGGCTATCCTTCTCAGAAGTGCGGGATTTAATAATGTGGATGTAAAAGCGGCGGAAGATAAGATTATAATACTGAGAGTGCCGAGCTATTCACCGGAAGCGGTTGCTGAATTTGCAATGGCAATGCTTTTGACTGTGAACCGGTTTACCCATAAAGCTTATAATAGAACAAGGGATTTTAATATGAGCCTTAATGGTCTTATGGGGACGGATTTGAATCATAAAGTGGCGGGAATTATCGGAACAGGAAAGATTGGACAGGCAATGATAAATATTTGCAAGGGGTTCAGTATGCAGGTACTTGCTTATGATCCCTTCCCCAATCATAATTTAGACGTGGAATATGTATCGGTTGAAGAATTGGCTAAAAGATCAGATGTGATCAGTCTGCACTGTCCTCTTACCTCAGATACAGAGCATATTATCAACAAGGATACCATCAGCCTGATGAAGAGGGGCGTTTTTTTGATTAATACCTCCAGAGGGCGGCTGATTGAAACAGAGGCGGTAATAGAGGGACTCAGAGAAGGCAGATTTGGCGGCGTCGGATTAGATGTATATGAAGAGGAAGAAGGAGTTTTTTATGAAGACCGCTCCAATGATATTATTACAGATGACAATTTAGCAAGGCTGATGACTTTTCCGAACGTATTAGTAACTTCCCATATGGGATTTTTTACGCAGGAGGCTATGCAGGCAATTGCTGTTGAGACTTTGGAGAACGCATATGCATTGGAAAATGGTTTGCCGTTAGTCAATAGAGTCGGTGTGGAAGCAGCTAATTAGTAATGAATTGTCTAAATAGGAAAAATTTCCTATTAAATTTACGGAATATTTCTATATTTTCTTGTAAAAATTGTGATAGTCAGCTATAATTTTCTATATCAATATTTGAAAGAAGATTATAATATGTTAAATAGTGTTTTCCCATATTTTATCCGAAAAGCGAAGATAGAAGACTGGGATGATGTCATGGCAATGACATGGAGAACTTTTATAAGATTTGAATCAAAGGATTATACAAGAGAGGGTGTCCGCAGCTTTTTTGATTTTATTTCCGATCCGGTATTGCAGCGGATGTTTTTAAATGATGCTTATCCTATGTTTGTGGCAGAGGACAGGGGTAAGATAATCGGAATGATTTCATTAAGAGAAGGCACCCATATTTCTCTTTTGTTTGTAGATGCCGATTATCACTGGCAGGGTGTGGGCAGCAGCCTGATGAAGACAATTTGGGATTTTATCAAAACAGAAGTTGGTAAAGAAATCGTTACGGTAAATGCAGCGCCTTATGGCGTGGGATTTTATCATAAACTTGGGTTTGAAGATATGGGTCCTGAGGAAACAAGGGATGGTATCCGTTATACGCCAATGAAACGCGAACTGAGTAAAGTTTAAATATTGTTTATGTAGGAGGACTGCATGGATTATATTAGCAGCAAAAACATTTTTTATTTAATGAGAGATACTTTAAAATTAATTGACACACGTGTAATGTCGCATGGATCGCGGGTTGCGTATATCGTATATAAGATGATGCAGCGCAAAGGCGGCATGGAAGATTTTGAAATGGCGGATCTGGCAATGATCACAACGTTTCATGATATAGGGGTATACAAGACAGATGATCCCGGAGATATGCTGCGTTATGAAGCGAAAGAGTTTATCCCTCATTCTGTCTATAGTTATCTTTTCTTAAAATATTTATCGCCGTTTGAAAGAGAAAGCCGGGCGCTTTTATATCATCATACAGATTATATACGCCTTGCCAAACTTGACCCTGATATAAGAGAATTCGCTTCTTTTATTAATATTGCGGAAAAGATGGATATTTATCATAATGCAATGGGATCAAAATTTGATTATATGATGTTTCATAAATATTCCGGAAATAAGTTTTCCAAAGAAGGACTGGAATTATTTTACCAGGTTGTAAAGGAAGAAGATATCCTTACAAAATTAAAGGAAGGTACATATAAAACTGAGTTGGATGAATTGTTTGAAAATTTGATTTTTCCAAATGAGGATAAGCGGAAACTGATACAGATGCTGACATATTGTATTGGTTTTTCCAGTGAAAATTATGCGGTTGGATCTAATGAATGCGCCTGTATCTGCGTGGAATTAGGTAAAAAGTTTATGCTCACAGAGGAAGAACTGGATATTTTATATTATGCGGCGCTGCTTCATGATATCGGGATGCTGACTGTGCCAAGAGAAATGATAAACGCTCCGCGAAAATTGACAGAAGAAGAGATGAAGTTCCTTCGGGGGCATGTACAGAAGACGGAAAGTCTTCTCAGGGGACGTATGAAAGATGAAATTGTAAATCTGGCAATCAGTCATCATGAGCGTTCTGATGGAACAGGTTATCCCAAACATACAACGGGAGAACAACAGAGCAGGTCTCAGCGTATTTTACAGGTTGCAGATAAGGTATCTTCCATGTCGCTTGAATGGAGTTTTCGACCTGCGAGATCCAAGACGGAGATTACCAATCATATTTCGCAGAAAGCTGCAAGAAATAAACTGAACAGTCAGATTACAAATACGATGATTACTTTTTATGATGCGATTATGGGGAAAGCGCAGGCAGAAGTTGCGGAGTCGATGTCCATGTATAAAAAATTAAACGAAGATTATAAACAGATCAGTATGCAGTTTACAAAATAATATTTTAAAGCATTGCAGGAAAGGCATATGGTATAGACAATGGATAAAATTTTTAATTTAGACAGTCCTCTGATGCAGATACTTAACAGGATAGCAGACCTGATATGGCTGAACATACTGACGATGGTCTGCTGTATTCCGATTATTACAGCAGGAGCCGCATTTACGGCGCAGCACTATGTAGTTCTTAAAATGGTTCGTAATCAGGAAGGATATATTACACGCTCATTTTTTAAATCCTTCAAAAGAAATTTCAGACAGGCGACATGTATCTGGCTGATATTTTTAGCGTTTATTCTGATGTTTATTGGAGATATTTACATATTTGCATATTCAGACATGGAATTTTCCCGGATATTGATTATTTTTGTATGTGCTGCCGCCATTATTTTATCATTGGTAGGTGTCTATATTTTTCCTGTGCTTTCGAGATTTGATAACAGCATTAAGAATACGATCAGAAATTCTTTTATGATAGCGATTATCAGCCTTCCAAGGACGATTGCGATGATTATTATCAGCATTTTGCCAATTGTACTTCTCTATATTTCTTTGCGTCTGGTACCAATTTCGGCATTGTTTGGCTTTTCGGGAACGGCATATTTATGTGCGCTGCTCTATAATGGAGTATTTAAGCGGTTTGAGCCTGAGGAAGATAATGAAACTGAAACAGATGCAGAAGAGGGAGTGAACTAAAAGCAAAAGAGGGATGGGGATATGAGGGATAAGCATACAAGAAGAGTAGCATTACAATGGATGTTTCCGACAGTGATACTGCTGATTGTAATTGTAGCAATGTTTGTAGATTTTTACAGGACAAGCAGCGAATCAGCACAGAAACAGGTGGAGAAAAATTTTGCGGCGGTTGCCGAAGAGTATGCGACAAAGTTTGGGGATCAACTTACATCCATGCAAAGAACAGGGAAAATAGTAACAGCAGTGATGCAACAGCATTCCGAAAAAGAACTGGGACTTGTGGAAGAATTTGTGGAAGCGCTGTATGATGAGACGGATGCTTATATGGTCATTATGACAAATTTCGATGGCAGGGGCATCAATCAGGATAAAGAATGGGTGTCTTTATATCATGTTGCCTATCTGGAACAGATTAAGGACGGCAGTGAGAAATTTCTGTATCTGGAGGACGATGGAATTAGCGGTAAAAGTGCTTTTTTATCAGTTCTTCCAATTGGGAAAAAAGAGGCAAAAGCAGTACTTTTAATGTTTTATCCTGCGAATCAGTTTAGCAGTCTCATTAAAAAAGGGGATTTTGACGGCAATGCCTTTTATGTAATAACAGATACATCAGGTGTGATTATCGAAGGAAATATGGCTACGGAAACGATCTATGAGGGAAATAATCTTTGGGATGGCATTTCCGATGAAAAAGAGGTACGAAGAATCCAGAATAGAATTGCGAACGGTAATGGAGGCGTTACTAAAATTACGGACAGCGCAATGAGTTATTGTCTGGCATATGCTCCCATAGGAATTAATGACTGGTATGTTGCAGTAGGAATAGAACAGGTCTATGCGGACCGTCTTCAAAGTCAGGAATGGAATAATACAAAAGGAATGCTTTATAAACTGCTTCTTGCTGTTTTTGTATTTTTAGGCGTAATTGTTATTCTGAATA
Organism: uncultured Lachnospiraceae bacterium; assembly: GCA_947650155.1. Taxonomy (GTDB): domain Bacteria; phylum Bacillota; class Clostridia; order Lachnospirales; family Lachnospiraceae; genus RGIG3002. The sequence goes on from CANSUS010000029.1 coordinate 10,695, forward strand.
TTGTTGGAAAAATTCGCAGTCATGAGGAAAACAGAGACCTTGCAGATAAAGCGGATACAGATCTTTTGACAGATCTGAATAATAAGCTGGCGACAGAAAGGAAAATCAAGGAATATATGGAGATTCATCCCAATGAACAGGCGCTTATGTTCGTACTTGATATTGATAATTTTAAAAAGATCAATGATACAATGGGGCATGCGTTCGGAGACGAGGTTATTCGGACTTTGGGGCATCAGATACGTGGAGAATTCCGGGTTTCTGATATTATCGGGCGTATCGGCGGCGATGAATTTATGATATTCTTAAAGAACATAAAGGATGATGCGCTGGTAGAACAGGAAGCAAACAGGGTTGCGAGATTTTTTGCAAATTTTCAGGCAGGAGAATATGTGAAATATTCTGCGACTGCAAGTATTGGCGCCGCGGTATATCCAAGAGATGCAAATGACTTTGAATCTTTGTATAAGGCGGCGGACAAAGCTCTATATAAAGCAAAAGAACGTGGAAAAAACCAACTTGCATTTTATGGAGATGATAAATAAAATCTTGTACAATTTGCATATTAATTTTTGCTTTATTTGTTCAATATGACAAAGAAGAATGAAAAAGAATTTTCTTATAAGCATTTTTTACAATATGAACATAAATCTTTGTGGAATAGTGGCATAGCGTAAAATTATGGTTTAAGTTATACTAATCCTAGACTTGAGTGATGGTCTGGATTAATGAATATAACATAATATGGAGGCACACCTCCTTAAAGACAGAAAGGAGCCCTAACAAATGGCAAGTTTATCTTTAAAGAATGTCTGCAAAGTATATCCGAACGGCTTTGAGGCAGTTAAGAATTTCAATCTCGAGATTCAGGATCAGGAATTTATTATTTTCGTAGGACCTTCAGGTTGTGGTAAATCTACAACACTTCGTATGATCGCAGGTTTGGAAGACATCTCATCCGGTGAATTAAAGATCGGTGACAGAGTTGTAAATGATGTAGAACCTAAAGACAGAGATATCGCGATGGTATTCCAGAACTACGCGTTGTATCCTCATATGTCAGTATACGACAATATGGCTTTCGGTCTTAAATTAAGAAAAGTACCGAAGGATGAAATTGATAAAATGGTAAAAGAAGCAGCGAAAATCCTTGACTTAACACCGCTTCTTGATCGTAAACCGAAGGCTTTATCCGGTGGTCAGAGACAGCGTGTTGCTATGGGTCGTGCTATCGTTCGTAATCCTAAGGTATTCCTTATGGATGAGCCGTTATCTAACTTGGATGCAAAACTTCGTGTACAGATGCGTATTGAGATCGCAAAATTACATCAGAGATTAGGTACTACCATTATTTACGTTACACATGATCAGACAGAGGCTATGACACTTGGTACAAGAATCGTAGTTATGAAAGACGGTGTTGTTCAGCAGGTAGATACACCTCAGAACTTATACGAGAAACCTCAGAATCTTTTCGTTGCAGGATTCATGGGTTCACCGCAGATGAACTTCTTAGATGCTGTAGTTGAAGTAAAAGGTGATACAGCCTGCCTTAAGATTGCAGGACATTCCATTAAATTACCGCCTGCTAAATCAAAGAAACTGATCGAAGGCGGCTACGATGGAAAGACTGTTACATTTGGTATTCGTCCTGAAGATGTATATGATTCAGAAATGTACATTGAAGCTACAAAAGACAATGACAATGTATTTGAATCCACTATTAAGGTATATGAATTACTTGGTGCTGAAGTTTACTTGTACTTCGATCTTGAGGAGTTCCCGATGACAGCAAGAGTAGATTCCCGTACAACAGCAAGACCGGGCGATAAAGTTAAATTTGCTATTGATGTTGAAAAGATCCATGTATTTGATAAAGAGACAGAAAAGATTATTACGAACTAGTTATTTTACAGTAATAAATGTTAAAAAAGAGATGCGTAAGCATCTCTTTTTTAACATTTATTACTAATTATACTAAAAAATTTTTACTTTTTAGAACAATAGAACTATATTTCAATAAAGTAGGTACAATAGAAGGTTTTTCTAAGTAAAAGAAATAGTAATATTATATTATGACATAATTAATAGAAAGGAGGAAAAAATAATGTCTAAAAAATTACGTAGACTTTTAGAGAAAGCTCACTTTGCCAAAGGTGACGGATGGAATTCAAGTTCTTTGTTATAAGAATGTGCTAAAGGGTCTTTTGCTTATATGGCATAAGACCTTTTGCATTTTATTCAAAACGTATAAAATGCGAAAGCTGATAGTTGTTATTTTACAGAAAAGAGTTGGTAACTTAAAAAAATAATTGAGAGGTATATTATGTATAAGTTTAACAAAGATTATATATTCAGAGTGGAGTATTTTGGAGGTATACTAATTAATCGACATAATTTTCAAATATTAGAACTTGATTATAATGAGGCAGTTTGGTTAACAGCACTTGAGTACTCTAAAGGAAATGTAACATGCGCTAAAAGAGTAACACAAGAATTAGGATATAATCCAGAAATAGAGGTATGTAAATTCATAAATAAAAAAGTTTTAAGCGGTATATATGATAAGATTGTTCAAGATGAACTAGAAGATATAGTTTTTAAAACTAAAGAAAAATGTTTAACTGTTTTTAAACAAAAAGATAAAAAACTTTTTGCACCATTAGAAATTACCATATATCCAACATTAAATTGTAACTTACATTGTAGATTTTGTTTTGTAAAAAACCGAAATAAAGGAATTAAAGAAATTAATGTTGAAAAATGGATAAGTATTGTTAAAGAAGCTTATGATATGGGAGTACTAAGTGTATCAATTTTAGGAGGAGAACCAACTCAATATAAACAAATAGATAAGCTATTGAAGGAAATAGATGAAATTGGAATTAATACTACCATTACTAGTAATGGTGTTGCTGTTAAAGATTCGACTAAAAATATATTGGTTAATTCAAAACATATTATTCCCATTTTTTCATTGCAAGCATTTAATGACAAGAATAAGATACTTATGGGAGTTGATTATAAAGATATTTTAGTTACTATTAATCAAATGATAAAAAAAGATAAGGAAGTTAGAATAAATAGTGTTTATATTAATCAGTCAGAAAAGGACTTTTATGATATAATTGATTGGTGCGTTGCTAATGGAATAAAGAGATATTCAATTGCATCATATGTAAACATTAATCAGAGCAATCAAGACGTAAATAATAAATCGTTTTATGATTTTAGAATTTTGACTGAGAATATTGATAATTATGTGATGTCTAAATATAAAGATATTGACTTTGAATGTTCTACAGAAGGATGTATGATTTATTCAGCATATCCAGAGTTAGAAAATGATATTCTGGAATTAACCGAGTTTGAAAAGCATTATTATAGCTGTAGAGCTGGAAAAACAAAAATAGAGATATATTCCAACGGAGATGTATATCCATGTATTTGTTTTGAGAATGAAATTTCTCCTACAGGAAATATTTGTACAAAAAAATTAACTGAAATTTGGCATAATGATATTTTTGTCAATATGTTTAAAGACAAACCATCTTCTGTAGAAGAATGCAGCAAATGTGGTTTTAATATTATTTGTAATTCAGGTTGTTTAGCAGTAAGATATAGTAAGTATGGATTAAAATATAATTTATATAAAGATCCAAGATGTGTATTACATAACTTGATATTATAATTCAGATATAAGATTATTAATTGGGTTTAATCTTTGCTTATTATATTAAGGATTTTGGTAAAAAGTTGGGGGAAAGCAATGGGAGTCATTGGTTTTAATTTTTTCAAAATGGGCACGGAAGTAAAAATGAATAGAAAGATATATGCATTTTATAGTGTTTTAAAAAAGTCCCTGCCCATATGGTTTGTTTTTTTAATTTATTTAAGAGGAAAAGGATTAAGTTATACGGAAGCACTTTTTTTAGATTCAATTTCGGCAGGTGTTTCTATGGTTTTTGAAGTTCCATCGGGGATTATAGCGGATTATAAAAGTAGAAAATGGTTAATATGGTATGGGGAACTATTTGTTACTATTAATTACATTTTATTATTATTCGGAAAATCTTATTACATATTTTTAGTCGGCGCCGTTTTTGGGGGATTGGGTGAAGCTTGTATTTCAGGGACGGGTGAGGCACTATTGTATGATAGTTTTAAAAATGAGAATTTAGAATCAGAATATACAAAATATGCCGGGAAAATCAGCAAATTAGGTTTACGTTTTGCAGCAGTGTCTACATTAGCCGCCAGTTACTTATATAGCATGAATAATGAAATACCGATGTTAATATCACTGCTTTTCCAGATTATTTCATTAATTATTATTGTTTTCTTTAAAGATAATCAGATAAAAGAAAAAAGACAAGAAAGCAATTTGGTTAGTGAATTGAAAAAACAATGGGATAATATAAAATATGTTGTTATGAATAAATCTCTTATAAAATTATTTTTTATCTATTTAATTATGCTTGAAATTATTTCAAACTTAAATTATTCGTCACAAACATTTTTACCTGAATTAGGATTGAATATAAAATATCTGGGAGTGATATTTTTTATCTTTAATATTATTGCGTCGTTTGGAGCTAAGTCGGCTGATAAGATCAAAATGAATACTAAAAAGATAATTGTTATTTATGGGATTTTATTGATTTCTTTATCAATATCAAATTTATATTTTGCAATCGTCTTTCTGGGATGTTCCAGATATATGAATGGATTTATATGGCCTTTACTCAGTGGAGAAATTAATCAACAAATTCCTACAGGTAACAGGGCGACTATTTTATCTTATAAGAGTTTATTATGTCAGATATTTCCTTTATTTATAGATCCAATAGTTGGTATATTATTTGACTTTAAGGGGATAAGGTTTACTTATGTTTTAATGGGTATCATCTTATTACTTTGGGTGCTGGTTTATTTTATAATTATGAAATTGGGACGAAAAAAATAGATTCAAATTAGCATTCAAAATAAGATATGTTAGTAAACGGAACTAAAGGTAAATATATGAAGAACTTTTGTCTATTTATTGCTTATTATATAGAATGTAGAATATTGACATATGGAGGGGAATATGTCGAATATACAAATTGGAGAAAGAATCAGAGAGCTACGAGAAGTACAAAATTATACTAGAGAAGGTTTTGCCGAAAAGGTAGATATATCATCAAAATTTTTATATGAAATAGAAACTGGGAAAAAAGGTTTTTCAGCTGATACATTATGTAGGATATCGAAATCGTTGTCTGTAAGTTGTGATTATATAATGTTTGGTGAAGAACACGGGCATTTTGAAACCCAAATATTAATTGAAGAAATTGAATCATTGGAACCTGTACAAATAAATCAAATGCGAATGATATTAAGGATATTATATCAAATGTGTGATTATAACGGGTACGGCAGGTAGACTATCTGTAATATTTTCTACAATTTTGAAAGAAGGGGCGTTCGACGTCTCTTTTTTGCTTGCATACAAAGAAAAAATATTTTATCATATTATTGAGTTCAATAAGTCAGAACAATATGCAGAAAAAATGGAGGATAAAGGATGATTTCCAGTCAGGTGATACAGACAAGCATTGACGAATTACGGGCGATTACAAAAGTGGACTTATGTGTGTTTGACTTGGAGGGGCAGGAAACCGCGTCTACTTTTGATGCTGCAGAAGTTTCCAGAGAAATGGTAATGAGTTTTGTTGCATCGCCGGCAGACAGTCAGGTGATCGGTATCTATCATCTTCTGAAAATTTTGGACGAAGGAGAAATCATATATATTTTAGTTGCAAAAGGGATCAGCGACGATGCGTATATGATCGGAAAGATTGCAGTAAGTCAGATTCAGAATCTGGTAATTGCTTATAAAGAAAGATTTGACAGGAATAACTTTTTTCAGAATCTGATATTGGACAATCTGCTGTTGGTTGATATTTATAACCGGGCTAAGAAACTTCATATTGAGCCCATTGTACCAAGAGCTGTTTTTATTGTGGAAACGCAGACGGAAAAGGATACCTCTGTAATGGAGTTGTTAAAAAGTATATTCAGCGGGCAAAAGGGGGACTATATTACAGCTGTAGATGAAAGAAATACTATCTTAATTAAGGCGCTCTCAGATGGAGAGGGGTATGAAGAATGTACCCGTACAGCTCAGGTTATTGTGGATATGATGAACATGGAGGCTATGTTGAATGTTCGGGTGGCGTTTGGAACGATTGTACCGGAGTTGAAGGATGTATCCAAATCTTATAAAGAGGCAAAGATGGCATTGGATGTAGGAAAGATCTTTTATGCGGAGCGGAATGTGAGCGCATATAATACGCTTGGCATCGGACGTTTGATCTATCAGCTGCCGATTAATTTATGTCAGATTTTCATACACGAGATTTTTGGAGAAGAGGGACCGGAGGATTTTGATGAAGAAACACTGACAACGATCAATAAGTTTTTTGAAAATAATCTAAATGTGTCGGAGACTTCAAGGCAGCTTTTTGTACATCGCAATACTTTGGTATATCGTATTGAAAAGCTTCAAAAGAGTACAGGACTGGATATTCGTGTGTTTGATGATGCGCTTACGTTTAAAATTGCCTTAATGGTAGTAAACTATATGAAATATCTGGATTCACAGGATTTTTAATCTTTCCTTTACATAAAAAATTTGGACAAGTGGAATGTTGAACCCCATCCCTGAATACAATAGTTGTATAAAACTGTTGGAAGGATGGGGTTATTTATGTACGATAAAAAAATTGCATACTTACATTATATAAAAAATGGAGAACTGATAGGAAATGCAGGACATGTTAAGGTAACGCAGAGAGGAAATAACGTTAATATAGAAGTTTATGTCAGAGAGGCATATGGAATTTTAAACGGATGTTATTACATAGAAAACTTAGGCGGGAATCCATTTGAAAATAAAATTAATATAGAAAGCGGACAGGCAGTATTTAAGAAACGGATAGAAATAAATAAAAACGACAGAGAAGCTATACCATACGGATTAAAGATAGAAATTGGAAAAGAAGAATATTTAGAAGCCATTTGGAGGGCAAAAATTCAGGAGGAAAAAAGAAATATACAGGGAGACAGTGAGGAGAGGGAAAGCCTGTACAAGGAAAAGGCGGAAGGGAATACATTTTCAACTCTTGATTATGAGAAAACCAGGGCGGATATGGGGTATAAGGATGAAAGAACTTCGGAAACAGGATGGAGGAACGGTAATGCAGCGGAAGAAACAAAAGAAAATTGGAGTATAAATCAAGGGGAAAAAACAGAAAAAGAGCAGAATAGAGAAATCTGGACGGATACATGGGGAAATGGCGGAGATGTTGTAGAGATAGATTTAACAAAACAGGAGAAACCAACATGGCCGGATCAGAAAGAATTGATGCATAGGGGGCCAATTCCAATAGATATATCACAAAGGGAAGCTTCAGATAATAAAAATGTACAGGGCAGGAGCGCTAAAAACGGAACAGATTTGGATAGACAACAGTCTTCAGATATTCAGATAGCGGAAAAAAGTATAAGCAGACCGGAAGGAGGCACATGGAAAAGCCTTACTTTTTCTGTCCCCGTAGAAACTTATGAAGATAAATGGAATGAGCTTTGCAAAAAGTATGAAGTAATTCATCCTTTTGGAAACCGGGAGGAATATTTATCCTTAAGCCCAAAGGATTTCATCATTTTTCCTGAAAAATATCAACATCTCGTAAATAATAGTTTTCTGCTTCATGGATACTATAATTACCGTCATGTAATACTTGGAAAAAAAGAAGAAGGAGGAAAAAATATTTATTATCTTGGCGTTCCGGGAGTTTATTATGAAAGAGAAAAGATGGTGGCCATTATGTTTGGGTTTGAAGGCTTTGAATGCGGAGAAAAAAGAGCAATTGCCGGAGGCTTTGGATACTATATGAGACGGATAGAACTGTAAGAACTCTCAAATCCCTTCACAATTAAAAGCAGGAATGAAGCTTTCCGATGCAGTGTTTTCACCTTGAATAAAGCCATTTTCCACACCTATGGATATAGCGTAATCAACCAGTTCTTCGTATTCCCTGGAAGAAACTTTACGGTTAAGTTCGGGATATTCGTTTATAGAGCGAAGCGGAGTATACTGACTCATAATGCTGATAAAAATTTGGTTTTCATAGGTTTCATATAAATACTTTATGACAGCTTTTGAATCTTCCAGACAATTGGGAAGTAAGAGATGACGCACAATGGTTCCTCTGTAAAGAAGAGCCTTATCGTCATATTCTTCAGCCGTAAGAAAATTCCCTGCTTCAGTACGAAAAACCGGTTTGCCAGTCTGGCGGACCATTTCACTGACAGCCAGAGACGCTTTTTCAAAATAGTCCGCAGTATGAGAGTATTTCTTGCTTAATGAAGCGGAAAAATATTTAAAATCAGGCAGATAAATATCGACCAGTCCGTCCAACATGCGGAGCGTTTCAACATTTTCGTAGCTGCTCGTATTGTATACAATAGGAAGATGGAGGCCATTTTTCCTGGCAAGAGACAATGCATCTATAATTTGTGGGACAAAGTGAGTTGGAGTGACAAGATTGATATTATTTGCCTTTTTTTCCTGCAATTCTAAAAAAATTTCGGAAAGTCTGCGGATAGAAATGTTCTTACCGTATGTTCTGTGGGAAATCTCAAAATTCTGGCAGAATATACAACCCATATTACAACCGGAAAAAAAGACAGTGCCGGACCCTGAACTGCCTGAAATGCAAGGCTCTTCCCACATATGAAGTGCAGCCCGTGCAGCTCTTACAGTGTTGGACTGCCCGCAATAACCATATTTGTTATTCAGGCCGGAAACTGTTGGATTAATTGTTCTGTCAGAATGACAATTACGGGGACAAAGAGTACAGTCTGAAAAGTCATAATCCATAATCTGCTCTCTCCTTCCTGACACATAGATCGTTGAAATAATTACGCGAACCAAATACAAAACCGTACGTCCTTCCTCGAACCAAGCTCATACACGTTACCTTTACAGTTAACTCCGCCAGGCACCCTTACGGCACATGAGAGCTTCTACTTAGTGCTGCTTTGTTCCCAACCTGACACGGTTCATAGATTCCCATTGCGTAAGACCCAAACTTCAACGCCACTTATAAAGGGCAGCTATACAAGCAAAAGCCCTCAGTCGAACATCACCCCTACTAAAGCGGATTGTAGGTACAGGACACCGCTAACGCCCCGGCTGTACGGTCTTTTTAGTATACTGTGTTTATGCAGTTTTGTCAACCAACGAATTTATCCTCAAAATGTCAAGCAATAAAACGGTTTTAACATTATAATAAAAACAGATTAGCTAATCGGAAACCAATGTAATGTACGAAAAAGTGAGGGATGGATTTGAGTAATCTTGCATTATTGACGGAAGCGTTGGAATTTATGGAAAACCATATCAGTGATGAAATTAAGACAGAGGACATTGCAAAAGAGTGTCATTGTTCAAAATCGGCGTTAGAGAAAATGTTCCGATGCGTAAACGGGATTTCGGTACATGATTATCTGGTGCGCAGGCGTATGATGAGAGCGGCAAGACAGCTTTGGATGGAGCCGGAACAGTCACTGTTAGAAATTGCATTGCAATATGGATATAGTACAAATGAATCTTTTACGCGTGCGTTCAAAAATGTATGGAATTGTAATCCATCCGAATTTCGGGCAAGAAAGAAGTTTTCAGAACTTTACCCGAAACTTTTAGTGCCTGTTTTTAAGGAGGACGATTATATGAAAGAACGGAAACGTGTGGATATCAGTGAATTGTATGATTTATTTGTGAGCAGAAGCGGATGCTTTTTTGTATGCTGTGATATTAAATCACTCATACCGATTAACGAGATTTCGTATAAAGCGGGCGATATGGCAATTCTGGAGTCGATGAGGAGAATGAGCGACGCAGCGGGAGAAGAGGATATTGTGTTCCGCATCGGTGCAGATGAGTTTGTAATGCTCACCGACAGCCGGAATGAAGATTATGCCCGGACAATTGTGGATAAAATACGAGCACGGGACGGAGAGGAATTTGAGTTCGAGGGAAAGAAAATACCACTGTCTCTTTATGTGGGCGCAACAAAACTGGAAGAAAAAAACTTAAAATATGACGAACTGTTTACAAAGCTTCACTATGCTATTAGAGAAATGAAATAATGACAATTGTAAGTAATTAAAGACAGAGAAAATCTAAGCCTGTATATCCGCCGGGTTTAGATTTTCTTTTTGCTTTTCTTTTTTGCAGCGCAAACGGAGTTCTTTAAAAAAGGAAGTCAGCATTTGTGAGCATTCTGTTTCTAAAATACCACGGGTTACCTGCGCCTGATGGTTAAACTGAGGCATTTCCAGAACATTTAAAATGGAGCCGCCGCAGCCAGCTTTTGGATTCATGCTGCCCATGACAACCCGGGTGATTCTTGCCTGAATAATTGCGCCGGCGCACATTTGACAGGGTTCTAAAGTCACATAGAGAGTGCAGTCCTCCAACCGCCAGTCGCCGATCTTTTTACTGGCTTTATTAATGGCTGTGATTTCTGCATGTGCCAATGTATTTTTGTCGGTATTTCTACGGTTGTAGCCGCGGCCGATAATTTTATCCTGATATACGATTACACAGCCGATAGGAACTTCGCCAAGTGCATATGCTTTTTTTGCCTGTTTGATGGCCTCTTTCATGTATTTTTCGTCAAGATTCATAAATAGCATCCGTTTCTGATTATTTTATTTTCTGATTATAGCACAGGCGCTTGTTTGATTCAATTTAGAAAAAGAAAACTGCGGCATATTGTATTCGTATCTATTCGGATGATATAATGTGAATATGAAAAGCGCTAACGGCAGTGCGTGTTCTAAAGGAGAGACTATGGAATCTATATTTACAAGGATAGAGCAGAAATATAACTGGAAAATGAAAGTTCCTCCTATTAGATTGACGGGTGGATTTATGCATAAGATGTATAAATTAGAGACAGAACAGGGGATTTATGCGCTGAAACTCTTAAATAAATTTGTGATGCAAAGGGAAACTGCTATGGAGAACTACGCGGCAGCAGAGCGATTGGAAAATATACTAAACCAAAAAGATATTCCTATCCTCCCGGCATTATCGTTTGGCGGGAGAAAAATGCAGGAATTGGACGGGGAATATTTTTATCTGTTTGATTATTATGATGGGAAAGCTTTAAGCGGAAAAGAGATTACAGAATATCATTGCACGGAAATAGGGAAGGTACTTGCCGATATCCATAATATAGATAAAAAAATGGAAAAGGCAGATCTTGATGAAATGGAGATAGATTGGGATTTTTATCTTATGGAAATGGAAAAGGCGGATAACTGTCTATATGAAATGTTAAAAGAAAATTATGCGTTGATGATAGAAAGTCAGAATAATGGAAACCGGGCAAAAAGAAATCTTCCGTGTGTCTCCGCCATTTGTCATAATGATATGGATTGTAAAAATATTTTGTGGAGCGGGAAAAATTATCGCATTATCGACCTGGAATGTCTTTCTTATAATAATCCGTTAATGGAACTGTTTGAATTGGCTTTATGCTGGTCGGGATATGAGGAATGTCAAATTGACTTTACACTGTTTCAGTCTTTTTTAAAGGGATATGCAGAATCTGGCGGTGAACTGCCCACGGATTGGGAAATGCTTTATGATTGCAATAATGGCAGATTAGAATGGCTGGAGTATAATCTCAAACGGGTTTTAGGCATTGATTGCGGGGAAGATGAAAAGGAAATGGGATTACAACAGGTAAAAGAAACAATACGGCATATGATATATTACGCGAAAATGCGGGAGCAGATACTTGTAAATTGTATTTGAAGAATCGGAAGATGCTGTTTTTTTGATGAATTTTTGGATATGATATGCAGAGGAGAAGATTGTGGCATCGAAGGGAGAAAACGGATTGGACGAAAAGGAATTATTGGAAATTATCAGGAGGGGCGAGTGTCATACAACAGAATTTAAAAAATCCACAACAGATATTACAAAGGATGTTTATGAAAGTATTTGTGCGTTTTCAAACAGGGACGGAGGTCATATATTTTTAGGAATAAAAGATAATGGAGAAATACTTGGTATAGAGCAGAATTCTGTTGATAAAATGAAAAAAGATTTTGTAACGGCAATTAATAATTCCAATAAAATGTATCCGCCGTTATTTTTATCACCAACAGAATATGAACTTAAAGGGAAAAAAGTTCTATATATTTATGTGCCTGTTGGTACACAGGTATGCAGATGTTCCGGGAGAATTTATGATAGAAATAATGAGTCAGATATTGACATCACAGATCAGGAAGAGCTTGTATATAAGTTATATGCAAGAAAACAGGGCACCTATTTTGTTAATAAAGTATTTACTGAATGGGGTATGGAGGTACTTCGTCCTGATCTGATAGATCGAGTCAGAAAAATGACCCGGGTCAGAAATAATAGCCACCCGTGGCTGTCAATGGATGATGAAGAGTTACTAAGAAGTGCAGGTCTTATTTTATTAAATCAGGAAAACAAAAAGGAAGGGATTACGTTAGCGGCAATTTTGCTGTTTGGAAAAGATACCACTATTTTGTCAGCGCTTCCACAGCATAAAACAGACATGATTTTCAGAGTACAAAATTTGGACAGATATGATGACAGAGATGTGATTATTACTAATTTGTTAGACAGCTATGATAGAATGAACGAATTTGCAAAAAAACATTTGAATGATCCTTTTGTATTGGATGGGATGCAGTCGGTTAGCGCCAGAGATGCGATTTTAAGAGAGATTATATCTAACAGCCTGGCACATCGTGACTATTCAAACGGTTATGTAGCCAAAATGGTGATTGAAAAGGATAGGATATTTGTTGAGAATAGTAATAGGACACATGGACATGGGAGTCTGAATTTGAATACTTTTGAACCATTTCCCAAAAATCCTGCGATTTCTAAAGTATTCAGAGAGATAGGTCTTGCAGATGAATTGGGTTCTGGTATGAGGAATACTTATAAATTTACAAGACTATATTCCGGTGGAGTGCCGGAGTTCATAGAAGGAGAAATTTTTAAAACTGTTATTCCATTAAATGGTACTGCTACAATGCGGTCGGGGCCAATAAACAGTGACCAAGTCAGTGACCAAGTCAGTGACCAAGTCAGTGACCAAGTCAGAGATCAAATTGGGCAGGATATTGTTATAATAAAAATATTGGAATTTTGCAAAACAGCCAGAAGCAAAAAAGAAATATCGGAATATATAGGATATAGGAATTTAACCTATTTGACACGGACGTTTCTGAAACCGTTACTGAAAAGCGGTAAATTGTTATATACAATACCGGATAAGCCGCAAAGCAGGCTGCAAAAGTATATAACAAAGCAGTAAATGTCTGCAAAAGTTTATTATTAATTTTTTGATAAGATGATAGAAGAAACAGATGAGAATAAATGGATTAAATAAAACAACATTACTGGATTATCCGGGGCATGTAGCCGCGGTTTTATTTACGGGCGGATGTAACTTTAAATGCCCGTTTTGCCACAACAGGGATCTTGTGTTAGAACCGGACTCTCAGCCACTTATATTGGAAGAAGAGGTGTTTCATTTTTTAAAGAAGCGGAAAGGGATCATCACAGGAGTGTGCATAACGGGCGGGGAACCGACGCTGCAGCCGGATTTACAAGAATTTCTGACAAAGGTAAAAGAGATCGGATTAAAGGTAAAATTGGATACTAACGGGTATCGTCCTGAAATTGTAAAGGAGATTATATCAGAAGGACTTGTGGATTATGTGGCAATGGATATCAAGTCCTGTCGTACGGAATATGGAACGGCTGCCGGCAGAGCGGATATGGATGTGTCTAAAATAGAAGAGTCGCTTTCCTGCCTGCTGGAAGGGAAAGTGGAGTATGAGTTTCGTACGACGGTTGTAAAGGAACTACATACGGAAGAAACAATGAAAGAGATAGGAAAGTGGATATACGGGTGCAGGGCGTATTATTTACAATCCTATGAAGAAAATGAAAATGTCATATGCAGGGGCTTTCATGCGTATACAAAAGAGGAGTTGGAGAATTTAAAGAGGATGGTGGAATCTTATGTAAAACATGTGGAGATCAGAGGCGTATAACGTCCTGAGACTGCTGTATTTTGCAGTAAGCTGAAGCATCCGGGATAGAAGAATGGTGAAAACGATGATTTCAGCCTGCCCTGTAGAAGAGCAGGCTGAAAATGTTTATACGATCGTATTCACTCCATTGACATTTGCATGCTCGTCCTCTTCCATAGGAATGACAAGGCATTTTTTTCCGTCAATGATCTGGGATTTAATTTGATCTACTTTTTGTGGTTTTACCCGTAATATGACATCATAAGTTTTTACGGGAGGCAGATCTTCATCCCCGTCTGTCTGGTCAGTCATGGGAGCATCGAAGTCCATGTCTGAAGGCGCGGCATATGTACTTTGTTCCTCCAGTTTTTGTTTTAATTGAGCCACCTCTTTTACTAAAGTCTGTTTTTCTTTTTTTTCAGCATTGGCGGCAAGCGCTTTGGTATCTATCAGATATTCGGCGGCAGGAGGCATATCGCCAAAGTTTTCGGCAAAGGATTGTTCGATTTTAGCGGTTACCGCTTCCGGTATCTCAATTTCGGACATTAATTCATGAATATTTTCCTTTGTTAAAACAGCAGGTGCGGCGGATTTTCCGTGGATCTCCGTCTGTTCTTCTATCAAGCAGTTAATTCCTTCCTGTATTTCAAGAAAAACATCCTCTCCTTTTTCCTCATCGGGACCTATTGCATTCCGCACAATTGCATGGAAGGTTTCTTTCTGTTCGGCAGCAGTCTTCTTGGAATCACATCCTAAACCGCTTTCCATAAGTTCAGGGTGTGAGTCCTTGGCATTGCGGGTATAGAAAAGAACAGAATGAATATCGGCGCTTCGGTCCGTAAATGCGGGAAAAAGAAAGCCGTTTTCCGGTACGCCTACAACCCAGTCCCGGATTCTGGCGCCAATACGGTTTTCATCTTCCCGATAACCCAGCCCCGGTTTGGACAGCGCGACAGGGCAGATGGAACAAAGCAGATATTCATAGACTTCCTCGGATTCATCCAGTTTGGCATTATCATTTGTTTTAATAATAACATCATATGCATCATGAAACAGGAGAATCAGGAAATTTCCCACATAGTCATAGCTTTCAATAATGAGTTGGTAAAAACTGTTTAAAAGCTCTTCATTTTTTAATGCGCTGCTTCTAAGTCCCATAAGAAACTGTTGTCTGCCGCCGGCGCTTTCTTCGGCGATGGGAAATTCCAGTTCAAGCAGGTTGTTCCCGAGGGCGCCGGATAAAGTTTTTTTGGCGATTTCCAGATATTTATAAAATTCCTCATCTTCAAGATTCAGAAAAGTTTCATCAAATGTAACTACAATCTCTTTATTGGCATTTACATAGCAGCCGCATAATTTTGTAAAAGTGCAATCGTTTTTAGTCAGCCGTCTTTTTAATTCTAATATATCTTTTTTAGTCATAAGCATCCTCCGTTTTTCTGAATTGAATCGAACTGATATTCACAGTCTTTAATATAAAATTATAACAATGCAATTTGAATAATTCAACAGGCATGCAGGAAAATGTTTCAAGTGAAATGGTTCAGGATGGTAGAAAAAGAAAAAAGGCTTTGCTATAATAAGTATCAGTCGGTAATATCATTTTAATCAGGAGAGATGATATTACCTACAATAGCAATGGAAAGGACATAATATCATGCCGGCATTAGTAAAAGATAACGGAAAAAAATATGGAATAGATATGTGTAACGGAACTATTTTAAAGAATATGCTGCTTTTTTCACTGCCGCTGATGTGTTCCAGTATTTTGCAGCTGCTGTTTAACGCAGCAGATATTATTGTGGTAGGTAATTTTGCAGGTGATGAGGCTTTGGCGGCAGTCGGGTCAAACACGGCGCTTATTAATCTGCTGACCAATTTTTTTATGGGGCTCTCTATTGGCGCCAATGTTCTTGTTGCACGTTATTATGGTGCGAAGCAGGAAAAAGATTTGACGGAAACAGTACATACGGCAATGCTTTTAAGCATATGTAGCGGAGTGATTCTGACATTGATCGGATGTGTGGGATCGAGAGCAATTTTGGTCAGGATGCAGACGCCGGATGAGATATTGCCGCTTGCCATTATCTATTTAAGAATTTATTTTCTTGGTATGCCTGCAATGATGCTGTATAATTTCGGCAGTGCGATTCTGCGCGCCGTTGGAGATACAAAGCGGCCGCTTTATTATTTATCAGGCGCAGGGGTAGTAAATGTAATCTTAAATCTTATTTTTGTAATCTGTTTTAAGATGGGAGTTGCAGGAGTCGGCCTGGCAACTGTGGTCTCGCAATGCATATCAGCGTGCCTGATTGTGAGATGCATGATGAAAGAAGAGGGCGGCATCCGGCTGGAATTAAGGCAGCTGCACATTTACCATGATAAATTTAAGCGGATTTTGCAAATAGGACTGCCTGCCAGTTTCCAGGGAATAATATTTTCCATTTCCAACGTAATCATTCAGTCTTCGGTGAATTCTTTTGGCGCAGTGACGGTTGCGGGAAATTCAGCAGCCGCTAACATAGAAGGATTTGTTTATGTGGCAATGAACACCTTTTATCAGGCGGCCATATCGTTTACCAGCCAGAATGTGGGTGCGGCGAAGTACGAAAGGGTAAATAAGATCCTTTATACGGCGGAGGGATGTGTATTTGCAGTCGGTCTTTTGATGGGGAATCTGGTCACGCTTTTTGGGCGTCCGTTGCTTGGATTGTATACTTCGAGTGCGATGGTTGCCGAGGCGGGAATGAAACGGATGAACGTAATATGCAGGATGTATGCTCTGTGTGGTATGATGGATGTTATGGTCGGATCACTGAGGGGGCTGGGATATTCGGTTATGCCGATGATCGTATCTTTAATCGGTGCATGCGGACTGCGGTTGATCTGGATATTTACTTTCTTTCAGACTGATCCGTTTCATACCGTTACTTCTCTTTATCTTACTTATCCGGTCAGCTGGATGATGACTCTTACAGCACATGTTGTATGCTTTATTATTGTAAGGAAGAAACTCGAGAAGAAATGGAAAATAACGCCACAGGAAAATCTTTGATATATAAAAGGGCTTTGTGGAAAAGGAGCAAAAATGACAGAAAATCAAAATATGACAAAGGGAAGACCGTTAAAGCTGTTATTCTTTTTTGCACTTCCTCTTATGTTTGGAAATATTTTTCAACAGCTGTATACCGTTGTCGATACTGCAATTGTAGGAAACGGCGTAGGTATGGAGGCTTTGGCTGCGCTCGGTACGGTGGACTGGCTTAATTGGATGCTTTTAGGAATTGCGCAGGGGTTTACACAGGGGTTTTCTGTCAGAATATCACAAAAATATGGCGAGGGTGATCAGGAAGGTGTAAAAAAAGCGATTGGTACGTCGGCACGTCTCTCTGTTATGATTGCATTAGTCTGTATGATGTTGAGCCAGCTTTGTCTGCCTTTGTTTTTACAATTCCTTCGTGTGCCGGCAGAACTGCGGGGAATGGCGGAACTTTATACGCGAATTTTGTTTGGCGGGCTTGGCGCGGTGGTGTTCTATAATTTTTGCTCTTCTGTGCTGCGTGCAGTGGGAGACAGTAAAACGCCGTTAAAAGCGATGATTGTGGCAGCAGTTACCAATATAGTGCTGGATTTGCTTGCGGTATTTGCACTGAAATGGGGAATTGCGGGCGCGGCTGCCGCAACAGTGCTTTCACAATGCCTTTCGGGATTTTTATGTGCTTTAAAGATCTGGAAGACACCGGAGTTACATTTTGGGAAAGAGCATTTAAGAGCGGACGGCGTATTGGAAAAAACGTTAATAAAAATTGGAACGCCTGTCGCGGCACAAAATATTATTATTTCTATTGGCGGTATGGCGGTACAGATGATTGTCAACGGTTTTGGCATGAGTTTTATTGCAGGTTTTACGGCAACGAATAAACTGTACGGTATTCTTGAGATTGCTGCCATTTCTTATGGTTATGCGGTTACGACTTATGTTGGACAAAATTACGGAGCATCGGAACGGAAACGGATCAAAAGGGGAATACGTGCAGCTGTAGCTTTGTCGGTGATAACTTCTGCCTTGATTGCGGCTGTAATGATTCTGTTTGGAAGGGAAATTACGATGCTTTTTATTTCTTCCGAAAACCCTGATCTGGCGGCGGCAGCGGGGAATACGGCTTATTTCTATCTTTGTATTATGAGTGTGTTTCTTCTGGTGCTGTATCTGTTGTATGTTTACCGTTCTGCCTTGCAGGGGATGGGAAATACTGTGATGGCTATGATATCCGGTATCATTGAATTTGTATTGCGTGTCGGCGTTGCATTTTTGATCGGTATGACCGGATATGAAACAGGAATTTTGTGTGCAGAGGTTGTGGCGTGGTTTGGAGCGGCGGTATTTTTGATGGCGGCGTATTATATCAAGATCGCCAGAATGATGAAAATAGAGGAAGAACAGGATGCAGTTTCGTGATCTAATTGCAACAAGTGGACAAACCAGGGGGTGTTTCTGTGATTCGTTTTTTTGAAATTTTGGATTTTATATCTGCAATGGGTTACTCATTTGTCTTTTTTTGGATTCTTAAAACTTTTCTACCCCTTCGGAAAAGCAGGATCATGACTGTTATTGGTTTTTTTGTCTGTAGTATTTTGGCGGATTCTATTATTTATTCTAATGACTTAGCCGGTTTGCTTGGTACGCTGTTATTTTTTGCTGTCTATGTTCTGGTTTTCCATTATGGGACATTGATAGAAAAATTATCGGTTCTTTTGGTTTTTTATCCGGCTTTGATTTCTATCAATTATTTGATGATAGATATAGGGAAACGCATGTATTATGGGGTGACGCAGTCAACTTATGAAGAAACGCTGCAATCGCCGGAACTGATGTTAATCAGCACTTTCATTCATACAGTATCGCTGATTTTGCGTCTGTTGTTCTGGATTGGAGCATGGTTGATTTTGCGGAAATTTTTAGGGAAGATTACTTCTCATTTAAATTTCCGGATGTGGCTGATTGTAGATATGCTGATGCTTGCTTCTTTTGTGGCAGTATTTACGATTATATATTTCATGCCGGAAGATACGGCTATTGTGTATCCTATTTGTGGTGCATCGATTTTTTCCAGCTTTGGGTGTATGTATCTGGCATCTTATATATGTGAATCGATACAGACGACTTACCGGCTGCAGGAACTGGAATTGCAGCAAAATTATTATAAAGACAGAATTAAGGAGGAAGAGCGGGTACGCAGTATTTATCATGACTTGAAGAATCATCTTTTGGTCTTACAGTCCGGGGCGGGAGAAGGAAAACAGACGATACAGTCCATTGAGACACTCCGGTCACAAATAGAAGGGTACGAAAATTATCAGCATACGGGAAACGAAGTATTGGATATCATTATCAGGGATAAGGCAAAGGCGGCACAGGAGAGAAAGATAGACTTTAATGCGGTTATTTCTTTTGAGGATGGTGATTTTCTGGAAACACTGGATATCAGTACGATCTTTGGAAATGCATTGGATAATGCAATTGAAGCCAGTGAAAAAATGCCGGAAGATCAACGGCTCGTAATTGTGAAAGCGGAACGTGTCAGGGATATGTTGGTGATTGTTGTGGAGAATAATGTTCTTCCTGATATGCTTTTTTCAGACAAAACCACGAAGAAAGATTCCTTTCTTCATGGTTTTGGAATATCTAATATTAAAAAGGCCGTGGAGCGGTATGGGGGTCAGTGCAATACTAGGATGGAATATGGAGTGTTTCATCTTAAGATTATGATTCCGATTCCGTGACTTTTATAAAATTTTCCACTATATCCAGTACTTCATCGGACCAATATACAGCGCCTCCGTGTCCGGCGTTTTCCAGTTCATAATATGCGGCTTTTTTATCGTATTTTTTAGAAGTTGAAAGAGGGGAGATAATCCAAATGAGTGAAAATATAATGATACCAGAATTAAAGGAAGGAGTGCAGTTCATAGAAGATGCAGATCTGAAACAGCACATTGCAGAAACGATTCTTAATGATCTGCCAGACTGGTTTGGACTGCCGGACAGTACCAGAGAGTATATAGAAAAAAGCAGAGAAATGCCTTTTTTTGCATATTATATGGAAGATCGTTATGTTGGGTTTATTGTTTTGAAGGAGACCAGCCGGTATACGGCGGAGATTTATGTTATGGGAGTACTGCAAAAATATCACCGTCACGGAATAGGGAAAAAATTATTTCAGGAGTTTTTGAAATATGCAGAACAAAAGCAATATGAATTTATTCAGGTCAAAACGGTGGAGGAAGGACATTATGAAGAATATGACAGAACAAGAATGTTTTATGAAAGAATTGGTTTTAAAAAATTAGAATGCTTTCCTTCCTTGTGGGACGAATGGAATCCCTGCCTTGTAATGATTATGTCAGTAAAAAATGAAATCAGTAAATCTGATTGATTCATCAGATAGTTTTTCTTTTTAGAATGTCAATGGGTAACGGATATGAAAAGCTTTGTTTGCAGCATATATTTGATGCAGACAGGGCTTATTTTTTATGCTATAGGTTAACAAAATACGATATTTTGTTAATGTTGTCAACCCTGTTTTTAAAAAACTTTTTTTGTCGAAAAAATAAGGAATATGTCAACAAAAAAGAAACAGTCATGTAAAAATATGCTGTTTCTTTTTTTTAAAATTTCAGTTTTGCAAAAGGGAAAACAAATGGATAATACTGGAAATCTGGGTTAACAAAATATCGTATTATGTTTACACCAGCTTAAAAAACAAGAGGAGGTCACATAAAAAAATATGACAACAGAAGAAAGAATTAAAAAGAGTTTTCTTACACCGGAACATTTTGAGGCGGTCAGTAAAATGGTTTTGCAGACAACTAATCCAAATCAGAAGAAACTGAATATTATAATCAGTTTCAGAGAAGCAGGGGAACATACGCTTGCAATGTTAAAAGCCGGCGCGGGGGCAAAACCGCATTCTATTTTGGCAAAGAGCATTAAAGAGGGAACGCTGTCGGAAAAAGACAAGGCGGCGGACGGTATGGATAAATTATACGGATTAGTGCCGACAAGAGATGAGCAGGGGGTAAACGGTCTGTATCTTACAAGCAGGGGAAAGGCAAAATTTCTGGAGGAAGAAAATCCGGTTTATGAACTTGCGGAGGAAAATGGACACCCGGTGCTTAGAGCCAAGGCGGATATCAATCAGTTTATTCAGACAGTTACCCGGATAGAGGATTTTGCAAAATACTTTATTACAGGAGATTATGACGTGCATGATCTGATTTCCCTTACCAGTCAGAGACATCCGGTAGTTTCCGGGTCTCCTGAAGAGACGGAATTTATGATTCGTTTAAATGACGCCATGAGAGGGAAAGACGTATGGGGTACAGTAAAGGGAAGCATAAAGGATATTCATGACTGGAAACCGGATGAATATGACCTGATTCAGCATGGCCCGCAGTATAACTATATTGCCTATACCTATAACAATGAAAAGAATGAAAAAATTGTGGAAAAAGTGGCAAGAATCGACACACCGGTTGCAGTCTGCTCCCCGTCAGGATGGGAAATTAAAGATACGCCGGAGGAACTGGTACAGTATTATAAAGACCATTCCATAAAGGTGAAGGAACTCTGGCAGTTGAGCGAAGAAGGAGAGGCGTACATCAGACAGCGTTCCGGAAAAAGTTTTAATGAATTTATGAGGGAAATAACCGGCAGAGAATAAATAGAAAAATGGAGAGCAAAGATGGATATTATTCAAAGTATTACAACAGAAAACCGCTGTTATACAGCGGGGAAAAAAATAAACATAAAAGGACTTATGCTGCACAGCGTAGGATGCCCTCAGCCTTCAGCAGAAGTATTTGTAAAGCAGTTTAACAGTCCGCAGGCAAAGGTCAGCGTACATGCATTTATTGATGGGAAGACCGGTAAAGTATATCAGACTCTTCCGTGGGAATATCGGGCATGGCATTGCGGCGGCGATGCAAATAACACGCACGTGGGAATAGAAATGTGCGAGCCTTCCTGCCTGCAATATACGGGAGGCGCGGCTTTTCACTGTTCAGACAGGGAATCTGCCCTGGAAGTGGTGAAAAATACTTATCAGGCGGCGGTAGAATTATTTGCCTATTTATGCGGGGAATATCATCTAGATCCACTGGCGGATCGGGTCATTATCAGTCATAAAGAAGGATACGACAGGGGAGTGGCTTCCGGGCATGGAGATCCGGACCATCTATGGACGGGCCTCCAATGCGGTTATACAATGGATGGCTTCCGTAAAGATGTTGCAGCGGCCATGAATGGTAATAGCGTCTGCGTATCGCCGGCAAAAACGTCCGCCCCTGCTCAGGAGGCTGAGGTGATATGCGAAACAGCTATTAAAGAAGGGGACATTGTGGTGCTTGGTAAAGATGCCGTGTATTATAGCGGAAAAGAAATTCCGGATTGGGTAAAAAACGGCAATTGGACCGTAAAATCATTAAGCGACGATCGTGCAGTATTGGGGAAAAACATAGAGGGAACTCATGAGATCAACAGTCCCGTACATGTAAAGTATCTGACAGTAGTGTCAGTGCATGGACAGCCACAGGCACAAATACCAGTACAAGTACAGACACAAAATTCTGAGACTGCGCAGTCTCAGACAAAGGTACAGAGTCAGAAAGCAGAGCAGGAACCGGTATCAGGAGGCGAATTTACAATTTCTGACAGGGGTGTGGAGTTAATTGCAAAATACGAGGGCTGCAGACTGGAAGCATATAAATGTCCGGCAGGAGTCTGGACAATCGGTTATGGGCATACCGCTGATGTCAAAGAAGGGGACAGGCTTTCTTCCCAGGCAGAGGCAAAGGCGCTGTTTAAAGAAGATCTGAAGAAGTATGGCGGATATGTGAATAACTGTGTAAAAAAGGGGATTATCAATTTCCCGTTGACACAGAATCAGTTTGATGCGCTTACCAGTTTTTGCTATAACTGCGGAAACGGCAGTTTACAGAAACTTACTGAGGGAAGAGACGCCGCTGTTATTGCGGAAAAACTGCTTCAGTACAATAAAGGCGGCGGCAAAGTATTAGCGGGACTGGTAAAGCGCAGGGAAGAAGAGAGAGCATTGTTTTTAAGCTAAAAAAGAAATAATAGCTTTATGACCGGGGAAAGGAGAGATTACTCTTGAAGCAGGAACGGAATATCCAGAGTGAAGAACTGCAGGAAGGTGAAAACAGCGGGCAGAAAGCATATAAGGACAGTGAATTTATTCTTTTGGATGATTTGGTTTATGCACCGTTACATGCACTGGCAAAGTCAAATTATCAGCTTAGGGCACAGGTGGTAGACGCAATAAAAAGTATGGGTACTGTCCGTCAGAAGGGACAGGAGGAAACCATTTCTCTGAATAATATAAATATTGCTTATGATCAAGTGCGGCAGGAGGGTGAAGAAGGATATAGCGTGGATAACATTCAAATGCAGGTTCCGATCATGTCCATTGTCCCTATCACGAATTTAAATGTGGAAAAAGCAGAAATAGATTTTTCCACGGAAGTAAAGACGGAGATAGGAGAGGAGGGGGACTGCTGGATTACGGCACGTATCTGCTCTCCGGAACAGCGGGAGAGTGATTTCCTGCCAAGGGTATCTTATAAGATGAAAATTAGTTCTTTGCCGGCGACAGAGGGGATTATGCGGCTGACAGATATTTTGAGTTCTAATCAGATTGCCCAGAAGACGGATACGACGCCTGTTGCGGTAGACGGAAATTTAGGTTCACAAGAGCAAAAAGATATATGGCAGGAGACGACGAAGCTGAAAGCAAAAATTAAGAAGCTGAAACAGCTTTATCAGAAAATTTCCAACATGATTACGGAACAGGAGCGATTGGAACAGATCAGCAAGGACAGCTTTGAGGAGAATACATATGAATTTGATAAAGATAAGTATCTGATGGCACAATCCAATATTACCAATCGAATTATGGAGTATCAGGAAAGGATCATGAACAGGGAAATTGAGTTTGGATTAAAAAAGGACTATGAGTAATTTATGTTTGGCAGAAAAAAAATAAAAAAGAAGCAGCGGGCAGAGCAGGAAAGAATACGGCAGACAGAACGAAAAAGAGAGATGGAAAACGATATCCGGCTTCATGAAAAAGAGCTGGCGGAGAATATGAATCTGCGTCTGATCTGCAGCATGGGGATTGAAAACACACTTTGGGTTGACAGTGTGACTGTGACAGAGCTTCTTTTTCCGGATCAAAGTAAAAATAAAAAGAAAAGAAAGAAGGGATTTTTATGTCGATTGCACAACAGTTTTCAGGCTTACCGATGGACAATTTAATAGGCGGGCCGCTGCGTGCAGCCGCGGATGCCAGTACACAGCTGGCAAATTCCACGGCGGATTTTATTAGCCGGGTAGGGTTTAATAACGATGGAAAAGCACGTACTGTAGCATTTGCTTATCAGCAGCGTAGTGTAAACGAAGATGGTACAAGTAATTTAGATGAGATGAAAGTGGAGGTTCCCATTCTCGCTATTGTACCAATTCCGAACTTACAGATCGATGAAGTGAACATACTTTTTGATATGGAAGTAAAGCAGAGTGAGAAAGAGGAAAGCTCTATGGATTTAAGCGCATCCGCACAGGCAAGTTTAAATTTAGGACTTTTCAAAGTAAATGTCAGCGGCAGTGTCAGCGCACATCAGAGTAATACGAGAAGTTCTGATAATTCGGCTAAATATCATGTAGATGTGCGTGCAACCAATCATGGAACGCCGGAAGGTCTGGCGAGAGTGCTCGATATGATGGCGGCTAATGTGGCGCCGTCGCTTGTAGGCACCAGTATAAAGGATGCCAACGGACAGGATCTGGCAGAATCAGCAAGGGTAAAATCCGAGCGTTTGAAAGCGCTTCGTCAGGAAATCAGCCAGATTGAAAACCGGCTTCGTGCAGCAACGGAAGGGCTTGATAATAATATTCGGCAGTTAAAAAAAGTTGCAGGATCGCAGCTGGGTATTTATCAAAGCGGAATCATTAAGCTTATCAATTCGCTTGAAGATGCGGATAAAAAACTGAAAGAAGCAAAAACGGATGCGGATAAAGAGGCTGCTATGGCATTAAAAGAGGAAAACAATAAGAAAGAAGCAGCGTATGGACAGGCTATGGATGAAGTAAACCAAAGTTTTAACGCTTTTAACAGTCAGGTATCAGATTTCATCAAAATGATAGCGGACAGCGGAACAGAGCCGCAGGGAGTATCTGAAATGTTTGCATTAAAAGCGTTTGATCAAAAGGCGGGAGAAGCAGTTGATTATAAAGAGAATGAAAGCTATTATACGGCATTGGCTGCAGCACAGAAAAACGCATTGGCATCCCAGCGAAATATTACGCAGATAGAGACAGAACTGTACGAAAAGAAAGCCGAGTACAGTGACGCTGTCGCTGGAAAGGCACCGGCAGCACTGCCCGGAAAGACGGAGGATAAACCTGCGGTGCCAAAAACTAATCCGCCTAAATCATAAGATAAACAGACGGGTTGCATAAAGATGGAGGATTGATATGGCTAGGGAGGATAAAACTGCCCTGACAGATATCCAATATATAAAGCTGGTTCCCATAGGAAGTGTCAATCCCAATAATCCCCTTTCGGATCAGTCAAGAGATGATCAGGTAAAATTGTTGAACAAGTGTCTTAATGACTATCCGAAGGGGATTATTATAGGAAAAGACATAACCATCGGAAGATATCAGATCGGGGAACATGAACTGAATATGGAAAAGATTACTTATCATGTGGGATTTTCCAGGAAACCATCGTGGGAGGAGTAAAAGAAAAATTATGGAAGAATTTAATATGGAAGTGGAACTGAATGAAGAACAGAGCAGGCTCTTTATGAAAATAGAGGGCAGGCTGGATACAAAAACAGCGCCTGAACTGGAAGAAAAAATAAATAAAATGATAGAACAGGTAAGCAGTATTTTTATGGACTTTACGGAATTAGAATATATTTCTTCCGCAGGTCTTCGGGTACTTCTCAGAACACATAAAGCAATGAAAGCGAAAAAAGGCAGTCTGGTCATTCGGGGTGCAAATGAGGAGGTGCGTGAAGTATTTACCATTACAGGATTTTCAGACATTTTACGACTGGAATAACAATGTCCTAAACGGCGGCAAGTTTGGAATGTCCGCAAAAGCGGACAGATGGGAGTAAAGATAGATGAAAAAGTTGATTGTAAAAAATAAAGAAGGGGAAGAACTTTCACTGGTATTCAGAGAATACCGGGAAGGGGACGAGTATGGGATGATTGCCTGTATCAGGGACGAGTATGGGGATACCTACTTTAAAAGGGGATTTTATGAACCGGAATATATAAGAAAGCAGTCACGTGAAGGTAAAATTATTTTTTTTGTAGCAGAGACAAAAGAAGATGGAATTGCCGGAATGATGATCTTGAAACGCTTTTATCCAGAGGAAACTATGTGTGAGATGGCTTCACAGATTTTCCGAAAAAAATATAGAGGTTATGGAATTGCAGTGCCCTTTATCAAATATGGCATGAAGATGCTGCTGTCCGAAAATTACTCTGCGGCATACAGCCTTCCGGTTCTTTTTCACAGCGTTACACAGAGATTGTTGTATAGGGAGGGATTCAGAGCGGCAGGGTTTTTGCTGAATGTGTTTGATATGGATACAATAACGCATTCTTATCACAGAGACAGAAACGGAAAACATTCTTTAGGAATACAGATTATGGCGGTTAAAAAACGGGATGCAGGAGTATTGTGTCTGCCAGAAGAGCATTGGGAATTCTGCCAGAAAATATATGACAGTTTAGGAGTGGCCTGTAAAATTTCAGATGGCAAAAAAGGCGTACCGGAAAGGGAACGTTCAGACATAACATTTATGGAGGATAAAAGACAGAGCAGCATTGAGATTCGCATTCGCAGAATCGGAAGGGATCTCATATATAAAATTCAGCAGTTACATACTCTTTTTCCCTTGCGGGGAAAACAGACGGCGAATATTTTTTTAAACTGTAATGATGAATATGCGGCAGGCGCTTACAGGATGCTGAAGAGAATGGGATATTTTTTTACCGGAATAAAACCCCTTTGCAGTGAACAGGAGTACATGGTGCTGCATCATCCGGGAGAAGTAAAAATATTCTTTGAAGAATATGTGCTGCATGATAATTTTGAAACGGTGATGCAATATGTGAAAACCTGCTATGAAGAGCGGCAGACAGAGGAGAAAAACAAATAAATGAAAGAAAAGAAAAAGAAGAAAACAATAGTATATAAAGTAGCCGGTCTTCTTCTTGCAATGTTGTTTCTTGCCATGTTTTCAGTAGGAGGGATCAGTATTTACAGCTTATGTTATATGAAAGATGTCTCGGAAATTAATAATCGAAGACTGGGGCAGACGGCAGCTGATGGTGCAGAAAGAGCACTGGAGAAAATGGCAGGAGAGCAATTGCAGAATATTGTCGTGGAGAAGGCAGCTTTTATTGAAGAAAAATTCAGGGCAGTGGAGAGCTATGTGCTGGGAATTGCAGCGCAGGCGGCGGATATTTATGAGAATATGGATTCCTATCCTGACAGGGAAGTAGAGCTGCCAAAGCAGGATGTAAGGGAATTGTCAGTACAACTGCTTTCTTCAGAAGCGCTGGAAACACCTACGGAGGAGCAGAAAAAAGAAGTGTTAAAACTGGGAAATATCCAGGATCTGCTGATTCAGTATAATGCACACAGCGATATGGTTTCTTCAGATTATGTTGCGACAGAAAGCGGATGGATGATACAGGCGGATTATATTGCGCACAGCAAATACAGTGAAGACGGTCAAAGCGTCCTTCCTTATGAGGCCGCGGAACGTGAGTGGTACAGACGGGCGAAGGCTGTAAGTGAAGGTCAGATTGTTTATACGGATGTCATCAGGGATATTCATAAAGGGGGAGATGGCATTGTGTGTGCAACTCCCGTTTACTATGAAGGGGAAGTCGTTGCGGTCGCCGGAGCAGGCTCCTATTTGGATACCATTAATCAGGCTGTATTAAATACGATTATTGGCGGAACGGGATATGCATTTCTTGTCAATGAAAAGGGACAGGTCATGGTATCACCAAAAACAGAAGGAGATACGGCCGCTTATGCAGAGGAATCCGTGGATTTAAGAGTAAGTGAAAACGAAATATTAGCCAAAGCGGCAAAAAGTATGGTAGCGGGGGAATCGGGGTTTTTAGAATTAACTTTGGATGGCAGGCAGGTTTATCTTGCCTATACTCCATTAAAGAAACTGGGGTGGAGTTTTGCGGCAGTGATAGATGTGGAAGAAATCATTGCACCGGCAAAAGAAAGTCAGAAAATGATATTGGAATTGACTGAGGAAGTAGAAGGGGAACAAAATGCCGCAATACAAAGGATGCTTCTTTCTTTTGCATTGATGTTTGCAGCGGTTACATTTGCGGCATGTATGGCGGGCGCTTTATTTTCCCGGAAACTTGCAAGACCGATTCAGCAGTTAACAAAAGAAGTAGCACAGATCGATGGAGGCAGTCTGGATGGCAGAATACATATTTCAACAGGGGATGAGGTGGAAGATTTAGGAAATGCTTTTAATCATATGGCAGAGAAGGTACAGAAATACATTATGAATCTGGCATCGGTAACAGCAGAAAAGGAGCGGATTCGTACAGAAATTGAAGTGGCGTCCAGATTACAGGCTGACATGCTGCCAAAGTCAGAAAATGCATTTGCAGACAGAAAAGAGTTTGACTTATATGCATCTATGACGCCGGCAAAAGGTGTGGGAGGAGATTTTTATGATTTCTTTTTACTGGACGAAGATCATTTGGCAATGGTGATGGCGGATGTATCGGGAAAAGGTGTCCCTGCAGCTTTGTTTATGGTGGTTTCCAGAACTCTGATTCGTAGTCATATCATGTCGGGCAGTCTGCTTATGCAGGCAGTGGAGGAAATCAATAACAGCCTGTGCAAAAATAATAAAAATGGTATGTTTGTCACAGCATGGATTGGAGTATTGACAATTTCCACAGGAGAGTTGGACTTTGTGAATGCGGGGCACTGCCGACCTTTAATCAGACATGCGGATGGATTTTGTGAATTTGAAACTTTCTTAAGCGGACTGGTGCTTGCGGGAATGGAAGATGCAAAATACAGGCAGTCGCAGATCCATTTAAAGAAAGGAGACACCATACTTCTATATACGGACGGCGTGACAGAGGCAACCAGTGTAAAGAAGGAATTATATGGAGAAAAACGGTTAAGGCGGGCAGCAGGCATTCTCTTTACGCTGACACCCAAAGAGCTGCTTGGGAGGATATGGGAGGACGTAGACCGTTTTCAAAAAGATGCAGAACAGTTTGACGATATTACGATGCTGGCAGTTACCTATAATGGAAACGGACTGGAGGAAAAAAGCGGAAAGCCGGAAATGGAAAATATTAGAGACTTTACCGATTTTGTTTCAGGCGTTTTAAAAGAGAACGGGGTTTCTGTAAAGACGGATACGAAGGTACAAATGGCTGTAGATGAAATATTTTCTAACATATGTTATTACAGCGGAGCCGGGGAAGTTACAGTGGGAGTCAGGGTAACCGGAAAAGAGAAAAAAGAAATTATGCTGTTTTTTGAGGATGACGGTATGGCATATAATCCTCTGGATAAATCTGATCCCGATGTGGAAGAACTTCTGGAAAACCGTAAAATAGGAGGACTTGGAATTTATCTGGTTAAAAAGAGAATGGACAGGGTTGAATATGAATATAAGGAGGGCAGAAACAGGCTGACAATTTATAAAGCGGATGTAGAAGAAAAGACAGAAAATATGGAAAAGAAAAACGGGAGCATCCATAAAGGAGAGAGTTTGGATGAATGGAAAGACTAGAGAAACTTTTATGGAAGAGGTGGCGGATGCAGCTGTGGCAGATTGGCGGGAACGGCATATCTGCCTGCCTTCTCTTGTGATAGCAGTTATTTTGAGTGGAAAAGGCAGGTTCTTTGAGGAAAAGTGCCTTATGGGAAAGGTAGTTCATTTATCAGTGCCTATCTTGATCCGGTCTCATAATGATTTTCTTGCGGCATGGAAAGGAGAGGGACAAAAGCAGCCTAACTGGGAAAAACTGCTGGGGCAGTGTTACTATATTCTGGCAGTACAGTATTTACAGGATGCAGAGTATCCATATTGCATGGAGAAGGGGTATGAAGAGGAAATTGTAGGGACAATAGAAGAAAAGAAACTGACAGTATTTGACATAGCAAAAAAATAAAGGGGATCGTTTTCTGATCCCCTGAAAAATTTAGTTATAATATTGTGCCTGTGCAGCAAACATTTCAGCATAAATACCGCCGGACTTTCCGACCAGTTCATCATGAGTGCCATATTCTTTGATGTGTCCTTCTGAAAAAACAGCGATGCGGTCACAGAATTTACAGCTTGAAAGGCGGTGGGAAATATAGATCGCCGTCTTTTTACCTACAAGGGTATCAAATTGTCTGTAAATATCGTATTCTGCCACCGGATCAAGAGCGGCCGTTGGTTCGTCCAGAATAACGACTGGCGCTTTCTTAAAAAGCGCTCTTGCAATGGCAATTTTTTGCTGTTCTCCGCCGGAAGGCTCAATACCGTTTTCGTCAAAAAACTTAAACAGCATCGTATCGCATCCCTTTTCAAGAGAAGTTATTTTATCTTTAAGCCCCACCTGTTCTATCAGTGCATTTAAATCTTTCTCGTCACAAGTCTGGTCTAAAATAATATTGTCTCTGACGGAAAAAGAAAGCAGGTTGAAGTCCTGAAATACCGGAGAGAAAAGCGACATATATGCATCGTAGTCATATTCTTTTATATTAACTCCGTCTAATAAAATTTCCCCTTCCGTTGTATCATAGAGTCTGCATAAAAGTTTGATAAAGGTGGTCTTTCCGGCGCCGTTTAGTCCTACTACCGAAAGATGTTCTCCGGGATGGAGGGTGATATTGACTCTGTCGAGAACCTTTACATCCGTATTCGGGTAAGTAAAGGACACATTTTTAAATTCTATTGTATGCAGCTGATCTGAAACAGGACGTTTTCCTTTTTTGATCGCAGGAGGATAATTCATAAATTTTACATATTCATAAGCGTAGTTGGTACGTTTAATCAACTCCTGTATATTCCAGATCAAGCCCTGCATGGCAGAATTGAAAACAGCTCCGGCATTTAGCATCTGTGAAAAAGTACCTATTGTAATCTTGCCCATAATGACCAGTATGCCAAGATAAAGATAGGTGAAAAAGTCTTTTATGGCATCAAAAATCGTACTTATCATATTTAGAGGAAGAAGTTGGTCCGCCTGCCATTTCCAATGACCCAAAGATTCCTGTCTGTAGCTGTTCCATTTTTCTACCATCATATCTTTGGCGTCATAAAGACGGATATCTTTCCCAAAACGAAAATCTACAATTCCCCATCCAAGATAGCTAAAAATGCGGTTTGATTTGGAGAGTCTGCTAAAGGATTCAATCTCAATTGCATTTTTCTTCTTATTTAGAAAAGTATTAATAAGAAGCAGGAAGGCAGTTATTGCAAACAATACCGGGGCATTAAAGATAATCAGGAGGATAATGCCGGCAATTTTTAATATATTGGATATCATTTGAAATACCTGCATGGATATGCCATATACACCGCCGGAGTACCAATCCATGCCGGTTTTTGCTTTTTCAATCTGATCCAGTGCCTTTTTATCTTCCGTAAGCTGGAAGTCCAGTTCCATAACACGCAGGCTCATTTTTTCGTTAAAGTAGTTTTCCATTTTTTCACTATACTTTTCCATTATGACACCGGTTACAGATTCCATCAGGGAAAGAAGCGTGCCGCCAATGGCAATTACTGCAACATAGGTTAAAAGTTTTTGAATGTTTCTGCTGCCCAACAGTTCGTCCAAAATAAGAGGTGTCATCATAATGGAGACAAAGGGCTGTATCACTTTCAGAACAATATTGACCGCGCTGCAGAAGAAAAAACCTCTATAATGTTTCCAGGCAATGGGCATAAAATAAGTAAGTGTTTTCCTGACTACATTGTTTGAATTTTTTTGTTCAGCCAACGTTAACCACCTCCTCGTCTTTATAGTACTGCGCCTGAATTTCAAACATTTCGGCATATGCGCCTCCGGCATTTAAAAGTTCGTCATGAGTACCATATTCGATCATTTCGCCGTCTTTGAACATGGCAATACTGTCACAGAAGCGGGTGGAGGAAAGCCGGTGGGAAATATAAATGGCAGATTTATTTCCGATCATGTCGTTAAAATTCATATACAGATTGTATTCTGCCAGCGCATCTAATGCGGCGGTAGGTTCGTCAAGAACAATAACAGGCGCATCTTTGTAAAGCGCTCTTGCCAGTGCAAGTTTTTGTTTTTCACCGCCGGAAAGATCGATACCGTTATCGTGAAGTATCTTTAATAACTGGGTATCAGCGCCTTCCGGAAGGGAATCCAGTTTTTCTTTCATGCCTGCCTGTATCAGACAGGTTTCGGCAAGGGAGCGGTCTGTGTCATCGGGACGCTTCATGGAAACATTTTCCGACATGGGGAATGCAAATATTTCTACATTCTGAAAAACCGGAGAAAACAGTTTATAGTATTCATCGCGTTTAAATTTCCGTATGTCTGTGCCGTTTAAAAGAATCATACCTTCCGTTACGTCATAAAGGCGCAGCAAAAGTTTGATAAAGGTGGTTTTCCCGGCACCGTTCAATCCTACTACCGCCAGTTTTTTTCCGGCTTCAAAAGTAAGATTAAGATGTTTTAAAGCATAGCCTTCAGAGCCTTCATATTGAAAAGAAACATCTTTAAACTCAAAGGTATATTTTTCTGCTTTGGGGACAGGAATACAGTCGGGGGCATCCTCTGTTTTCAAATCCATAAAGGAGCGGAAATCATCTACCTGCATGGAACGTTCTTTAAAACTTCCCATAGAATTTAAAAATTGTGTCAGTGCAGAAGAAAAGGTAGTGGAGAGTCCAAGGAATAGGGTAAAATTTCCAATGGACATATCTTTGTCAATAACGCAGAAGATCAGAATACCATAAACACATGCCTGCGAAAGCATGGAAATACCGTGTGCAAATATGGAATTGTAAATCCACAGATTCCGGCTGTACAGCATTTTTTCTTGTTTTTCCATAAGAATATCGTGATGTTTTCCTGTAAGCCAGTGCTTCATATGAAAAAGATGGATATCTTTTGCGTAGGAAAAGTTTTGTGTTAACTGGTTCATATAATTAATTTTACGCCAGGTGGGCGCCAGCTTATCCCATACTTTTTTTCTGTCTTTTTTGACGGTATAACGGAAAAAAAGGAATTGCAGAACAGAGAGGGCTGCCAGAATGAGTATTAACCGCAGATCCAGAGCAGCAACGGCTATTACTGTAACAAGCATGAGCATCAGCTGTATACCGAAATCATGAATGGAATGCATGAGACCTTCCACACCATTGTCGTTTCCGCCAGTAGCAGTAGATGCCTTTTGATGCATATCAAGAATTTTTGGCTGTTCCAACATCTGGTAATTCATGGAGAGGGATTTATCCACTCGTTCTGTTATGACATGCATACGTACATTAATCATATTATACCAGATCTTGTTACCTGAAATTGTGTTTAGCAGCATACATACAAGCTCAATCAAAGTAGTAACGGTTACCAGATAAAGCAGTGGACGGATTTCTTTTTCAGGAGTATTTGCCTGTGTCTGCACAATATCGATTACAAATTTTCCAATAAAACTCCACAAATACTGCATCATTGAATTAGCAATGATTCCAACTGACATAAAGAGCAAAAGAAGCGGATAGTATTGCCGGATTTTACGCAGTATGTAAATAGAATTGCTGATAATGCCGTATTCTGTGTGAAGTGGGTTGTCGTCTTTCTTTTTTTGCTTTTGCTTCAACAAAATGTTCCCCTCCTCGTTTGTATTATTACTTTATAATTTAGTTTATATTATAGTGAAAATCAAGGGAAAAAACATGGAATTTTAATTGAAGTATATCAAGTATTAGTTGAGTTTTTTTAATGTTTAGCCGGTATGCGGTTTTTTGTGGTGATTGCCATAATGATGGAGAGGTAAAACCTTGACAAATCAGGTACAAAATTTAAAATGATAAGAAATTAAAATAAGGTAAAAGAAAAGGGAGAGAGATACATACAAAAGAAAAATCCGGAAAGGGAATGATATTGGTGAAAAAAATCAGAATAATTTTCGTTTGCCTTATGGTAATTATGACCCTGATAATTATGATTACTGCAGTCTTATCTAAGAAGGAAATGGAAAGAGAGTGGGAGTTAGAGCAAGTCAGGCAGCAGGTGGACGGACAGATCAAGAAGAATATGGAAAATGCAGTGAAGGCAGGAAATTTCAGCCATTATCTGGAACCATCAGAAGTGTCTTTTTCTGTAACAGATGTACATAGGGAGGATGATCTCCGATATGTTGTTAAAATCATTTTCGTGGCAGAGACGAACAGAAAATTGAGTGATATGCAAATGAAAGAGGCAGCGGGAGATATGGAAAAATTATTTAAGGAATTCCAAACTTCCTGGGGCAGAAGCGTTACGGTATGCGCCGGGAGGGAGAATGGAGGGATCGTATCAATAATCAACGGGAAGGTAATATGCATGGAGAGAAAGCGCCTCCAATCATTGAAGATAAAAAGGCAAAAGTGTATAAGGGTTATCCTACTATAAGCCTGTTTAAACAATTGTGATACAGCTTTTCAGTCTGGGAAAGAACATCTTCCGGCACTTTTTCAAACTGAAATTTGCCATTTGCCTTATTATTTATCAGCCAGTCACGCAAAAACTGTTTATCAAATGAACGGGGGGATACACCGACTTTGTAATTGCAGACATCCCAATATCTGCTTGAATCAGGTGTAAATATTTCGTCAGCTAAAATCAGTTGTCCCTGTTCATTTTGCCCAAACTCAAATTTAGCGTCAGCAATTATCAATCCTTTTGAAAACGCATATTCACTGCATAATTCGTATAGCCTGAAACAGCTTTTTGCAATCTGGTCTGCAGCTTCCGTACCGATTCTGGATTCCACTTCTTTTATGCTTACATATTCATCGTGTCCAACATCGAATTTCAGCGCCGGAGTAAGGACAGGGTGGTCCAGTTTTTGTGCCAGCTTATAATCGCCTGACAGCACAGCACCGCAAAATTCTTCGCCGTTTTCATAAGCTTTCCACATACTTCCGAACAGATAGCCCCGTACTACAAATTCAAAAGGAAGCATTTTCAGTTTTTCAACCATTACGGTACGATCTTTAAAGTATTCGTTTTGAAAAAAGGGCGGCATATTTTTGACATTGTCATCAACAATATGATTGGGTACAATACTTTGCGTTTTGTGAAACCAAAAGTTTGAAAGTTTATTCAAAACAATTCCCTTTTCATTGATTGGCATAGGTAATATATGATCAAAGGCGGATATTCTGTCTGTTGTTACAATGACCAGATGTTGATCTGAAATATCATAAATTTCTCTTACTTTTCCACTGTATATTGGTTTCATAGCTTTATTGTCTCCTTATATTTTTGAGGGTAATGAGTCAGGATAAGCTGGAGCGGCCTTTTGTGCAATCAGCGTATCCATGCAGTGTTTATGAGGCGTACCGCCACTGTTACAGTCAAAAATTCCTTCTTTACAGATATGGAACATCCAATCGTGATAATATTGAAATAATTCTCCTGACATCCACGGATGTCTTTTTTCTTCATCCCGCGTACTGTCCGGTGCACGGGTTATAAAAGGCTTTTTTACAAATACATTCATGGCATTTATACCGTGATCTGCAGTATGCTTTTTTAAGCTGTCGCAAAGTTCTTTCCGTGCAGTCATGGGGATAAAGTGGAGTACTCCGCTGCTGAATATAATGTCATATTCTGCATCAGGTCTGTAATCAAAAAGATCGGCTTTGAAAAATGTAACATCAACTTTATTGTACTCTGCCAGTTTTTTTGCTTTTTCAATTCCCTGTTCGGAAATATCAAACGCAGTCACGGCATAGCCGCATTTAGCAAAGAAAACGGCGTCTTTCCCTTCGCCGCAGCCCATATCCAGTACACGGTACGGTCTGATGGGAGGAAGGATTTTCATGATATCATAGCAGATACGGTTTGGCATAAGCCCCCAGTAATATTCTTCTGTGTTATACCGTTTATCATAATCTGTTACTACACTGCTGTAACCAAGCAGGGCGTCTACTGTTGTGTGAAGTGCTGCCGCCAGCTTTGGAAGCATTTCTATATCAGGGTATCCGGTGCTGTTTTCCCATTTGGATACGGATTGAAAGGATATATTGAGAGATTTGGCGAGCTGGGTCTGTGTCAGTCCCAGTTCTTTACGCCTTTTACTGATTACTTCTCCTGTTTTCAGATTTTCCATATTGACCTCCCGTATTATTGCTATAAGGTGGTAAGTTGTGTTATTTTTATCTTAGTATAATCAAAAGACTTCTTCAATAACGCAGGGGGAGAAAAAAGTGTGAGAATTCGCCTGCTGGTTGAATGTCCGTTGATTTTCCATGTGTTTTATGCTAGAATGCAGGAAAGCATATTTTTTTCTTTAAACCAA
>CANSUS010000030.1 GCA_947650155.1 uncultured Lachnospiraceae bacterium
CGTGAGTACGGCAGATGCCACACTCCCTACCCACATTTTATTTGAAACATCATGAGGATTCAAAACACTCATTGCTTCTTCATATAACTTTTCCCATTCTTTGTTCACTGTTTTGTCCTCCTTAATAAATACCGATTTATATATTAAAGTGAAAATCTTTATCTGCCTTTTACAATGTATAGTTATAATTTATTTCCCACTGGGTACACAATTCCGAAAAGGGAGTCATTCTTTAGCTCTTTTTGTGCATGGTACCTATGATAATCTATTGGGAAATGAAACCATAAAAATATTCTTAAATTTATATTTCTCCCATTTCAGTCTCATTTTCCTATACGCCATCCCCTCCAAAAGTACGCCATTCCATACGCCATTTCACCCCAAAAGTACACCATTTGTACACCATTTTGCCCCAAAACTACAGGAAACTATGAGAAACCTCGAGACTTCCCCAATCTCCCGAACCCCTTGATTTTACTGGCCCTTCCGCGTATATAACACCCGTTATTCTAAAGGTCATAAGGCGTAACCTGATAAACATAATAATTCAGCCAGTTACTATACAAATTATTACTATGTGCCCGCCACTGCAGCAAAGGCCTCAATTCCGGATTATCCTGCGGGTAATAGTTCTTCGGAATCTCAATAGAAAGCCCTTTATCCATATCCCTCTTATATTCATTATGAAGTGTCATCCGGTCATACTCTGGATGTCCCATGACAAAGATCTGTCTGCCCTCTTCCGCTATTGCCAGGTATACGCCAACCTCCTCGGACTCTGCCAATATCTTTAACTTCGGGCAGTTTTTGATGTCTTCTGTCAAAATGGTAGTATGCCGGCTGTTCGGCGCCAGAAAAACATCGTCAAATCCCCGTACTAACGGCACCTTCCTGTTCAGAACATGAAAGGGGTATATTCCAAAGAGCTTCTTGTCCAGTAATACTTTTTTAATGCCGTAATGATAATACATTCCTGCCTGCGCTCCCCAGCAGATATGTAATGTGGAAGTGACGTTTTTCTTAGTCCACTCCATGATCTTACACAATTCCTCCCAATAATCCACTTCCTCAAAAGGCATCTGTTCCACCGGCGCGCCGGTGATAATCATACCGTCGAACTTCAGATCTTTTATTTCATCAAAAGTCGTATAAAATTTATTCAAATGATTTGCGGATGTATTCTGGGAAATATGTGTACTCACATTCAAAAAGTTTACATCGATCTGTAACGGTGTGTTGGAAAGCGCACGCAGCAGCTGCAGTTCCGTATCCTGCTTTACAGGCATAAGATTTAAAATGCAGACCTTCAGCGGACGTATATCCTGATGTATTGCACGGTTCTCGTCCATTACAAATATGTTTTCATTTTCTAAAATTTCCAATGCAGGCAGGTCGCTCTGTGTTTTAATCGGCATTATCCGTCCCTCCAATTTTTCTTCCTGAGATTTTTCAGTTCAAATATTTTTCTATAAATTCGTCCTCTGTCAAAATTGCTATTCCAAGCTCTTTTGCTTTTTTGTTCTTTCCTGAGTTGGAAGAAATATCATTGTTAATCAGGCATTCCGTTTTTCCAGTTACGCTTCCCGTTACTTTTCCGCCGCGTTTTTCAATTTCTTCTTTCAATTCATTTCTGCTGACATAATGATTCAGGCTCCCGGTAACAACAAAGGCTTTACCTGTAAGCGTCTGTTCTTCTTCCTCTTCCACTTCTTCTAAATGCAGTTCCTGCAATAAATGATCCAGTTTTATCTGATTGTTTTTCTCCTCAAAATAAGAACAGAATGCGGCGGCTATCACTTCTCCCACCCCTTCAATCTGGCTCAGTTCTTCTATATCTGCATGTAAAAGCTGTTCCAGATCATAATGGTACTGTCTGGCAAGCATTTTTGCGTTCGCCACGCCTATGTTGGCAATTCCAAGACCATATAAAAGTCTGGGCAGAGTCGTATTTCTTGCCTTCTCTATGCTGTCTGCCAGATTTTGATAGGACTTTTCTCCAAAACCGTCCATTTCCACAATTTCTTCTTTATACCGGTCCAGATGAAACAAATCCGCATATTCATGAATATATCCTTTTGAAATAAACTTTTCCAAAGTTGCTTCGGATAATCCGTCAATATTCAATGCGTCCCGGCTTACAAGAAGCGTAAACGACTTTATCTTTTTCACTTCACATTGTGGATTTTCACAATAAAGCATTTGCGCATCCCCAATCTGGCTGATTACGGTGTTTCCTCCACACACCGGACACTTATCCG
This sequence comes from uncultured Lachnospiraceae bacterium, assembly GCA_947650155.1. Classification (GTDB taxonomy): domain Bacteria; phylum Bacillota; class Clostridia; order Lachnospirales; family Lachnospiraceae; genus RGIG3002. Next base: position 2,259 of record CANSUS010000030.1, read on the forward strand.
GTATTTCCAGCGAGTCGCTCTGCGTAAGATTTTCAGCAATCTGTGGAATAATCATATTAGCTTTATATACTGTTATCCTGTCGCCGATCCCCAGTTTCAAGCCACGCAATACGCTGATATTATGAACACTGGCACGGCTTACTGTCGTTCCCTCCAGTTCCACCGGTTCAAAAATGGCAACAGGATTAATTAATCCCGTTCTGCTGGGACTCCATTCTATTTCTTTTAATACCGTCTCTTTGATCTCATCTGCCCACTTAAAGGCAATAGAATGGCGTGGAAACTTCGCTGTCCGTCCCAGGCCTTCTCCATATGCAATATCATCATAAATTAACACCAGACCATCAGAAGGAATATCATAGGTTTCTATTGCTTTTTCAAAATAACTAATGTTGTCTAATATATTTTCCCTGTCTACTCTCTTCCACTCCACTACCTCAAATCCCTGTTCTTCCAAAAACATAAACTGCTTTTCTCTGGAATTATCAAAGGAAACTCCGTCTGCCGACACAAGATGATATGCATAAAAACGCACGTTACGTTTTGCAGTTACCTCACTGTTGAGTTGTCTGACAGAGCCGCTGCACAGATTTCTTGGATTCTTGTATTTTGCTTCCTCTTCTGAAATTTCCCCGTTTATTTTGGTGAAATCCGAATAGGTAATCACTGCCTCCCCCCGGATCACAAGTCTGCCCTTATAGGGAATGGACAATGGAATGTTTTTAAATACTCTGGCATTATTGGTAACCACTTCTCCCACTTCTCCATTTCCTCTCGTGACCGCTCTTTCAAGTTTTCCGTCTAAATAAGTCAGTACAATCGTAAGACCGTCCAGTTTCCAGCTTAACAGGGCTGTTTTATCCTGCACCCAATCCTGCAGTTCTTCTCTGCTCTTTGTCTTTCCAAGCGACAGCATCGGCTGTTCATGGCGCTCTTTGGGAAGTTCGTCTACCGCTTCATATCCCACGTTTACTGTAGGACTGTTCGCCAGTATAACACCTGTTTCTTTTTCCAGTTTTTCCAACTCTTCATATAACTTGTCATATTCAAAGTTGCTCATAATCTCTTTATCCTGTGCATAATAACTTTTTGATGCGTCGCTAAGCAATTCTACAAGTTCTTTCATTCTCTCTGTGCTATTCTTTTCCATGTATGCTCCCATCCGTTATCTGTTTTTTTATGTCTCCATACCGGATTCCTGATACAGTCTGTGCAGTTCTTCGCCAACAACTTCCCGATATTCTCCGGGCTTTAATCCTTTTAATTCTATATTCATAATCCGGATTCTTTTTAAGATCTTAACTTCATACCCAAGCGCATGACACATTCGTCTGATCTGTCTGTTTAGTCCCTGTGTCAAAATAATATGAAACGTATATTTCCCTTCTTTTTTTACCTGACATGGTCTTGTCTTTGTATCCAGTTCTTTTAACCAAACTCCTTTTTCCATATTCTGAATGAACTCTTCTGTAATCTCTTTATTGACTTTCACAACATATTCTTTCTCATGTCTGTTTACACTGCGCATTATTTTATCTATCAGATTCCCGTCATTTGTCAGAATCATTAGCCCCTCAGAATCTTTGTCAAGTCTTCCTGCATAGGTTACCCTGACCGGATATTTAATCACATCCGTTATCATTTTTTCGGCATGTTTATCCTTCTCCGTACAGGTCACCCCGGTCTGCTTGTAATACGCAAGTACTTTTTTTTCATTCGGTGAATTTAATACCTTTCCGTTTACAGCAACGGCTTCTTTGCCAAGAAGTCTTGTACCCGCCTTTGCCGTCACGCCGTTTACCGTAACTCTCCCTTCATCGATGAGCCTGTCCGCCTCTCTTCTGGAACAGACACCGCAGTCTGCCAGATATTTATTTAATCTAATGCCATTCGCCGCCATGTTCCCTCCTGTATAGTATTCCCATCAGGATTTACTCATATATCACAATATCGTATGAAGCCTCAAAAATTTCCTCATTCTTAAGCAGATTGCTCCACTCTCTGTCACGAAGTTCCTGATCAAACCGTACTCTGTCAGCTCTTCCATACCAGGGTTCAATGCAGATAAACGGCGCGTTTTTCTTAACGGGAGACCAGATTCCGAAAAGCGGCGCCCCGAATTTCACTGTCAGATACGGCGTTTTATCAGGCAGACACAAAGAAACGCTATGAGCCTGGTCTTTTTCCATAATCAGTGCGTCTCCATCAAATAGATCATCTGTTATTTTAAGATATCCGTTCTCCAGACTGTATTCTTTCAGTGCGTCTCCTATCAGCCCGTCCTCAATTACATCACTGATTAAAGGCTGATCCGCATCAAAGGAAATATAATAATCTGTCTGAACTGTTTCCGGTAAAACAGGACACATAAATGCCGGATGACCGCCAATCGAAAACGGCATTTCTTCTTTTCCCTTGTTGATCACTTTCCAAAACACCCGTACTGAACTTTCGTTTAACGCATATCCAAGTTCCAGTGAAAAATCAAATGGATATTTTTTTCTTGTTTCTTCATCCGATTCCAGAACAAATCGAATGTTATCTTTATTTTGTTCCAATAAAGTAAATTCCATATCTCTTGCAAATCCATGCTGCCCCATCCCGTATTTCCTGCCGTTTACACGGTATTTTTTGTCCTTCAGGCTTCCTACAAAAGGAAACAATACCGGTGCGGTTCTTCCCCAATATGCCGGATCGCCATGCCACATATACTCCCGCCCGCTGTTCTTACCGAATAAAGACTTCACCTCGGCTCCCAGAGAATCCATTTCTAATTTTATTTTATCATTTTCCAAAATAGATCTTCCCATTTGCTTTTTCTCCTTCTTTCTCTCTTTTTGTTCGTTCTCTCTGCCTGCAATATAAGTTAAATCATAACACATTTCGCCCTCAAAAAAAAGAGAATTCCTGAACTGTCATACACTGTAATACACAAATTTTGCACTGTAATATAGAAATTCTGTACATGTAATACATGTATTACACGTATTACATACAAAATTCACAGTATTTTTCCACTTTTTAGAAATTCCTAATAATTTATTGACATTTTAGACACATTTCTCTTTTATACTTGAATTATCCAATAAAGAAGTGGGCTTAGATGTGCAGTATTTAACGCATTTAGGTCTGTTTCGCCAAACAACAGCCATTGGAATCATTCCAATGTTTACTATACATAAAGCCGGAAAGATACTCCCTTTCCTCTCTCCTGAAAGAATCTGTCAGTTATGTCAGATTCTTTCTACTTTTTATAATAACTTCCCCCTGCCTGCCCCACTGCCCCTCTCATATATAACTCTAATAACATCTGCATAAGCCGCTGCATACTAATGTTATCCCTGTTGTATTCTGACCAGATCCGTTCTAAACTTTTAGGCATATAATCCAAAACTCTGTACAATTCTCTTTCTTCTTCCGTTCTTATAGCTGCGTCAGTATCCGTTTCATCAATTAACGAATGTTTTGCGTTCTTTTCTTTGCTCCCCGGCAAAAATTGAAAAACATCTTCCGGCGAAGTCAAAATTCCCGCTCCCTGCCTGATCAGATTATTGCATCCTCTGCTGAGGGCGTCCGTCATTCGACCGGGCAGAGCCAGCACTTCCTTCCCCTGCTCTAACGCCATATCTACCGTAATCAATGTACCGCTTTTTTCTTTCGCTTCTACTACGATTAATACATCACAAAGTCCACTGATAATCCGGTTTCTTGGTGGAAAGTTTCTTGCAATTGGCTGTGTTCCCGGCGGATATTCCGATAAAATTCCTCCCTGTATTTCCAACCTGTTATACAAATCCCGATTTTCCAAAGGGTAGCAGATATCCACCCCGCATCCAAGCACTGCAAGGCTTTCTCCTCCTGCCTCCAGCGTTTCCCTTTGACTGATTCCATCGATTCCCCTTGCCATCCCGCTGATAACCGGAATTCCATTTTCTCCAAGTATTCTCCCCAGTCTGACCGCCATATTCCTGCCATATTCCGAACACTGCCTTGCCCCTACAATCGCCGCCCTGGGCGCCCGTTTATCCGGCAGCTTTCCCTTCAGATAAATTCCCCACGGCGGATCTGGTATCTCCCTTAAATATTCAGGATAATCTCGATGAAAATAAGGTAAAAACCTAATTTTTTTCTCTTCCAGCTTCTCCCACTCCTTTTCCAGGTCCCACATAGATTTACTATTTTCCAAATATTTCAACTGCTTATCGGTTAAAATCTGTCCTAATCTCTGCGGATCACAGTCATAAATCTGTCCTGGTGATCCGATTCTTTCACTGATTTCCCACATTTTCTTATTTCCTGCCAATTTCATATTGTGAAACCAATATGCATACATAACCTGCTCGTCTGTATTCTGCTTTTCCACTTCTGTCATCCCCCTATTTACGAAAATATTTCTGGTCTGCACTCCTGTAGCAGACGGCTTCTGAAAGGTGTATTTCCTTTATTTTGCTTTCCCCGTCCAGATCGGCAATTGTCCTTGCCACTTTTAATATTTTGTGATATGCTCTTGCGCTTAATTTCATATTCTCAAAAATTCTTTCCATAAACTGCTGTTCTTTCATGCCAAGGGAGCAAAAACGCCGTATATCTCCCGGTGTCAGCTCGGCATTAAATTTACGTCCAATCTCCGCATAGCGTTTTTCCTGTATTTTTCTTGCAGCCATCACTCTTTCTCTGATTTTTGCGCTGCTCTCATTTTTCTCCGTCGTTCCCAATAATTCATGAAAGGTTAGCTTTGGCGTCTCCACACAAATATCTATTCTGTCAATAACAGGCCCAGATATATGCCCCAGATAACGCTGCACTTCAAACGGTGTGCAATTACACCTGTTAAGATCAGGATAATTTCCACAGGGACAGGGATTCATCGCTCCCACAAACATACAGTCAGCCGGATAAATAAAAGTTCCACTGTTTCTCGCAATATAAATCTGTTTTTCTTCCAATGGCTGACGCAGAATATCGATTGTAGAACGGGAAAATTCCGGAAGTTCATCCAGAAACAGCACACCTCTGTGTGCAAGACTGATTACGCCGGGTTTCGGAATCCTGCCGCCCCCTGCAAGAGCCTGTACAGAAATTGTGTGATGAGGATTCAAAAAGGGACGCCTCGTAATAAGCGGCATGTCCTCTGAGAGTAATCCCGCCACGCTGTAGATCGTCGATACTTCCATACTTTCTTCCTCGGTAAGCGGCGGCAGAATCGTTGGAATCCTTTTGGCTATCATCGTTTTTCCCGCCCCCGGCGGCCCGATTAGAAGAAGATGGTGAAATCCTGCCGCCGCTACTTCTACGCTTCTTTTTACAACGGACTGCCCGTTAATATCGCTGAAATCTTCTTTAAAGTCAGGAAAATTTCCTTTATCAAACAACGGCAATTCCTTTCTGATCCGGGTTTCTTTTGTTTTTTCCTTCAGGTACTGTACCACTTCCGTAATATGATCTGCTCCAATCACGCCAATCTTTTGAATCACTGCTGCTTCTTTTTCATTTTCTTTGGGAACAATGCATACTTTTATCCCCTCTTCCCTTGCTTTCCTTACAACAGGCAGAATGCCTTTTACTTTCTTTATCTCTCCTGAAAGTCCCAATTCCCCGATAATCAGCATTCCTTCCGTACTATCCTGCTCCAATATTCCTAACGATTTCATAATTCCCACTGCAATCGGCAGATCGTAAGCATTTCCCTCCTTTCTCATATCTGCCGGCGCAAGATTAACTGTAATATGCATCGGCGGCAGTTTTATTCCGGCATTTTTTAATGCCACGCTTACCCTTTCTCTTGCTTCTTTCACTTCGCTTCCCAAATACCCCACCATTTGAAAGCAGGGAAGCCCTTTTGCAGTATCCACTTCCACCTGAATCATGAAGCTGTGGATACCACATATTGCTCCTGTTGTTACTGTGCTAAACAAATGCGCTCCTTTCTGTCAATATTGACATGTCTGCTTTTTCATTTTTCATTATGTTTTTGGATTTTTTTTGAATTCAATAAGATCTTCTCCCTGTATGGATACCATATAAGAAGTTGAATTTTAAGAAGATACCTGTTTTTATAGAAATATCATAGAAATAACAGATTATATAAAATGAAATAAATGCCGGGATATCCGGTCCTCAGAATGAACCGGATATCCCTTTTCTGATTTTAATTGTGTTTCACTCTCCCGTCTTCGTTCCATTTCCTCTGTCCATGAAATGACGGTTGTCCATTGTTTTGGCAATATCAATAATTTCTATATCGTCAAATTCTCTGTTGCTTAAGTCCATCATCGTATTGTCCTTGAAGCAAAGTATCATAGGACGCAGAATATTCCTTTCATTTTCTGTAATGACAAGCGCCTTATCTCCGGTATTCAGTTCTACGCTTACTCCCGCAGATAAAATATTCAGGGAATCACTCAAAGCGTCCACCACCCTGCTGTCAAAAATATCTGAATGATCCCTTAAGTATTTGATCGCTTTCACTCCCGACTCCGGCGCCTTTTCCGCCTTCATCGCCGTCATTGTGTCAAAGACTTCTGCAACAATCAGCACTCTTGTACCGATATATTTCTGCGTACTTTTTTCAAACTGCTTTCTGTCAAATTCTCCCTGTCTGAAGCTGTATAAAGCATTTTCCGCCTGCTCACAGATTCTTCTGATAACAGATCCATTACTATATACCTGTTTTATCATTTCAAAGCCTTCCACTACCTTAAAATGTACCAGTCCGGCTTCCGATTCCGACAGCTCCGACTTATTGATAATGTGAGCTTCCAGTTCCAGTTTTCCCACATCATGGACAACCGCCGCCGTAACTGTTTCCAGCCGTTCTTCCACTTTCAGATTCATACGGTTCGTTATGATCGCACACAGAATCGCCGTATTTAAAATATGCTTAAAAATATAATCCTCTTTGCTTCTGGGACTTTGATAAAAAGTGATTTTGTTTTCCAGATGACCATACTGCTTAATAATTCCTGAAACAATATTATCTGTTTTTTGCGCTTTTGTATTTTTTACAATGGATTCTAACTCCTCCTGAATCGAAAACACCGTCATCGCCTGAAAACGCTCAGACTCAACTTCTTCCTGCGTCATAGGCGGTGCCGGCTCTGCCGATTCCAATACAAATATTCCGATTAATCCAAGGTTTTGAATATTCATAATTTCCTGACTTGTCAATTTAGAATCACGTTGATAAAGGATTTCGCCCTGTTTATCATATATTGCGCTGGCTAACCTCATACCCGATTTCAATTCTTCTGTCTTTACAAAATGCATTTTCTTTGTTCTCTCTTTCTATCTTCCTGTCCCTGTGTCTTCTTTGTTTCTGTTAAGAAAACCCTGCCCGCAGCTTAAGCAGCGCACGTTTTTCTATTCTGGACACATAACTGCGGGAAATTCCAAGCTGCTGCCCAATTTCACGCTGTGTAATTTCTTTTCCGTTTAAGAGACCGTATCTTAACCTGATAATTTCCTTTTCCCGCTCGTCTAAAACCCGTTCTACGAGCTCCGACAGCTTTTTAATATTATCGTCTAACTCAATCCGGTCTATCACTTCTTCCTGTTCCTGCTCGATCACATCTAAAAGATTGATCTCATTTCCTTCTTTATCCGTCCCTATCGGCTCATATAACGACACTTCCCTGGAAGTTTTCTTTTTACTCCTCAAAAGCATCAATAGTTCATTGTCAATACATCTTGCAGCGTAAGTCGCCAGACGGCTTCCTTTACTTGTATCAAATGAACCAACAGCCTTTATCAGCCCGATCGTGCCTATGGAAATCAGATCCTCCATGTCTTCATCCACATTCTGATATTTCTTGGCTATGTGGGCTACCAGTCTGAGATTCCGTTCTATAAGAATCTCTTTTGCTTCTGATACCTCCTCGCTGTTTCCCTCTTTAAGCACCCGTATATAACTTGCTTCCTCTTCAGAGGACAATGGTCTTTGAAAGGTTTTCACGCTAAAGCCCCCAAAGTCAATTTGTTATATTCTATGTGCCAAAAGAAGTATAAGTGCCTTTCCTACTCTTCTCTATGGTTGTATTATTTTGTAACCTGTTATAAATATAAAAAATCTACACATATTATACAAAAACTTTCTTGAAATATCAACGTTTTATAGTAAAAATTCTGACATTACGTAATTACTCACATCGATTCCTCTGTGCGTCAGACATATTCTGCCCTCTTTCCTTTTCAAAAGCCCCTGCTTTTCCATCTTTGTAATGGCTTCTCCATAAATCGCTTCGATGGGAACTCCAAACTGTAACTGAAACTCCCGTTCGGATACTCCCTTTATCAGCCTGAGCCCTAAAAACATAAATTCTTCCATGCAGTCCTGCTGCACTAATACCATTCTGTCTTCCTTTTCAAATTTTCCGCATAAATATGTCTGTAAATCCTCTGTATTATGAAAACGCTCTCCATTTATAAAAGAGGCCGCTCCGATTCCAAGTCCCAAATAATTTTTCCTTGTCCAATATACCATATTATGGAAACATTCATACCCCGGTTTTGCGTAATTTGAAATTTCATATCTATGGTATCCCCGCCTTGCAAGCAGCTGTTCTGTCATTTCATACATTTTCCTTTCTTCCTCTTCTGAAGGAAGATGCAAATGCACATTTTTCTCTCCGCGGGCATATTTCATTTCCCTGCCGTCCCTTCTCAAAGCATCTTCGTCCCCGTACCAGTCAAAGAAAGGTGTTCCCTCTTCAATCATCAGGCTGTACGCTGAAATATGTTCCGGCGAAAGCGCCAGTACTTTTTTTAAGGTATCCTGATAACTCGAAACACGCTGTCCCGGCAATGCTGACATGACATCCACATTGATATTGGAAAATCCGGCTTCTCTTGCTGCATTAAATGTAGCCGAAAAGTCTTCAAAATCATGAATCCTTCCCAGAATTTTAAGTTCCCCGGCATCCGCCGACTGCAGCCCAATACTCAGCCTGTTTATTCCTGCTTGATAATAAGCTTTCAATTTTTCGTTATCTGCTGTTTTGGGATTCACTTCTGATGTAATTTCAACCCCATTCTTTATATTGTATTCTTCATATAAAGATGTCAGAATCCGCCCCGTGTCCTCTGCTGTCAGAACAGACGGTGTTCCTCCGCCCAAAAACACAGAAACCACTTCATACCCGGAATACTCTTTTGACGCCTCTTCCATTTCCATAAGCAGCATGTCCACATAGCGCTTTTTTGTGTTTTCATCCGCAGGCGCCGACAAAAAATCGCAGTAATTACATTTTTTCACACAAAACGGGATATGAATATAAATGCTGAGTTCTTTCATGACTGCCCCATCTTCCTTGATTTTCCTCACGCTTTGCCATCATCCAGCTTCAATACGCTCATAAAAGCTTTTTGCGGGATTTCTACATTCCCGACCTGCCTCATTCGCTTCTTCCCTTCTTTTTGTTTTTCAAGAAGTTTTTTCTTACGCGTGATATCGCCGCCGTAGCATTTTGCCAGCACGTCTTTCCGCATTGCTTTTACAGTCTCTCTTGCAATGATTTTTCCTCCGACCGCTGCCTGAATCGGGATTTCAAACAAATGTCTTGGAATTTCATCTTTTAATTTTTCACACATTTTTCTTCCGCGCTCATAGGCATTATCTGCATGTACGATAAAAGAAAGAGCATCTACTTCCTCTCTGTTAATCAAAATATCCAATTTTACAAGATTCGCCTGCTCATATCCTTTCAGTTCATAGTCAAAAGAGGCATATCCTCTGGAACGGGACTTCAGCGCGTCAAAAAAATCATAAATAATCTCATTCAAAGGCAGGTCATATTTTAATAATGCTCTCGTTCCTTCGATATATTCCATTCCAAGATATTTTCCCCGTCTCTCCTGGCACAATTCCATAATAGATCCGATAAACTCTGTTGTTACCATAATTTCTGCACTGACAATCGGCTCTTCCATATAATCGATTTCAGAAGGATCCGGCAGATTGGAAGGATTCGTAAGTTCTATCATTTCACCGTTTGTCTTATATACTTTGTATATGACTCCCGGCGCTGTCGTTACCAGATCAAGATTATATTCTCTTTCCAGCCTTTCCTGAATAATCTCTAAATGCAGAAGTCCCAGAAAACCGCATCTGAAACCGAATCCAAGCGCAATGGAAGTCTCCGGTTCATAATTTAAGGATGCATCGTTTAATTGCAGTTTTTCCAAGGCATCCCGCAGATCCGGATATTTTGCGCCATCTGCCGGATAAAGACCGCAGTATACCATAGAATTTACTTTCTTGTATCCGGGAAGCGGCGCCTCACAAGGACGTGCAGCGTCTGTAACCGTATCGCCCACCGCCGTATCTTTTACATTTTTTATGGATGCGGTAATATATCCTACCATGCCCGCCGAAAGTTCTTCACAGGGTATAAACTGTCCAGCGCCAAAGTATCCAACCTCAACCACTTCTTCGCTTGCCCCCGTTGCCATCATTTTAATCTTTGTTCCCTTTCTTACCGTTCCCTCCACAATGCGGCAGAAAATAATTACCCCTTTATAGGAATCGTACAGAGAATCAAAAATCAGCGCCTGAAGCGGACTGTCAGGGTCACCTGAAGGCGCCGGAATCTTACTGATGATCTGTTCTAATACTTCTTCGATGCCAACCCCGTTCTTTGCGGAAATCAAAGGCGCGTCATGTGCTTCGATTCCAATCACGTCTTCAATCTCCTCCATGACTCTTTCCGGTTCTGCACTTGGCAGATCGATCTTATTAATAACAGGAAATACGTCCAGATTATGATCCAGCGCAAGATACACATTTGCCAGAGTCTGCGCCTCAATCCCCTGTGCCGCATCTACTACCAGAATTGCTCCATCACATGCTGCAAGACTTCTGCTTACCTCATAGTTAAAATCCACGTGTCCCGGTGTATCGATCAGATTGAATATATATTCTTCTCCGTCTTTTGCCTTATAAACGGTCCGTACCGTCTGTGCCTTTATCGTAATTCCCCGTTCTCTCTCCAGATCCATATTATCAAGCACCTGTGCCTGCATTTCCCTGCTGGTAAGCAGTCCCGTTTTTTCTATAATTCTGTCTGCAAGCGTGGACTTACCGTGGTCAATATGTGCCACAATGCAGAAATTTCTGATTTTACTTTGGTCTGTTTTCGACATGACTTCCTCCAATGCTTCTCTTTAAAATGCCATACGAAGCTAGTATACCATACCCGACAACACCATATCAAGTGCCTGTGCAATCGGATCACAGGCATTCATGATCTCCTCCACCGTGTTATTCTGTGCCCCCAGTTCTATCAAAAGCGATCTTTCTTTTAAATGCATATTGTATCTGTACCCTTTTAAGTAAATTCTTCTTGTAAGCCCCGGAAAATATTCGTTGCAGGCCGCCTGCATCTGAAAGGAAAATGCCAGATTTCCTTCCAGATTCTCATTCGCCAGATATTCGATCTTTCCGGTCTGTCTTGTATAACTTAATCCGTTAAAGAACATAAATCTTGCAGTCGGGCGTCCCTGAAAGTCAGTTACCAGTTTTGTTCCTTCCGCCACTTCATCCCTATGAAGATCTATGACTACCTGAATTTCAGGATTTTCTGCAAGAACCTTTTCTATTTCAGGCAGCGCTCTGGAATAAGCGTCATCCCGGTATTCCACATCATATTCCCCCGTATGGTGCAGTACCCGGTATCCATACTCTTCTGTCAGGATCTGCGCCAGCCTGTCTCCCGCCCCCATAATTGTCGTACTGCTGTCCCCCGGAACAGAATCTGCAAAGGCCTCCTGGGAATGCGTATGATAGATCAGGATCTGATACCCTTCTCCCTCTTTGTCTATTGTCAGATCCCGATGCAGCAGTTTATCCAAATCAATCAAATCCGCATTCGCTTTTGTTGTACTGTCCACCGCATAAAACTCCTTCAGGATGCTGTCCGCAGAAGTATAAAGACTCCAGTCATACTGCATCTGTTTTTCCATGACATGACTGAATCCGTCCTCCGGCAGCGAATCTGTCTGAAACGTTTCTTCTGCCTGCGCCTCCTTTTGTGCCTGCGCTTCTTCCTTGATTCTCGCCGCTGCAGCATTCTCCGCTTCCATCCCCGCTAGTATGTCATCCGTCTCTTCATCTTCTATTATTTTAGGATTGCTGTCTTGTACGGTCTTTGTCTGCTCTTCCAGCAAAAGATCATAAAAATAGCCGTCCTCTGTAATTTCCTCGAGATTTCCATGCGACATGGCATATGTAGCGTAGGGCATCTGCATAAGAAGCCCCTCTTCTAACCAGCTTCTTTGTCCTGCCGGTCTTTCTCCTGTCTGAAAAGAGGCAAGCGGAAAAATAGTTTTCAACACCGCCTTCTGCACCATTCCCTGTAATCCCGAGACAAGTGAAAAAGAAGCGCTGTCCTTTTTTCCGCTTCCCAAAAGCATGTTCCATATCAAAATGACAATAAGAAAGCCGATCATCCCTATTCTTATTATTCTTTTCCATTTATATACAACTGTACCTCTCATACAGACAAGTATATGAAATATTTGGCTTCTTTAGACCTTGTCCTCTTCAAATTCTCCATCCAAAGCTATATTGATCGCTTCTGAAATCATATAACTTAAACGTTTTATTGTTGCATCTATATCTTTGCTTGTCACATACATATTATTCAGTTCTGCAAATATTTTAGGTTCCTCGCCAGTGTAAGGTGTTTTTTCCAACGCGTCGCTTACGATTGTCGCCGCATCTACCACAGTGGGAACGCCAATTGCAATGACCGGGATTCCCAAACTTTCTTTCGTAAGTGCATTTCTGTGGTTCCCCACACCGGAACCCGGATGTATTCCCGTATTAGTGATCTGTACTGTACGATTTAACCGTTTCGTACTCCTTGCCGCAAGTGCGTCTATTACAATCACAATATCCGGCTTTGTCTGCTCTACCACACCTTTTACGATCTCCGCCGTTTCCATGCCTGTAGCCGCCATTACGCCGGGAACGATACTGCTTACTAAATTCATTTTTGTCCGGTTATAGGCAGCTTTCCCATACTCCAGTATCACATGTCTTGTGATAAAAAGATTGTCTACCACACCAGGTCCCAACGCATCCGCAGTCACTTCCCGATTGCCAAGCCCGACTACTAACACAGACTGCTCTTCATCACTGCCTGGAATAATGCTTTTTAAATGCTTCGCCAAAATTTCTGAAATTTCCCGGTGATAATCTTCATCGGCCTCCAGCATGTCAGGCGCTTCCAGAGTGATATATACTCCCATCGGTTTCCCCAGATCTCTTGCTGCATTCTTGGTATGAATGGTCACCTTCGTTACTTTCACTTCCGATTTTGCGGCATAGCTTTCTTCAATTTCCACGCCCCGCATCTGTCTGTTTATTTCTCCCACACTTTCCCTTGCTTCAAGTGCCAGATCCGTCCGTATTTTATAACCATTTGTCATATCATTTTCATTCCCTTTTCTGAGTATAGTATTTCTTTCGGTAACTATTTTTTACAAAAAAGTAGGAATTATGTATTGACAACCTGAAAGACATCTTCTACAATAACATTTGTATGTTTACATTGAAACGTCCGTGTCCGGATTTAATGAAACATTTTAACAGTAAATATTAGAAATTACCATAAATAGGAGGTGTAAAGTCTTGGCTAACATCAAATCTGCAAAAAAAAGAATCTTAGTGAATCAGACAAAGGCTGATAGAAATAAAGCGATTAAGTCTGGTGTCAAAACAGCTGTAAAGAAAGTTACTGCCGCTGTAGAATCCGGTGATAAGACTGCTGCCGGTGAAGCTTTATTGGCTGCTACTTCTGCAATTGACAAAGCTGCTACAAAAGGGGTATATCATAAAAATACCGCTTCCAGAAAGATTTCCCGTCTTTCCAAAACAGTAAACCAGATGGCATAATAAATTATTAACATAATATATTATTAATATAATTAATTATTTGATAATAACACAACAAAAACACCTGCTACCGTCATGGCAGGTGTTTTTTATTGTGCGTCCGACGGCGCACATTTTATCTGCTGTGTCCGCCGCCGCCATGAGAATGCCCTCCGCTGGATGTATGGTGCCCTCCACCGCCGCCGGAATGTCCCCCGCCGGAACTGCTGCTTGTTTCAATCGTCCGGCTTGTCACACTTTTTCTAAGGAAAATGTCTTCTTTTCTTCTGATGTCCGGTTTACCGCCATTGACATAGCTTCTTGTATTTGTCGTTTTCCTTCCCTTTGCCGATGTCAGATTCACTGCTGCAAAAATAATTGTTACGATAAAAGCCGCAAAGGGTGCCATATACCACGGAATTTCCAGACTATCATTCCCTGTCATATCCCGGTAAAAACGGTCTATAAACTCACTATACGCACGATAAGGATCGGAATCCACATATTCATAGAACAGATCTAAAATAGAATCAATCATTCCCACGCTGTACCTGTCTTCCACTTTTCCCGTCGTACAGAGCCATGTATACACCTTTCCGTCATCTTCTCTGTATAAATTATCAAGAAGCAGTATGCCGTCTCCTATAGGCTTATTATATCCAAACTTATTTTCATCATAAAAGTTGTCTGCATATATCATTGTAAACTCACTGTAATCCGCATAGGGGTCATAACTTCTTGCATATTCTTCCAGCGACTCGTTTAAAGTCACAATCACAATATCCGCGCCCGTCTGCTCTTCCCGTTCTGCAATCTGTTCCCTTAATCTGTTTTCTTCTTCCTCTGTCAGCGCTTCTCCAAAGTCAAAAACTCTTTCCGTTGTTGTACATTCCGTATTTGTTCTCTCTGTTGTTTCATCCAGCGCACGGTTTCCCACAAAGACTACAAGCCAGACAAGCGCTGCTATTCCCAATGCCAAAAACCAAAACCTAAAATATCGTAAGTATTCCTTCACATTCGTCCTCCCTCTCTGCTTTTTCCAAATGCAGTCTAAAGCTTACAGATCATAAACAAAAAATTCACAATCAGAAAAGTGATTGCAAAAACTGTTGCACTATATCCCGCCAGTTTTTGCATGGACATCGGCGTTTTCCCAATAACCTTTCCGGTCTGTCCATTCACATAAAAAGGAAATTTCTGATCTCTGTAACTGTATGTATATACCCATACCGGTAAAAGAGCATAAAAGAATCCCAGTCTGTCCATATTTAACTGTTTATGCTGTGCTCTTAGTGTACTGTAGCCGCTCAGGCTTTCCTGTAATAAGGCCTCCGCATCAGACTGTGCTTTTCTCTTTGCCCTCGGTTCCAGTTTTTCAGCATCCTCATTAAAAAATTCGCTTAAAAAACCTGATATATATTTATCCTGAAATCCTTCCAGATCTTTATACTCATAAGGCTCCATCAAATCCATAATACCATCATCCATTGCTATCGAAGCATCTACCGGTATTTTGTCAAAATCAATGTTAAGTTCCCTTATTACCCTGTAATAACTTGTCTCTGTATATTCCTTATCTCCGCTTCTCCAGGAACGTACTTTCGTACCTTCTCCGGCATAATGATACTGGGCTATATAATCATAAAGCCAGAAAGGAACATAAGCGCCCTCCATTTTATCAAGTGTTGCTTCCGAAAGAAAACTCGCCGGCGTAAAAGCCCGTTTCTTGAACTCTCTTTTCAAGATTTCTTTTGCTCCTTCTTTTCCTATCTTAAAAGGTAAAATCAGGTTCGGTTCATATTCTCCCTGCACCTTTTTATCAAAAACAATGTAATTGCCGCAATGCTCACACCTTGCAGAAGAACTGAAAGTCCCTGCATGAAGCGGCGCACCGCAGTTTGCGCATGTTTCTTCCGATGTTCCCTCCATTTTTTGCTGACTCTCTATTCCCTCGCAATGAGGACAGTACATGCTTTTCTTTTCCGGGCTGTAAACTACATTTCCACCACAATTTCGACACTTAAAAATCATTTTTTCTCCATTTCTGCGCTGTTTTTTTACAGATACATGCTTGCTGCTCCTACCTGCACATAGTAACGTATACAAGTTCTGTCCGTTCAAAACGCCCGGACTGTCACTAATAATAAATATATATGCAACTATAACATATTTCGCCTTTCTTCGCAAACCGTTTCCTGTATGATTACTTTTCTCAAAAGCCAAAGACTGAGCAGATTGGGAAGTGCCATTAAAGTATTAAACAGATCTGCAAGATTCCATACTGTTTCCAAAGAAAGTACGGCTCCCAGGTAAACCGACACAATATACGCCGTTTTATACCAGCTAATCCCTCTTTCTCCCGCCAGATATCCTGCCGCACATTCTCCATAATAACTCCATCCTATAATCGTTGCGAAAGCAAACAAAACAAGAGATACCGACAAAATATAATCCCCTCCCGGAATTTGGGAAAAGGCAAGAAAACATAATCTGTCATCTTCTATATTCCTGTAGGCTTCCGGCATTTTCAGCATACTGCTCACAATCGTAATTCCTGTAATAGCGCACATTACGACCGTGTCCCAAAAAACACCTGTCATGGATACGATTCCCTGTCGCACCGGAGATGCTGTTTTTGCTTCTGCCGCCGATATGGCAATCGATCCCATTCCCGCCTCATTCGTAAACAATCCTTTGGAAATTCCTGTTCTGATCCCCAGGATAACCGCTGTTCCGGCAATTCCTCCCGCCACAGATCTGGATGTAAATGCGGACTTTACAATTACCCATACGGCTGCTGGGACTTCTTCTATATTGATTCCCATCAAAAACAGACAGCCTCCAAAATAGAGCAGACTCATAAACGGTACTAAAAAGGTACATACTTTCGCAATCTTCTTCGCTCCGCCCAATACAATGCTGCCGGCAAGCACTGCAGCAATCATTCCTGTCAGATGCGGTGAAACCTGAAATTTTTCAGAAACGGCAGCGTTGATAGAATGAGACTGGACACTGCTCCCGATGCCAAAGGACGCGGCGATTGTAAAAAAAGTAAAAAGAAATGCCAGTTTCTTTTTATGTAAAACCCCTTCCAGCACATACATCGGGCCTCCCGCATAGATTCCATTTTCCTTTTTAACTCGATATTTCACAGAAAGGAAACATTCCGCGTAACAGGTTGCAATTCCAAAAATTCCAGTCACCCAGCACCAGAAAACTGCACCCGGCCCGCCTATTGCAATTGCAGTTGAAATTCCAATAATGTTCCCTGTCCCTATCGTAGCCGCAAGAGAAGTCGCAAGCGATGCAAAAGGAGACATGCTCCCCGCTTCACCATGACTCTTCGAGAAGCTTAACCGAACCCCTTCCGGAATCTTCCGCTGTATGAATTTCAGCCGGACAGTAAAATAGACATGTGTGATAAGCAACATTAAAAGCAATATGAAACCTAAAATAGAATTTTGAAATGCAGCTGCAAGTTTTGCCAATGCTTTTCCTACCTTATAGAAAAAATTCTATCTCATATATATGAGATAAAGTTTTTTTTATTCTGCCAACCCTTACTTTTTGCAGCAAAAAACGGTCGTGCCGACTTCCCTGCTCCATGACATAACCACATAAATCAGGGAATTTCACACAACCGCTTTATTTTCTTTCACATTTTAACGCGCTGCATACAATGACGCACAGACAAAATGCTGACTATAGTCCGACTTTTTCCTTCATGGAATCAATGCTGACCTTTTTTATGTATCCAACCAATTCTTCCGAAATCCGTATCATCTTTTCCGTTGCAGAACTGCATTCGCTCGCAATCTGGCGGAACTCCTCCATATTCTCCTCTGTCTGCTTTGCGCTCTCTGCATTTTCACTTGCAGAAGACGTCAGGGAAGTAATGCCGTTTTCCATTACGCCTCTGTGGGCATCCAACTCTTCTACTTCCATAGCAATTCCATGAATGGAACTGCTCACATTTCCAATCTCCCTGTTCAATGAACTGAAAATTGTTTCGGTATCCTGAATTTTCTCACTCTGCTTTGTAAATGCCTCTGACACTTCTTTTGTAATCTCCACACTGATATCTGAATTATCCAGAAGATCTGTTACGACTTTACCAATCTGCTCTGTAGATTCCCTGGACTGGTCTGCCAAAGCCCGAATTTCCTCTGCAACGACTGCAAATCCTTTTCCATGCTCCCCTGCCCTTGCTGCTTCAATGCTGGCATTTAAAGCAAGAAGATTTGTCTGGCTGGAAATACCTGCAATAATTTCCGTAGCTGTACGAATCTGCTGTGCCGACTGATTGGTCAGGTCTGTCTGTTTTCTGACATTTTCTATTGCCTGGCTGCTCTTTTCACTGATTGTTACCAATTCCTTCATGATCTGCTCTACAGATACATTGTATTCTTTCATTAACTCTGCACTTTTTGTCAGTGTTTCAACATTGTCCGCTATTTTCCCGATAGAAGCGCTGATTGCATCTATCTTTTTCTTCATGTCATTTGTCTGCCCTGCCTGTGAAACGGTATTGGTTGTAATAGTCGTTACCGCTTCTCCGCTTTCTTCTACCGCTGATGTCATATTAGAAAATATGGAGCGGAAATTCTCTGACAAATCGCCTAATTCTCCGGATGCCTGCTGGATCTCTAAAATCAGCTGCGCAAAAGAAGTCACTGTGCTCTGTACACGGCGGATCATCACTCCGATCTCATCATTACGCTCTGCCAGCTTCTTTCCTTTGGCATTAAAACTGCTTTCCGAATCCTGTTCCATACCGGATAACACCTGTTGAAATATATCAAATATAAACTTGACAATTCCACCTATCATGCCCGCCAGTAACAGGATGCCAAGACTGATCAGCACCATCGCAACAATCGTATTGATCACTCCGTTTTCCAACAACTTCAGAACAATAATCTGCCACGCACATACTACCACCAGAATCATTGCCAACGCAAGAATAATTTTATTACGCAAGGCCCCCTTATTTGTTTCTTCCATATTTTTTCCCTCCGTAAAGTAATCTTTAATCACCGGAGTTACACTGCCCCGGTTATTCGGAGATATTATATCATATTTTCCTTATAACGTATACGAAAGATTTCATTTTTATCAAATTTTCTGGAGGCCTTTCTGATTTTAGTATCTTTTTATCTTTTTAGAAGGTGTTTTTTCAAATTCCGTATCCCGGATTTTCAGTGCATGGATCCGCTTGTATGCAGGAATATCTTTATTAAAATCATCCAGAATCTCCTGTAATTTTGCTTCAATGTCTTTGATCCGCTTTTTCCCTGCATATTCTAAATCAGGAAATACTTCCGCTTCAATCACATTTTCATTTTCACGGACAATAATCTCTTTAATAAGCGGATTCTGATATAATTGATTTTCCAGTTCCTCCGGTGAAACATTCTCGCCGTTTTTTAAAATAATCAGGTTTTTCTTACGTCCCGTCAGGAAAATAAAACCGTCTTCGTCCACATAGCCAAGGTCACCCGTACGCAGCCATCCGTCTACTAATGTTTCCTCTGTTTCTTCCGGCATGTTATAATAGCCAAGCATCACGCTGCTTCCCTTAACCCAAATTTCATTTTCCACTACTTTTGCTTCACAATTCGGCATTAACTTTCCAACGGAGCCTTCTTTTGACTCCCATTCCAAATTCGTACTGATAACAGGGGAACATTCCGTCATCCCATACCCTTGTAAAATCGTAATACCATATTCTTTAAAATTTGCCACCATCTCGGGAGGCAGATAGGCTCCACCCGAAACAATTGTTTTCAAATTGCCGCCAAATGCTGATTTTGCTACCATTTTCTTTGGAAGCACACCGGTTGCCGCTTTTAGTTTGGCATAAACGGATTCAATAATCATAGGCACAAAAAGCACAATTTCCGGCTTAAATAATTTAAAGTTTTTAGACACATGCATCACGGAATCATTGATGCAGATTATGATTCCAATATAAATTGCCTTCAGAATATCCATTGTAAAGCAATAAGCATGATGGATGGGAAGTACTGTCATGGAAACCGTTCCTCTCGGAATTTTCATGTCCAGACAGACTGCATTTTCGGTCAGACTTCTGTGGCTTAGCATAACGCCCTTGCTCTTTCCTGTCGTCCCGGAAGTAAAAAGAATGGCGCACATTTTATCCGGATCCAGATCACAGGAATTCTTCCCGGGAAATTCTCCCTGATTCTCCTGTAGTAATTTTGTCAGTGCCAGCGCTTCTGTATCGCTTTCTTCTTTCTGCATGGAAATCACATATTGTACCCCGGGACACTGCTCCTTTACGAGTTTCGCCACATCTTTGCGGAGTTCATCATACACAAACACACTGATATCCGCCCTGTTCAGTAATTCACAGACTTCCTCTGCCGGAAGCAGCGCATCCAGCGGTACGATTACGCCGCCGCTGTTTACCGTTCCAAAATAAGTAATAATCCATTCATAAGTGGTGGGGCCTATCACCGCCACATGTTTACCGAGCATATCCTGCTTTTCCAGTACACGGCTGAATGCCTGACTGTCTTTTTTTAAATCCCGATAACTTTTTTCTACGATTTCTTTTCCGACTTTATAGCGAAACGCTGCCTGATCCCCATAATTTTTTTCTGCATGGTCAATAATTTCTTTCATTGTACATGGTAAATTTCCCATCTCTATGCCTCCCTGCCTGCTTTATCAGACATTTAATCCGCTTCATCCTGAAGACTTTTAATATAATCAATTGCTTCTCCGACCGTTCTGATATCTGCGGCTTTCCGTTCATCCACTTCTATATCAAATTTCTCTTCAATTTCACCAATCATACTCATAAAATCAAAGGACGTAAATCCAAGGTCTTCCATAAATCTGGAATTTTCATAAATCTGATCCCTGCCCACCTCTACGTATTCACAAATCATATCTTTTAACTGATCTAACATTTTTCCCTCATTTCTGCGTACGCTGCCACGCAAATCATAATACTTTTTACAGTTCCATTTCTTGATATGTCATACAAATATTATACGCTGTCAATAATTTCTCCTACCGTCATGTCCGGATTTTCTATTCCCTTGAATAATATTTTACACAGATAATAATATACTCTCTGCAAAGTTTCAAAAGATACGGCGCCTCTTTGATGTTCAAAGTTAAAGTTTAATCCGTTATCCTGTGCTCTGTGCATTACTGTAAGGTATAACGCATGAGCGCATGCACCGTTGGAGTACCAGGCGGATTTATATTGAATATCTCCCAGACGCTCCAGACCTTTTCCTTTTAATGTAAGCGGCTGATACGTAAGGGATAATGGTTCATAAGTCTGTCCCGACTTCAATCCATAACACTTGTTACGATATGCATAATAGGCAGTCGGATCATAGTCTGCATGGCGGAATAACATATTCTGTCCATCCCTGATTTTTAACAGTCCTTCTAAAAAAGTATCCTCACGGGAAACTACGCTGCGGAACGGAAAACAATGAATTCTTGTACCGCCGCTTTTTTTCTCTAAAAGAGTCGCACGTCTTGCCACTGTCGTTACGATAGAAACATCCTCATTATTATTTTCTTTCTGTAAATAAGTACGAAGCCCCATCATTAAAAGGCAAACCATAGAAATATGATTTTCCTCGCAAAATCTCAGCATCCTTTCACTGGGCTCCGCTTCCAGTTGAAAAATATCAATAGCAGCATCCACATTATCCGATACATTTGTTACAGCGCGGATCTTCTTATTCTTTGTAACTTTACGCTCATTTTCTAACTGTCCGACACCGGAAATACCGTTAAAAATCGGTTCGCTTTCCGATATCAGATTTTCAAAGAACTGAATATCTTTTTCTTTTCTTTTACTTCCTGCCTCATATGCAAGATCTTTTTCCAGCTGTTGAATATAAGAAGTCATATCCTGCGGATAGTCAATTCCTTCATACTTCATATTACAGTAAAGTTCAATCACATCTCGCAAAAAGCAGACAATCGACTGCGCATCCATCGTCATATGATCTACAAGCATATAAACTCCCTGGTAACCGTCAGGCGTAATAATCATAATAATACGGTTTAACGGAGTATCAAAACGTTCAAAAGGAATGGACGTCCATTCTCTCATCCTATCTTCCGCATGACATTCCTGCCAGCCTGCAAAACTGAAAAATTCAATCTCTCTTTCTTCTCTGTCTGCAATATACTGATACACGTTTCCTTTTTCATCCTGTGTAAACCTGATTCTCATCGCTTCGCATCTTGCATAGGCTCTGTAAATCGCTTCCTTCAATGCCCCAAAATCCAGACTTTGCTGTATCGTCAGACTGGTTCCGATATTCAGTACCTGCTTTTTAGGGCAAAACTGCTGATAATAAAAATGCAGCTTTTGAGCCGCCGTAAGCGGGTACAACTTTTTACCGTTTTTTTCAATCATATCAGTTAATCCTCCATTTTTAGTCTGCTGCATTCACAGCAATTGCCTTGAAAAATGTATCTAATTTCTGTTCATATCTTTCCTGTTCCTTATAGAAACTCTCAGCATGGGAAGCTCCGTCTACAATCATGATGTCCTTTTTGGATGCACAGGCATGATAAAGTTCGTAGCACATACTGCATGGCACAAAAGTATCCCGGTTTCCATGAATAAACAAAATAGGAACTTTGGCTTTCTTTACTTCTTCTGCCGCATTGCACTGTTTCAGACTGTAACCTGCCTGAGTCTGCACCATTTTATCAGCTGCCGTCAAAATCGGCGCCGCCGGAATATGGTACATTTTTCTAAGTACATGTGCAAATACTTCCCATGCGGAAGTAAACGCACAGTCAGAAACAATGGCCTTTACCTGAGAAGGCAGTGCAAGACCGCTTGTCATCAAGACAGTAGCTCCTCCCATAGAAACCCCATGCAGACAGATTTCACAATCCTCCCCTGTCTCATTTATCACGTAGCGAATCCACTCCATCGCATCTTCTCTGTCCAGACAGCCGAATCCGATATATTTTCCCTCGCTGTCTCCATGCGCACGTTCATCTACTAACAGTACACTGTAACCATGTGCAAAATAAAAATTGCTGACTCCGATCAGATCATTCATTCCTTTTCCGGTATATCCATGAAATCCGATCATAACCTTTTTGCTGCTTCCCTTTTGAAAAAATGTACCATGAAGCTTTAATCCATCTTTTGACCGTATAAACACATCCTCATGTTTTCTTTCCAGTACAGGTTCCTTCAGGCTTTTTATTTTTTCAGCATATATGCTCCAATCAGTTCCGGACATTTTCATCGTTCTTTCCGTAACGGCATTCTGCCTGATTATAGTCCTTCTAAAAAAATATGCCGCAATTCCTTCTGTTAAAGCTGCCGTTCCTAAAACTGCCGCACCCGCTGTTACAGCCCATTGATATCCTTTCATCCTGACTCCCATCCGCCTGCTTAAGCAGGCATTCAAACACAAACCTCCACAAATTCACCGATTAAAAAATCTTTTATTTCGTAAATTTCTGCAACAATAACGCCTTGTCAATGTTTCCGTCCACTTTCAGTTTTCCGGTCGTAAATGCAAATACCGCATCCAGTTCCCCCTTCGCTATTTTTAACAAAGTATCCGCCGTCATCGTAAAAAGCACATCTCTGTCAAAATATTCATAGGGTTCAATCGAAAGCTTTCCTTCTGATACTTCCGCATAAAAAGCGCCCTCTGCCTCTCCCGTCACATTAAACTGATATGCCAGATGTTCTTTCATCCCACTGACATCCGCTTTCATAAAAATATTTCGTATCTCATCTATTAACTGTTCGTATGTCATCCTTTCCCATTCTCCTTCCACATAAGAATTTATTCGACCACCAGTCGAACTGTTAACAAAGTTACTGTAACACTTTTTCGACCGCCGGTCAAGTTAAAGTATTCACTATTTTGAATATTTGTGTTAAAATCAAAAAAACAGCTGGAAACGAGGACAGAAATCATGCAGAATAATAACAAGAAAGAAAAAATCATAGATGCCATGCAGCGGCTTATGAATAAAAAAAGCGCCCAGTCTATCTCTGTCAGCGACATTGCAAAGGAAGCCGGCATCGGCAAAGGAAGCATTTATTATTATTTTGAATCAAAGGAAGAAATTATCAACAGCGTCATCGAGCGTTCCCATGCTCAAATCATCGAAGCGAGCAAACAGTTGATCGTTGATTCATCTCTGGATGCATTAACGAAACTACAGTTGATCTTTAAAGCCTGCAGAGAATCCTCATTGGAATTATTCCGTCAGGAGTCTATGAATTTCTTTGAAAAACAGCAAAGCGCCCTGCTTCACCGACGTTATGTGGAGATTATGACAACCAGCCTCCGCCCCGTAGTGGCAGACATCATTAAGCAGGGAAATTCTGAAGGCTGTATGCACTGCAATACACCGGAAGAAACTGCCGAGATCGTTTTAATTCTTCTGACTGTACTTTTGGATAGTCCTCTGGTACAGGGTCATCCTGAAAAAATAAACTCCACGCTTTCTGCTCTCTCTGATATGCTGGAGAAAAGTTTTGAAATAGAAAAAGGGCATCTGGATTATCTCCACATATAAAAAATAATCCTGCCCTTTTCTTACTTTCAAATTTTTAATTTATTGCATAATCCATCGTTATATGATTGTCAAAATTCCAAGGGATTTCAATAACAGTACCACCAATAATACCGGTGCAATAAACTGAATCATAATAAGATATAATTTTTTTCTTCCAAATGTTACTCCTGATTTTTCCACTTCGTCAATGACCGTTTTCGGTTTCACAATCCATCCTATTAAAATGCATGTTCCAATCGCCACTAACGGCATCAGGCAGTTATTACTGATATAATCCATAACATCCAGTACCTGCGCATGGGCTCCGTTCGGCAGCGTTATGTCAAAGTACAGTTTATGATATCCAAGACAAACGAAAATCCCGCCGACAAGGGCAATTCCCGTCTCTATGGCGGCTGCTTTCATTCGTGAAATATGAAATTTATCCATAAAGCTGGACACCACTGCCTCCATTACAGACACCGCACTGGTCAGCGCTGCAAACAGTACCATAGCAAAAAATAAGCAGCCTACCAGATTCCCGATATTTCCCATCGAGGAAAAAACTTTTGGTAAAGATACAAACATCAGGCTTGGACCTGACGCCGCCATTCCTTCTTTTCCCATAAAGGTATATACAGCAGGAATAATCATCACTCCTGCCAGAAAAGCAACAGCTGTATCAAAGATTTCTATCTGCGTAATGGATCTTACCAGATTGGCATCATCTTTTACATAAGAACCATAAGCAACCATGATCCCCATTGCAACACTGAGACTGAAAAACAGCTGTCCCATTGCATCCAGAAGTACCGTAAAGAATCTTTTTACAGTCATTCCTTCAAAATCCGGCACCACATAGATCCGAAAACCTTCCATGCCTGTTCTTGTTACCCCTGCGCCATCCTGAAAGTGAATCGTCAGAGAAAAAATCGCAATTCCAATAACCAATAACAATAAGATCGGCATCAATACTTTTGAAAATGCTTCAATTCCCTTATTAACCCCTCTGAAAATAATAAACGCCACTATAAATAAAAACACTGCCATTAACAATACCGGCTGCCACTCCCCTGTAATATACTCTGTAAAATAACCGTCCAAGGCAGTCATTTCTCCCCCGCCGGTCAGATACGCCAGAAAATATTTCACTACCCAGCCGCCTATCACACAATAATAAGGCATAATAATAACCGGAACAAGACATGCGAATATACCAAGAAATCCCCATTCCGGTTTCAGTTTCGCATATGCCGTCAGCGGACTTTGTTTTGTCTTTCTCCCTATTGCTATTTCAGTTGTCAACAGAGAAAATCCAAATGTAAGCGCTAAAATCAGATAGATAACCAGATAGAGTCCTCCTCCATCCTTTGCCGCCAGATATGGAAACCTCCAAATATTTCCGAGTCCGACAGCGCTTCCCGCTGCTGTCAGCACAAATCCAATTGAACCGGAAAAAGAATTTCTGTTTTTCTCTTTTTTCATCTCTACCTTTTCTTTTCCTCTCTTCATTTTCGTAATAAGCGGCTTTTCCACCGCCATGCGCTATCGCGGCACTTGTCCTATTTGCCGCTGTCCGCTCCCATCCACATTCATACGGTAAAACGGATGAGGCTCCTCATTTCCTACATAAACTTCCATGATAATTTCATCTCTGCTTATTTCATAATTTAACGCCAAATACGGCGGATAAAACTCCATGATCTCCTGTTCTGCTCCCGGATATCGGTACTCAAATATTTCTTCTTTTTCCGTTCCGTCCGCATTCATACGGTTTAATGTGAAGCCTACCATCTGCTCTTCTTTTATAAGACCGCTTTCCTCACGTTTCGTCCGATACGTAACTTCCTCAAAAATATCCGTAGTATAATAAATTTTTCCTTTATAATATTCTAAACCTAAATAATCAATTGACCCTTCTGATTCTGCCAGGACCGACAATGAATGATCCTCAAAACTGTACCTGGCTAAGTAAGAGGTCCTGCTGTCCGGAGCAGAAAAACCGTAAAAAATGCCGTCTTCATCATGATACCCTCTGAATCCCTGGCTGGGATATACTACCTGATCCTCCGAAATTTTCACATCTTCTGCTATTTTTACAGAGGTAACTTCCCAATCTGTCCTCCTATCGGTCGACAGCCACCAGCGCATCCCAGCCTGATATAGAGTAAGCGGTTCCTCCAGTGCAATTTCATACTCAATGTCATAGCCTTCCTTCTCCCCTTCCCAGTATTTTTCCATTTCATCAAAATCATCGCTCCGCTCCCGCCTGATTCCCACTCCGGTTTCCCAGTTGTTAATCTCTTCCGAAGTTGTAAAATCCCCATATCCATAAAACTCTTCCGAAAAAGTCAGATACCAGGTTCCTTCTTGATAAGTATAGGTCTTAGATTCTCCCCATCTCCATGCGCTTCCGCCATAACTGTTTGTTGTAAAAGAAGTGCCTTCTGCCGTCATGGGAAGATAGGGATCTCCAAAAACTCCTCCCTCACTTCTTGTCCGAATCAGATTTGCATCCTGAAAAGATAACCGGTATCCGTCTTGCTCGGTACTCTCTATGGCAAATAAAATACGGGGATAAAAACTCCCTTCTTCCTGTGAAAAGTTATCTAACACACCTACATAATCCGGAATTCCGTCTTCATTAAAATCAAGCTCTGCACTGTCTAAAAGTTCCCATCCTTCTAAAATACCGGTTCCTTCACTCTGCGCATCGGTATTTTGCCCGATCAAATTAAAGAGCGTATTTCCTGCCGCCGAAAGATCCGGTATCTTTACCGGTGTCTGTATCCTGCCTGACGACGATTCCGACTCTGCCTCTGCAGTTTCGGAAAGCGCTTCTTCAAAATCCTGTTCTTCCGGCTCCTCCGTTGTTTCCATGCTCTCTTCACTTTCTTCTGTCCCGGTTTGGTCCATGCTCTCCGACACTGCCACATCAGATATTTTTTGCTCTGAAGTTTCCGACTTTCCACACCCGGACAAAACCATAATAACCATAATGATTAAAAGTGTTTTAAATAATGTATTTCTGCTTTGCACGACTACTCCCGCCTTTACATAAATAGTATCCATAAATAACCCTGACATTAAAAAATTGGCTGATCAGTCCAGAAACTGCCTTGCATCATCAAACAGCTTCTGGAAATCTGCCAATCCGGTTTTTCTTCAGTTCAGACTGTATTTTATCATATTCTGCCCTGGAAGACCACTATTTTTTCATACACTTTCTCAATCAGTGCATATAAACGAGCAGTGTCAAATCATCGTATTGCACGCATTTTCTTTCTCTGATAGAATTTTCTTTTGCAGTATTTATAACGGTCTTCATACTTTCCAACAGATTTTCTTCCCTTAAAGTATTTTTAATATCATCCGGCTGCATATAGTCGCTAATACCGTCACTGCAAAAAATAATCATATCTTTTTTATTCAATCTGATTTCTTCTATAACGTATACAGGAACTATCATAGGAATAAATCTGTCAAACATAGACCACATATGTTCCGGTAATTTTTGAACGGCCTCCTCAATCTGCTGCTCGGAATAGAGTCCCATCTCCACTAAATTGTAATATGTTTTTCTTGTTTTTGCTATGCGCACTATCCTGCTGTCATGTATCAAAAAAGCAGGGGAATCTCCAATCGCCGCAATGGTGCCAACATGATCCTTTACGATACCAATGACAATTGTACCAAATATGTTGTGTTTTTCTTCCTGAGAAATCGCGATCAGTTTATTGTTGATCTTCCAGATAAGTTGATCCAGATAATCTTTTGGCGATAATTCAGATGAAGAAAAAGGATTATTTTTCATTACCTCAACGCAGAGATTTGACATAAGGACTTTTCCCTTACTCCCTGCTCCCGATGCTCCGTCAGCCAGCAAAAATGTCGTTTTATCCGGAGATATATAATAAGCGTCCCCATTTACGCCGCTTGTTCCTGTCATACTATACCCTTCACATAATATCATTTCTATTCATCCTTCCCGTCATGCCGCTTACAGTGACTCAAACAGTCAATGGAAGAACTTAGCGCCTCCAGAGCTTCCTCTTCCAGTCCCCTGCTTCTTTGCAATATGCCGATATAAGCCTGCCGTTTTTCCCTCGCTTCCGCCGCATTCTTAGGAGTCTTTGGGAGCATCTCCTGCATACATTTTTCACAGATAGACAACATTTCATCATATTTTGAAATTGCAGTCATAAATGCGCTTTTGTCAATATCCTGTATCAGATGCGTACAAAGTTCAAGAAACTGCCTGATACGAAGTTTTCCTTCGTAGTGTATAAAAATATGTGGAAACATGCATTGGATGTCTACCAAATCCTGATTTGTTTCCCTTCGGAGTTCCTCACACCAATTATCATAGATTACCAGTCCATATCCCACAAGCGGCTGATCAAATACCTGTTTTTTATTGCTTAAAAGCGCATATCCTCTTTGAAGGGTTTCTCTGCATTTATCGGCAACAGAACCGGTTTTCGGACCAGGTTTTATGAGCAGCAGATCAGAATCTTTCACATACCATTCTGAAAAACTTTTTAACTGTTCAAAAGATACGGTGGAATTTTTTTCATCATCACCATCTAAAAAAGAAATTCCTTTTAAAATTTTACCCTGATTGGAAAATCCCGTCCCCAGTATTGTGTCCGTATATTCTTTTGGAATAATAACGACTGGGTATCCGCTCTTTATATGATCTGCTGCCATTCTGATAAACGCTTCCTGAGAATAATCCGCTCTGCCATGAACCTCGCATGTTAATCCATATACCGCAAGACATTCTTCCCAGTTATCATCAAATCCCCATGAGTAACCGAAGCTGATGCCGGAAAATGCCCCTTGCAGAATATATTCTGCATCGTCATTTATCTGCCTGTTCATCGCATCCTTACGTTCCTCAAGTCCCATAAATAGCTTGACGGCCGACAATATGGCAGGTTTTGACATGCTGCGCGGCCAGTTTTTACCTGAAAAATCCGCAACAGGAGCATACGGCAGCAGTATTTGCTCAAAGTTGGCATTTTCCGCAGGCACAGGCGCCGGAAAAAGAATCTGGTCTATTGTACACCCCAATAATTCTGACAGTTCTACAAGAAGAGAAAGCTCCGGCATTGCATGCCCGTTTTCCCATTTACTTACTGCCTGAGGACTTATGTTTAACTGCCTGGCAACATCCTCCTGCGTCAATTCTTTGATTTTTCTAAGCAGTGCGATCTGCTTCCCCACTTTCACATTATCAAACATTTCCGTCTCCTTTCATGTTATTCCACTCCGCCTCTGTTACAGAAAGAATAACAAAATGTATTTTCTTCATTATAAGAAAACAGAACTATGTTTACCATACTTGTAAGGTTGTGTTTCAAATGCAGAACTCAACTTGAAGTTAAGTTCGTTTTGATCCCCGTCTTGTTTCACCCTCCTGCCGCCGGAAACAATACTTTCCTTTTCCGTGTCCGACCACCGGTTCGATGATTCTACGTTCTATCATTTCACGCAAAAGCGCAGAGCTTCTTGTCGGCTTCAGTCCAAGCACCTCTTGAACATCCGACCTTCCAAACGCAGTCTGAGAGCCCAAAGCCTCCCATAACGCCTGAACATGAGCAGCGGTCTTTGCCGTAAAAGCATCTTCAATGTTCGCTTTTCAGAGTCAATATTCGCTTTTTCCGGTTCTTTGAGCGTGCCTCTAATGTGCAATGACCGGTTGCACCATCCAGCACCCATTCCTTCTTCGTGATGTTATAGTCTCTGATGCGCCCGGCATGGGAATAAATACCGGTGAACAGCTTCCTGTGAATGGAAAGATACTCGTTCGGCGTGAAGCTGAAAGCACGCTCGGAAAGAAGCGCAGCGATCCGAGCCGAGACCTTATCGGCCTCCTCAGTACGGTCTGACGCATCACGGGCAGGATTTTCCTCATAGTAAGTCTGCAAAAGTGCGTTTGCCTCTTCAAAGGAAATCTCGCCTTCAATATTTCGGACGGCAGTATGCACCAGATATTCTGATGTTTTCAGTCCGTCCACCGCCTGCAGGCCAATAGCCGTGTGCCACGCATAGCTCTTATCCTTCTTTGCCGGTTCAGATTCTTTGATATATTCCTTAAATGGATCTTGGTTCACTCCATATCACCTCGCTGTTGATTTTTTGTCCCTGCAAGTCTCAATTAGTTTGATTTTCATAATGTATAAATCCCTTGCAGTACCCTTTCACAAAAATCATCGACTGCCGTCATATTCTTGCAGAACGGAATATGCAGAAAGATCATCTTTGTTTTCACTTCCCGATCCTGAAGATATTTTAACATATTCCAGTACAGTGCATTACAA
The DNA here is from genome assembly GCA_947650155.1 of uncultured Lachnospiraceae bacterium. Classification (GTDB taxonomy): domain Bacteria; phylum Bacillota; class Clostridia; order Lachnospirales; family Lachnospiraceae; genus RGIG3002. The sequence continues at coordinate 33,000 of CANSUS010000030.1, forward strand.
AAAGATGTTCCGGCATTATTGGAAAGCCGAACGTTTCTGCCCAAAACTGAAAATATACTTATAGTTTTGCCGCCCAACCTCTCCCAAAAGGATCTGAAAGTCTAATTCTTTGTCATTCGGCAAGATCAACGGCTTACAAGCAGCTTTTTTTACAAGCAATTCCGAAGACGTCCCGTAAAATCCCGTCAGTAAAACCTCTTTCATGAATCCTTTACCCTTTCCATACAATGCTGCATCCTTTTCACTGTGCCAGCGGCATCTCCATTATGATTTCATCCTCTTCTCTGCCTGTTTCCACAAAACCGAATTGCTCATATAGTTTCCTGGCGGCGGCGTTCCCTTCAATGTAACACAGAACCACTTTACTATACTTACCTTCTTTTTTCATATCATTCAGCACCAACTCCATTGCGGCTTTGCCAAACCCACGTCCCTGATAGCGCTGATCGATAAATATCTGGCTGATATCATAACAATTCAGTTCCGGGCAGTCATAATACAATCCCATGCCCACAGGAGTTTTATCATTGTAAATTACAAAAGCACGGCTGTTTTGATGCCGATAAGCATAGGCCCTTGCCAGCATGGCATCAGAACCTGCCACATAGGTTTTCTGCGATTCTGCTACGCTCAATCCCAATCTCCAGTTATCAGGCGCAATATCTACAAGACAAATCATTTTCCTTCCTCCAGTCAAAAATATTTTCAGCCTCACTTGTGATACGATTCATGAATTATCCTTTCTCCAAAAGACTAAAGCAAAATCTCATATAAATAGTCTTCCATAGTAATATTGGTGCCTCTTTTTTGATATGTACTTTCAGTGATAATTCTCCCACCGCATTTCACCGCAACACGTTTTGAGGGAACATTTTCTTTGCTAACCCAAATAGTAACTTTTTCTGCACCTTGGACACGCGCATACTCAATCATTCCCTGCGCCATTTCAGTGGCATATCCCTGACACCAAAAATCCTTATGTACGCAATAAGCAATATCATAGATTCTTTTATCTTCACTAATCATAAAGCTGCAGGTTCCTATACGCTGCTTTGAATCTTTAAGCACCGGAATTAAATAACAGCACTCTTCGTCTTCTCCAAGTACCTCTAATTCTTTTATATATTCAGGGTCAATCCCTTCTTTTGCCTCGTCGGGCAAGTACTCTCCCATTTCAGGATCATTCCATATACTATAGGCCCATAGTGCATCTTCTTTTGTAAAGCCTCGCAATAGAAGCCTTGAAGTTTCAATTGGTTCTATTTTCATTTTGATCTCCTTTCAAATATCTTTCTGTTCTGTTTCCTGCAGTCGTATATCATTTTGCCTTTACTTATGATACGGTTCTCCACTGATAATACGATAAGAACGATAAATCTGCTCCAGCAAAATCACTCTCATAAGCTGATGGGGAAAAGTCATGTCTGAAAAACTGACCTTTCTATCCGCTCTCTTACTGACGCTCTCATGAAGACCCAGCGAGCCCCCAATCACAAACTGAATATGGCTTTTTCCTCCAATTCCAATACGCTCGATCTGTTTTGCAAAAGAAATGGAATCCATTTTTTCACCAGTGATCTCCAACGAATATACAAAAGCATCTTCTCTTATATATTTTAAAATCCGGTCCGCTTCTTTTTCCTTTATTGCGTTCTCTTCCACAGCGCTTAATCTATCCGGCGTTTTCTCATCCGTAACTTCAATCACATCCAGCTTACAGTATTTAGAAAGTCGTTTTGCATACTCTTCTATTGCGTCCCTGAAATACTTTTCTTTTATTTTTCCAACTGTGATTAACGTGATCTTCATTTATTTATACTGGTTTCCCCTTTTATATACTTTGACGCTTGTCTGAATCAGAAAACGAAAATTCCTCTTTCCTGTTCCTATGCCTCCTGGTCATTTTCAAAAATTCCCGAATAGATCTCATCTATAATATGTTCCAGATATGCTTCATCCAGATTTAAAAATTTTTCGTTTATTAATGCCTTCATCTTTTCCGTCCGTTTAAAATATTTCATTTCTTCCGACGTTTCCTCTTCTCCGTCTTCTTCCTGTATCATTTTATCAATCAATTCTCTGTTTATGTCAGTAAGACACCATTTTGTAATTTCCTCTGTCAGATTGTCTTCTGTTTTTGCTTTCTGTTCAAAAATTTTTGATGAACGCATGGATACGATGCCCATAACGATAAATAAGATAAACAGCGCTCCCATAACTCCATACACCATATATTTGGACGTAGCGCTTAAGCTAAGAGAAATAACGCCTGCCATGCAGAGTATTATAACAAGAAGTCCCGCCCCTCCTACAAATAAAAGCGTAAAAGCGGAAGATCTGTTATCCTCTGCCCGTGCCGCATTGTTTTGATATACCGTGTAACCCGCCATTTTCTGTATATTATCTTTTCCCGGATCTTCCATTTTTTCTTCTTTTTCGGCTTCTTCTTTTAAAAATACGGCTGCCAGCTTCTTTGCCTGTTTTTCATCCTCTTTGTTTACCCGCAGTTCGTAGGTATGATCCTCTCCATTAAACGCAACTTCAACGTTTTTCATTTCATTATATTCCAAAAACTCTTTCAGATTTTCCATTTCCTCCGCTTCTCCAAAAGTAATGGATCTTTTTTCTTCCAGGCTTTCAACCAATTCTACTTTGCAGTTAACACATTTTTTTGTTCCTTCCACATATTCGCTCTTACATTTTGGACACCACGGCATTTTTATTTCCCCCAGACTGTTCTTTTGTTTGTTGGATTACTATATGAAAATCTATAATATCTTATTTTACAACAAAAAAGGAAATGCGTAAACATTTCCTTTTTTGTTACGATTTCAGCGTTACGATTGCAGTATTATAAAATATTTTCCTGATTATGATTTATGATATATACATTACCGCCTTTTTTATCTCTTTTTACTGATTCCGTTCTTTTCTGTCTCTGGATTTCCACTTCTTTAGGCGCATCCACAAGAAGATGAATATTACATTCCATGTCTTCCGGCAGCTTCACTTTAATATTTTCGCCTATTCTGATAGAATCTCCCGGTTTCATTGCTAATTTCAGCATATGCTCATTCTCCCTTCTCTGGTTTACTTATCCTGTTTCAGCCATTCCGTTCCGTCTTTTATCACAATGTTTTTCCACCCTTCTATCCTGTACATCTCAATTGCTTTCCAGCTTGTATCACAGTAATTGTAATCAGGATACAATGCCATTTTATCCGCTTTTGCTGTCCGTAAAACATCACACAGACCACTGCGGATTCCCACAAAAGTTCCTGCCCATTCTACTACGGATTTGATCTGTGCAATTGTCGGACTGATGGGAATAGTTCCCTCTAACGCCTTCTCTTCTTTCGCCACATTCGTAAAGCATTGATATCCCTTTTCAGTATAATGTCTTGCGATCTGCCTCCACATTTCATCCGGCAATGCGGCAACCGATTTTGCATAAGGCGAAAAGATTACTGCCCCGCCTTTCCTGATTTTACTCAAATCTGTATATTCTAAAAAAACATTTGGCTCACATGCTTTTGTGTCCGCCGGCAGCCCAAACACACCACAGCAATAAATACGTTCCAATGGTATCTTTTTCACATATAATGCTTTATATAAATCCACCACATAAGGTCTGTCCTGATGCGGAATGAACGTCTGTCTGTCATTTGTATACAGTGCCGCCTGTATAATTTCATCCATATCCTGTTGAGAAAACACCTCCACCGGATATGATCCGAAAAGTCTTACAACCTCTGCACAGGCATTCCCAATCACACCGATAAAGCAGCCTGCCGCTCCTGTCTTTTTTAAATAACAGGGCAGATAGGACATCATAATATAAATATCTCCTAAAGCAGAAAAAGGACAAAGGATTTTCAAATATCCCGCATATTTTTCCTCCAGCCTGCAATTCAAAGTTTCCAGTTTTTTTACACCTCGCATAACACGCTTTTCCATACGAAGCAACGTTACTTCAGACAGTGAATAGTCTGCATAGCTGTTATAATCCACCAGTTTGCGAATTAAACCTTTATACCCTGATCTTCTCAACTGATCTGTCATTGCGGCATAAGCCCTAGCCACAATGCAGACCAGACATTCTTCCGTTTTGACCTCTGACAGCCTCTGTGGCGCAATAATTTCTATTCCCCTATAATTCTTTCCATGTTTTTCCACATTATTATCCAAAATGGCAGTTGGTACGTATCCTCTTTCCAGCAGGGCGTCCGCCAGTTCCTCTGTCGCATTACAATGTCCAAACAAATAAATGTTTTTATTCTCTATCCCGCCGGACATAAGAAGTTCGTTGAGATGATGCATCATCTCTTTGTAATGTAGCTTGTCCACTATTTACTTCCTTTCATATAACAACGCCTCAAACATCTCTTCTTCCGTCAGCAGACCGGTTTTCACATAATTCTGCAGACTGCCATACTGACTTTCTTCCGTTATGATCTGAACCCGGTCGGAAAATTCGTACATGGAATATAACTTATATAAATGATTGTACTCTTCCTCTGACAACTGTTTATAATCTGTTATTTTCTCATCTGGAAAACCTGCATTACTCATGACCAGGATCTTCCTTGTTAAATTCTTACACGATATGTTTCTGCAGAAGTCTTCCGCCAGTTTGGCTATCTGTTTATCACGGCAGTTAAACAAAAAAATTTTTTCATATGTTTCTATTGCCTGTTCTATTTTATGTGCAGTCAGATTTTTTGTTTCCATATTATTAATCATTTCATATATCCTTTACCACTCTAATTATATTCAACTTATCCGTTTCCTTAGTTTCCAAACTGTCCCGATCTATCGCATCCGCTAAAAAAACACTTCAAACACTCTGTTTATATCTTCGTCTTTCTCAAACATAATTGCGTATTCTTCATCCCGGACTCCCATCTTTTTTAATCCAAAATGACTATAACTTGTTGATCTTACATTATCTTCATAGAAAACAACCATTTTACAATCTGCCTGACTCACAATATCACATAAACCGTTTCGTAACGCTATAAAACCTCCTGCATACTCTAATACATTAATTGCCTCGCAATAAGGAAAGGAAATCCCCACAGACCCATCTATTGGTTTCTCATCACCAAAGCAATTTGTTGCAACCGAATATCCCTTTCTTCTAAGTTCCATGACCATATTGCTCCATAGCGTCATACTGATATTCGTTCGGATAGAATTGGCATACGGTGCAACAATCACCGTTTTCCCTTTTATCAGGCTGTTTTCTTCAAACAATCTTCTTGCAAAATCAGAATTCTTGTTTACCGGTGGATGTTTCGGCATAGAGGAATCGTCTAAACCAAAAACATCATATCTGTACATATCTGTAAAAGACATATCAGGATTTTCAAATATATACGGAGTATTTTTAAATCTCCACCCCCAATGAATTAATGGTTTTACACACATAAAATCATTGCCCAGAAATGTCCATGCTTCTAATATGCTGCGAATTTTCTCATCATCTAATACAAATATATCCGCATTATAACCAAACAACTCTATTACCTTTTTGCATCCGCTTCCATTTACCACAAAAAAATATTGCTCCATACCTGTTTTCTTTATATATTCTTCCAGGAATGAACATGCCATATAGATATCTCCCGTCCCTTTGTATGGGAAAAGAAGCATATCTTTTTTTCCAGTATTTTCAATAATATTCAAATATTCTTTATACCCTTCGGTTATATATCCCCAGGACTCGGCAACAGCCTCTTCCTCTTTTCGTGGAATTTCTACAGGAATTACTAAAACTCTGTTCTCAACATCAACTCCGCCTTCCTTTAACTGTGTTACCATAGAATTATAATAATTAGAACAAATCACAATATTAATAGCAGAATACTTTTTTACGAATTGCATGGGATCGCAAATTGGAAGATGCATATGTCGTTTATTTTGCTTATTGATATCGTTATCTAATATTGCGATTGTTTTTATGCCCAATTCTGCCAAAAGGTCTCTAAGAATAACTGCATATACATTACATCCAAACAAAGCGGCCCGATCACTGTCAAAAAAACCATTTCTTTCTGCTTCTTTTAATTTTTCCCTGAAAAAATCTATTTTTTCTGTTTTTGGTATCATAGGTCTAATCCCCGCAACCAGTCTTTAAATTCAATTCCCTTATGCCCCAGCATATTGTCATTTCCAAACGGCTGGTCAAAAGATATTACATAAACATTCTGCGATTTACATAAAATATAATATTTCAGGATTCTATCTATCTCCTGTCTGTTCCTCTCCAGATATATAATCCGTATTTCATTGATATTCTCTTCTCCTTCTCTAAATTGTTCTGAAAGAATCACAGCATTTTGAAATTCTTTTCTTTTGCAAAACGGAATCAGCCACTCCCTAAACTCTTTCAAGTAATGTTCATTATCAATTAAAACGACTATTTTTACCGCATTTTCACAAATATGATAAGACAGATTTATCTCAAAGTCCTTTTTTCTGCCCTGCATTGCTTCCTCATACTGCATCTTCAAAATCTTTTGTATTTCCTGATCTGTCACTTTTCCATCACCTGTTCTAAATCTATTTTGTCAATACTTTCAATTAATGTCGGATTAGAAATATTTTTTAAAATAATATGATTCCGCTTACAGTAATCCGCCATGATTTTAAACTGCGTCAATTGAACCAACTGTGTTTTTATCTCAAAATAAATTCCTTTATCTTTCATTCTTTTTAAAGTGATTGATTCCGAAATATCATTTTGAGTTATACAATGCATCTCCTCCATATTTTTTTCATTCTCGTAAATATAATTACTAAGTTCATTTAATAAAACTGTCTGATTACAGCCTAACAGATAAATTTCTGAAAATCCCATATATATCGCAATGTTAATGCACGCAATTACGACATTATATGGCTGAATAATGAATTTGCACATATCAATGTCCTGCATCTGAACAAATTGATCTAAATTAATATATTGCAATTTAAAATTTACATAATTAATATGAATATTTTTCTGAATACCGTGCTTTTCCATATTTCTTTTTGCCTCAACCGGAACAAAAGCCTGAACATTTTGAGGCAGTTTCTTCATCTCATCGAAAAAACGTAGATCTGCATTGGTCCACAACCCTAAAAAATCTCCGTCAATGCATACCCAAAAATTTATATTTGCCTTTTCCCAGTTCGGCATCCCCATTACCTGATTAACCCCAAACACATATTCATCCTTAAGCAGTTCAAGATTAATTTCTTTAACAGAAGGTCCATTCCCCATAATAAAACATCTTTTACCCTTATATGCATTCTTATATTGAATATTAGATTCCGTCATTTTACATATATCCTGATGATTTTTTTTATAGAAAACATATCCCATTCCATTTAAAAATTTATTATAGTTTTGTGGATAATGAAGTCTGAGCCAGCTTCCATATCGATATCGTTTTAATTTCTTGTTTAATGTCTCATATACCTGAATATTCTTTTTATATCCCCATTTTGCAGCCTGCTTTATAATTTCCTTATTATGAGCCGTTGCAACCAGAATAACAGCTTCCGCATCATATGGAACCAACACCTGTATCGGATCCTGAACCTCTATTCCCAGATATTCTCCATGTGGATTATTATCTACAATATGTATTTTGTCCTTTTTTATTTCTCCCCCTAACAGATATGAAATTGACAGTTTTACCTGATGATTATATCCAAAAAAAATAATCTTTTTTTTATTGTTTATCACATTTGAATCCAACAATTTACCTATCGAGTAATGAACTTCATTTTTCATAAAATCAAACATATTTTTCCTCACTTTTGCATGGTTTTGTGAATAATGTACTCCACAAATTCCCGTACTGCCCCTCTTCCACCCGGAAAAGACGAAATGAAGTCAACACTTTTTCGGATTGCTTCATCCGCATCTGAGGGACACCCTGTTAATCCGCAGATGCTCATTGCTTCCATATCGTTTACGTCATCCCCGATATAAGCAACTTCCTTAGAAGACAATGCCAGTTTATTTAATATTTTTTGTAAATCCTCTTTTTTATCCCGGCTGTTTTGTACTAAGATAGAAATGTTCAATTCCTCACAACGTCTGCTCACTATTTCAGATTCGCGACCGGTTATGACAATCGGCATAACGTCCTTCTCAGGCAAAATATGTTTTATTGCCTGCCCGTCTCTTACATAAAACTGCTTCATCACTTCTCCGTACGGAGAAATCCAAATACTCCCGTCCGTCATCGTACCGTCAACATCCATCACCAATGCTTTTATTTTTTTCTCCATAAGTCTACCCTAATACATCATGCTCTCTATAATATTGATACAATATCTGCGCAAGTTCCCAATCCTTTTCCGTATCTATGTCGACTGTCGGATTATATGCGTCAAACCAAAACGGATTTTCTCCAACCATATAGCCGCATCTGTCTATGCTCCTTCTGGTAAGTATTTCATTCGCCCAGCTAATCTGATAAATCGGCGGAATATATTGAGAGTACTTATGCCAGTATCCAAAGCCAAATCCTATTGGGCTGTGATTCTGATCCAAGAAATAATTTTTAATTGGATAAATAACATTTAATGAATCATACTTATCTTTAACTTCATCCCACGTTTTAAACATATTTTCATAGTCATTAAATAACGGGTCCATGCAAGAACAATATAAAATATCATCTTCCCCCGGTACGTCTTTACATACATTCCTCACTACATCAACTGTATTCGTCGCGAGTCTCGTAAATTTTTCATCCCGCAGAATATAATGGATTCCCCATTTTTCCGCTACATATCTAAATTCTTCCTCTTCACAGCTCAAATATATATCCTCCGGATCCATCACTTTTATCAGTTTTTCCAGTAAAATATCCGTTAACGACATATCTTTATAAAAAGGTCTGTAATTTTTGCGAGGTACTCTCGTCGATCCCGCTTTTCCTAATATAACTGCTTTCATCTATCCTATGCTCCTTGTTAAATCATCATATTTTTTTGCCTCGATCAATACTTCTTCCATCTTATCCAGTTTCAACTGGCTTGGTCCGTCTGATATAGCTTTATCCGGATCGGGATGAACCTCTGCAAAAATACCGTCAATTCCAACTGCCAATCCTGCCCGCATCAAATAAGGCGCAAATTCTCTGTTTCCCGATGTAAATTCTTTGCTGCTTCCCGGTTTTTGAACAGAATGCGTGGCGTCAAGTATAACTGGATACCCCAATTTTCTCATCTCTGGAAGTCCCTGCATGTCAACAACCAGTTGATTATATCCAAAAGAATTACCTCTTTCACACAGGATAATATGTGTGTTGCCGCAGGATAACATCTTATCTACCACATTATCCATATTCCAGGGAGCCATAAATTGTCCCTTTTTTATATTTACGGCTCTTCCTGTCTTTGCTGAAGCCAAAATCAAATCCGTCTGCCGGCACAAATATGCCGGAATCTGTAAAATATCAACAACCTTTGCCGCTTCTTCGCACTGCCACGTCTCATGTACGTCTGTTGTTACCGGAATATGGTATTTTTCTTTAATGTCATTGAGAATCTGTAATCCTTTTTCAATGCCAACCCCTCTTCCGGCATTTAAGTTTGATCTGTTTGCCTTGTCGTATGACCCCTTAAAAATAAAATTTATATCTAACATTTTGCATATACGAATTAACTCGCCAGCTACCTCTTCACACATTTCTCTGCCTTCAATAGAACATGGACCCCCTATAAATGTCATTTTAGCTCCGCCAATTATTACTTTTTCAAAATCCTTTAATTTAAACTCTTTTATTCTCTCCATAATGTTCTGATTTCTTTCCAATTTTCCTCTGAAATAAGTGTCTGTCTTTCATGATATGTTCTGTTCTGAAATTCTTCCTCTTCATAAAAGGAGTCATTTCTGGTATAAGTTGTAGACAATTCTTCAAATACAACTCCTTTTACAGAATTGCACGAAAAGCTATGATCTTCGCCTCGTTCTATATGTATTAAATCCCCCGGATGCAGCTCTGTCTTTTTATGATTTACACATACTGATAAATCTCCATATAATACATAAAAAGACTCCTGCTTTATTTTATGATAGTGCATCGGATAGGATTGTCCTTCAAACATAATCACATAACTTTTACTATATTCTCTATTCACAATATTTATAAATACCGCTCCTGTTTTGTTAAAATCCTTTATTCCATTATGATGATATATTTTTATCTCTGCGGTCTTAGGCAGCGCAACATTAGCCGCTTTCATTATAAATAATGTTTTTTTCAAATATTCATCCTCTATTTTTTTCATCGCTTACTCCCAATAATCTCAGGAAATTTCTTAGATTTATTTCCCCATTTTCGCATCTCATACTACGTAAATTATAATTTTTGATATTCTGATTTTCTTTTATAATACTCCGCAAATCCATATCTTCTGTCAGATATGCAGGAATAGACATTTTTTCTTTTGTATTCAGATTTATTATTTCTATTGACGCCGTATAATTGGAATATGCCACTATCCAATTTCCCTTCTTCTCACAACAGATATAATTAATATGTTCATAAACATATTCCAGCTGTTCCAAGCCACATCTCATTGTTATTTCGTAAGCGCTAAATAATAGGGTACTCCCATTTGAAAAATCCGGAAAATTTCCC
>CANSUS010000031.1 GCA_947650155.1 uncultured Lachnospiraceae bacterium
ACTAACATTCAGCATTTGTGCTTAAAATGCTACTTAATGAGCATGCACTAATTAGGTTTCAAATATTTGTTGTTATACGTGGTGTAATCTAAAAATTATTAATATGATATCACAATATATATTTTTCAGGAGGGATTAAAATGCCTAATTTGTTTGAATATAGAGAATATATTTATTATTGTCCTAAATGCGGAAATTTTCATTTTATAACATATGGAAGTGATGGATTATGTTTAATTTGTAAAACTAATATGTTAGAAACTCCGCATGATTACAATTTAACTCAACATAATTGGATGCACTTGCCTAATGAAGAGTGGAAACAAAACGAGCAACGTCTATTTGATGAAGTAATAAGCAAATCACCTGAATTTGATATTAACCTCTATAACAGTAAAGACTCCATTTTAAAACAAAGACAGCAGCAACAGGAAGAAGCTATTGCGCACGGGCAAGCCATATTAGAGGGCCGCGATAAAGGCAATCAGTTTGGTGTTGAATGTCCTTACTGCCATGCTGCTAATGTAAAGAAAATCACTACGGCATCCAAAGCAGTACATACAGCGTTTTTCGGCATTTTCAGTTTGGGCAGAAACAGTAAGCAGTGGCACTGTAACCACTGTAACAGTGATTTTTAATCTGCTCAGTGTCAATTATTATTTTATCCTTCTGATGCTAGAATTCCTCTCCGTTTCATCCATTTAAGGCCAGAAGAACTCCCTGCATGTTCCCATTCCTTCCCGGATATTTATCCGGCTGCTGTAAGAAAGGGGAGAGCAGCATCACTCTTTTGGTTTTACCCGGTCAGGGGCAGGTTTTCCTTCCTGATTTCGAGTACCTCTTACAAGTCTCCCGGCTCAAAACCGTTTACACTCTGTGAACACTTTTCTTATCCATAAAGCTTTCCGATAAGAGAGTCTGTTGTTGATACATTTTGGTGATGGCACAGTTTTTTCTTCTCCTGCATTTTCATGTTGGAAAGCAGGAGCATGGGTTCTTAACCATAGCCATACACCACGGTCAAGGGTACGGACGCATTTGGGAGTAAAATTTTTAGAAAAGGATTCCAGACAGCATAAATTCTCGCAGGTTTCAGTGATGAATCCTTTTTCTGTTGCTGAAAACACCTTTTCATAGACCGGGAGGGGCATCTTTCCTTTTCCGGAAAGTATTGCGGCATCAATGGTAAGGTAACCCTGTGTGATCTCACCCGTACTGCCATCCCGTATTTCAGAGAGGGCTTCCAGCTTTCTTTTAGAGAGCGTACGATCTCGCTCAGATGCAGCTTATTTCCGGTAAGGATGCCATAGATCATCTGTTGAGCGAATTTTTCCTGCGGGCGTTTCAATCCTTTTGAAATTTTTAAAGTAAAGTTTGAAAAATCTCTTTTAATTTCCCCAGTCTATTATAATTAATCATGCAAAAACACTCCTTTGTTTTGTGGTGATTCAATTATAACAAAGACCAAGTGTTTTTGCATTTTTATTTGGGTATCTGTACTTATGATAAGTTTAAAAAATGGGGAAACTCAAAAATTGTGGAGATTGCCATAGTTAAAGTATTGTAGTATACTTTATTAAATTCAACCCAAATAAACAATATATGGAAGGAAATTCTTTTGAAAAAACATTTTTTGCTTTTGATGGCTTTGCTTTTTTTAATATCTGGATGTTCTCAGAGTAGGTCCGAAGAAATTAGTGTGAACAATCCGTATGAGATCGTAAAAGGTGCATCTATATTATCTTATTATGATACAGAAGATAACATTAGTATAGATGGATTTAATATTGTAGAAAATAACTTGCAAAATTTTCAAGACAAAAATGACAATATTATTGTTAATGATGATGGAATAATTAGATGTATAACTGTTGTAAATAAAACAGTAAAAACATTCAAGTCGATATCAGTTGGTGATAATATTGACAAAATAGAAGATAATTATGAATATGAATATAAAACAGGTTCATGTTATAATGTTGTTTTTAATGGTAACATAGAAGGTGATTTAACCAATCAAGACAAGGAAGATAATTGGATTTGTATAACATACTATTCTGATAACAATAAAATTACTTCAATCCAAATTTTTGATATCAAATACGGAAGAGAGGCACAATAAATATGTTTTCAAAATTAATTACATCTTTTCATAAAATTTTATATGTTAAGTTCAAGAAAGGAAAACTTTAAAATGGCACTAATTAAATGTCCGGAATGTAATAAAGAAATATCTGATAAAGCAAAATCATGTCCTAATTGTGGATGTCCAATTAGCACCACTAAAAATATAAAGTAATAATTACAGGATTCCATGATACTGACATATCTGCATGTGCAGGATTAACATAAACATTTAATACAAATTATGAATATGAAGAAGCGATGAATATATTCAATAATTGCCCCTATATAATAGCTGAATGCGATACAGTAGAAGAAAGTAATTTAATATCACGAAAGCTATTAAAATGGGGCATTGATATTCAGATTATTAATCCAAATGGTGATGTTGAATTTTTAGATGCCGATATAGTAAGTTGTCCTAAATGTGGCAGTACACATATTCAAGCAGTTCCAAGAAGATGGACAGTTTTTTCTGGGTTATTAACTAATAAAGTAGATAGAGTGTGTTTAAAGTGTAAACATAAATTTTGAAGTAATATCACATCCTTTCTCAAAGTTATAAGAGACTATTGTATAAATCATATCGGCTGTTGATTTATACAGTAGCTTTATTTTAAAATTGATAAATAGAAGAAATAGCATTGACGATTTAATGTCACAACTAGAAAAATCAATAAATTGTAATGACTTAAAAAGCATAATTAATTTGTATCCAGATTATTATCGTAATACTGTTTCGGGTTTATTATCCCAAGATAAACTTAATGAGTTTAATAGTAAAATTGGGAATATAGATATAAATTTTATTGGAAAAACAAACTTTAATTTATCTCAATCAACAGATATACAAAATAAAATAGAAAGCAATTACAAAATAAATTTTAAAATAGAAGACTACCAAATTGCAATAATAAATGTTACCAATAATGTTGGTTCAGTATTTGAACAAACGCAATTGGAAGTTATAAAAATTAAAGGCGAATATTATTTGTATACAGAATATTATCTTGGAGACTTAATCCAATGTTTTGTAGAATAAAGGGTTATTGCAGTAATCTAAGTTTGTGTATTTCAAAGACAATCAGTGTCTTTTCTCTGATAATCGTCTGTCCTGCAATGTGGGATAAAATCCATCCGTTTGCAATTTTTTACCTGGCAGGAATCCATGACAGACAGGATTTGTCCTTTATTTTAGAAGTATCTATTGAGCCTGAATAAATGCCGAGTATGGTTTTATCAAAGGCAATATTTGTTTCTATTTGTTTGACGCTTTGCTGGAAGTTGTAGATGGAAAGCTGCATGACTTCTTCATAATTATATTTGAATTCCGGTCTGTTCACTAATGCAATGACCAGCTTTTCAAAATAAGGTTCCGTCTGTCTGCCGGCATTCCGTCTCATTTTTTTGCGTTCTTTTTCCATCAGATAACGTTTTGCTTCTTCATTTCCCGGTTTTGCAGAGACCCGTTCAAGATTATTGATTATACGAAGCGCTTGGCTAAGCCGCATGTAAACCAATTCATCTATTTTATAGTCAGGTCCGTTTGTGGGGCTGTAGAGGATTTTGGTTGAATTAACAGGGTCATGGCAGACTTTGTAGTCGGATAAAAACAGGCTGCCAAATAGGATGGACAGATCCCATTTTGCATATTGGGGAAAAAGCATTGTAAACAGATCATAATCGCTGACCTGTGTATAATCGACGCCCATATCGTCTAACTGTACCATATACTGATAAGGAGTAGCAGTAAAAGCAGTTACGATATGGAAATACAGTTGTTCATTTTCAAGGATTTCTTTTACTGCAGGGATTCTGATACTGATTTTTTCTGTAATATTGATGAGGTCTGCATTGAGCAGAAAATTTGAGTTTTTCATAAAATAATCATGCCTTTCTTTTTTACTGGATTATATGAAGTTGTTTAAAAATTTTTCTTTATCCATTCTGTACAGGCAGTTTAATGTTTTTCTTGTACAATTGGACAGATGTTTTTTGTAGTATGCCTGATTTCTGTTTTTTTCCAGTCCGAGCGTAATCTCAATTAATCTGTTTATCGTAGCGGGACTGGAGATTTTTATTTTTGACAGTCTTTCAATTATGCCCAGAGAATGTTCTTTCACTTCTTCTGTGTAATATTCATCCTCTTCTTTTTTGCAGCATTTTAAAGCTTTGACTTTTTTGTCGTATTCCATAATCATGAGCTGCATTTTGGAAATTTGTCTTCTGTTTACGGTTCCTTCCATTTTGATAAAAAAGCGTTCTGTAGGAACGGCATCTGAAGAAGGTGATTTTGGAATGCGGTCAAGGCATTCTTCCAGCCAGTTCATGGGGCATTGCAGGGAAGGATTGATGCGTCTGCATTTATTTTTGTCCATATCCCGCACATATTTCATAAATAACGGATAGTCGCATTTTACGAATCTGGGCGTACCGTCCGCATTGACCTGTTCGGATTCTTTACGCAAACGCATGCTGGGAAGTCTGCTGATGCGTTTGATTTCTTCCATACCGTCTATTTCATATTCCCGTTTACAACCGTCGATAATAATCTGTGCGATTACGGACAGGATAATAAAACTGTCGTACAGTTCTTTCAGTTTTTCCTGATCGGGATTTTCTTTTGCTTTTTCCGTCCAGTAATAGGTTAACGCCAACTGTGCCAGATTACTGGACCATCCGATTCCCATTTTTGCGCTGGAAAGCTTGTCATCCATTTTTGCATAATCGCTTTTTGTATTATGATAGGTGATATGACTTTCTCTTAAGGTGTTGACAATAGTGGGAAATTCTTTATAACTTTTTTTGGCACATTCCACGATGGAAGGGTGATTGGTAAAAAGCATAAAATCCGAGTCTTCGTCCATTCCGTTTGCACGATCCTGAATATCGGTATGAATACAGTTAATCGCCACGATGTTGGGACTGAATATAAAATATTTTTGCAGTTTGCTGCCGGATACATTGTGCATGTAACAAATGTTGTTAGGAGAATTGTGGGGATTCCTGAAAGCGGCAAGGTATTCTCCCGCCTCAAACCGGGTCGTATAACATTGGATGCAGTCTTTCTCAGAAAGAAGCGTATCATCTTTTTCCCAGTCGTCCCCTACGGAATATAGCAGCAGCGCATAGGGATTTCCAAATACGGTAAGATTGTCCCCGTTTACAACAATTTTTCCGTTTCGCAAGTGCCTTACATAGGCTGATATGATATCGGATTTTTCATGACGAAACCATTTGCAATGACCAAAGTCGTGGTTTTTGGAATAGAGTTCGGCAAGCATTTCATAATGATTGACCGGATTACTGTGCTGCCTTAAATAGGTTTCAAAAACGTCATTATCCTTTTTCAGCAGGCAGACGTAGTCTACGCTTGTCTGTGCCATTTTTTTTACGTCGCTTTTCGTACAGGGAAGCGTATTGAGCATTTGATAGCTGAGCTGTTGACAGTTTCCCAGTTTACTCGGATGATCGGTTTTTACAATACCCCATATATCTCCGTCGGCGTGAATACGGCTGCACCAATAGGAATACGCGTCGGAAAGAGTATCTCCCATAAGGTCTGAGAATTTTATCCACTTGACGGCGCTGTCTGTAGTAATCATTTTAATATCTTTCAGATAGTGCCATTTGCCAAACATATCCTTTACCTGAAAGGTTTCATAGTCTTTGCCGTTTTCAAGACACCAGTCCTGAAAAAAGAGTTGCAAATTTCCCCGCATGCCGCACATTTTAAACAAATGGTTTCTTAAAAGCGCCATTCCATTGACCCAGTCAGGAAGAAGAGAGGACTCTATGATCCCCATTCCGTCCCAAATAGTATTTTTCACTTCTGTCTCTTCTGTAGAAACGGTGCATTTTTTCTTTTTTTTCCCGCTTTTGTCGATATAATCTGCTGCGCTTACGATATTGGAAAGGGTTTTAAAGGAACAAGTCTGATCCTTTAGAATGAAAATGTCTTCAACCGGAAGATGGAGGGTGCCTGTAATGGTGCTTGTAGTTAATGGTGCATATGCGGACATTTCCACTATTTTGGCATTATCGTGTTCCATTTTATGTCCCAGCCCCATTGTCAGCCAGTCATAAGCTTTTTCGTACAACTTTTCATTTATGAAGATGACCTGTCCCGCTTTTGCTTTTGCGCTTGTGCGGTACAGCATTTTGTAATAAATGGTCTCTTCTTTCATGACGGAACCGTTTTTTCTTTTTGTCTGATAAGTGACAGGAACTCCTTCGTTATAAAATAATTCGCGGATTTCTCCCCGTTTCATTTTGCAGTACAGATTTTTCTGTGTATGTAATTTTTGTATGGCATTTTCAATGCGTTGTTTTGTATCACAGGAAAGATCCGTACTTAGCAGGGCAGTGAGTCTTTTCAACTCTTCCTGATAAGACCGGCTTCCAAAATCAAAGTCAAGGCAGATCAGGTCGCGGGTGCTTTCTTTTTCATGCATTCCTTTATGCAGTTTCATCCCGTTTCGTCTTAAAAAAAGGCTGAAAAGACTGTTGTTAAACATGGCGTTTTTATAGTTGTAGTAATCTCTTATGCCTAAATTAGCGTCGTAAAGTGTAGAGGCGCTGATATTTCTGATTTTGATTCCGGAACTGTTCATTGTATCTTCCATTATCGCTCCTTTCTGCGTGTCCTTATACGCATATAAACCAATATTTGAAAGTCTGCCGGCAGCTGTCAGCGGCGACACTATCTATTTCTCTTTTTGTGTTTTGATTTCACTCAAAAAGAACAAATGTTCTAAAAATCTATTGACAAAAACAAACACATGTTCTATACTGTCAATTACCATCGAAAAATGGAAAAATTTAGGAGAAAAGACAGCTCCTATAAGGTAAGGAGAGAGGAATATGGAAGAATTATTGAAAATTTATTATGCGGACAATGCAAAAAGGCTGCATAAGATCGTAGATGGGATGCTGCTTCAATTCGGCGGGCTCTCGGATAAAGATAAGGATGATTTCTATTCGCTTGCCAATGAAGTATTTGTAATCGTAATGCGAAAGTATGATAAAGAACAGCCGTTTGAAAATTTTTTATTTTCCTGTCTGCAAAAGAAGATAAAAGCAGAAATGACAAGAAGAAACCGATATAAGCGGAAAACGGACAGAATTTCCATTTCCATTGATATGCCTGTCAGTAAAAACGGGGATACCGTTGTGGCGGATATTCTGGTATCTGATTTTGATTTGGAGCAGGAAATTTTTGAAAAATGCAGCAGTGAGAATACGAAAATAGAAACCTATCTGGAACGGCTGACAAAACGTCAAAGAAGCGTTGCAGAGTTATTGATGAATTCCTATACTGCCGATGAAATCCGGCAGATACTTCACATGAGTAAAAAAGAATATGCGGATGCCATGTCTGGAATCCATGCGTATGAAAATATATCTGTATTATTTTAAATAATGCAAATCAGTGAAGAAAAGGAAAGAAAAATAAAAAATAAAAATTTTCAATTCCAGGTTTGTGTCTGTGCGGCATCCGCAAACTTGACATGCGAAAAGCCGCGCAGGAAAGGGGTTAAAAATGGAACTGGTGAGAGATAAAAGAGTGAAAGACGCTTATATGAATTCCACATTGCAGAATATGTTTGACAGAGGAGAACTCAGAAAGGACCATCCACTGCAGAGAAAGCCGGATCAGTGGAACAAAAATGATAAAGACGGGCTGATCGTAACCGTAATCAGGCAGGAAGACGTGGATTCTATTAAATTGTGCGAGCAGCTTGAAACAAGCGGCGTTGTGTTGTGGGTCATCGATGGATTACAGCGTCTTACGGTATTGAGCAGTTATAAAAACGGCGCTTTTAAAATTGGGAACCATGTGGAGATGCCGGTCGTTTCTTATCAGAGAGTAAAAAAGGATGAGAAAGGACGGCTCATGAAAGATGAATACGGCAGTTTTGTATATGAGACGATAGAGTATGACCTGCGCGGAAAGGGATATCGGGATCTGCCTGTTGAATTAAAGGAAAGATTTGATAATTATAAAATCGATGTAGTAAAGCATTTAGACTGTTCAGATGAAGAGATTGGATATCATATCAGGCGCTATAATAAGCAAAAATCCATGAATGCATCCCAGAATGCAGTGACATATATGGACAATATAGCAAGAGAAGTAAAGAGAATTTCCAGGAACAACCGGTTTTTAAAAGACTATGGCACTTATTCGGAAAAGGAACGAAGCAACGGGACAATAGAAAGAATCATTATGGAATCCGTCATGTGTATGTTTCATTTGGATAAATGGCGGAAGCAAAGTAAAAAAATGGGTTCTTTTCTGAATGAATATTCCACGAAGGAAGAATTTGAAAAGTTAGACGAGAATCTTCACAGGTTGGAAAAAATATGCGAAGAAGATATGAACAGCATTTTTACAAGTAAAGATTCTTTTATCTGGTTTACGCTGTTTCACAGATTTACATCGCTTAACCTGGAAGATGAAAAATTTGCCCGGTTTTTATCGGCGTTTCAATCAGGGCTATGCAGAAAAAAGATAGCGGGTGAAACGTTTTATGAAATCGGCAGAACAGGTTCTACAAAAGATAAGGCTGTCATCATAAAGAAACTGGAGTATCTTGAAACGCTGATGTTATCATTTTTACAAATACCGCGTAAAAGAAAGGAATGAATAAAGAAGACAAAAGAAAAACAGCAGAAAGATAAAAAGAAAGACAATAGTAAACGAATCGTAAACACAATAGAAAAAGGGAAACAGAATGGAGGAAACGAAAGATGAAATTAAGAACAGGACAGGCAGGGCTTACTTTGATCAGGCAGTTTGAGGGCTGCCGTTTAACAGCATATAAGTGTCCGGCGGGCGTATGGACGATCGGGTACGGACATACAGGAGGAGTAATACCGGGCCAGCAGATCACACAGGAACAGGCGGACAGAATGCTTGTGGAGGACGTAGAAAAATATGAGAAAAAGGTGAATAAATATTATGATAAGTACCAATGGAAACAAAATGAATTTGACGCCCTTGTTTCTTTTGCATATAACGTAGGGAGCATCGAGCAGCTTACAGCGAATGGGACAAGGAGTAAAGAGGCGGTAGGTAAAAAAATACTTTTATATAATAAAGCAGCAGGGAAAGAACTTGCAGGACTGACGAAAAGAAGAAAAGCCGAGCAGAAATTATTTTTGTCTGAATCTTCGTCCGGCGTCGGGACTTACCCGGTTTTGAAAAAAGGAAGCAGGGGAACGGCAGTAAAAGAATTACAACAGCAGTTAAAGATGCGGGGATATGATTTAATCTGCGACGGAATATTTGGAAATGAAACAGGGAAAGCAGTCAGAACTTTTCAGGCGGATTGCAAAATTACGGTCGATGGCATTGTTGGGAAAGATACATGGAATAAACTAAACGGCTGAACGGTTGCCCTTTTGGAAGACGCTTTTAAAAATGGTTGGAAAATCCTGTAAAAAATAGTAAACTTATAGAAAAGGCTGTCTTAGGGGGAACAATACTATGGCTTTAGATTTTCAGAATTTTTACATAAAAAGAGTGATTACGCACCAAATCTTTAAGAGAATTTACACAACGGAAATGGTAACTCCAATCTTTAATAAAGAGTGTACTAATTTTTTGAATGAAGCAAACGATGCTTTACAGGAAAGAATTACGAAATCGTTCGGGAATAATTCGCATTCCATTAAAATGTCAATTAAAGAAAAAGGAGAAGGCAGCGTCTTTGCTTTTATTGCGGACTACTGGAGCGGTGAAGAAAAAGAAGAAGATTTTGTAGAACTGTCAAAGAATCTTACAATCAAACTTGCACAGGCGCAAAATACGAGGCAGTATCCCGGAGGAGTTATCGTAGTGTTAGAAGGGACTATTTCAGAATATAATGAAGAGTATATACTGTTTATTAAAGCTGATATTCAGGATGGATTCAATATAGTAGAAAAAGACGGGGAAAATTTGATGCAGTATGTAAACAACCTGCTTCTGACAAAGGAACAAAAACTACAGAAAATGGCAATTTTCGTTCGGGGATCAGTGAAAGGAGAGAAGGTAAAGAGAAAAGAAACAAAAGTATACTTATTTGACAGTAATACAAATAAATCGATATCGTTATCCAAGGCAGAATACTTTTATAACAGATTTCTGGGATTAGAATTTTGTAAAGGAAGCGATTTTGAAACCAATCGTTTTTACAATGCTTCAAAAGAGTTTTTCAATTCTTGTGATAAATTGTCTCCGTCGGAGCGGATTGATTTTCAGACACAGTTGAAAAGATATCTGCGGCTGGACCCGGCGTTGGTTATTCATCCGTATACTTTTATTACTTCTGTGACAAACCGGGGAGAAATCATAGATTTATATATTGCCGATATGAAAAAGAATCAAGTGCCGCTTAATGACATTATGAAGAATTTATCCATGATCGACGAATCTATTAATAAAAGGAAAATGGTATTTTCCAATGCAATAAAACTGGAAGTTATGGACGACGAGGTTGGAGACAACATCGATATTAAGGAAGACGGGGAAAATACAATAATTACGATTAAAGGTAAATATATAAATGAAAAATAGGGAAGAATTTATAAGACAATATGAATCAGAAAAACCAATGTATCATGCTTGGGGAACTTATGTAAAAGACGCGGTCATAGATCAAATGAGATCCAGATTTTCTGATCTTGATAAAGTAATTAAAATACCTGTAAACGTGAGGGTTAAGGCGACAGATTCTATTGTGGAAAAAGCATTTTACAGAAAATCAGCAAAGTATAACGATCCAATCAAAGAGATCACAGATAAAGTCGGTATAAGGTTTGTTTTAATGCTGAGGGAACAAATAGAACAAGTTGCTTATATTGTTGAAAACTCTGATAAGTGGACCTGGTCTAAAGACGTGGATTTTATGCACGACCAGGAGACCAAACCAGAATTATTTGAATATCAGTCGGTTCATTATATCGTAAGAAATGAAAAGGAATTTCAGTATGAAGATATTGTAATCGCAAAAAATACGCCGTGCGAAATTCAAATTCGTACATTAGAACAGCATGCATATGCAGAACTCTCACATGATTATATTTATAAAAAACAAGGCAATATAGAACCGCTCATTAAACGGTATCTGGCCCGCAGCATGGCTTTGAACGAGGCGGCAGACGAGCTTTTTGGCGAGGTGCATAAAATGATAGAGAGTGAAAATGTGAAATATACAAACTTTACAAAAGCTTTCTGTAATCTTTATCCATTTCAGGACTATACTGACAAGATCAATGAAGATATCTTTGAAAATCTTTTTGAGTTTGTAACAAAATATAATATCAGTGAAAATGATGTGAAAAAATTTATTAATGCCAAGGGTAATACTATACTTATGAAAATCGGCAATCGTCAGGATAAAATTTTATTCAAGCAGCCGATGGTACTGCTGATTTATTATCTGGCAAAAGAGCATGGACGTGAATTACTGGAAAAATGGTATTTACCGGAAAACGAATTGGATATGGTATATTCGGATCTTGGGGACACATATCGTCTGGATTAAAAGAAATTCGATCTTTTATTATAAGGCAGGCCGGATGTTAAAAGCTGGTTTGTCTTTTTTACGTTTTTATTGATATAATACTGCTTAATGTTTTATAATTGTAATTATCTAACACAAGCAGGAGGATAAGCGATTATGGCATTTATTGAAGAGGCAATTATTAGTGGTCTTATATCAAAAGTGATTAATGATGGTATTAATGTTTCAATGTCCGCAATAAAAGCGTCCATTGGGAATAGCTTTGATAAAACCAGAGATATATCTTTACAAGTTTATGATGTAATAATTTCTTCCCTCAACACAATAACCCAAAATAAATACATTAAAAATCAAGATGTAATATATCGATCAACAGAATATTTGCTTAGAAATTTTAAGAGTTATGATAATAACAATAACAAGGAAATATTTAAAGTATGTTGTTTTGAATTAATGCATTCCTATCATGACGACTTATATTCAGAATTTATAAAACAAATACATGTTGAAATGAGCAAAGAAAAAAATATTGAGTTATATCGGCATGTAATTTTAAAATTATTAAACGAAAAAAATATCTATGACCAAGAAGTAACAAAAGTGTTGATTGATAAGTTAAATCAAATTTTACTGTTGTTAAATGAAAACAGGCAAAATAATGATAATATAAACATGCAAACAGAGATTCAACAAGAGGAATTATATCATATAGTTTCTGATCATGCAGGTGATATAAGTACCGGGAATACTTACATAGAAAAAATCATTTTAGCCAATTATTTTAGAGGTTTGGAAGCTGTGGGCGGAAAGATTTACTTTGATAATACAGGGTTGACTTTTAAATCACATAAATTCAATATACAAAGGGGTGAAACAAGAATAGACTATAATCAAATTCAGGATGTTAAAAAAAGAAATACTTTAGGAATAATTCCGAATGGGATTTCAATTTTTACTAAAGATGGTGCTGAACATCAATTTGTTATTTATAATCGTGAAAAGATTATAGATTTTTTAAGGCATAAGAGGGGATAAGGTATATATAGGCCTATTACACGGATTATAGCCGTTCCTGTTGGCGCAGGGGCGGCTTTTATTTGACAGATTAAGGCATATTGGGTATAATATGTTTAACAAGGGAGCCGGAAGGTGAGTGCAGGTCACCCGACTCGGCGAAATAAGAATCAAGTTAAAAAATAGCTGTCAGTCTCGCCAAAGAACAGGACGGCTATTTTTTATGTTTGTGGTTATCTATGTAGGTCAATACCGCCATTAACATAATGACGAAAGTAAAAATGTCGTTCCACGAAACCATACGCACCACCCTTTCCGTCAAGGTCTCGGATCAGGTGAGAGCACGTCCCCCGGCTGCCCGGTTAAGGATATTATATTTCAGTACATACATTTGTAGTTTAGTATAATCAATAAAGATTATTAAACCCAGTATTTACAATGGTTTTCAACTATCCATCATAAATACTGGGTTTTCATTTCAATGCAGGAAAAGGGACTTGAACCCTCATGATATTGCTATCACACGGACCTGAACCGTGCGCGTCTGCCAATTCCGCCATTCCTGCATGCATATAATATATTATACAATTTTATCTTATTTGTCAACCCTAAAAATATCAAAACTAAAGCGCCTAAAATATAAAAATTATTTTTGGTTATTGTCAATGAACACTTAACAAATTGATAAAATAGTATATTAGATATAATTGTGTTATCCAATATAGCCATATCATAGTATTCCTAAGCCCCTAAGAAATTTTATTTTGGGGAAAGAAAAATTAAGTATTTAAATATATTGAGATGTCATTCAAAAATTGATACTATTTAGTGAGCAAATTTGCAACTATACTTGCCAAAACTCCTTGTGAAAATTCACTTATATGTTTCATTACACAACCAACAAAATCGTCCTTATTCCATTGATTTTGGCTCGTTATCCTTTTAATTTGGGGATATTCAGCCGAATTTATATCCATAGACTGTTCTTTTTGTCTTAATTCATTTAATACCGAATCGACTTCTAGATTATTCAACAGCTTTGCATTTCCATTGATATCCAAATGTTTTAGATCAATATCTACATCACTATTACTCCGAATTTTTGTTTTATTCAAAATTTCAGCGTCTCCACTGATATTTAAATCACTTATATTAATTTCAATTCCCATAAACTTTTTCTCCCTATGATAGATTAAAATCATTTAATATTTGTGCATCTCCAGCAAAATTACATTTCTGAATATTTATAGTTACATTCTGCTTTCCTACTCCACCATCAATCATTATTTGTTCTAGTACCTTCAGAACTTTATCTAAAAAATCACTATTTTTAATAACAAATTGGAAATTATTACCTGAGTTCATGACAATATTTAAAACTGTGTTCTTTTTTCGTTCTTCATTAGTTTTATACCACGTATATATCATAGCAGCTCCCAGACCTGAACAGGAAATACTCGCCAATAATCCAATAAACATAAGAGGCAAATTGTGTGTGATACTCATTAATAAACTGAATATAAACGCCACAAATCCTATAAGCAACAATGTTAAAGAAGATGATGGGAACACCGTTTGTGCTAATGGTCTTGTTGAAATACACGAAATATTTGAAAATTGAATCATTGTTCCCTTCCAACTCATAATATTACCTTTAATCAACAATTGAGGAGTTTCTATAACTATTTGTTGAGATGCACCCGCGCCAAGTTCTTTTATCATTTTTACCTCCAATTATCCTAAAATCCAAACTTTATAGGATTTTTTTTTAACATAATTATATATTTCTAAAATTTATAATAATTTTATCAGCATTAGTTACAAAAATCTACCAATTTTCGACGCGTATGTCGACAATTATTGACAATATTTTCTGTCTCTTGTTACTTTTTTGTGATGATTCTGCTAACTTATGTATCCTTTTTAATTTCTATCCCTGTTGCATTCTTTTCTGCTTAAAATAAAAATATTATATAATATGGGTGCTATTCTATATAGTTTCTATTAAAATATATATTTTTAAAATATAATTTTGTTCCGTATCTATGATTAAGAAATACTTTGAGATATAATGAAATAGCAATGAGGAATATATTTTTACGCGTGCAAGGGTGCGCAGATGGGAGCAGCTATGAATAAAAATGATTTTGCGGTAACACCGCCGATGGGATGGAACAGCTATGATTATTACGACACAACAGTCACAGAGCAGGATGTGAAAGCGAATGCGGATTATATGGCGGAGCATTTAAAGGAACATGGATGGGAATATATCGTAGTGGATATCGAATGGTATGCGCATAATGCGGGAAGCAAACGAGATATTTATCAGTATATTCCTTTTGAAGAAGTGGAAATGGATGAGTACTCCAGACTATTACCTGATCCGGCAAGGTTTCCTTCGGCAGCAGGAGGGAACGGTTTTAAACCTCTTGCGGATTATGTACACAGCCTTGGTTTGAAATTTGGCATCCATATTATGAGAGGAATTCCCAGGAATGCGGCGCACAGACATACGAAGATTATGGGGACAACAGTGACAGCAAATGAAATTGCAAATCCTTATTCGATCAGCCGCTGGAATCCTGATATGTATGGGGTAGATCCGTCTAAAGAAGGCGCGCAGGAATATTATGACTCGATTTTTGACTTGTATGCCAGATGGGGCGTGGATTATGTAAAATGTGATGATATCTGTAACACAAATATGTATCCGCACGATCCGTATTCGGCAAGAGAAGAGATCGAAATGCTGCATAAGGCGATTATGAAAACCGGACGTCCGATTGTACTCAGCCTGTCGCCGGGACCGGCGCTGATTGAGCAGGCATGGCATTATGAGACATATGCGAATATGTGGCGTATTACAGATGATTTCTGGGATAACTGGGATCTTTTGCTGAATATGTTTGAACGTTGTGAGCTTTGGCAGAAACATGTATCTAAAGGCTGTTTTCCTGATTGCGATATGCTGCCGTTAGGGTGGCTTGGAAAAGGCTTTGGTCATGAATGGTATACCAATTTTACAGAAGACGAGCAGATTACCATGATGACACTTTGGTGTATTTTCAGATCCCCGCTTATGCTTGGGTGTGCATTGACAAAATTGGATGAAAAGACGACAAAGCTGATTACGAATGATAAAGTACTTGGTCTGTTAAAAGAAAGTGAAGGAGCAAGACAGGTAGAGAGGGACGCTTCCCATGCGGTCTGGATCAGCAGGGATACAAAAGAAAAAGCATACTATCTGGCAATGTTTAATTTTACAGAAGAAAAGCAGGAACTTAAGATTTCTATGGATACATTGGAAATGGAAAGCGCTGCTGATATGGAAGAACTGTGGAGCGGCAGAAAACTACCGGTAACAGGGAAGGAAATTAAGGCGGAAGTGCGCCCGCACGGTGCGGTTTTACTGAAAATTATGTAAGAATCGCTTTTTAAAAGCATGATATCCAGGCGGTCGAAATATAATAAACAAAGAGTAAACAGTATGCATAAAAATATTTGCGGCATGTTTAAAAGTCCGTATTGTGCAGAAAGGAAAAAATGCAGGAAATCATTATAACCTTTGTGGATAAGTTCGGTTATTTTGGCATTCTTTTACTGATTGCTGTGGAAAATATTTTCCCGCCTATTCCGTCCGAAGTAATTTTGACGTTTGGTGGTTTTCTGACTACCTATACCACATTGAGCGTGGGCGGTGTTATATTATTTTCTACACTGGGGTCTCTGGCTGGCGCTATCGTTTTATATGGAGTAGGAAGGATATTCAATAAAGAACGATTGATGAAGCTGGTTTCAGGGAAGATTGGAGCAATGCTGAGGCTGAAGGCAGAAGATATTGAAAGCGCAGAAAAATGGTTTGAAAAACGTGGAAGCGGTACTGTATTTTTCTGCCGCTTTATTCCAATTGTGAGAAGTCTGATCTCTATTCCGGCAGGAATGAGCGCTATGCCAATGGCGCCGTTTCTCATGTATACGACGGCAGGCTCTGTTATCTGGAACACCGTATTGGTCGTAATAGGAAGCATTGTAGGAGAAAACTGGGAGCGGGTAGTGGCCACTGTGGGGATGTATTCTGATCTGACGTTAATTATATTGGTGGTGATATCGGTCAGTGCTTTGTGGGGCTTCTATCATAAAAAGAAGGAGAAACGGACAACATAAAAGGATATTTCCCAACCGGGAAATATCCTTTTTGCTGTTTTGATCTTATGATTGGAATACTCCGTATCAAAATTTCCTAGAAATAATCATTATATACAGAACCGGAGTTATAGTTATTGGTATAGCTTCCTGTTGATGAATAAGTATTTGCTTTTGAAGCCTCGGATGCTGCCTTTGTGTTAATATAAGAAGCATAAGAAGATACTCTGCCGCCGTAAGAATAAGATTCGTTGAAAAGAGATTTTACGGAATCCTTATTAGCCGCCTGAAACGCCTCTTTATTTACAGAAAGTCTGTTGTTGCTGTCAACACTGATTCCAATCTTTCCGAGCATATTTTTATAAGACTGCGTAGCATTGGTCATCATTGTAACCCGTTGGCGTATTGTGGAAACATTTGATTTTCCGGCAGTATCTAAAACAGAGTTATAATCTGTAACAAATGCAGAGATTGCGTTATAAAGATCTTCATCATTCTTGCTTTCAAAAACAGAATCCTTACCAGTTTTTAATAAAGTATCTGCGGATGCTATAAATTTGCCTGTGCTGTCTTTTATATTCGTAAGAGTGTCGGCAGAATCTTTACTGGTGTTTGTGCTTCCGGTAGTAACTTTGTTTGTAGTAGTATTTGTAGTTGATGCGCCTTCAGCGCCAGCCTTATTGCTTATGTAAGAGGAATAGGAAGAAATCCTGTTAGCATAAGAATAATTGTCATTGAACAAAGACTTAATGGAATGCAGGTCTGCAGCTTCAAAAGCTTCTTTATCGATAGAAAGTCTGTTATCATTTAATGTGATACCTACTTTTGCTAACAGGTTTTTGTTTGCCTGTGTAGCGCTTGCCATCATGGAAGCTCTGTGCTGAATTGTAGCAGTGTCAGACTTTCCGGCTGAATCCAATACAGAGTTATAATTGTCAACAAAAGAAGAAACCGCTTTGTAAAGAGCGTCTCTGTCATTGCCTTCAAAAAGGGAACCTTCGCCAGTTTTTAATAAAGTATCGGCAGATGCCTTTAAATTATCAGCATCTTTCTTAATTTTGGTAAGTGTCTCAGCAGAATCTTTGGATTTCTTAGCTGGATTCGGTTTATAGGTTGCAGTTTTCCTTGCAGTAGAAGATACGTCTGTTTTGTTCTTTGCATAGTAGGCTTTCATTAATTTGCCATAGCTGCCGTTTTTAATAGATGCATAATCAGCAAGAAAATTGTTCATTCCGCCTCCTGAAGAACTGGAAAAAATAC
The DNA here is from genome assembly GCA_947650155.1 of uncultured Lachnospiraceae bacterium. Taxonomy (GTDB): domain Bacteria; phylum Bacillota; class Clostridia; order Lachnospirales; family Lachnospiraceae; genus RGIG3002. Next base: position 18,057 of record CANSUS010000031.1, read on the forward strand.
TGGAAAATACGTTGGAATAGTTATTCCGAGAATTAATGTTCATATGATCACTCCTTTGAATTTGATTATTGGGCTTCCGTGCCGCATGTTGATAACTCCTTTTACACCTGTAACCGTATGTCAGGCGCTGCATTGTAAAGTATCTGTCGACTGACAGTTTTTCTAACTTTATTATAATAACTATCGGCATATTTTACAAGAAATTTTAGGAAAATCTTCCTAAAAATTTCTTAAGATTTCAATTTTTATAGTTTCCTGTAGGTTGATTTTGTATCCCGAAGTATCGTGAAAGTCTATTGCATGAAACAGGCATACAGAAGTATAGTATTTCTATCGAAAGGAGGATGAATATGGACGGACTGAAGCTTGCGGAAAATATTGTCCGATTAAGAAATGACAGAAAAATGACACAGGAGCAGCTGGCAGAATTTATTGGAGTTACGAAAGCATCCGTTTCAAAATGGGAAACGGGAAAAAGCCTGCCGGATATTGTCATACTGCCCAGACTTGCCGCTTTTTTTGATATTACAGTAGATGAATTGATTGGATATGTTCCGCAGTTGTCAAAAGAACAGATTGAGAAGCTGTATCAGGAACTGGCGGGGGAATTTGCCGTTCTGCCGTTTGAAGAAGTGATGGCGAAAACACAGGCGTATGTGAAACAGTATTATTCGTGTTATCCGTTTCTGTTCCAGATCTGTGTTTTGTGGCTGAATCATTATATATTGGCAGAAGGGGAAAAAAGGAAAGTTGAGATATTAAATTCAATATCACAACTGTGCGAGCATATTAAGGCGAACTGCCGGAATATTTCAATTTCTGATGATGTGGTGGTGCTGCAGGCAATGGTGCTTTTACAACTTGGGCGTGCTGCTGAAGTAATTGAAATGCTGGAAGAAGTTTCCAAGCCATTCAGACTGTGGGGAAAGAGCGGTACTATTCTCGCACAGGCGTATAGAATGGAAGGAAAGGCTGATAAAGCAGAAAGTTATATCCAGATTAATATGTATAATGCCATTATGTCACTGGTCAGCATTGCAATAGAATATCTCTCGGCAGAAGCGGACAGGCTGCCGGTATGTGAACAGACAATAGAGCGTATCGGGCAGGTGGAGACGATTTATGAAATCAGTAAACTGAATCCTAACTTAATCGCAGTTTTTGAATATCAGGCGGCATTCTGCTTCGCCATGCATGGAGAAAAAGAAAAGGCGCTTGCACATATAGAAAAATATGTTTCATGTCTTCAGGAACTTTTTGCACATGACAAGATCCTTTTACACGGGGATGCCTATTTTGATAAAATTGAAGACTGGTTTAATGAGATAGGCGCCAGTACTCCCCGGAACAGAAAAACGATATTGGACGATATAAAGAAATCTTTTGTAAATCCGGTTTTTCAGATATTGGAGGGGGAACAGAAATTTAAAAAAATAAAAAAACAATTGGATGCTACTTTCTGAAAAATGTAAAAAAGAAAAGAGGAAGACTTATGAAGATGAATATTACTGAATTGTTACCATTTTTGATTCCGCTTGCCATTGTGGAATTTGCGCTGTTAGGGTTTACGCTGTGGCATATTCTGACACATAAAAACTATAAGAGAGGAAACCGGGCGATGTGGCTTGTAATTGCAATTGCCGGGATGCAGTTTATTGGACCAATATTATATTTTGTTCTGGGAAAAGAGGAGAATTAATGGGTATTTTGGAGATTTCCCATGTGACGAAATCATTTGGGAGTAACAGAGTAATAAAGGATTTGAGTTTTTCTGTACCGGAACATGCCGTATTTGGATTTATCGGACAAAATGGCGCAGGTAAGACAACAACAATGAAAATGGTACTTGGACTGTTAAAGGCGGACAGCGGAGAAATTTATGTGAATGGGGAAAAGGTTTCTTTTGGGCAGACTGCAACCAACCGTTTTATCGGATACCTTCCTGATGTGCCGGAGTTTTACGGTTTTATGACGCCACGGGAATATCTTGCTATGTGTGGACAGATAACGGGGATGTTTCCAGACAAGGTGAAAGAAAAATCAACAGAACTATTGAAACTGGTCGGACTGGAAGGCGTGAATAAACAGATCAGAAATTTTTCCCGCGGAATGAAGCAGAGAATGGGGATTGCGCAGGCACTTCTAAACAGTCCTAAACTTCTGATCTGCGATGAACCTACTTCGGCGCTCGATCCGATAGGAAGAAAAGAAATTTTGGATATTCTGTATTCGGTCAGGGAACATACAACGGTAATCTTTTCTACACATATCCTTTCCGATATGGAAAGAATATGTGACAGGGTTGCTTTTATTCATGATGGGAATATTGCTCTAAACGGGACACTTGATGAGATAAAAGGCATCAGGAAGGGCGAAGGCATAGAAATTGATTTTATGCATAAAAAAGATGCAGCGTTTTTCTTACAAAATTATTCGTCTGGTGTGCTGAGTGAGGAAACCAGAATTGTGCTCAAAAAGCAAAGCGAGGACGACATAATAGAAATTATGCGGTTCCTGTCACAAAAAAATATTGCCGTCAGAAGGCTTGAAAGGCTGGAACCAGGTTTAGAAGATTTGTTTCTGGAGGTGGTTAAAGGTTGAAAGAAAAACGTTTTCAACTATTGATTTTGAGTCCGCTGAAGCGGACATGGGGTATAAAAATGAAACAATGGACTGCTTTTATAAAAAAGGAATATTTAGAGCAGCTCAGAACCGGGAAACTGCTTGTTTTGCTGATTCTTTTTTGCTTATTTGGAATTATGAATCCTGCCATAGCAAAGTTGACGCCGTGGATGATGGAAATTTTGTCTTCTCAGATGGAAGAGAGCGGTATGATAGTTACCGGAGTTAAGGTGGATGCAATGACATCATGGGTACAGTTTTTTAAAAACATGCCAATGGCGTTGATTGTGTTTATGATCATGTTCAGCGGGAGCTTTACAACAGAGTATCAGAAAGGGACGCTGGTCAATGTTGTAACAAAAGGAATGAAGCGCTATAAAATACTGGCTGCAAAAATGGGAATTATGATGATGATCTGGACACTTGGATGTCTGGTAAGTTTCGGGATTACTTTTGGATATAATGCCTTCTTTTGGGATAACAGCGTTGTACATCATATTGGCTTCTCGGTTTTTTGTTTTTACTTACTTGGATTGTGGCTGACAGCAGACCTCATATTGGCATCTGTACTGTGTCAATCGGCTTCGGCTGTGATGATTGTGACTGGTGTTATGTTTCTTGTATCCTATCTGATTGGAATGATTCCGGTGGTCAGTGAATACTTACCGACATACCTTTTAAGATCAGGAGAACTGCTGACAGGAGCAAAAAGTGCAGGTGGATACTGTATATCTGTTGCAGTTACGATTTTCTTTATTGTTCTGGAGGCTGTTCTTTCGACTGTAATTTTTAATAAAAGAAATTTATAAGAAAAAAGAGGGGTTCCTCTTTTTTTATTGCCATTATCTGGAAAATATATTATATTGGTATTAAGTTGGGACTTAAATACATAAAGCAGCTGCTCTCAGGCATGAGGGCAGTTTTCATTTTTATGGGAAATTCTCGTAATGAAAGAAAAACTTGATTTACAAAAGAAAAACCGTTTATTGCAATGAAAGGACGGACAGATATTACAAATGATGTTATTTAATACAGAAAAGCGGGCAAAGTTTAAAAACCTGTATGAAACTTACAGAGATTATATGTACTGGATAAGCTATGATATCATTAAAAATGAACAAGATGCAGAAGACTGTGTACATAATTCATTTATAAAGGTCAGTAAAATATTGGATAAACTCGATCTGCAAAAGCCCGATGGAACAAAAATGTTCCTTACAATCATAGCAAGGAATACAGCAATTGATTTTTACAGAAAAAAGAAGAAAATGCAGGATTGGGAGGAAATAGATAAAGTAGAGGATATTATTGACTGGAAGCAGGTGGAAGAAAATATTATTGACCAGTATAATTATCAACGGCTGATTAAAGCCATCGATAATCTGCCGGAAAAGTTCAGTGATGTTCTGCGCCTGCGTTATATATTTGAACTGTCGGCAAAACAAATTGCAGTACAATTATCTTCAAGTGAGACAAGTGTTTATTCCAGAATATGCAGGGCAAAGCAGCTGCTTTTAGAAGAACTTGAGAAGGAAAAGGATTAATTTCCGGCAGGAAAGGAGGAAAGGATATGTCTGTAAGTGATGATATAAAAGAACAAAAATTTGATGCAATGTTAAAGCCGGCATTATATGAGCAGATGATACAGGAGATGGAAAGGCAGGAAGTACCAGAGGAGAAGCATCCGTTTTCAAAATCATTTGACAGGAAGATGAATCGGCTGATCAGGAAGGCGGAGGCAGAGGAGAATCGGTATAGAAGTGTTAAGGCGTGGGCAGCGGTTATTGTGGCAGCAGTAGTTGCGCTGGGAGTGCTGACAATGAGTGTGGAGGCAATCAGAGTGCCAATATGGAATTTATTTATGGGTGAGGAATATTCCGTAATTGACTTTGGCAGGAAAAAGGAAGTCATAGAGATACCGGAGGCGTATGAGGCGTATGCACCGGGGTATGTGGTGACGGGGTATGAGTTGGTATATGCGTATGAAGATACGGAGAATTGCTTTTTGCAGTATAATAGTGTAGATGGACAGGAGTATGCGATAACAATTTATAAAGAGAATACGAGAACGGCATTTGATACGGAAGCGGGGGAAATATCAGAAACCAGGATTGGGGAGCGCGATGTACTCATGGTAGAAAAGGATGGGCGTATATGGGTTAATTTTACGGCCCAAAATGTTGGATATATTATTGAAGGAAGTGTGGATCTTACTGAAATGGAAAAAATTTTGAACAGTATAGAATAGTGGATAGTATGGATTCTGGTTTTGAAGCCGGACGAAGAAAGGCAGTCATCCCTGCTGACCGGCTAAGCAGGGAAGTGAATTTTCTAATGGGATGTGTAAGGCGGTTTCTGTGGACGGGTCGGCGATAATTCGGCATCCGTGCCTCAGTATCGCCTAAATCTGCGTCCGTGCAGATTTCCCCTGAGGTATGGAACATCCCATAAGAAAATGTCGACTTCTCTGCTTAAGCCGGTCAGCAGGGATGACTGCCCTTCTTCTGGGTATGTAAAAAATTCAGCTGATGATTTCAGGTGGCGATTAAATTATAATTTGTATTTTTTGGGGAAATTTGGTAGTATTGTTTTGTTGTTCATTTTGAAAGGAGGAAAAAAGATGAAGAAACATATAAAATTGGTTAGCTTGATGCTGGCAGCCTGTATATTGACAGTTAATTCGACAACAGTGTTTGCAGCGAAGGGGACAGAAACTGAAATTTCGCCGCAGTGGACGGATGTGTCGACTATTACATCACGAATGGAAGTGGATTCATGGGGAATTGCTACTATCAGCGCAACAGGCAGAGCATCAACAACGAGTTCGGCGGATTCGGCAACATTGATCGTAGAATTACAGAGGTATGAGGATAATAATTGGAATACGATTAAGTCGTGGGAAGATAACAAAGGTGTGAAGTTTGCATCGGTAACTGAAAAATATGCTATTAAGAAAGGCTATAGCTATCGTCTTTATCTTACAGTAAAAGCATACAAAGGCAGTAAACTTTTGGAAACGGCAACAGATATTTACAACTATGGTCTGTATAACTAAATGATATACAGGGTAATATGAATCAAAACGGAAAAATGGTGGGAGAATTAAAAATTGAATAGAGTGTTTTAGAAAACGGTGTAACTTGGGAGGTTATGCCGTTTTCGTGTTTTAGCATGCAGGAAACCGTCGATGGAGCAGAAGCGGTCAATGCAGAAAAAGATAGAAAACGGCATATTGGAGTGGTATAATTTTATTAATGCAGGTATTGAAAAATTGGGTTTTGAGAGGTAGCGGAATGGAAAAAGGACGTATTATTTTCCTGAACGGAGTAACAAGTGCAGGGAAAACATCAATTGTCGAGGCGATTCAGGAACGTGACGACGTATTTTTTTATGTTGTTGCGAATGATTTGTTTCAAGAGATGGTCGGAGAAAAATATTTGCGTGAAAACTATTGGAAATATCTTAGCGAAGTAATTATAATGATGTACCATACTGCGAAACTTTATTCAGATATGGGTAAAAATGTACTGATAGACGGCATATTAGTTGAAAGGGATGAAATAACTCCGCATTATTTGCAGTTGGTTGAAATATTGAAAAACAATCCGCTTGATTTGGTGGAAGTATATTGTCCGTTGGATATATGCAGGAAAAGAAATATTGTTCGTGGAGACAGATACGAAAATCAGTCGGATGAACAACAGGAATTGATGGCAAAAAATATAGAGTATAGTTTGAAAGTGGATACAAGTATGTGCAGTGCGGATGAATGTGCAGATATCATTGTTACAGAGCTGCTTTCGTAAATAAAGATCTATTAACGGGTTTGAGACAGGAAAAGAAAAAAGATAACGATTGGAGGAGGATAAAATGTGGTCAAGAGCTGATTTAAAAACCAGAGCAAAAATAAATTTAAACAAGTGTTATTGGAAGGCGGTACTTACTGCATTGCTTCTGAGTATTGCAGCAGGGGGAAACCGTGTCAGAATCAATGTGAAGCTTTCGGCAGATCAGGAAAAGATGGAAGAGGCATGGCAGTATTTCTACTATTATATGTCTGGGGTCGGAATATTTATCATTCTTTTTTTAACATTATTTTTCACGCTTCTTGTGCTCATGATAAAAATATTTTTGGGGAATCCTTTGGAGATTGGATGTAAACGTTTTTTTATTTTGAGCAGAGTGCAGGAGACGCAGCTAAATGAAATCGGAGCAGCGTTTTCCGGTGCATACTGGAATGTTGTGAAAGTACAGTTTTTACGGTATTTATATATCAGTCTGTGGTCGATGCTTTTTGTGATTCCGGGTATCATTAAGGCATACGAGTACCGCATGATACCTTATCTTCTGGCGGAAGACCCGAATTTGCCGCAAAGCGAGGCATTTCGTATCAGCAGGGAACTTATGGAAGGTCAAAAAATGGATACTTTTCTGTTAGATTTGTCATTCTTTGGCTGGGGACTTTTAGGAGCCTGTACTTGCGGGATACTTCATGTTTTTTATGTATTACCTTATATTGCGTTTACAGATGCAGAATTATATATTACGTTACAGTATCACAGATATAACCGGATACATATGCAAAATGGCGGGTATTACGGACAATAGACGAAAAACAGGATGGGATTATGTTGAAGAAAACTCAGGAAAATACAACAAAACAGTATACAACTATGGAGTTGATACGGCGGTTTACGCCCTATTTTAAAAAGTATAAGGGAACTCTGTTTTTAGATTTATTTTGTGCAGCGCTCACAACAGTATGCGAACTGGTGCTGCCTCTTATTATGCGTTATATCACAAATGAAGGGTTAAATGATCTTGCAAGCCTGTCCGTTTCGGTGATTGGGAAACTTGGATTTTTGTACCTGCTTCTTCGGATCATAGATTGTATTGCCGGGTATTACATGGCGGATATGGGGCATGTTATGGGCGCCAAAATTGAAACGGATATGAGGCGGGATGCTTATGGGCATTTACAAAAACTGTCCAATACTTACTATAATAATACCAAAGTAGGACAGATTATGGGACGGATTACGAATGATCTGTTTGACGTGACAGAATTTGCACATCATTGTCCGGAAGAATTTTTTATTGCCATTATCAAGACGATTATATCTTTTATGATCCTTGCGGGAATCCACTTATGGCTTACGGTCATAATTTTTGCTTTTGTGCCGGTTATGATAGGGGTGTGTATGACGCTGAATTTCCGTATGCGGGGCGCTTTTCGCAAACAGCGTAATCAGATAGGTGAGCTGAATGCAAGAATTGAGGACAGTCTGCTGGGGCAGAAGGTAGTAAAAGCATTTACAAATGAAGAAATGGAAAACCGGAAATTTGAACAGGATAACGGACAGTTTCTGGAGATCAAGAAAGAAACCTATAAATATATGGCGGCATTCCAGACTACGGTAAAGATGTTTGATGGAATCATGTACCTTGCCGTTTTGGTTATTGGCGGAATTTTTATGCTAAAGGGCAGGATTGCCGTAGGGGATCTGGTTGCTTATATGCTTTATGTATCGACTTTGATTGCTACAATACGCCGGATTATAGAGTTTGCGGAACAGTTTCAAAGAGGCGTAACAGGCATTGAGCGTTTTTTGCAGATTGTAGATGCCGATATTGAAATTTTTGACGAGCCGGGAGCAAGAGAACTGCATAATCCAAAAGGCAGTATACGGTTTGAAAATGTAAGCTTTGAATATCCTGACGACCATAATATTGTATTGAAAAATCTGAATCTGGACATTCGGGCGGGAGAAAAAGTGGCAATTGTAGGTCCTTCCGGTGGAGGAAAGACGACATTATGTAATTTAATACCGCGTTTTTATGATGTGACGGACGGGCGGATTACAATTGACGGAGAGGATGTGAAAGCATTTACTTTGAAGAGTCTGCGCAAAAATATCGGAATCGTACAGCAGGATGTTTATCTGTTCTCAGGGACTATCTTTGAAAATATTGTTTATGGACGCCCGGATGCTTCAAAGGAAGAAGTGATTCTGGCTGCAAAACAGGCGGGCGCCCATGAATTTATTATGGAACTGAAAAACGGATATGACACTTATGTAGGAGAGAGAGGGGTAAAACTGTCAGGCGGACAGAAACAGAGAATCAGCATTGCAAGGGTATTTTTGAAAAATCCGCCCATGATTATTTTGGATGAAGCAACATCGGCGCTGGATAACGAGAGTGAATTTGCAGTGGCGAAATCCCTCTCAAAATTATCGGAAGGGCGGACTACACTGACAATAGCCCATCGTTTATCAAGTATAAAAAATTCAGACAGGATTCTGGTGCTGACTGATGAAGGGATAGTAGAAGAGGGAAATCATGAAAAACTGATTGAAAAACAGGGAATTTACTATCATTTTTATAAGACGGCGAATGAACTTAAGTGACTTTGAAAATGTGTAAGTTATCGCGTAAGCCGCTTTTTTTCTTGCACATATTGCTGAGATTCGATACAATAAGTGCAAGTCAGACAAATTCAGACAAGATAAATTAGTTTTATGACTTTACTGACAAAATGCGGCGTTTTTTATCTATAGAAAAAGCTGCAGTAAAATACGGATAACGGAGGGAGAACCTATGCTTAATCGCGGTGCATGTGTAGTATTAGGCGGGGCTAAAGGCGTTGGCAGACGATGTGTCGAAAAATGGGCCCAGAGCGGCAGGCAGGTGGCGTACATGGATATTGACAAAGCGTCTGGCAAAGCACTGAAAGCGGAGCTTGAAACAAAATATGAGGTGGATGTCTTTTTCTTTCATGGGGATATAAACAGTGAAGAAGACATAGAAATTTTCAGGAGTGTAGTGATGGAGCGGTATGGAAGAATAGATTGTTTTTTGAACAATATATCTTCCTATAATATGGATTACAGATCCAGCGCAAGCTAAACGAGAAAGAAAAGTATAATCAACTATTGAATTAAGGGGTTACCTGCATCAGCGTTTAATGATATAATAAATTATATTATAAACTATGATGCAGGTAATTTCTTTTTACGGAAACGGAGAGATGCGTATGAAACTGGTTTTTATCGGAGCTGACCATGAGGTAACCGGAAGCTGTCACTACATAGAAGCGTGTGGAAAACATATTCTTGTAGATTATGGAATGGAACAGGGAGCAAATTATTTTGAAAATGCCGATCTGCCGGTGCCATCAGCACAAATTGATTATGTGCTTTTGACACATGCCCATATTGACCATTCAGGAATGCTGCCCCTGCTTTATGCACAGGGGTTCAGAGGACAGGTTTTTATGACGGAAGCAACTGCGGATCTGTGCAGGATTATGCTGAGAGATTGTGCGCATATACAAATGCATGAGGCGGAGTGGAAAAACAGAAAAGCAAAAAGGCATTCAGATATTGAGCCTTATGAGCCAATTTATACGATGGAAGACGCGGATGGCATTATCAGACATCTTGTACCCTGCAGTTACGGTGCGAAACTGACGGTCTGCGATGGAATCGAGATCCGCTTTACCGATATTGGACACCTTCTTGGCTCGTCAAGCATAGAAGTCTGGCTGACAGAGGAGGGCGCAACAAAGAAAGTTGTATTTTCAGGTGATATCGGAAATAAAAACCAGCCTCTTATAAAGAGTCCTATTTTGACAAAAGAAGCGGATTTCGTTGTAATGGAATCAACCTACGGCAATCGGCTGCATTCCGTGGAAAAACCGGATTATGTAAAAGAACTTGCAGAAGTTTTGCAGGAGACTTTCGATCAGGGAGGAAATGTGGTAATTCCTTCTTTTGCAGTAGGGCGTACACAGGAAGTTTTATTTTTCTTAAGAAAGATAAAAGAACAGCAGTTGGTGCACGGGCATGAAGGTTTTCCGGTTTATGTGGACAGTCCGCTGGCGGTGGAAGCTACAGGAATCTTTGACAAGAATAAATTACAGTGTTTTGACGGAGAAGCGCTCGAACTGGTGAAACATAATATTAATCCCCTTACCTTTCCGGGACTCCAGCTTACGATCACGAGCGACGAGTCTAAAGCGATCAACTTTGATGAAACGCCGAAGGTGATTATATCCGCATCGGGTATGTGTGAAGCGGGACGTATCCGCCATCATTTAAAACACAATCTCTGGCGTCCGGAATGTACGATTCTGTTTGTAGGGTATCAGGCGAACGGGACGCTGGGAAGAGCAATTGTAGAGGGGACGGATGAAGTTAAGCTTTTCGGCGAAACAATTGAGGTACGTGCCCGGATCAAAAAAATTATAGGTATGAGCGGTCATGCGGATAAAGACGGGCTTATTGAATGGGTAGAAGGATTTGAAGAGAAGCCGAAGAGAGTGTTTGTAGTGCATGGCGAGGACAGCGTTTGTAAGGAGTTTGTGGAAACGCTTCGGATGGAACATGGTTTGAATGCGTATGCGCCTTACAGCGGCACCTGCTTTAATTTGCTGACCAATACGCTGGAATACGAAGCAGAACCGATCGCTGTTGTGAAGAAAAGGAAAACTGTTTCCGATGTATTTGCCAGACTTCTGGCGGCAGGGCAGAGGCTTATTTCTATTATACACCGGCATGAGGGCGCGGCAAATAAGGAACTTGCGAAGTTTGCGGATCAGGTGAATTCGCTTTGTGATAAATGGGAATAGCGCGGAAAGACCTGCTAAGGCACGAAAGTACCGTGCCTAAGAAGGTCTAGGTTCCGCGCTGGAAGAATGCCTGGAAAGCGGGCATTCTTCTTGAATGTGGAAGGCTGAGAAGGGAATGCGGAAAGGCGGGCATGCTTCTTAAGGGAGGAATGCTGAAAGAGAAGGGAATGCTCCGGAGGGAGCATTCTTCTTAAGGTGCGCCTGTCGGGGTGCGTTTCTGATGGGAAGGCTTAAAGGAAAAAGCAGGAAAGAAGAGGAGTAAAGATGCGTGGGAGAGTAACTATCATTAATTACAATACGAATGCTCATAGTATTGTTTCGGCAGCGGGAAGGATTTCTACTACGGAAGGAAGCGCGGATGAAATATATGAGGCTTCGCTGCATAATGAGGAAGCGGCGAATAGAAAATTAATTAAAAAAATATTATCGTCAGGGCATGAATCTGTATTAGAACATATTATGATTAATCTGTCGTTTGACAATGTTTCCGTTTATGTGGAGCAGTTTATGATAGAATTCCGATTGGCATCTTTTACGGTAAAATCCAGAAGATATGTCGATTTTGGCAAAATGGGCTATGTTGTTCCTGATTTTTCAAGATATGAGGAAGCGGATCAGGAAAGCATGGAAACGCTTTACAAAAACCACATGGATTTTCTATTTGAGGAATACAATAATTTTGTGAAGATGGGCATACCGAAAGAAGATGCAAGATTTGTGCTTCCCTATTGTTTCAGAAGTAACTTTTTCTGTACCGTGAATGCAAGAGAATTGATAAAAATTATGAATGAGATGGTATACGGAAGGGGAAAAAACTTCCCGGAACTGGTTATGCTAGGAGAATCTTTGTTCAGCCAGTGCGAAAAGGAACTACCGTATTTGAAAGTGGAAAAACCGCAGGCGGATACAAGGGAGTATATCAGAAAATATCTGGAACAGGCGGATCTGCCCGCAGCAGAAAAGCCGGGAAAGGAGGAACTTGTCACTTTAGTGCAGGGGACTGAGCAGCCGGAAAAAATCATCTGTAAAGCGGCGGCATTAAACAGCGGCTTTTGGGGATGGGAAACGGTTAATGTGGAGGATGCTTCCAAGCAAAAAGAGATCATTCGGGAGTTGTTGAAGAATGCAAGGAAAAGAGAATTGGAACAGGTTCATTTTTCTGTTCTTTTCCATCATATTTCTTTGGCGGGAATTACCCATTTGGTCCGGCACAGGATGCAGTCTATCGTGATCCCGGATTATCTGATGACATGTGATTTTAAACATTATGTTTTACCGGACAGTATCGTTCGTATGGGATTGGAGGAAAGATACAGGGAGATTTTTATAAAGAGCGGGAAAGTCGCAGAGGAATTGAAAGGGAAAGGTTTTCATCCTTTTGATCAGGTATATTTATTATTGAGCGGTCTGGAAATTCCGGTCATGACGACAATGAATGCGAATGAACTGTATACTTTTATGAGATTAAGGACATGTAACCGCGCACAATGGGAAATCAAGGAATGTGCGGACGCCCTGCTGACTATTTTACGTGAGAAATATCCGGTATTGTTTTCGCTTTTCGGACCATCCTGTTATGTAATGGGAAGATGCCCGGAAGGCAGGATGTCCTGTGGTAAAATGGAAGAGGTATGCAGAAGTTATGGAGAAGAATCATGAATATAATAGCAGCAGTAGATAAAAACTGGGCGATCGGATGCAGAAACCAGCTTCTTGTAAGGATTCCAAACGACCAGAAGATGTTTCGACAGACAACAACCGGCAAAGTGGTTGTATTAGGGCGTAAAACCCTTGAAACTTTCCCACAGGGGCTGCCCCTTCCTAACCGGACCAATATTATTCTGTCAAAGAACAGCGGTTATAAAGTAAAAGACGCCATTGTAGTACATTCCGTTGAGGAACTTTTAGAAGAAGTAAAAAAATACGACAGTGAGGATGTATATATTATCGGAGGAGAGAGTATATACAGGCAGATGCTGCCTTACTGTGATACCGCTCATATTACGAAGATCGATCATGCGTATGAAGCCGACAGTTATTTCCCGAATCTGGAGGAAGATGCAGACTGGGAAGTGACGGCAGAGAGCGAAGAGCAGACTTATTTTGATATTGCCTATGAATTTGTGGAATACCGTCGAAGTTCTATTGACTTTTCGGGATAAAAGTATAATAATTGAAAAAAATGAAATGAGAGGAGTTGTGAGAAATTATGGAGAAAAAGAACATCGACTGGGAAAACATCGGCTTTGGTTATATCAAGACAGAAAAAAGATATGTTTCCAATTATAAAGAAGGCGCATGGGACGGCGGCGTGCTGACAGAGGATGATACGGTAGTAATCAGCGAATGTGCAGGCGTGCTTCAGTATGCGCAGACAATTTTTGAAGGATTAAAGGCGTATACAACGGACGATGGGCATATTGTAACGTTTCGTCCTGATTTAAATGCAGAACGTATGGAAGCTTCTGCAACAAGACTGGAAATGCCGGCATTTCCAAAGGAAAGGTTTTTAGATGCGATCGATCAGGTAGTAAGGGCAAATGAGGCTTATGTCCCGCCTTATGGTTCAGGCGCGACGTTATATATCCGCCCTTATATGTTTGGGTCTAATCCGGTTATCGGGGTAAAGCCCGCGGATGAATACCAGTTCCGCGTATTTACAACTCCTGTGGGACCTTATTTCAAAGGAGGAGCAAAGCCCCTGACGATCCGTGTCAGTGATTTTGACCGCGCGGCGCCGCACGGAACCGGTCATATCAAAGCGGGTCTCAACTACGCCATGAGTTTACACGCTATTGTTTCCGCGCATAAAGAAGGTTTTGATGAAAATATGTACTTAGATCCGGGTACAAGGACAAAGGTAGAAGAAACAGGAGGGGCAAATTTCCTGTTCGTAACAAAGGATGGAAAGGTAGTAACGCCAAAATCAGACAGTATCCTGCCGTCTATCACCCGCCGTTCTCTAATGCATGTAGCGAAGGAATATCTGGGACTTGAGGTGGAAGAGAGGGAAGTATTGTTTGAAGAAGTAAAAGATATGGCGGAATGCGGACTTTGTGGAACGGCAGCAGTAATTTCCCCTGTAGGAAAGATTGTGGATCATGGAAAAGAAATCTGTATTCCAAGCGGTATGGAGCAGATGGGACCGATAACGCAGAAACTTTACGATACCCTAACAGGAATCCAGATGGGACGGATCGAAGCGCCGGAAGGATGGATTCGCGTGATTAAATAAGAAAGCCATTAAGCCGTGTTCGATGGGAATAAGCGGCAGGTTTTAACAGACAGCGGGCTTGCACACAGCATGATGTGAATGTCCGCTGTTTTTTGTGAGAGGATTAAGATGGAAGAGGAAAAGAGAAAAAAGGTTTCGGATTCTCTGATTGAGCAGGTATACCAGATCAGACCTGAGCATTTAAACGGCGCAGGCAGGTTATTTGGCGGACGCCTGATGGAATGGATCGACGAGGCGGCGGGACTGGTCGGAATCAGACATGCACAGTCAAATGTCATTACGGCGTCGGTGGACAACCTGAAATTTATCAGGGGCGCGTATCAGAATGATCTGGTGGTTTTAATAGGAAAACTCACCTATGTGGGCAATTCTTCTATGGAAGTCAGGGTGGATACTTATGTGGAAAGTCTGGACGGGATCAGGAAACCGATCAACAGGGCGTATGTAACGGTAGTGGCTGTGGACGGGAACGGGAAACCCATGAAAGTGCCGGGACTAATCAGTGAAAGCGAATCGGAAAAGGCAGAATGGGAAGCCGGGATTAAAAGAAGGGAAATGCGCAGGCAGAGAAAGGAAGAAGGATTTTAAGAGATATAAAAGAGTGTTGGTAAAGTTTTATAAAAATTGGAAACCATTTTTGGCAAAATGGTTTCTTGTTTTCTACAGAAAGTGATGATACAATATAGGAAACCGAGAATAAAAAAAGGGTTTCCAACAGCAGATGGAAATGAGGGGACTATGGAGCTGAGAGAGGAAATATTGGAAGGGACGATACAGGCTTTTAACCAAAAAGGGCTTAAATTTACGATGGAGGATCTGGCCAGGCTGCTTAAGATGAGCAAAAAGACGATCTACACAGTGTTTCGTGATAAAGAGGAGTTGTTTCTTGCTATGGTGGATTACCTGTTTGATTCTATCAAAGAAAGCGAAAGACAGGTAATGGAAAATACCGGACTTTCTACGCTTGAAAAGATTAAAGCGGTGATGGGCGTTATGCCGGAAGGATATAAGGAGGTAGACTTCAGGCAGTTATATATGCTCAAGGACAAGTATCCGGCGATCTATGGGCAGGTGGAGAAGCGTTTGGAAACAGGATGGGAGATGACGATTGCTCTTTTGGAACAGGGGATGGAAGAGGGAGTGATCCGGCAGGTGAAAATTCCAATTTTAAAGATGATGATGGAATCTGCATTAGAGCAGTTTTTCCAGAGAGATATTCTGGTCAGGCATAACATCTCTTACCATGAAGCGCTGGACGAGGTGGTAACGATTTTGGTGGACGGAATCAGGGCGGAGTGAAAGGACCGCGAAAGCGGTATATCTGGAAGGTTGAATAAAAATGCGTTTTCAGCCTGTAGATTTAAGGCGCATCGCATTGCGCAGATGGGGATAAAGGATGAAATTATCAGTAAAGGAAAAAATTTCTTATGGACTTGGAGCAGTGGGAAAGGATATGGTTTATATGCTTTCCGCCAGTTATATTTTATACTATTATCAGGATATTTTGGGAGTGAGCGCCATTGCTATGGGAATAATATTGATGGCGGCAAGAGTATTTGACGCATTCAATGATCCGATTATGGGTGTAGTGGTGGCAAAGACTAAAACCCGTTTTGGGAAATTTCGTCCGTGGCTTTTGATTGGTACTGTTTTAAATGCTGTGATTTTGTATTTTATGTTTGCCGCACCGCCTGCATTAACAGGAAACGGTTTGATTGTTTATGCGGCAGCCGCGTATATTTTATGGGGAATCACCTATACGATGATGGATATTCCCTTCTGGTCCATGATTCCGGCTTTTACGGAAGGAGGCAGAGAAAGAGAGGGGCTGACGACATTAGCGCGTTCCTGCGCAGGGGTTGGTTCTGCCATTGTTACTATTATTACAATGCAGTGTGTGTATTTACTGGGAAAAGGAAACGAGCGTGCGGGATTTCAATGGTTTGCCTTAATCATAGCCGTTTTATTCGTTGTCTTTACAGTGATAACCTGTATGACGATTAAAGAGAAGTCGACGGTGGATGTGGATTCGCCTTCCGTGGGGCAGATGTTTAAAGCGCTTCTGCAAAACGATCAGGCGATGACAGTTGTCATTACGATTGTTTTGATTAACTGTTCAATTTATCTTACTTCTAATCTTGTGATTTATTTTTTCAAATATGATTTCGGAGGGGAAGCATGGTATAGCAGTTATACATTATTTAACACGTTTGGCGGCGCCGTACAGATTTTGTCAATGATGCTTTTCTTTCCGCTGCTTCGTAAATTTCTGAGCACTATAAAGATTTTTTATGTGAGTTTTGCAATGGCAGTTTCAGGATATATATTTTTACTTGTTTTGGCTTTTACCAATATGTCCAGTATTTTCCTGTTGTTTATTCCGGGATTTTTTATCTTTGCTGCAAATGGAATGTTAACAGTGCTTACGACAGTGTTCCTTGCCAATACGGTAGATTATGGGGAACTGAAAAATAAAAGAAGGGATGAGAGCGTTATCTTTTCCATGCAGACTTTTGTGGTAAAACTGGCTTCAGGAGTAGCGGTACTGATTGCTTCTGTTTGTTTGAAATTATGTAATCTGAGCAATGATACTTCGGACGCCGCAGTATCGGCAGCAGGGGCTTCCGTAGCAGGGCTGCGTTTGACAATGACAGTGATTCCAATCGCGGGACTTTTAATTGCTGTATTTTTATTCCATAAGAAATATATACTAACGGAAGAAAAGGTAGAGGAGATTGCGGAGAAGATCCGTGGAAAGGACTTCTAAAATTCACGTTATGGAAGATGGGAATGTAACATTGAGACACCAGCAGAAAGCGGCGTAACAGCGACAAACTGCTTTGCATGGAAAAGTAAATAGAGGTAGAACAAAGGGGATTTATCTTGTGTTAGATGGATTCCCCTTTTTTATGTAAATCAGTTGAAGGGA
Source organism: uncultured Lachnospiraceae bacterium (assembly GCA_947650155.1). Classification (GTDB taxonomy): domain Bacteria; phylum Bacillota; class Clostridia; order Lachnospirales; family Lachnospiraceae; genus RGIG3002. Next base: position 35,475 of record CANSUS010000031.1, read on the forward strand.
AGGACTATTCAAGTGTAAGTGCTTGGATAGTCCTTATTTATGTGCGCCTTGCGGCGCACGTCGCTAACGGGTGAAAGTCCCTAATCCGCCCTAGTAGTGGGAAGGATACAGCCAATGACAAGGGTGTCCATCGTGAGGTGGAATCTGAAGGAAGTCGGACAACCACTACAATCATTGACAGGAAGATGGATAAATCCTGAAAGGAAATGCTACAGATGCCATATCCATTTCCCTATCCATACTCCTATCCGGCAGTGACGAACGCACAGCCACCAGTACCGGCACAGCAACAGCAGAGAGAGATACAGCCAAAAACCGAAGAACTGAATGAGACCGCCCTCAGCTTTATGGATGGTCTCATGGGAATCTGACAGGGTGCTTTACGCATCCTGTTTTCTTTTGGGAAGAAAATATTATTATGCAAGGAGGCAGTATTGGAAGAATACCAGATCAAGGACGTTGATATAAAACAATTCCTGCATTTGGTGATTGGGGCAGACGGAAAGCCGCCCGTAGATTTTGAACTGTTACAAAAGGAAGGGCATTACATAGTCCATTTAGGACAGGACAGAAATTTCTGCCTGAAAGAACGGGAGATTTACCTTAAGGAGAGCGTTGAGAACCTTATCGCAAAGTCTTTCTGCTATTTCTCACTGGCAGGAACAACCTTTGCCATACACATAAAAGACAAAACAGGGAAAGCGGACATTTCCGTACTGGATAACCGCAGGTTTTCAAAGGTGGTTACAAAGCGGCAGGTCAGGGGGAAATCCCTTACAATCCGCTACAGGGGAGGCAGGATGAAAAAGTGCCGCCTTTCCACCGACCAGTATATCAGAGGACCTTTCGGGGAGAAGGTTGCCCTTATCAGTTATGGCTATCTTGCCGATGGGCTGATGCAGATGCGGCGTGATATGCTTTCCGGCAGAGGGGAGATAAGCATCATTACCTATGAAGCAGAAAATGAGCGCTCCCTGTCAGCAGTGGCAAGGGAAGCGGCAGCAGGGAGGGAACGGAATCTGGAGGAAAAGACCTTGGATCAGTTTAAGACGGAGTGGGAAGAGAGGGAGCTTTTGCAGGCATTGGCGAAACAGAATTACTGCCCGGAGCTTTCGGATAAGGAAAAGCTGGCTGCCATCCGGCAGTTGATCAACGACGGGGGTTGTAGGAGGATACCAATAGAGACAGCGAAAAAAGCAAGAGCGTTCAATATCCCATGCTTTGTTCCGGCAAGGGGAGGGGAGATGGATTTTGTGAGGGATGTAAATTCACTGGATAAGAATATTCCCATATACATAAAGGCAGGATGGGATAAGATGCTGGATATCCTTGCAAACCGTAAACCGGTTTCCTGCACACGGAGCATTTTAAAAGACATGGAAAAGGCGGCGCGGGATGCTTATGAAAAAGCAGCGGAGGATGATAAACCACAACTGGCAGGAGTGGAGATAAAGATAGCTGTTTTTCTTGAAGCATTGGACAGATATTGTATTTCGGACATTTTGCAGGGGGAAAATGATAGAAATATAAAGGTGCCGGATTTCCTGTCAGCACCGGAGAAGGAGAAGTTCTGCTATCTTCTGAATAAAGAAGAAAAGAAGGTTACGATGGTGGCAGACAGGACAATGGAATACTATGGGAAAACCCGCTGATAGAAGTGGGAAGAGCGGCGGCTGCCGATTCCACCAGATACTTTCCGCTTGGCTGTAAACCATTGGGGAGGGTGGGCGGTGTCAAGCATTTTCGGCTAGGACTAAAATGCTTGACGCCGCACGCACTCCCCAATACAATCCAAGAGGCGAAAAGTATCTGGAAGCGTGGAGAAATGATATCGAAGCAGGGAATTTGATTTCCAATGGTGAAAAAATGCTATCTGGAAGGGATTTTTGATATCCCTGAAAAGGGGCAAAAAAAGGCTGCTATCTGGCAAAGGATTTTGAAATCTGAAAAAGAGGGCAATGCAATCGGCAGGTAAAATCTGATATCCAGTATAATGTTTTTGCAATCCCGAAAAAAGAATTGATATCAAAATAAGAAATATGGAGGATTTAAGGGGGTTCGGGGTACTCCCCGACAAGATTCAGCATTTCGTGCCCACGAAATGCGTATCTTGCGGCGTTCCATAGAACGCCCTCTCCCCAAAAAGAAAGGAGAGGCACATGGCAAGACCAAAAGGCGAAAACACGCTTCGGAAGCACTTTAAGCTGACCGAAGAGACCGCAAGAATCTTAGCGGAACGTTCCAAAGCAGAAAATATGAATGAATCGGAATATATCCGTTACCTGCTTTTAAACCAGACGGAACATCCAAAGAGCAGGGAGCTGGAACTGGAAGTGATGCGGCTGCGGAATGAGATAAATAAAATCGGCGTGAATATCAATCAGATAGTGAAAAATAATAATTTGTACATATATAACGGAGAAGAAAAGAGGCAACTAAAAAAGTATTTGGAAGAGATAGTGATGTTGCAAAAGATGATGTTAAGCAGACTGGCTTAGAAAATATGCTTTGGAGTAACTTTTATCTTTATGTTATAATTTTGTCAGGGAAAAGTATGAATTATATATTATTATTTTGGGAGGCACATATGGCATCACTATTAAAGAATTTGAAATGGCTAGAAAGTTGGGAGAAAAATAAAAAACATAATATTGAAGTTGGGTTTGATAACCATGACTTACTGAAAGGCTATATACCTATAACAGAGTATCGATCGATCGAAGAAGTTCCGAATATAGATTTTTTCAATGAATTGAAAAAACTAAAGCCGAAATATTATGATTCACAGGAAATTATTTATGGGGAGGTAATTTGCTACATAAGAGATGAAAAATACCGGGTTGCTTATCATTATGATAAAGGCTGTTATATGATAATGGATGCTGATGATTCTGTCATAAAAAGATTGAAAGCTTAAAGAAGGTCGGATCAGAAAATGGAGTTAATATTTTTATTCATAAATCAAACAGAGCAAGGGTTTATAGAAGGACAAGGATTTAATTTCTCGCCCAATTATAGATTTGAAGTGGCAATAGAAGGAAATGTGTATATTTTAAAACAGAGCAGGTGTGATAAGAAAATTCCTAAATGGTTTTTTGACGATACAGGGTGTATTTCTAATGTCACAGCAATTGTCGGGGAAAATGGCTCTGGAAAAAGTACGTTACTTCATGAATTGAGTCATTTGTTTTTTAGCGTAAAAGACGAAGATCATGTGCCTGCATATAATGACTATTTTGCCGAAAGATATGCAAAAGAGATGCGTGTGGCAGTTTTCATGGAGAATGGGGAATTCGTATGTTATCATAATATTGACCGATTTAAAAACGAGACAGGCATGAGAACTGTATATTTATATCAAGGTTCATCAATATTTCAAAAAATGGTGGTGAATAATAAAGGGTGCGAAAATATCAGTAAAATATACCTTACCAACAGTATGTATTCGATAGAAAATACTTTATCTACTGATGGTTGTATTAGTAGAATTCTTCTTAATGTGGATGCTTTGAATACCTTAAAAGATATATTTTATAAGGGCTGCATTAAAAGGAATCATAAAGTAGATGCAGGATATTTTTCTTATATTGACTTATGCCGAAATCAAAAAAAAGCTAATGATTTTCAGCAGATTTTAGATATTTTATACATTGGAGCTATGTATGAGAGAAAAGATAAGGGGATTTTATCGAAAAATCTTCATCCTGATTTATATGTATCTTTCGATTTTTACGCAGACATAATTCAAGATAAATTGTATAGAGTCAAAAGAAAAAGGAAACAGGATGAGGGTAATGAGGATATTTTGATTAAAGCACATAGTAAAATAAAATCTATTATAGGGGATTCTTTTGATAAAGTATTAAAAACTGACAGCATATGTATTGCCTACTTTAATCTGCTATATGAAGTTATGACATATAAAAGTGGAAATGATTTTTCAGATATGGGGGTTATACATAGCAAAGATGATTTAAAATCGAGTATAGAATATATTTTAAGAAATAATGACGGTATGTTGTCACTGTTTGGCGATGCATTTAATGAGATAAAGGAATTTGAGGGGTGTCTTTGTGACTGTTCACAGACAGAGTGTCTGCTTCCGGTAAATGATGCGGGTTATGATTCCAAAATAGAAGTCAAATATGGAAGTGACAGTTACAAAAGATTTTTAAAACTGGTGGAAAAATATGCAATACATCAAAAGCATTCGTTTATATTGAAATATATTCGCATTGGAGGTCTTCAGTTTTCATCAGGAGAAAGAGCATTGCTGAACTTCTTTTCATGGCTACATTTAGTTCCATTTTTTAAATATATTTCGGATGATGTACAGGAGAGCTTGAAAGATAATGTGTTGCTTCTCATTGACGAAATAGATTTATACTGCCATCCCGGATGGCAGCAGAAAATGTTGTATTATCTGATTGATGAGGCAAAAATACTATTTCGTGGTAAGAATGTGCAGATTATTTTTACTACCCATAGCCCTATCATACTGTCCGATATGCCCAAAAGCAATGTTATTTATCTTGCAAGGGATGAAGAAAATAACAAGTGCAGGATTGATGATCCCCAAAAGCATGATGAAACCTTTGGGGCAAACATTTATAAACTATTTGATGATGCTTTCTTTTTGGAAGAGCAGGGGCAGGTAGGAGAATTTGCCAAAAGAAAAATAAGGAGCTTAATAGATCGTCTAAAACCAGTGCAGGAAGACAATGGAAGATTTGCGTACCAATACATTAATGAAAATATGGCAGAATTGGAACAGGAAATTTCATTGATTGGTGAGCCTATAATTAAGGACAGGCTATATACTATGCTTTATAAACATAAAATGGAAGTGGGATATGTGGGAGAAGATATAAGAGAAAAAATGATAAAAGTTTATGAAGAAAAAATAAAACAGTTGCGTAGAGGAGAAAACAGATGATACCAATACATTTCAAGAACCCGGAAGTAAGTACCATTGAAAGTTTGTATTGTAAATTGGGGCTTACTAAAAAAGGAGAAGGGAAACAGGGAGATTTAAGGAAGAAGCCACAAGCGGTTGATGACTGGTGCAAAGCAAATCTCATTATTGATGGAAAGGCTTATTCATTTCCTGAAATAATAAAAGCAGACTTTAGTATATTAACTCGCATTAGGCAGGAGATAGATGATAAAAATCTTGCCATGCCTGATGATTTAAAGAATTATATAGTCAATACGCTATATGAAATCAGATTTCCCAGAAAAGAATTTGTGGATGCGTTGGAAGTAACGGTATGCCCATATTGTAATAGAAACTTTTTGAATTCTACTTTTGACAAGACAATGTGCGATCTTGACCATTTTTATGAAAAGAGCGAATATCCGGTTTTAGCGATATCCTTTTATAATTTGATACCAGTTTGTCATTACTGCAACCATACTAAGGGTACAAAGAAGATTACATATTCATCCCATGAAGGAAAATTTAAAACAGATGAATTATTAACCTTTGATTTTCATATAAGAGGAATGGAGTTTTTGAATGATAAACAGCAGTTGGGGATTGAAATATATGATGCTAAGGAAATAAAGAACAATGTAGATATTTTAAAATTGAGGGAATTATATCAGATTCATACAGATGTAGTACAGGAATGTATTAAAAAGGTAATGATGTTTGAGCCGGGATATCTAAAATATTTGTTGAATGAATATAGAGATTTGTTTGTATCTAAAGAGGAACTATACAGGATTGTTTTTGGAAATTATTATGAAGAGGATGCGTATGGTAAAAGACCATTATCCAAAATGACATCTGATATTTTGCGGGATTTAATGATGATATGTTATTCGCTGAATTTAAGAAATGCATCAGACAAATAAGATATAAAAGTGTAAAGTTAAAAATATAGGTTCTTATATGTTTATCTGATTAATACAGAGTAGATTTTTAGAAATGGGGTAGATTCGGTGGCAGGAATTATTGAAATTGATGTTCACGGAAAAAATGTAGAAACAGCAGTCAGAGAAATAAAACAGCGTATAAATAATGCAGATATGGGAACTTATAGAATCCGCATTATACATGGCTATCATGGTGGCACAAGAATCCGGGATGGTATCTGGGATGAATTCAGCTATGGAAGGAAGCCTAAAGTGAAAAGGATCACAATGGGAGAAAATCAGGGAATTACAGAGTTGGTATTGCGTGAATTTTAAAACACAAAGGGGCATTTGGCAAACAAAATTTTGTTAGCTTGTTAGAAGATATAAAATAAGGATATTGGGAAAAGTCAATTTCCCTTATCAATTTATGTGTGATGATTTGATAAGCCAATATTCTGTTTTTGCTATTCATCCACTTTTAGGCTCTGTCATTCATTCTTTGGGAAAATACTATTGTAATTACTTATAACATGGACATATATATGGAGAACAGCCATTATAATAATATATTTCAAACTATATAAACAATAAAATATAATTAATTTTTAAAATATAATATTATAATTGACATTTTTTAAGAAAAGTCCTATAATGAGAAAAATTGGATTTATAGGAGGTAATTTTGTTGGAAATTGATTTTAAGTTTATTGATTCTCAAAGTGTTATTTCAATAGTAAAGGGGATTGCAGCAGGTATAGGAGACGATACGAAGCAGGTATTACAAAAGGAAGGTATTAATGCAAGATATTCTACTAGTGAGAAATATTTAAAATGGGATTTACTTTACCGTAATATTCGGAAAAACCTGAAAAATTCACATATTATTATGGACTTTGCTAAAATACCGGGCTGGACTTTACTTCCTTTATTTGATAGTATTGAAGGAAATCTTTACCTTATCATGAAGGAGAATCGGTTTGACAGTATTTTAAAAACACATAATAGGAGGAAAAGTCTGCATTATATAGAGGATGCAATAAGGACTTTTAATAAAGGGATAGAGAGTTATAAACAGACCAGTTTATTTGAAGATAAGGAAGAGGCTGATACTTTAAGCAAAGTTTTAGAAGGAATACTATTAGATTTAAGTTTGGACAGGCAGCTTGTAAAGAAATTTGCGGTCATTTTATTTGATGAACTAAATGGGGAACTGACTGCGGTACGGTGTTGCCTTGTGGATAGTAATTATAATATTGTTAAAAAGGAAGACTGGAGTCAGTACATTGAACATAATGACTCAGTGATTACAGAAAGGGTATCATCTGATGAAGAATTGCCATCTATGTTAAATGAATTAGATTTAACTGATAAGGCTAAGAGAAAGATTGGTCAGGATCATAATCTTACAGAAGAAAAGAACACAAAAGAAGATAATGAGCAGGCTGGCAATAAATAAATTAAGGAGCACAACCTATGAGTAAAGTTATTGATTTTCAAAAAGCAGTTCCAGAAAGGAAATTTAATGGTAAACGAATAGAAATTGCAAGAGTTTTCAGGGGGATTGCGGGAAATGAATTGGCTGAAAAGATAGGTGTAAACCGCCAGACAATTTCTATGTATGAAAATAATAAATTGAATAATCCTGAATTTGCAACTATTCAGAAAATTGCAAATGAGTTACATTTTCCTATTCGATTTTTTCTGGAAAATGATTTAGTAAACTTTGTAGAAAGTCCAACTTATTTTCGTTCCCTGCTCACTACAGGTAAACGTTATCGGCGTGAGCAGGAATCGAAACTCCTTGTGGTAAAGATAATATACGAATATTTAGGCGAATATTTAAAGTTTAAACCTGCAAACCTTCCAAGTATAAGTAGTAATGATGATATTGAAGATGCAGCATTGCGATTGCGTGAATGTTGGGGATTGGGATTGAAACCTATAGATAACTTGGTTTATATAGCGGAATCCAATGGGCTGGTGGTATCTGATTTTGAATCAACAACAGGAGATGTGGATGCTTACAGTCATAAGATTGAGACAGAGAAAAGTAATACATTTTTGATAGGGTATTCAAGAAATAAGAATACTGCCGCAAGAGTACATTTTGATTTGGCACATGAACTAGGTCATATTTTGTTACACAATTGGAACGAAGACATAGAAAATATTGAAAAGGAAGAATTTAAGCAGATAGAGCAAGAGGCACATAACTTTGCTTCTTCTTTTTTGCTTCC
>CANSUS010000032.1 GCA_947650155.1 uncultured Lachnospiraceae bacterium
TGGTTCCATTATGCCAAGCTGTATGCGGCGCTGGCAGGCTGTATCGGTTTTATGATTATTAAGTATCATTGGGGCAGTTTGGGTAAATCCCATGCTTTTAAAGTATTTCCCTTTGTCATCGTTGCCATTAATATTCTGATTGCGGTGGTATCAGATTTTGAATCTGTAGTCAGAGCAGGAAATATAATGGGCGGCTGGTGGAAGTCCTCCGAAGGCGTATGGCTTTACGGCGGCTGGTGGAATATTTTAAACGGCATTGCAGGGATTCTCAATATTCTCTGTATGACAGGCTGGTGGGGAATTTATTCTTCTAAGGATAAAAAAGATATGCTTTGGCCGGATATGACATGGTGCTTTATTCTGGCGTATGATGTTTGGAATTTCCAGTATACTTATTTGAACCTGCCTACCCATGCATGGTATTGCGGATTTGCTCTGTTACTGGCGCCGACGGTTGCCAATGCGCTTTGGAATAAGGGCGGCTGGATTCAGAATCGTGCGAATACATTGGCGCTTTGGTGTATGTTTGCTCAGGTATTTCCGCTGTTCCAGGATGGCAGCAGGTTTACCACGGTATCTTCGGTATATGGAAATGCCGGCGCGGCGGCAGCGTTTGGAGAGACCATGCCGACGGCGGCAAATCCTACTGCGCAGGGCGTTATTTCCGTGCTTTCCATAGCAGTTAATATCGCGGTATTTGCGGTGATTTTAATGAGAGCGAAAAAGCAGAAAAAGAATCCGTATACAAATGAAATCTTTACGGATCAGAAAGATTTTAAAACAGCAATGGACAGAGCGGAATAACAGAGAAGTTTAGCGTAGGAATTGCTGACGGAAAGGTTGAATAAATATGGGCACAGAATTAGTCAGAGACGCAAACCTTCAGGACGCAGAACGTATTTTGGAAATATATGCGTACTATGTTGAGAATACGGCGATTTCTTTTGAATATGATACGCCGTCGCTTTCTGAATTTCAAAGCCGCATGAAGAATACGATGAAGAAGTATCCCTATCTTGTGGTTGAAAAGGACGGGAAAATTCAGGGTTATGCATATGCGGGCGCTTTTGTGGGGCGGGCCGCTTATGCGTGGTCCTGTGAATTGACGATATACCTTGACCGAGATATACAAAAATGCGGCTTTGGCAGAAAATTGTACGAGGCATTGGAAGAGAAGTTACGAAAAATGGGAATTTTAAATCTGTATGCCTGCATTGGTTATCCGGAAGTTGAGGATGAATATCTGAACAAAAACAGCGCAGAATTTCATTCTCATTTAGGGTTTTCAACTGTCGGGAAATTTCACAAATGCGGTTATAAATTTGGCCGCTGGTATGATATGGTCTGGATGGAAAAAATAATAGGAGAGCATCAGGCGAAGCCGGATTTGATTGAAAAAACAATTGTTTGAAGCGGAAACATTTTATATTGCATTTATAAAGCAGGGAAATAACAGATTATATTCAGAGTTGTTTCTCTGTTTTTTGTTATAGCTTTTTCCTATATCCCATCATAAAATATTGGGATTATCCAGGAACCTTTTTGTATGATAAGGTTAAATAAGAAAATCCTATAGAAAAAGTAGGAAATAAACACTTTTTGGGTCAGTGATACTATATGCAGGGAGTTGAAATTATGGAAAGAGGAATTAATACACGCTGTCTTCATTTAGAAGAGGCGGAAGGAAAAACAGAAAATTATGGCGCAATAAGCTTTCCGATCTATCAGACGGCAACCTATGCGCATCCCGGCGTAGGAATGAGTACCGGATATGATTACAGCAGATTGCAGAATCCTACCAGAGAACATCTTGAAAAAGTGCTTGCAGGTTTGGAAGGCGGAATTGATGCGTTTGCGCTTTCAACCGGTATGGCGGCGATTACACTGTTAATGGAGCTGTTTAAACCGGGCGATCATTTTATTGTTGAGGCGGACTTATATGGCGGGAGCATCCGACTATTTGACAATGTTTGTAAAAAGAACAACTATGAGTTTACTTATCTTGACTGTTCAAGGGACGATATAGAAGCAGCCATTCAGGAAAACACGAAAGCGGTCTATATTGAGACACCTACAAATCCAATGATGAATGTATCGGATATATCTGCTATTGCGAAGATTGCTGAGAAACATAATCTTCTGCTGATTGTTGATAATACGTTTTTGTCTCCGTATTTTCAAAATCCGCTAAAGCTCGGCGCCGATATCGTGATACATAGCGGAACAAAGTTTTTAGGCGGACATAATGATACGTCAGCCGGATTTATTGTGACGAATCGTGAGGAAATAAAAGAAAGGTTACGATTCCTGATCAAGACTACCGGAGCGGGACTCTCGCCATTTGACAGCTGGCTGATTTTAAGAGGCATAAAGACCCTTGGAATTCGTATGGAGAGGTCGCAGGAGAATGCGGTCAGGATAGCCGATTGGCTGAAAAGGCAGAGCATTGTTAAAAAGGTGTATTACCCAGGACTGCCGGAGCATCCGGGTCATGAAGTGATAAAGAAGCAGGCAAGAGGCTTTGGCTCTATGATTACGTTCAATGTGGATACAAAAGAACATGCATTACAGATTTTGGAACGCGTCAAAATGATAAAATTTGCAGAGAGTCTTGGAGGGGTAGAAACGTTAATTACCTATCCGACGACGCAGACGCATGCGGATGTGCCGGAAGAGGTGCGCCTTAAGAATGGAATTACTTCCGCTACACTCAGATTATCGGCCGGTATTGAAGACATAGAGGATTTACTGGCAGAGCTGTCAGACGTATTTCAGTCGTTAGTGTGAAGCGGGAGGAATGCAAAAGGAAGGATGGATTTATATGCCGGAAAGAAATTTGAATTTTGATGAGATCATCGAGAGGAGAGGAACGGATTGTATCAAATATGATTTTGCAAAAAGAAGGGGTATGCCTGAGGATGTGCTGCCTCTTTGGGTGGCGGATATGGATTTTAAAACGTCTTCTTATGTGGAAGACGCAGTGATAGAAAGGACAAGGCACGGCATTTTTGGTTACAGTGAAGTACAGGAAGAATATTTTCAGGCGTTAGCCGGCTGGATGCGCAGACGTCATAGCTGGGAGGTGAAGCAGGAGTGGCTTGTGAAAACGCCCGGCGTAGTATTTGCGCTCGCAATGGCCGTAAAAGCCTTTACGGAGGCGGGAGACTTTGTTTTGATCCAGCAGCCGGTATATTATCCGTTTTCAGAAGTAATTGAAGATAATAAAAGGGTCGTTGTCAGTAATGATTTATATCTCGGCACAGATAACAGGTATCATATCGATTTGGAAGACTTTGAAAAGAAAATAGTGAAATACCATATAAAACTGTTTTTACTGTGCAGTCCGCATAACCCGACAGGAAGAGTATTTACGAAAGAAGAACTGACCGGAATGGGAGATATCTGTTTAAAACACGGCGTTATTGTGGTCAGCGATGAAATTCACAATGACTTTGTGTTTCAGGGGAAACACAGCGTGTTTGCTTCTGTAAAAAAAGAATATGAGGATATATCGATCATCTGCACCTCTCCAAGTAAAACCTTTAATCTGGCAAGTATGCTGATCTCCAATATTTTTATACCGAATAAAAATCTGAAGCAGAGATTCCGTCATGAAATCGATGCCGCCGGTATCAGTCAGTTAAGCGCGTTGGGTTTAACGGCAGTCAGAGCGGCCTATGAGCAGGGCGGTGAGTGGTATGAGAATATGCTTGCCTATGTGCAGAAAAATATCGATTATGTAAAAAAATATGTGGAAAAGTATCTGCCGGGAGTAAAGGTGATCGATGGAGAGGGTACGTACCTTTTATGGCTGGACTTTCGCGGCACGGGAATCGGGGCGGAAGAACTGGATCATAGAATCATATACGACGCGAAGCTGTGGCTGGACAGCGGAAAGATATTTGGCGGCGCGGGAGAAGGCTTTCAACGAATTAATGTGGCGGCGCCAGGAAAAATCGTCGCGGAATGCCTTGACAGGATCCGGAAAATCTTGTGATCCGTCAAGGCTGTTTGGCTTCTTATTCTTCAGTATCCTGATGCAGCGTCCTTCCCTTCAGCGTACTGACCGTCTTAATATATTTCAGCGTCAGTTTCCAACACCCTTTTCCGCCGAGAAAAAGTAAAATCCCGACGATGATGGAAAGTGGGAAAGCTGCTATGGGACCGGGTGTGTAAGGACCGAATTGAAATACAACCCAGGGAATTTCAAAACCGAGAAGACAGCCAATCAGATTGATCAGACCGGCTAACGGCGCGATGATTCCGCTGAACATCAGCGCGGCTGCAAGGATGCTCGTAAAAGGTAAAACGAACATTCCACTGATGCCTGTCAGACTGTAGAAAGCCGTTACAATGGCAAATCTGCGCAGGCTGAAGGTCTGGGTTTTGGAAATGGAATCGCCTAAATAGGCAGTCGCAAGCGTTTTCGGATTTCCCAATTTTTCCAGAATCTGTTCGGGAGATAATTGCTGTTTCATTTCCAGTTCGAGCATTTCACTCTTAATTTCTTTCACGATGTCCACTCTGTCTGAAGCGGGCATCGGTTTTAAATATTTATCAATTTTTTCAAGATAGTCATTCATTATTTTTTCCATAATAAATTTGCTCCTTTTCATGATATGTGTACGGCATTATTCCTGAATTTGGGATATTGCCGCCAGTAAATTGTTCCATTCGGCGGTCATGGCGTTTAAGTATTCCCTGCCTTTTTCCGTAATGGAATAGTATTTTCTAGGGGGGAGTCCTTCCGTGGTTTCCTGCCAGAAGGAAGTAAGCAGTTCTTCCTTTAAAAGCCGTCTCAGCAGAGGATAGATGGTGCTTTCCTTCACCGATAAAATGGGAAGGGCGTCCAATTCACTGATAATTTCATAGCCGTAATAGGCTCTTTTGTTGATCATCAACAAAATGCAAAATTCTAAGGTGCCCCGTTTAATCTGCGATTTCCAGTCTTCGATATTCAATATACTATCACCTCCATAGGTACATCGTAATACATAGTATATAATATGTCAATAGTATATCAGATAAAATTTTAATAGAAACCTATAACAGGGTATCCGGCTTTTGTAATTTCATATACCAGCTTGCGGATACAGCGGCGTTACGCTATACTAAAAACAAAAATAAAAGAACTTTCAGGGGGAAGAGTATCATGAGTTTTGATTGGAAAAAAGACGGAAAAAGAATTGTGGTAATCTGTCTGGCGTCATTGATTATGGCGGTAAACATTAAAACTTTTGTAAGGACGGGAGGGTTATATCCGGGCGGCGCCACAGGGCTTACCATATTGATCCAGCGGGCAGTAGAAATGTTTTTTCAGATAACCATTCCTTATACAGTAGTGAATCTGGTGCTGAATGCGATACCCATTTATATCGGTTTTCGATATATTGGAAAGAAGTTTACGCTCTATTCCTGCCTGATGATTGTTCTGACCAGTGTGCTTACAGATATCATTCCAGGGGGAGTGATTACTTATGACACTTTACTGATCAGCGTCTTTGGAGGTTTGATTAACGGTGTTGTAATCAGTATGTGCCTGCATATGAATGCAACGACGGGCGGAACTGATTTTATATCTATTTTCCTTTCAGAAAAAAACGGGGTAGATTCGTGGAATCTGATTCTGGGATTGAATATTGTGATCCTTGCTTTTGCAGGAATTTTATTTGGGTGGGATAAGGCGCTTTATTCCATTATTTTTCAATATGCGTCCACACAGATTTTACACAGCCTTTATAAGCGATACCAGAAGCATACTTTATTTGTCGTAACGAATAAAACAAAAGAAGTCTGCGAGGCGATTTATTCCATCAGCAATCACGGTGCCACGATTTTAGAGGGGGAAGGCTCCTATGAGCATCATGAAAGAAATATTGTGTATTCCGTTGTGTCGGGCGAGGAAAGCAAAAAGGTGCTTCGAGCAATTAAAAAGGCTGATCCGACGGCCTTTATTAATATGTTTAAAACGGAAGAACTGTCAGGCAGTTTTTATCAAAGGCCCACGGAATAGCGTGAGAAGTACTTCTAAGACTCATGCCAGAGGGCATTTCGTCAAGAAGTACTTCTGATTGCTTTAGCAGTTTCAATCCGTTTTATGATGTAAGAGAATGGAGACTATATGGAGAAGAATCTGACAACGGGCAGTGTATTGAAAGCAGTGCTGGGTTTTTCACTGCCTTATATTTTGTCATACTTTTTACAGACTTTGTACGGTATGGCGGACCTGTTTATTATTGGACAATTTAACGGTGTGGAAAGTACGACGGCAGTTTCCATTGGCAGTCAGGTAATGCATATGCTTACGGTCATGCTTGTCGGACTGGCGATGGGAACGACAGTGATGGTCGGGCAGGCAATTGGCGCGGGAAAACGGGAAGAAGCGTCCTATGCGATTGGAAATACGATTACGTTGTTTATGGGACTGTCAGTTATTTTGATGGCAGGACTGCTTTTTTCTGTAAGGCTCGTTGTAAATGTAATAGCGACTCCTGCTGAAGCGGTATCGGGGACAGTATCTTATCTGACAGTCTGTTTTATCGGGATTCCATTTATTACAGCTTATAATATCATCAGTGCCATTTTTCGCGGCATGGGAGATTCCAAAAGTCCGATGTATTTTATTGCAGCTGCCTGTGTGGCAAATATAGCACTGGATTATCTTTTTATCGGAGGCATGAAACTTGGTCCGGCAGGTGCGGCGCTTGGAACAGTGATATCCCAGACTATCAGTGTGGTGGTGTCTCTGATTGTGATTTTCAAACGGAAAACAGGATTAGAGCTGACTAAAAGAAAGATCATACCGCAGCGGAGAACAATGGCGGGATTGCTGAAAATTGGGATTCCTGTTGCACTGCAGGACGGATTTATCCAGATTGCCTTTATTGCTATTACGGTGATCGCAAATAAGAGGGGATTAAATGATGCGGCGGCAGTAGGGATCGTGGAAAAGATCATTGGGATTATGTTTCTTGTACCTTCTTCCATGCTCCAGACGGTATCGGCGCTTTGCGCCCAGAACATTGGAGCCGGTAAGCATGACAGAGCCCGCCTTACGCTGCAGTATGCCGTTGTCATGACGATGATATGGGGAACCGCTGCATGTATTCTTATGCAGTTTGACGCGGAGCCGTTTGTGGGGATGTTTTCAGACAATGCGCAGGTGGGGATACTTGGAAGCCAGTATATGAGAGGATATATATGGGATACGATTCTTGCAGGAATCCACTTTTGTTTCAGCGGTTATTTTTGCGCTTACGGATGGTCAGGTATTTCCTTTATCCATAATTCGATATCGATTGTCTGCGTCCGCATTCCGTTTGCCTGTCTTGCTTCCCGATATTATGCAGATACGCTTTTCCCGATGGGGCTTGCCTCGCCGGCAGGTTCCGCACTTTCGGTTGTGATCTGCGTGGGAGCTTTCTTTTGGATGAGGAAGAAGAAAGGACTGGGGATGGAAAATGCATTGCCAAGGCGTTAAAGTACGCGGAAAGGAGTAACTATGAGATATGAATGGATAGACGAATATTTGCTGAGCAAAAAAGGAGTTACAAAAGACCTGCAGAAAGACTGGAACTGGATACGCTATCATATCGGGGGTAAAATGTTTGCCGCGGTCTGTCTGGAGTGGGGGAGTAACAAACCCTATTATATTACGCTTAAATTAGATCCGGATGAAGGGGAATTTTTGAGATCACAATATGAAGATATTGTTCCCGGATATTATTGCAATAAGAAGCATTGGAATTCCGTGAAACCGGACGGAGCCGTTCCGGATGATCTGTTAAAGGATCTTCTGGACAAGTCTTATGATTTGGTGCTCGGCGGATTCAGTAAAAAGAAACAGAAAGAAATATTGGAAAGCATATAAAAGCGGAGGGTGAAGGCCCTCCGCTTTTTAAAATAAGAATGAAGAAGTCATCAAGACAAGTCTGCTGCTTTAAAACTTTTTGATAAAATTTTCTTTCAGTGGCTTCTTTTGCGCCAGCTGGCAGCGTCCTTTTTTGTGTAATAATATAAAAAATGTCGCAAAACCTATAGGTTTTGCGACAAATAAAATATGGAATGAATAGGTATATATTATCATTTTATCACTTGAAATGCAAGAAATTATTTACTGCATTTCGGGTGTTTTTTGGTGAAAATGACGAAAAATTTTTATTCTCAAAAATTATAGGTTTTGCAGCAACCATGAAAGAGCCGGCTGGTTTATATCGACAAATTATTTTGGAGCTCCGTGGCTGGTATCTGTGGAGTGTATTTGATTTTAATAATTGAGGGATAAATAAGATGGAAAAAATTTTAGTTACAAAATCTTCAATGCCGGATTATCAGGAATTTATAGAAGCAATCAAACCGTTATGGGATACTCATTGGCTGACCAATATGGGAACATATCATAAGCAGCTTGAGGAAAAATTAAGAGAATATCTTGATGTCCCTAATATTTCTCTTATGGTTAATGGCCATATGGCGTTGGAGCTTGCAATACAGTCGTTTGGATTCCCGGATGGGGCCGAAATAATTACAACGCCTTTTACCTTTATTTCTACCACGCATGCAATTGTTAGAAATCATCTACAACCGGTTTTTTGTGATGTTAAAGAAAGAGATGGAACAATTGACGAGACAAAGATAGAGGAACTGATTACAGAGAAAACTGTGGCAATTCTTCCGGTACATGTATATGGGCATGTTTGTGCTATTGAAGCTATTCAGAGTATTGCAGATAAATATGGACTAAAGGTAATTTATGATGCAGCCCATGCTTTTGGTGTGGAATATAAAGGCAGAGGAATAGGTTCCTATGGTGACGCATCCATCTTCAGCTTTCATGCAACAAAGGTGTTTAACACGATAGAAGGCGGAGCCGTATGCTTTTCAGATCCCCAGCTGTATGAAAAATTATATAATTTAAAGAATTTTGGAATCAGAGGATCAGAACTTGTGTCAGAGGTAGGCGCAAACGCAAAGATGAATGAACTGTGTGCCATTATGGGGTTGTGCAATTTAAAACGAACGAAAGAGGTTTTGGATGCAAGAAGAGAAAGAGTTGAGTACTATACCAAAAAAATTGCACAAATCGATGGAGTTGATATTTTAAAGGGAAATATGGAAGGAAGTAAAAATTATGCATATTTTCCTGTATTAATTCAGAAGGCGGCCGGTAAAAGTCGTGATGAAGTGTATGAAAATTTGGAAAAGCATGATATACATCCACGAAAATACTTTTATCCCATCGCCTCAGATCAGGCATGCTTTAAAAATAAGTATAAAAAGATAGACGTAGCAGCCGCACGAAGTCTGTCGGAACGAGTTTTGACATTTCCGTTGTACGAGGATTTGCCGTTTGATGCGATTGACAGGATATGTGAAATTTTGGAGGAACAGGGATGAAAAAACTGATGCTTCTTGGCGGAAGCAGATATCTGCTTCCTGTAATTGAGGCAGCGCATAAATTACATATTTACGTAATTACGTGCGATTATTTGCCGGATAATATTGCACATAGATATTCGGACGAGTATTACAGCATTAGTATTATTGAGAAAGAAAAGGTTTTAAAAAAAGCGGAAGAACTTTCTATAGACGGAATCATGTCATTTGCCTGTGACCCGGGCGTAGTTACTGCTGCATATGTGGCGGAGAAGATGAGTCTTCCATTTCAAGGTTCGTACAAGTCTACAGACATACTGCAGGATAAAGGCCTTTTTCGGCAGTTCCTTCTGGATCATGAATTTAACTGTCCGCATGCTAAAAGATATACAGATAAAAATGCGCCTTTTTCAGACATAGACTATTATACCTGGCCTGTAATTGTAAAGCCTGTTGATTCTGCGGGAAGTAAAGGAGTCAGCAAAGCGGATACGCCGGATGAACTGGCTGCTGCAATAAAAGCTGCAGCAGCAGGTTCTCATAATGGTGCGTTTATTATTGAGGATTTCATTACGTTCGATGGATACCATTCCAGTGCGGATTTGTTTACGATAGACGGAAAGCTGGAATTTGTATCTTATTCTGACCAGCTGTTTGATAAAGAAGCGGATAATCCTTACACACCTGCATTTATTATCTGGCCCTCAACAATGAAGCAGAGTTATCAAAATATTCTTACCAAAGAGATACAGCGTCTGATGAAGCTGCTTGATATGAGGACAGGCATTTATAATATTGAAAGTTGTGTGGGAAATGACAAAAAGCCCTATATCATGGAAGTTTCTCCACGAGGAGGAGGGTGTAAAATTGCGGAACTTCAGAGAATGGCTTATGGAATTGATTTAATAGAGAATGAAGTCCGCAAGGCAGTTGGTATGCCTTTGACAGATGTAAGGCAAACGGAGTGTGACGGTGATTGGTGTGAAATGGTAGTTCATGCGAGGCCGCATGAAAGCGGAATACTTGAGTCTGTATGGATTGATTCAGAAATAGAAGAAAAATATCTTAAATTAATGGATTTGTCTGTTAAGCCGGGAGATATAGTCAAACCGTTTACAGGTGCGAATATGGCGCTTGGAGATATGTTTTTTAGATTTAACAACAGGAAGGAACTTGATGAAATAATGTCAGAATCCGGGGAATGGCTTCATATAGAATTGAGGTAATATATGCAGGAAATCGGCGGTTATATTGAATTGGATACGTTTCGTGGAGAAATGCTTCATGAAGATGGGATAAAGCTTAACTCTGGAAGAAATGCACTTGATTATTTACTGAAAAGTAATTCAATCAGGGTACTGCATTATCCCAAATTTATATGTAATTCTAATGATAGGATTTTAAGGAACAACAATGTAGAGATAAAAGCGTATTCAATTGGAAAAGATTTCTGCCCTGTGATAACAAACCGTTCTGATGATGAATGGATTTATCTGGTTAACTATTATGGACAGATATCTGTAGAATATATATCTTCGTTTGGCAAAAATGTAATAGTAGATAATGCGCAGGCATACTTTGAGAAGCCTCTTGACGGCATTGCTGCTATTTATTCCTGCAGAAAATTTTTTGGAGTAGCTGATGGAGCGATTTTATATTTGAACAAGGGATATCGTAAATTATCAGAACTAAATCATTTAGAACAGGATAAGTCCTGTAAAAGGATGAGACATTTATTGGGAAGATATGAAAATACTGCATCAGAGTTTTATCAGGATTACTCAGAAAACGAATCTTCTTTTTGTGGCATTCCCTTAAGAAAAATGTCAAGACTTACGGAAAATCTTTTAAGAGCTGTTGATTATAATCATGTAAAAGAAAGGCGTACTTATAATTATATTTATCTGCATAACCAATTTAAACAGCTTAATCAACTAAAACTGAGCGTTCCGCAAGGCGCATTTATGTACCCGTTGTATATAGAGAATGGCGCAGAGATCCGCAAAGAGCTTCAGAAAAAGGGGATATATATTCCGATATTGTGGCCGGATGTTTTGAATAAAAGCAAAAAAGAAGAACTTGAATATGATATGGCACAGAATATTCTTCCCTTGCCGGTAGACCAAAGGTATGGTGAAGAAGAAATGCAGATGATGACGGATGAAATAAAGAAATTTTTGGAGTGAAGAAATGAATAGTTCAGAAATTAACAGAAGGCTGAGACCAACAGATATAGCAATAGACGACAATAAGATGTGGATGTCACTGGCAGAGAGTAATCGGTTTGCTTGTGTGGACCTGACGACAAAGGAAATTGAAGAAGTAAAGGTGAATGCCGCTGATTTTAATACTTATAATTACGCTTCGATGGAGGCCTATGGAGATTATATAGTTTTCATTCCAACTCACGCACGAAGCATTGCCATATATCATAAAAGCAAAAAGGAAGTATTGTATAAAGAATTGAGAAAACCTGAGGAGAATACCGGATGGCATTATAATTTCCGTATAAAATTTCATTATTCCTATAAAAAAGATCATTTGATTTTTATGATGCCGTATTATTATCCGGCGGTTGTATGTATGGATATGACAGATTTGTCTGTTAGATATATAGACGACTGGATATACCGCACTGAAAATAGAATAAATTTTAATCGCTTTTACGGATATGTCGGAGCCGGATGCTATGAAAGTGAGGATTGCCTGATTGTTCCATTGGCCTGCTTTTCAGCACTTCTAAAAATAAATTTTAATACGTTTGAGACGGAAGTGATTGATATAAATATTGATTCGCATGGATTTTCATATATGGAGATGTATGGCGGATATTTATGGCTTCAAGGTAAGGACAATAAATACGGTCATACTTTTAAATATAGCTTAGAGAAAAGGACGGTAGAAGAAATATCTCCTGTTGAGTCAAGACGTGGAATAAATAATCATTTTCTGCCGTTTGAGAGTCTTTTTGGAGATGGAAAGTGGATATGGATGATCCCAAGAACAGCGGAGAAAATATATAGAATCAATCCGAAAACGCTGGAATATGATGAGTATGCAAATCAGTATAAATTTCCGATCGGCGCCAATACCTATCATGAACCGATCGTGACATATATGACCAAAAAAATCGGAAATAAGATTTTGATGTCATCGGTTGACGGTTATCTGTATACGTTAAATCCTGAGAATGGAAAACTGGAAAGAAAAATGTTCTTTATGCCGGAAGAAATTTATAAAGAGGAATCAGAGAACAAAATACAGTATTCGATGCAGCATGGAGGGATATTCAGCGAAAATTCTGCCGGTTTAGAGGAATATTTGAATTTTGTATGTACGAGGTGATTCAAAAATGTCCGAAGAGAGAAGTGTGAAGGAAATCACTAAACTCGAAAATACCTCGCTAAGTGATTTCAAGCTTCACACCGAAGAATGCGAAAAACATGCATTCTTCATTGATTGTTTGTGCCGCTGCAGGCGGCATGTTTGGAAGGTTGAATAAAAATGCGTATTCAACCTATTGATTTTAAGTCCGTTTTAACGGATATGGGCGCGTCGCAACGCGCAGATGGGTATAAAAAATGAATTTAACGATAGAAAACTTAAAAAACCGTCAAGTGTATTTATATGGATGTGGAATTGTTGGAAGACAGGTTTATGATACTTTAAACTGTATGAATGTAGATATTAAAGGGTTTATTGTTTCTAAAAAAAGTGAAAACCCACCCAAATATGGGGGCGCATGTGTAGAAGAATATGAATCAGAAAAGGCATGGATCAAAACGGAAGACGTTATCATTGTTACGATTGTAGGAAATTCCGGATTATCTGTAAAAGAGAAATTAGAAAAGGAAGGAAAAACTGTTTTTCTGTGGGATGACTGTCTGGACGATTTTTGGAGCAGCTATCCCCATAAGTTTATAGACAGAAGAAAAGGTAAGAGCAAAGTTTTGCTTATATTGGCGGGATATAAAGAATTTTTATGGAATCTTGTATTTGAAAGAGTAAAAGAATATGAAGAAGAGGATACGGAAATATGCATTATTTCTTCAGGTTTATATTCTGAAAAGCTTGCTGGTATTGCCGCGGTGAATGATTGGTCATATTTAAGTACTGAAAAAAATAATGTCAGCCTGATTCAAAACATTGCGATTGCACTTTTTAAGCATTGTGAATGGATATACAAAATGGATGAGGATATTTTTTTGACAAAGAAATGTCTTAAAAAACTTCAGGATGCCTATCTGTATGCAGAAAAAAATTTGCCATACCATATGAGTGTCATTGCGCCTTTAATTCCGTTAAATGAAGCTGGATGCAGAAGGGTTTTAGAAAAATACGGCTGCCTGACAGATTTTGAAAACAGATTTGGAAGGCTGTTTTTCGGCGGGGATGGCGTGATTATAAACACTCCTGAAATAGCGCCATATATGTGGGGAAAAGACAGTAAAATTCCTGATATAGATAAAATGTCTTTAGAGGCTGAGGATAAAGTCGAAGTTTGTGCAGGTAATTTTAACATTGGTATGATTTTGTTCAAAAGAAATTTTTGGAAGTCAATTCACGGCCTGCAGTTTTATGGCGGAAGTGATTTCGCAATAGACGAAAAGCAAATAAATGAGTGCTGCTGTACATATTTGGCGCCTTTGCTTGTTGCACATTCGGTAGTTGTCGGTCATTTTTCGTTTGGAGCGCAGCAAGAAATTATGAGGGAATATTTAATGGAAAATCCGGAAAAGTTTGAATTGAGGTGTGAAAATGAGACTATGTGAAAGAACCATAAATTTTGTGCAGATAACCAATAGCGATGGTGAGGTCAGATTATGCGGCTGGCTTCAGGACGGAGGAGTTATCGGAAGGCTCACTGATTCCTCAATGGAAGAAATTTATAACAGCAGTGAAGCAAAAATGATTCGTGAAATGCATGCAAATTGTGATTACTCGAACTGTAATCCAAATGCTTGTCCGTACGTGGCAAATAATGATGTTGATTCTAACTCTATTGATATTGATGAAATTCCTAAATATCCGCCGTCGCTTTATCTTGCATATGAGAATGTTTGTAATTATCACTGTGTAATGTGCACGATACCTGACTGCATGAATAAAGAAGATGCACAACTCAGGGAAGAAAAACTGAATAAGATTGATGATGAAGTCAGAAAAGTCTTACCCTATTGTAAAAAAATAAGCGCTCATGGACTTGGAGAGTTGTTTGCCTGCAGGCATATATTGCAGATGCTTTCTGAATGGAAACCGGAAGCTCCGGCGGATGAATGTTTTGTTGAATTAGAAACAAACGGTTCCCTTTTAAATGAGAAAAACTGGTCAAAGATAGCAAATCTGGGGCAGTATAATCTGCATCTGTATATTACGATTCTAAGTTTAAAAGAAGATGTTTATCAGAAACTTTCCGGAACCACACTTCCTCTTAGTAATCTGCTCGAAAATTTAAAATTTGTCAAAAAATTAAGAGAGGAAGGAATCATAAATCATCTGGTAATTGCAACCGTATATCAGGAGAAAAACTTTAGAGAGCTGCCGGAGTTTACAAGACGTGCAATAGAGGAATTTGGAGCTGACTATGTCAGACTGCGTCCTTATGAACCTTGGCGGGAAGTGGATATGGCGGAATGGTTTAAGGATGTAAGAAATGAATACCATCCATATCATCAAGAATTTCTTGAAGTCATGAAGCATCCAATATTTAAGCATCCAAAGGTTCATGACTGGGGAGGCGGTAATGTATCCGGCTTGGGACCGGAGCCTTATGTACGCACCCGGTCAAGATATTATTTACTGGAAGGTATTTTTTGCAAAGATAATTTTGAAGCTTTGATAAGAGAAAGGGTAACAACTGAAAAAGTTGCCGTTTATGGGATGGCAGTTGTAGGCTGTGCAATCACGGCAGCCCTAAGGGAAATGTATGAGATCCCATATGGTATTGACAGGGCGCTTAATGGAAAGCATTATCGGGGAATACCGATATATGATCTTAATCACTTGAATGAAGTTGATAAAAATATAACCGTAATTGTTTCTTTGGATAAAAACGAAGATACAGTAATATCATTGTTAAAAAAAATCGGATACAAGGATGTTTTTTCCATCAAAGAAATTGTAGGTGAACTGAATGGCTAATGAAGAAATAAAAATCAGTGTAATATGCATAGCCTACAATCAGGCTCCATATATCAGAAAAGCTCTTGACAGTATGGTCTGTCAAAAGGTAAATATTCCTTTTGAGATTGTGGTTCATGATGACTGTTCTACAGATGGGACTACTGAAATCATTAAAGAATATGAAAAAAAATATCAAAACTTAATCCGTGTATTTTATGAGGAAAAAAACCAGTACTCTATTGGAAATGATATTTTTGTTAATTGCAGCCTGCCCAAGTGCAGAGGAAAGTTTGTTGCAATATGTGAGGGGGATGATTACTGGACAGATTGCAACAAACTCCAGAAGCAGTATGAGGTTTTGGAACAGTATCCTGAAATAGATATGTGTGCCTGCAGGGCATCAGAAGTATCCGGAGATGATGAAATAGAAATTCAGGAAATACGCCCTAAAAAGGAAAATATCATTCTTACACCTGAGGAAGTTATTCTGGGTGGAGGCAGATATCTGGCAACAGCAACATTGTTTTTTAGAAAGTCTTTGTTTGACAGCTGTATGGAATTTGAGAAAATAATGTGTTTCGATTATACCTATCAGATAAAAGGCTCTTTAAAGGGCGGTATCTATTATATAGACGAAAATATGGCTGCATACAGAAATAATACGGCAGGATCCTGGTCAGAGAGGGTGGAAAAGGATGAGGGGAAGCATAGTGAGCATATAGAAAAAGAAAAAGCACTTTTGGTTATGCTGGATAAAGAAACGGAAGGAAAATACCATGAAGTTATAATGGCGAGATTGAAAGCCTATACTCCCTTTTATGAACAGCTTCAGATACACGAGGAGGAGCTTCTTCATAAACTGGAGCAAAGCCCTGATGGTTTTTATCTGTGGGGAATGGGAATGCGGGGAGAGGCATTTTTGAAATTTTGCTCATGTCACGGAGGAGCTCTTCGCGGAGTGTGTGATAGAAAAAATAATAACATAGGAAATAAAACAAAATACGGGTATGAAATTATATCTACTGATGATGTTATGAAAAAGGCGAAATGCATTATTGCTTCAAATAATATTATAGCGGAAGCTCTTAATAATCAAGGCTATAAAGGAATGATTGTGAACATACAGAAATATATGCCATTGTCATAGAAGAGGATGATATGTTATCTGCTGTTATATAAGATATGGCTGAAGTCAGCAGAAATTGGAAAATTCCGCTTTCCGCTGATTGGCGTTGTGGGAGTAAAGATATGAAGTATGTGGTGGGAGTGATTAAAAAATGTATCAATTAAGGGAACTGGAAAAGCGGGATTTAGAAAGAATTAATATATGGAGAAATGATTCGGAACTGTTGGCGCTGCTTGGCGCTCCATTTCGATATATCAATATGGAGGTTGATATAGAATGGTATGAGAATTATATGAGTAACCGTACAAATACAATAAGATGTGCAATCGTGGAAGAAAGCAGGGATGAAATCATAGGTCTTGTCAGTCTTACGACTATCGATTTTGTAAATCAGTCTGCTGAGTTTCATATAATGATTGGAAACAGTCAGGACAGGGGAAAAGGAGTTGGTACATTTGCGGTAAATGCAATGTTGAAACATGCTTTTATGAATATGAATCTGCAGAGAGTTGAACTTTCTTTGCTGGAAGATAATGAGGCCGCAAGGCATTTGTATGAAAAATGTGGATTTGTATATGAGGGTAGAAAGCGCAGGGCAAAGTTTAAAAACGGACAGTTTAAGGACATGCTTATGTACAGTATATTGAGGGATGAAAGAATTCGGGACAGACCGTCCGAAAACATCTGATTCTTCGTGGAATATTATGTTTGTTTGGAGTTGATCTGCCGCTTTATTTTGAAGTGTTTTATTACATATTTATGAAAGAGAATATAGCGATAGTTTATTTACTATGTTATGGAGAATATATGGAGTAAAGAAATGAAATTAGTTATTTACGGCGCTCAGGGAGTTGCTCTTGGCGCATATAATTCAATAAAAAGAGTTTTTCCTATGCAGGAGATCCTCTGTTTTTTAGTTACCAGCATAGGAATTAACGCAACAGAAGTTTATGGTGTTCCGGTTCGAGAACTGGATGAGTTTTCAAGTAAATATTCAGAAGAAGAAAAAATCAATATTCAGGTTTTAATTGCTACTCCTGAAAATGTGATGGATGTTATAGAAAAAAGCCTGAAAGAATATGGCTTTCATAATTGTATAAGGTTAAATTCCAGACGATGGGCCGATATGCAGAGAAATGCCTTTGTTTTTCATGAAAAACTCAGACCTTTGGCGGCATATCCGGTAGGCTTTTCTTCAGTAGATTTACATGTATATAAAGCAAAATTCTACAAGGACAGAAGTCTGAAATCAAAATTTGAAGACAAAGATTATGTTATTCCTATACAGGTTGGAGCTGGTCTTACTGATTCAAGGGTAGCAGACGTGGTAGATAATGCGGGCGAGAATATTTCTGATAAAAACGGAAATTATTCGGAGTTAACAGGCCTATATTGGATTTGGAAGAATCGCATAAAAACCAGATATTATGGTGAAGATTGTTATTATGGTCTTGCACATTACAGGCGTTTGATAGAATTATCAGAGGATGATTTGTTAAGAATAAAAGACAATTCTATTGATGTGATTTTACCATATCCGATGCCATACGATCCTAATATAGAAGAACATCATAAAAGATATTTGTCAGATTCGGAATGGAATGCTGTATGGCAGGCACTAAAAGAATTACAGCCAGAATATGCGCAAGTATTTCAGAATGTTTTGAATCAGGTATATCTTTATAATTACAACATTATTATTGCTAAAAGTGATGTTTTGGATAAGTATTGCGAGTGGCTGTTTCCGCTGCTGTTCAGAGTAGAAGAAATTAATAACCCAAAGGGAGATAAAGAACCAAACAGATTTATCGGATATGTGGGAGAAACACTGGAAACACTGTATTTCATGTACAACAAGAATAATTACAAAATTGCACACGCAGGATGCAAGTTTTTGTTATAATCGGGACAGGCTGAAAATTTATCATACAGGAAGACTGATGCTTACATAAAGACAGGAAAAGTGCCTGATACGGAAAGGGAAGAGGAGGATGGGAAAATGCTGAAATTAGCAATGAAGCCGGGAGATTCCATCAGGATAGGAGAGGAAATCAGAGTGCAGTTACCGGAAGACGTAGGGTATAATGTTCACCTTTTAGTCGATGCGCCGCGGGAAATTGAGATTAAGAGACAGAAAAGGGAGGAACCGGCGGAAGTATCGGTGAAGAAAGAGAAGGTATACGTTGTAAAAAATAAATAACTGTTCATCGGGCAGGATGATTTGTAGATTAATAGAGTACGCGGAGAGTGTATAAGCCAGTGTCATATTGGTAACGACATTGGTTTTCACACTCTCCGCTTTTTAAAATAAGTATGAAAAGAAGTGTAAATGTGGTATATTATGTGTAGAAATTGTATTGTAATATGAAAATTATAACAGGCAATTATAAAACAGGAGTCAGGGTGACGGTAATGCAGAAAATATATATCAGAAACAACGGACCGGTAAAAGAATTTGAGATGGAAATTGAGAAATTTAATCTGCTGATTGGGGAACAGGCTGTGGGAAAAAGTACAATTGCAAAAAGCATTTATTATTTTAAAACGATAAAGACAAAAATTATAGATTATCTGACTCAAATATACGATTCAAATTCCTACAATAATGTATCTCAGGAAAATGTCTCATTTGACAGGGCGATAAAATCTGAATTGAAAAATATATTTATTAAGCTGTTTGGTTACAGCTGGGATTTAAATCCAAACTTTTATATGAGATATGACTACGAAGAAGAATTGTGGATTCAGGTTCAGTTAAAAAAGGGGGATAGAGATAAGCAGTATATCAGTGTAACATATTCTCCCCGATTATTAGGAGAGGTAAGAAAACTCCAAAGAGAAATACAGGATATGTATCATGACAAAGAAGAAGTCATCAAGACGAGTCTGGTGCTTAAAAATGAAGAGAGAAAAAGAAATCATGAGATGATTATAAACAGGATCAATACTATTTTTTGTGACAGTAAAGAGACCTATTATATTCCAGCGGGTCGAAGTCTGTTGACTGTTATGTCAAATAATCGTGCAATTATGAATAATGCTGTAGAATTGGATTTGATAACAGAGATGTTTATGATGTTAATTGACAGTGTACGCAATAGCTTTAGAGAAGGAGTAAAAAAAGCGCATCTTTTTTATCCAATAGAAAAGCGTACATTTGATATTCAAAATATTACTGATTTTATTATCAATATAGAAAAAGGAGAGTATTTTTATAGCGGCGGAAGAGAATTTCTGAAGATGGGAAAAGACATAGAACATACCATTTCTATCAATTTTGCTTCATCGGGTCAGCAGGAAATTTTGTGGATGCTGAATTTTATGTATATTTTAATGCTGCGTCAGGAGAATGTATTTTTAATTATTGAGGAACCGGAAGCGCATATTTATCCAATATTGCAGAAAAAGATAATGGAATTCATTGCATTATTTACCAATGTGCAGGACAGCGGCGTACTTATTACTACGCACAGTCCTTATGTGCTTACAGTAACAAATAATATGTATTATGCAGGTGTTCTGGCAGGGGAAGGACAGGCAAAAGAAGTCGGAAAAGTCATAAATAGAAACTATATGATTAAAAAGGGAGAACTTTCAGCATACAAACTGTTAAGTATACCGGCGGGTTCAAAACAGCAGGGATATATAGACTTATTGGATGAGGAAGGGCGGGAGATAAAATCAAGTTTAATTGATGATGTGTCGTCTCAGATAAATGAATTGTATACTGCTTTATATGATATTGAATTAGACAGAGAACAGGGCTAAAACATAAAGATGGGAGTCAAAATGGCAAAAAATAAAGTACAGAAGAAAGAATTTGTTTCTCTATGGACAGAAGGACAAAAATGTATAATAAAGGATGCCGGGCATAAAAGCCGGGCGTTTGTTCCATTGCAAATTGACAGTGGAAATGATATTGAAGTGGTACAGGTGGATGGAGGTTTAATTCCAGATTTGTCAGATGGAGAACTAATAAGTGATAATTTAATATATACAATAAAAGATAAAAATAAGGGATTAAATATAACCTGGATTATTGAATTAAAGGGAACGAAAAATGAAAATGAAGCAAGACATGCCGTAGAACAGATTATCAAGAGCATACAGTATATGCAGGATCAGATATCATATCCACAGGCATCGAAATATGTAACAAACAGAGATTTTGTATTTGCAGCAGTTGCAGGCGCTCCGGATAAAACACTTCCGGTGTTAAACAATAATGATATTAAAATACTCTGTAAAAAATTAATGGCAATGAGCAAAAAACGAAAAGACGTAAAAGACATGTTTATGCTTTTTTGCTATATCAGACCAAATGAAAGGTGTAAAAATGCAGAATTGCAAGGAAATAAAGCGCCTTATAGTATTTGGTGCTATAACAAACAGGATGGATTTATACCATATCCTTCTATGCTGCTCAAAATATTAGAAGGAAGCAGTAAATGATAGATAAAACAGACACAGAAAGGCCAGGTAATACCATGAATCCAACATCAATCATGAAACTTATGAGCGCAAAAAATCAATTCACACACAATCATCCGAAATTTTCCGCATTTGTGCGCGCCGCTTTTCAGGGCGGTATAGAAGCGGGAACCATTATTGAAATTTCAGTAACCAAACCGGGGCAGGAGACGATGACGTCCAACATTAAAATACAGGAAACGGATTTAGAATTATTGCACGAATTGCAGGAACTGTCCAAAGGAGGAATGGGATGATTTTTGAGAAAGACTACATACCCCAGTTTCGCGAGGCAGATCCGAACGGACTTGTAGGGCTTCGGGGATACATGAACTATTTTCAGGATGTGGCGACCCATTATATGCATAATCTGAATAAGGGTAACGACGTGATTCCTGAGAAATACGGTATCAGCTGGATGTATACCAAATATAAACTGCATATTATAAAAGAAGCGGACTTCACGGACTCCCTGCATTTTGAAACTTGGGTAGAAAAGAAAAAAACATCCGCCGTAGTAAGCCAGGGGCTTTGCATTTCCAGAAACGGCGAGGACTATGCTTACGGACGTTTGGAAAGCTGCCTTTTTGACAAGAATGCAGGAAGACTGACACGCACTGAGGCTATAGACCTGCCAAAAGATATTGCCATAGACCGAACCGCACTGACCGAGCCGTTTACAAAAATTTCCAGAGACATGACTCAAATGGAATACCGATATACGCACAAAGTCTGCTATACAGATCTGGATAAAAGCGGGCATATGACAAATCTACAGTATGTAAATCTGCTATTAAACGCATTTGACAGTAATTTCTATAAAAGCCATCGGATTACGGATTTTGAGATCCACTATGTGAGCCAGTGCTTTGAAGGAGAGGAAATCAGCGTATACGTAAAGGAAGAGAAAGAAGGCATCCGCCTGCTTGGAGCACACGAAGACAAAAGCCCGGCAGTTTCAGGAAACTTTGGATTTGCATAAATACAGTCTGGATTAGACATTACGTCTATACTGTTCTTTACCGTAAGAAAGAATAATTTATTTTTCCATAAAACAAAAGCTATAAAATCAATTTCACCGGGAGAATTCATTGACACAATAATTCCCCGGTATTAATATGTATTTTGTTAAAAATACATAAAAACAAACTTGACATGCGTTAAAGCTGCGCAGATGGGAGCAAGGTTGAAAGAAAAACGCTTTCAACTATTGATTTGAGTGTCTGCTAAAGCAGACAGATGGGAGTAAATATGAAAAAAAGAATCACAACAGTTTTGTTAACTGTGGCACTGTTAGTAACGGGATGTTCTGCTTCAAAAGTATATGACAACGAAGAAATGCTGATAAAGGACAGCGATACTTATAGCAAGACAATGTATTCCCAGAACAGTTTTCAGGATGGAAACGAAGAAAAAATAAATATCAAATGCGGCAGTATGGAAGGAATGTACACAATATGGACCTGTACCACTAAAGAAGAGGAAGAACTTTCCATGACTTACGATTTTCAGGTAACAAACGGAACCGCAAAACTCATACTCATACAACCCGACGACACCGTCATCACCCTGGCAGAAAAGTCATCCCAGGAAACAGACACCTCATCCGAAACACCGGAAAACAATACAGAAACTTGTACCCTCCCCCTAAAACCTGGACAAAACCGCATCAAAATCGTTTGCAAAGACAAAGCAAAATTCACAATCGAACTTACAATATCAGACTAAAACAAAACTTAAAACAGAATTTTAGTACCGATACACCCAGAAGAAAGGCAGAAGAACAGGCAGCCTGCCCCGTCTGCCTGTTCTTCTGCCTTTCTTCGTCCGTCCGCCAACAAACTTCATCTGCATTTTACCCTCCCTCTGTTGTCCCTCCACTCTCTTTTCATTTTTTTTTAAATTTCTCTCTTGACATTTTTCCGGCTCCGCCGTATTATATGTCTATACCCGATATGTCGACGCTCGACATATCGACGGAAAACATATCGAGACAAAACATATAGGCATCAAATACAGCAAAATACGGAAAAGGGGGATGAGAATGGATGAGACCCTGTTAAAAAAGTACATTCCAATGACAGAGACAACGTACTATACACTTTTGGCAGTTACACAAAAGAGACACGGCTATGCGATCATGCAATTTGTTAACGAACTGACCGAAGGCAGGATACAGCTTGGAACAGGCACTCTTTATACGATGGTAGGAAGATTGACAGCGGACGGAGTCATATCGATTCCGGAAAGTGAAGACGGGAAGAAGTCCTACCTGATCACAGAGCTTGGAAAAGAGCTGCTTGACATGGAAACAAATCGGTTGGAAGAGCAATTAGAAGACGGGAAAAGTATTTTAACGTAAGAAAGGCATATGGTCATAGATATGGAAAAGCAAAGTATGAAAAAATTCAAATGGTTCTCCAGTCTGCGAAAAGAATGCCAATGGATGGAAAACATGGCAAAGCAGGGATGGTTTTTGAAAAATCTCACATGGGGATGCTTCTTTACTTTTGAGAAAGGGGAGCCCAAAAACATGATGTATGAGGTAGACCGCTTCAATCTGCCAAAGAAACCCACTTTAGAAGAGATCAGGAGCAAAGAACTCTTTATGGATATGGCGGATGAAATGGGATGGAAGGAAGCGACTCATGACGAAGCGCTCAACTATTATTTTTGCAAAGAATATGAAGAAGGCGGGATCAATGAACTTTATAATGACGAGATTTCCAGAAAACAGCGGGCATCCAAATTTCCGACCTATTTTCAGAGAAAAATAAAAGAACTGATCTTCTGGGGCATGGTTCTTATCTTGTTAGATATTATGATGCGGATATGGGGCTGCTTTGATCCTGAAATGAATATGCCCTGGTATGATGCGTTTGTACTTGTTTATGTGATGATCTGTAATGCAGTTGCTCTTTATAGCTGGAGGACAGCCGACAGACTGGAAAAAGAGCTGCTGCTTAGCAGAAGCGAATGGGAAGAACAGCAAAACAGTACGGATAAAACGGTACGCAGACTTATTTTTACGATCCGCGGACTGAACCGTTTCTTAAGAAAAGAAGAAGAAAAAGGATATATTCTGACAGGCGTTACCCTAACGAAATACTTTTTTGTAAAAAGAGAAGCTTCCAGACAGGTTTATACGATGGACAGCAAGTGGCTTACCAACAGGAGGCAGAAACAGAAGCAGGATAAAAGATTTGCGGATAAAAAAGATAAGATGGGAATGAATAACGACTGGCAGGTGCAGAGCCTGAAAGATGCAGAGAGCAAAGGCTGGCATTTTGTATGCGCATTGGAAAACCGGGCTGTGATCTACAGAGGCGGTGCGGAAAATGTGGAGCCCTTAAACGATAAAAAGTATGATAACAGTCTTCGGGGAATCTCTCTGATAGGCGATTATGGACTGACACTGATCATAGCCGGACTGATCGGCGGCGTAATAGGATTTATTCTTGCATGGATGGAATGGATATAGAAAGAGGAGGAATGAAAATATGAAACTGGAAGTAAAAGGAATTCATAAGAGTTTTGAAGAAAAAGAAGTGCTTCACGGCGTGAGCTTTGAAGTGGAAAGCGGAAAGGCGTTAGGGCTGCTTGGGCGAAACGGCGCGGGAAAGACAACCACAATCCGTATCCTGATGGATGTGTTCCACGCCAATAAGGGAGAGATCCTTTTGGATGGGAAACCCTTTGACAGAGAAAAATGCAGCATTGGTTATCTTCCCGAGGAAAGAGGTTTGTATCCGAAAAGGACAGTGACCGAACAGATGATATTTTTGGCAAACCTGCGGGGAATGAATACGGCGGACGCCAAAAAGAATACGGAGAAATGGCTGAAACGTCTGGAAGTAGAGGAATATGCAAAGAGAAAATTAGAGACGCTCTCGAAAGGAAACCAGCAGAAAGTGCAGCTTGCGGCTACTCTTGTATGCGATCCGGATATTGTTATTTTAGACGAACCCTTCAGCGGTCTGGACCCGGTCAATTCCCAGATTTTAAAAGATGTAGTAAACGAGCTGATTGCGGAACAGAAGATCGTCATCTTTTCCAGTCATCAGATGAGCTATGTAGAGGAATTCTGCGATAATATTGCCATTATTAATAAAGGCGATGTAGTGCTTTCCGGTCATTTAAAAGAGATCAAAAAGGATTACGGGAAAAACAGACTTGTTTTATCAGCGGAAAATTACAATTTGTCTGCGCTTTCGGAAAAGATTACAGGGGAATTTGCCGGTATGGTATCCGTAATGGAGAAAAAGAAAGAATTTCTGGTTTTGGAACTCTTAGGGGATACGACGAAAAAACAGTTTATGCAGGCGCTTGGCGGTTCGGATATCGATATCGAACATTTCGGAAGATACGAACCTTCCTTAAATGATATTTTTGTCGCCAGAGTCGGGAACGAAGACGAACCGGAAGAAAAAGAGCAGAACAACAGGAAATATGCGTAGAAAAAGGACGAAGGAAAGGAGAATTCATAAAAATGAAAAACTTTTGGATTGTATTAAAATATGAATTAAAAGAATATTTTGCAAGTAAAGGGTTTGTGGCGTTTACGCTGATACTTGCCATAGGAGGGGCAATTCTGCTGTCCCTTCCGAGATTTATTGATATGTCCGGTTTTACGGGCGTGGGCGGAAAAGAAGAAATCGAAGAGGTAAAGACGGAAGCGAAAGAAGACTGGGATAAACTGTATCTGTATGACGAAGTCGGGGTGACTGATATCGAATTGCTAAAGCAGTTTTTTCCGGAAACGGAATGGATTATCGCTGAGAATGTAGACGCGCTCAAAAAAGCGGTGGAAGAAAACGAAGCTGAGGCGGGCTTTGTTGTAAAATCGGCGGATGCTTACGATTATTATGTCTTTAATAAAGAGATGTATGATCATAACAGCGCCATGTTTGACGAGGCAATGAAAGAATTTTACCGTATTTCATACTGTTCGGAAAAAAATTGGGACTATGCAGAGATTGCCGGTATGTATGAGGTGCCGATTACGGTAAATGAACAAATTCTCGGAAAAGATACACAGAGCAACTATTGGTACTGCTACTTCCTTGTTATTATTGTGTTCATGCTGATCGTGCTTTATGGACAGATGATTGCGGTTTCCATTACCAGTGAAAAAAGTAACCGTGCGATTGAAGTGCTAGTGACTTCCACTTCACCCAACAGCCTTTTGTTCGGAAAAGTGGTTGCAGGCGCGGTGGGCGGATTGCTGCAGAGCGGAATCATTTTAGGCAGCCTGCTGATTTCCTACCAGTTTAACAGAGCGCAGTGGGGCGGAATTTTGGATATGTTTTTACACATACCTTCATCTGTGCTTGTTACCTTTGCATTCTTCGGACTTGGCGGATATTTCTTCTACGCATTCCTTTACGGTGCGGTAGGCGCATTAGCGAGCAAGACAGAAGATATCAGCAAAAGTTCCAGCGGTCTGATGGCGGTCATTATGGCTGTGTACGTCTTTTCCCTGGTTCAGCTTACGAATATAGACGGCCCGATTATCAAAGTATTATCTTACCTGCCGATCAGTTCTTACAGTACCATGTTCGCCCGTATTGCTATGGGCAGCGTAAGCACGGTTGAGATCGTTATTTCTTTCCTGATCCTTCTTGCTTCCATTATAGGAGCAGGGATACTGGGAGCAAAGCTGTACCGTATGGGAACATTACGCTACGGAAATCCGATCAAATTAAGCAGCGCATTAAAGAGTATCAGACAGTCGGAGTAATTGTGGAAAATTTAGACGCGGCTTTGGACACGTTGAAAAAACTCAACAAATAAAGAGGGAGTGGAAATCGTGTGAGAAGTATTTCTAAGACTCATGCCAAAGGGCATTTCGTCAAGAAGTACTAAGTCTCACACAAGAGAATGCCCAAAATACGGGCATTCTCCGTATTGATTTGTGATTCTGCAGAGCGGAATCATAGAGGTTAGTGTGAAAAATACTTCTAAGGCAGCAAAAAACACTGCCTAAGAAGTATTAAGTTTCACACAGGAAAAACGCAAAAAGCGGCGTTTTTCATACTTATTTGAACCGCCAAAGGCGGCATGGAGGATTAAAATGAAAAAAGCAGGAAAATATTTATTGACAGCCGTACCGCTGATTGTGGGACTGGCGCTTCAGGTGGTATGCAGTATCATTGCCAGTACGTTGTATAGTTTTTACCGCGCCGCACAAGCTGCTGCAAGCGGCGAAATCGTAACGCAGAGCGAAATTCTTGCAGGGTTTGGCGGAATTGCGATTTACGCACTGATCGTTTCACAGATTCTGGCGTTTCTTGTATTCGGCCTATGGTATAAACGGCAGAACAAAAACAG
This sequence comes from uncultured Lachnospiraceae bacterium, assembly GCA_947650155.1. Taxonomy (GTDB): domain Bacteria; phylum Bacillota; class Clostridia; order Lachnospirales; family Lachnospiraceae; genus RGIG3002. The sequence continues at coordinate 27,425 of CANSUS010000032.1, forward strand.
AGAGTCCCGAAGCCTGACACAGGTCGTTCATGTCAAAACAATGGGAAGTATTCTGTTTTTAGGAATTGGTTTACAGCTTTTAACAAACCTGTTTATGCAGATTGCTTATGTGATTATGCCCAGCGCAATGGAGGAGTATGCGGCACTTGTGGAAACAGTGGGAATCGGGCAGGCTAATGTAATATCGATGCTTGCTACGGTGATTCTGGCGCCGATCGTGGAGGAAATTATATTCCGGGGTGTGACCATGCGGCTTGCACAAAAAGCAGGAGCAGGATTCCTTGCAGCCAATCTGATTCAGGCGGTGGCATTCGGAATTTATCATTTTAATCTGGTTCAGGGAATCTATGCAACGGTTATTGGTCTGGCGCTTGGCTATGTGGCTTATAAATACCGTTCCATTTATCCTTCGATTCTGCTGCATCTCGCTTACAACCTGGCAGCGACCCTGCTTGGCGCGTCCGCGCAGATTCTGCCGGATACGATGGCGACACAGGCGGTACTCGTTGTGGTAATGATTGTGGCAACGGCAGCCGGAATCTGGTTTTTAAAGGCGGATCAAAGAGAAGAAGTGTATGAAAATGCAGATTAAAGTTGTCAAAAAGAAGTAACTTATATTATAATATTCCTATCGGAAATTAAAAAACAGTCCAGGCTATGCACCGGGCTGTTTTTTCAGCGTGTAAAGTGGAGTCGTGCGCGTGTATTGACACGCAGATGGGAGCGGTTATGGAACAGTTTCGATTTATATGGAAATATATCATGCGGCATAAGTGGCAGTACATAGGCGGTATTATTACTTTGTTTATACTGGATTTTGCCAATCTGTATATTCCGAAAACTACGGGAGTGATTACGGACGGACTGGCGGCGCATACAATGGATATGCAGGGAGTGCTTAAAAATGTCGGGATCATACTTGCCATTGGGTTTATGCTTGCAGTGGGGCGTTTTTTGTGGCGGTATTTTATTTTTGGCGCTTCCAGAGGAATCGAGCATGAAATCCGGGACGGGATGTTTGCCCATTTGGAAACTTTGGATGTGGAATACTACAATGAACACAAAACGGGCGATCTGATGACCCGTTTTACCAGCGATTTAAATGCAGTGCGCATGGCGATAGGGCCTGCTGTTATTGCGGCGTTTGACGCAATTGTTATGACGGTTATGGTAATCGGACAGATGATGGTCTATGTCAATATTAAACTGACTTTAGTAGCGGTCATTCCCATGATATTCATTGCGGCGGGCGAGCTCTATTATGGAAAAATCATGCAGAAGCGTTATCTGGAAAGACAGGAAGCAGTGTCCGAACTTACAGATTATGTACAGGAAAGTTTTTCCGGCGTCCGTGTGGTAAAAGCTTTCGTAAGAGAACGGGCGCAGATGAAAGAATTTGCAAAGGCCAATGCAAAGGCCAAAAGAAAAAACTTGAATATCGTGAAAATGGAGGCAGTCGTCATGCCGCTTCTCGATGTGGTCATCGGTATCAGCAGTCTGCTTACCCTGATCTACGGCGGGTATCTGGCGCTTTCAGGAGAGATTACAGTGGGACGCTTTGTCGCTTTTAACCAGTATATTACCATGCTTGTTTGGCCGATGATTGCGTGCGGGGAAGCGATCAATATGTTTTCCCAGGGCGGCGCCAGTATCAAAAGGATCAAAGAGGTATTTGAGGAAGAGCCGGAAATTGCGGACAGTGAGGAAGTAAAAGAAGTAGACGGGCTGAAAGGTGAGATCTGTCTGAATCATCTGACATTTATTCACAGAGGGCACAGCGAGCCTACCTTAAAGGATATCAGCCTGCAGATTGAAGCGGGAACCACGCTTGCCGTAATCGGAAGGACCGGCAACGGAAAATCCACTTTAGTCAATCTGATTCTGCATCTTTATAATACAAAGCCCGGTATGATTCTGCTGGACGGAAGGGATATTAACACGATCCCGCTGAAAACGCTGAGGGAAAATATCGCTTATGTGCCGCAGGACAATTTCCTCTTTTCCGATACGTTAAAGTCCAACATTGCATTCGGTACGGACAACGCAGAGATGGAAGAGATTATAAAAGCGACTAAGACGGCATGTATTCATGATAATATTATTGCATTCCCCGACGGATATGAAACGATTGTGGGAGAGAGGGGCGTGACTTTGTCAGGAGGACAGAAGCAGAGAAGTTCCATTGCAAGGGCGTTAAAGAAGGACGCGCCGATTCTGATTCTGGATGACGCGTTATCAGCAGTGGATACGGATACCGAGGAAAAGATTCTGCAAAATCTGAAAGAAAATCGGAAAGGAAAAACGACGATCCTGATTGCGCACCGTATTTCTACCATACAGAATGCGGATGTGATCCTTGTATTAGAGGATGGTGAAGCAAAAGAATGCGGCAATCATAAAGAATTGATGGAACTGGGCGGCATTTATAAAGAAATGTTTGAAAAACAGCAGTTAGAAGCGCAGATTGGCGAGAAACGGGCGGCATTTCAGGCGGAAGACTTTGGGGGAGAAAGAAAGGAGGATATGCAGTGAAACGTTTAATGACTTATTTAAAACCTCACAAATGGAATATGCTCCTTTCCTCGGTGCTTGTTGTTCTCATCATTGGGGTTGAACTATATAAACCCATTATTATCGGAAATGCCATTGACAACTACATGAGCGGGCAGGATGCCGCATCGATGGAACAGGCATGGCAGGGAATTTTGCGTGCGGGAGGACTGTATGCCCTTATGCTGCTTGCAGGTTTTATTTTGAATGCTTCCAATACGTGGAATCTGCAGAATGTGGGACAGTCCATTATCTATAAAATGCGGGAACAGGTATTTACTCATATTCACAGCCTTTCCGTCAGTTTTTTTAATACAGAACCGGTAGGAAAGCTGGTGACAAGGGTGTCAAACGATACAGAGGCGGTCAATGAGCTGTTTTCCCAGATTTTAGCAAAGCTGTTTAAAGATTTTGTGAAAATAATCGGTTTTGCCGTGGTCATGCTTTCCATCGACGTCAAAATGGCGCTGTATTCCTTTTTGCTGCTTCCTTTTGTAACCGCCCTTACTTTTTTCTTCCGTCATATGTCAAGGAAAGCGTACCGGATCACGAGGAACAGGATCACAGAATTGAATACCTTTTTATCCGAACATATTTCCGGCATGAGATTGATTCAGATCTTTGCAAGAGAGAAGGAAAAGTATGAGGAATTCGAGTGGAAGAGTAACCAGCTTTTTAAGGCGAACTGGAGAGAGGTTATGACTTTTGCCATTTTCCGCCCGTCTATCTATATGATGTCTGTATTTGCAATGGTGATTGTGATCGGGCAGGGAAGCGCTTCCGTATTAAACGGTACGGTTTCTTTGGGAACGCTGTTTATTTTTATTAACTATATCAGTTCTTTTTTTGAACCTATACAGGAACTTGCGGAGCAGTTTGGGACACTGCAGTCTTCTCTTGCTTCGGCGGAAAAAATATTTACGATTCTGGATGAAAAACCGGAAATTGTAAATCCTGAAAAACCGGAAGAGGTACAGATAAAAGGGAAGATTGAATTTAAACATGTCTGGTTTGCTTATGAAAAAGACGATTATATACTGAAAGATGTGAGCTTTACCATCGAACCGGGTGAAAAGATAGCGTTTGTAGGCGCTACCGGCGCGGGGAAATCTTCGATTTTAAATCTGATCGGGCGGTATTTTGATATCCAAAAGGGCGAAATTCTGATCGACGGGGTGGACATCAGGGAAATGGATACGGATGTCTTAAGAAGTGCGATTGGGCAGGTACAGCAGGACGTGTTTATTTTTACAGGGGATATTAAAGGAAATATTTCACTTGGAAAAGAAGACATTTCCATGCAGGAAATCGAAAACGCAGCCAAAATTGTCAATGCGGATTCTTTTATCAAAAAGCTTCCGGGCGGTTTTGACGAACCGGTTACGGCGAGGGGGAGTACTTTGTCGGCAGGACAAAGGCAGCTGCTTTCTTTTGCAAGAACGCTTGCTTATAAACCAATGATTCTTGTTCTGGATGAAGCCACCGCCAATATTGATACGGAAACAGAGAGTCTGATTACGCAGGCACTGGAAAAACTGATGGAAGGCAGGACTACGATTATGGTAGCGCACAGACTTTCGACCATACAGCATGCGGATAAGATCATAGTCATGCATAAAGGAGAGATCAGGGAGAGCGGTTCCCATCAGGAATTACTAAAACGGAATGGAATGTACAAAAAACTGTATGATTTGCAGTTGGTGGAGGCATAAAGCGGTAGAAATCCAATTTTATCATATGATATAATAAAAAGACTTACGTTTTACACTTTATGATACACTGAGGCAGACTGGAGGAAGGTACAATGGGAAGAGAGAAGAACTCAAAATTTTTATCAGAGAAGCAGTACGTGAATAAAGCAGCAATTACCTGTCATATTGTTATTTGTGTTATTTTGTTTTTGGCCTATTTTGTTGAAGTGATCAAAGGCAGCAGGACCATTGGTTATTTTATCATATTTTCGACTTTGGATCTGATACCGGCAGTACTGGAGGTTGTAGAATACCATAAGAATAAAGAAAGTAATCTGATCCGTCATTTTATGGGATTTGGTTACAGTATTCTGTATATTTTTGCGATTCTTACCACGCACAGTATTACGACTTTTGTTTATGCAATACCGATGTATGTAGTAATTACTTTGTTTTCAGAAATCAAATACTGCATTTTTATTGTAACAGGAGGCTTTATTGCAAACATTGTGTCTGTTATTTATACGGCAATGGCGGTGGGATATACGAAAGAACAGATTCCCGATGTGGAGATCCGGCTTGCCGTTATGTTGATTGTCGGTCTTTTTGTGGTGATCGTTACGGAAGCGGTAGAGAAAGTAAATCAGTTTAAATTAAGTGAGATTTATGAAGAGAAGGATAAGACAGCGCATCTGTTAGAGAAGATTATGAGAACTTCCGGCAGTATGGTAACGGACATCGAACAGGTGTCTGATAAAATGAACCGTCTGGAAAAGTCAGTGAACAGCATGCGTATTTCCATGCAGGAAGTTTCTGACGGAAACAACGAAACAGCAGAGTCGGTGCAGAATCAGCTGGAGAGAACCGGACAGATACAGGACCAGATCGAGAAAGTAAAAGAGGCGGCGGTAGAAATTAACGAAAGGCTGAATGATGCAGGAGAAGAGGTTACAAGCGGAATCAGTAAGGTTAAAAAGCTGGCGGCGCAGGCGGAAGAGTCCATAAAATCCAATGAACTTGTAGTTTCCCGGATGGAGCTTCTTTCCGATAATATGACAAAAATGAACGATATTGTGGCAATGATCAGCAGCATTGCGAACCGTACGGGAATGCTTGCCTTAAATGCAAGTATTGAGTCGGCAAGGGCAGGAGAAGCCGGAAAAGGATTTGCGGTGGTGGCGCAGGAGATCACGAGCCTTGCCAATCAGACTAAGGGAGCTACGGTAGACATTGCTCAGCTGATTCGGGATATTTCCAGTGAGTTAAAGGAAGTAGAAAGTGCAGTTGAGATTGTTACGGCAAGTAATCTGTCTCATGCGGAGACAACAAAAGAAGTGACAGGAAGCTTTGAAAAAATTGCGGAGACAACAAAAGATATTGACGGGCAGGCAAGAGAAATGGAAGCGGTTGTCGACAGGCTGGTATCGGCAAATGAAGGTATCGTTTCGAGTATCAGCAACGTTTCCGCGGCGACAGAGGAAATTTCGGGATATGCGGCGGAAACTTATAATGCATGTGAAGAAAACGGAAAGCTGGCTTTAGAGGTATCCGGTATTGTTCAAAATTTAAGTAATTACGCAGAAGAATTGAAAAATCAGGAAAAACTGGTATAATGGTCTTTGTGTGGCGAAATTCACGGAAGCGACACAATTTTGGGTTATAATAAATCCGTTTTATGTAATCACGCATGAAGGAGGAAACGACCGTGTCTAAAACGAACAAAGAACCGGATAATACCGGAAAGGTCAAGACGAAATATGACCTTAAGATGGAAAAAAGACGCAAAGAGAGGGAAAAAGAAGAACGAATTAAAAAGTGGATGAGGATTGGCAGCATCGCTGTTCTGGTATGTCTGATTGTACTGGTCGCCGCAAGTGCAGGCACTGGTATTTATAAAAAACAAAAATATTTTAACAGCACCTATGTGAAGATTGGTAATTATGACCTGACGCAGCTGGAATATGATTACTATTTTAACAGTACGGCGAATAATTATATATCGACTTATTCTTATCTGCTGTCCTATATGGGACTTGACGCATCAAAGGATTACGCTGATCAGGTATACTCCGGCGAGATGACATGGAAAGACTTTTTTGATCAAATGACGGTTGCCCGGATAAAAGAGGTAAAAGCATTAAAGGACGATGCGGCAAAAACCGGGTTTACTTTTGATGAGGCGGCAGAATATCAGACATTCCAGGAGAATTTAAGCCAGGCTGCAGCAGCAGCGGGGGAGTCTGAGGGACAGTATTATAAAAATTTATACGGCGAATATGCAACGGCTGAGAACATGGAGGGTTTTGTAAAAGATAACCTTTTGGCTTCCGCCTATTATCAGAAACTGATGGAAGACCGTACACCGTCACAGGAAGAAATCGACGCTTACTATGAAGAAAATAAAATGAATTATGATACGGTAGACTACAGGAGTTTTACATTCCAAAGAGCCGATATAACGGAAAATTCGGAAGAGGCGGACCGGACGGCGGCAGTAGAAGAGTTTCAGAAAAGTGCGGAAGAATTTCAGTCAAGACTGGAGGCAGGAGAAGACTTTAATGCGCTTTGCATTGAATATGCAGCCGATGAGGAGACGAAGGCAAAATATGAGGATACGGCCAACGATGCCAGTCTGACGCAGGATGTGAATTATGAGCGTGCCTATTATGTATATTCCACATGGCTTTTTGATGAAGCAAGGACAGAAAAAGAAATTACCGTAGTGCCGGATGTGGCAAATGGAAGGTGCTATGTACTGCAGTTCGAGGAAAGAAAGAAGGATATTGAGACTGTAAATAACAGTATATCAGATACGCTTTCCAATAAAGCGGCAGGGGAATATGTGGCTTCATTGACGGAAGGCTATGAAGTAACGGATGTGGCAGGCGAATTAAAGTATTTAGTGCTTCAGGCACAGGCAGCTGCTGCACAGACAGAAAACGGAACGGAAGAAAATGCTGACTCTGTACAGGAAGAGACAGCTTCCGGTGAATCAGATGAAACTGCGCAGGCAGGCACAGAGGAAACGACAGCCGAGTAAGACCGGGAATAAAATGGAGATTACGGGCTGAGAGGGGATGGAGAGTATCATGGCGAAAGTAGAAGAAAATTATAAATATTTAGCAGATGCGCTGAGTTTAAATTTGTGGAAAGAAGACAAGAGTTATGTAATATATGGAAACAAGGAAGATTATGAGGTCCTGATTTACAGTGCGGACAAAAGGTATCCATATATGCTCACAGTAAGCATAGCGGCTTCCAATACATCAGGGGCCGCTGTCAGTAAAGAGGAAAGCAAGAACTTTGCAAAAAATAACAAAATGGTTATGAGTTTAAGGCAGGATGGCAATCAGTTTATTATGTCAATGAAGAATATAGGAAATCAGAATAAACTGGCGGAAGAGATGAAATCCTGTCTGTCAGAACTGATTTCGTTTCTTCAGGATAAAGGTTATGAGAACTGCTGTCAGTTCTGCGGACAGAACGTGGATACAGAGCCTTATCTGATCGGAGAAGGAATGCTGCATTTATGTCCAGATTGTATAGAAAAAACACTGAAAGACAAAACGCTGTCTGAAATACAAACAAGGGAAAAATCTGAAAATGTAGTAGCCGGTATTGTGGGTGCGTTTTTGGGATCGGTCCTGGGCGTGTTATGTATTTTATTGTTCAGCCAGATGGGCAGAGTGGCAGTAATTTCGGGAATTATTATGGCTGCCTGCGCATTGAAGGGATATGAGCTGTTAGCCGGAAAGCTGACCAAAAAAGGAATTGTATTCAGTGCGGTTATTATAGTGCTTATGGTTTATATCGGTGACAGAATCGACTGGGCCATTTTAATTACAAGAGAATTTGGAAGCTACTATGATATTGATTTTCTGAATGCTTTTCAGCTTGTACCGGAATTTTTGGCGGAAGAAGTAATTGAGGCGGGAAGTTACTGGGGAAATTTAGCGCTTTTATATATATTTACATTGGGAGGCGCGATTCCGATGATTATCAATGCAGTAAAAGACAATAAAGATAAAGGACGCATCCTGCGGATTAGTTCCGGTGCGGACGCGTCTGCTGATTCTTCACAAAATTCATTTTAAACTTTTTCGCTGTATCGTTTCTTTAGATAAACCGTTATGAGAAAAGCAGCAAGAGAAAGAGCGGATACTACGATTCCGGCATTTAACCCTGCCGGATAGTAGGAAAGCTCGATCGTATACTCGCCGGCATTCAAAGGAATGCTGATGAAAGTATCTTCAAAGATATCCATTTCTGTAATGATTCCATTTACTTTTAAAGTCCACCCCGGTTCATAGGGTATGGAAAGCACTGCTTCTCCAGCCGTATCAGCGGTAATGTGTCCCGTGATTTTGGTATCCTGAAAACTGTCAAGTATAAGGGAGCATCCGGAAAGCTTATCGATGCATTCCGTAAGGGCAGTTTCATTCAGCATGTAGGCGGATACGTATAAGGTGCCTTCATCCTCCGATTCCAGTGTGACGATATCGCCTGTATGGCAATAACCAAGATCCATAATATACTCGTTTTTCAGCTTGGTAAATTCCAGGCTTTCTTTTTCGGAAGAAGAATGGAAAGTGGCTGTAATTTCATTGATTTTGGACGAATCCGTAAAGCAGTAAAGAAAGCCGTTATTTTCTATATCAATCGTTATTTTTTTGTCGGATACTCTTTGTGTGGAAACGGATGTAAACAATGGCGCATTAACAGAAAGTGCGGTTGCCAGCCGATTTTGTATGGCAAATGGCGACAATGCTTCTTCTGCGATTTCGTTTTCATTTTCTTCTTTGATGACCGCTTCCAGATCTTCAATGCTTCCAAACAGTTTTTGCAGGGATAAGGCGGCATTGTCGGATGTTTTTTGAGCCGGCGTTTCCACAAAATATCCAAATGGAAGAGTATATACATTTTCATACAGGTACAGATCTCCTTCTTTCCCAACAAAGCGGTAAAGAGGGCTTTCTTTCAGTTCTTCTCTGGAAATCATATATTTTACATTTAAAAGTGCGGCTGTCAATGGTGTGGCGCCGTCATAGTTATAATATACTTTACTGTTCTGTAGTCCGTATTTTCCATAAAAATCCTTTACATGGGCATTGGAAGTGGAAGAAAACAGGGAAGCGGACGGATAGGAGAGCAGCATGCCGTCATTCTTTGTCACACGCCGAAACTTTTCGATCCGATAAAATCCGGGGTCCATTTCGGCAAGTTTATCAGTCATTTCATAATAATCATCATAGCTTTTTAAATAATTGCTTCGATTTACCGTTGGCACGCTGGTAATAAAGGTGTTCAGTCCTGCTTCAACCATACATAGTGCAAGAGCAATGCAAAAAACATATGTTATTTTTGAAAAACCAGCCGGTATGCTGCTCTCGGAATGGAAACAGGAATGATAATAAAAAATTAAAATACTGTATGCAGTCAGCATAAAAAGGGTGGCGAGGAAGACAGAATAAGTAAACATTTCCGTATCAATCAGTTTCTGGCACAGGAGAAGAAAACACAGCGCGCCAAAAACACAAAGGCCAAGTGTCTTCCTGCTGTACTCTTTGATACCGGAAAGCGCCTCAAAACAGACAGTGAGGAGCAGAAGGATATAAAGAAAGGACTGTCTGCATGGCAGGGAATCAGGATAATTCATACCGTGCCAGATGAAGTTCAGCGTGTTTGTGGAAAAGCTGAGCAGTAAAAAGAAAAGCAGGAAAAGCTTAGGAAGTTTTTCTTTGAGAGGCACTTCTTTTTTCAGGACATACAAAGGCAGTAAAAGAAAGACCGCCACACCGCAGTAAAGATTGGGCCAGTGATCCAGACCCGTTTCTACAGGTACATTCATACAATGCCTTGCGAGCATATCCAGTATAGAAAAATAAGAAGTCATCTTTTTCGGAAAATTAAAGTTACTGAATTCCGTAAAGAAAAGAGCGTTCAATTCCGGCAGAAGCAGAATGGCCGCCATTCCTCCGGCAAGCAGAGAATACCATGCAAACCTGAGGCATGCGCGGATCTTTTCCCTGGCGTTTATGAGCAGGACAAAAAAATACAGCACAAGGTAGATACAGATCATGATGCAGATATAATAATTGGAGAGAATTGCAAGCGCAAGAGTGATACAATACAGCCTGCATTTTCCCTCGTTTACAAGCCTTTCCAGACCCAAAATAATTAACGGAGAGAGATAAATGCAGTCTAACCACATTACATCCCAGTTATAGGCTGCCATATAACCGGAAAGTGCATAAAATACAGAGAAAAATACGATACAAAAACTGTCGCTGTGAAAATGTTTTTTTAAATAATAAGAAAAAGTAAATCCGCATGCCCCGATCTTTAATACCACGAAGTAAGTCATAAATTCGATCAGCAATTCTTCCGGCACGAGCAGACAAAGCCAGTTGAAGGGACTTGCCAGATAATACACATATAGGGCAAGAAAATTAGAGCCGATTCCGGTATGAAAAGAATAAAACAGACTTTCCCCATTTTTTACTTTATGATAAAATTCGGTTAAAAAAGGAAAATACTGATGATACATATCGATATGAAGAAAGGATTCGTCCCCGAAAGGATAAATCTGTCTTGCGATAAATATAATCAGCATAAGCCCGACAGGAATCAGTGCGGATAAAAGATATATCAGATTTTTTTGAATAAAATTTTTTATCTTCATTAGCGTGCCTCAATCTCACCTGATCTTCTACAGTGGAACGGACAATCCCACTCAGGTGTTATTTTATTTTAAAATCAAATAAATTATAATACTGCAATTTCTGGTAGGTCAAGAGATCCTTGCCAAGAAAATAATCGACGGGATCATATTTTCCTTCCTGACCGCCTGCCTGAATGGAAGTAATCACAGGAAAATCTTCTGAAAGTTCCGATAGATACGTCATATAGGGAGACAAAGGAATCCCGGCCGTTTCCAATAGTTTGACAGAGAGAAAATTCGCGCTGGTATCTCCGCCGTCTGCTGTATCGATTGGATAGTTTGCCCAAATGATGTAGGGAACCTGATAACGTCTTGCATTTTCTTCTTCTGTCAGCGTGCCGTCGGATTTGCCATTTAGCTTCCAAATCGGTCTTACAACGGAATTGGTAGGCTGATGGTCGCCGAAAAAGACGACTATAGTCGGTTCTTCTGTCTGGGCGAAATAACTCAGCAAATATTGCAGAGCCTGATCGGACAAATGGATCAGAGAAAGATAATTATTCAGCGCATCAGAATCGGCTCCTGTAACAGAAATATCGGGAGTGAAATTATCGTATGCATCTGTATAGGAAGAATGGTTCTGCATCGTAACATTAAATAAGAACAATGGCTTTCCGCTTTCCTTTTGCTCAAAAATTTCTATAATTTTATCATAATCCGCTTTGTCGCTGATATATTTCCGGATAATTTCCGGATTTTTAAAATCTGTTTTAAAGTAGTTGGTGTCCAGTCCTAACAGCGGATATACGGTATCCCTGTCCCAGCCGCTGCTGTTATAGGGATGCATTCCAATCGTTGTATAACCGAACTCTTTTAAATAAGAAGGAAGAGACGGTACAGGCTGCTTGACGTACTGTTGATAGGGAATGCTTCCCTGGGGCAGAAACGCCATACTGTTTCCGGTTAGAAATTCAAATTCCGTATTTGCCGTATTTCCGCCAAGTACGGAAACGTGAAGATAGCCGGATATTGTATTTTCTCCGTTTTCCATCAGCGAATGCACAAAAGGCATATAGTCCTGATTGGTCTCAAAGTCTGCAAGGACTGCCGGATCGGAAAAAGCTTCATTCATAATAACAATAATATTGGGCAGTGTTTCCGGTTCGTAAGAAGCGGATACAGCCTCATAATGCTCCAGAATTTCCTCTGCTTCTGAAACTTTATAACCTTCCGGCTTTTCTGCAATGAGATATTCCAGTTCCATTAAAAAAGCAAGAGCCGTACCGTCCTTATAACTCATGGTAGTAGGCGTAAACAGTTTGTCATATAGCCGGAAGCGGATCACGGAGGAATCTGCATGGATCAGGGAAGTAAAGCTGTACAAAAGCGTAAGCGAAACAATAACACCTGCAATTCTGATTTTGGGATCTGTAAACGGTTTGTTATTGGTCAGCAGAAATTCAAGCGCTAAAATAAGAATCAGCCCTGCCACGGAAAGACCGGCCTGTTTTCCCAGTGTATATTTGAAATTATTCGCAACACTTGCCGCTGTTTTAACAGAAAAAATATCCCAGGGCATAATCGGTGCGGAACGAAACTGCAGGACAAAGTAATTTGCAATTCCTGCGATCAGAAAAAAGGCTGTCTGAAACAGAAGAGCCATACGGAGTCTTCCGAAAACGGTCACTAAAACGAGCATCAGAATTTCAAAAAGTATGATGTTCAGGATTTGTGCAGGCATCAGCATTGTCTTAAAAGGGTTGTGCGTTAAAAATTCAAACAAATAAAAAGTAAGAATGGGAAATAGTATGGCTGCAGCCAGATTTTTTATTTTGTATTTTAAAGTAATATCCATAACGGCTCCTATCTGATTGTAAGAAATAAGGTATTTTTCATATTTATGCAAGCTACATTCTAGTAGCAGGTATTTCGTATGTCAAGAGTATAATAAGAAAGTAAGAAAAAATTAGGAATTAGTTATTGACAAGAAGAAAATTAATGTGTAGAATATGACTGTTGCAGTTCATAGGAGCTGCAGCGGAAAAACTTTTTGATATGTGCGTTTAGCTCAGCTGGATAGAGCGTTTGGCTACGGACCAAAAGGTCGGGGGTTCGAATCCTCTAACGCACGTTA